>CAZABP010000047.1:0-34215 GCA_964483245.1 uncultured candidatus Brocadiaceae bacterium | reverse complement strand
CGCAGCGCGTCGATCGCCTTGCCGAAGATCGACTTCGCGATCACCGGCTTCTCCTCGAACAGCGTGCGCAGCCCCTCGCCGACGACCGTCTCGACGATCGACTGCACCTCGCGGTTGCCGAGCTTGATCTTGGTCTGGCTCTCGAACTGCGGGTCCGGGACCTTGATCGACAGCACCGCCGTCAGCCCCTCGCGGAAGTCGTCGCCGGTCGGGAACGACTCCTTCGCCTTCAGCACGTTCGCGATGCGCGCCCAGTTGTTCAGGCTGCGCGTCAACGCCGTCTTGAACCCGACGAGGTGCGTCCCCCCCTCGATCGTGTTGATGTTGTTGACGAATGTGAAGACGTTCTCGTTGTAGCCGTCGTTGTACTGCAGCGCGAGTTCGACCTCGTAGACCTTGTTCGGGTCCTCTTCCGCGGCCACCTTCTTGGCGATGTAGACGACGTCCTTGTGGATCGCCTCCTTGGCGCGGTTCAGGTCCTGCACGAACTGCTCGAGCCCGCGCGGGAACTGGAACTTGTCGCTCGCCCCGGTCCGCTCGTCGAGCACGGTCAGCTCGAGGCCGGTCGTCCCCATCAGATACGCCAGCTCGCGCAGGCGCTTGCGCACGACCTCGTAGCTGAACTCGGTCGTCTCCATGATCTGCGGGTCCGCCTTGAACCGCACGATCGTGCCGGTCCCTTCGGCGGTGCCGATCGTCTTCAACTCCGACGATGGCGCGCCGCGCGCATAGCTCTGGCGGTAGCTGCGGCCATCGCGATGCACCTCGACCTCGAGCCACTCGGCGAGCGCGTTCACGACCGAGACGCCGACGCCGTGCAGGCCGCCGGAGACCTTGTAGCTCGACTTGTCGAACTTCCCGCCGGCGTGCAGCTTGGTCAGGATCACCTGCACCGCCGGGACACCCGACTCGTGCATGTCGACCGGGATCCCGCGCCCATCGTCGCGCACCGACACCGACTGGTCCTTGTGCAGCACGACGTCGATCCGCGTCGCGCGCCCGGCGAGCGCCTCGTCGACGCTGTTGTCGACGACTTCCCAGATCAGGTGGTGCAAGCCCTTGGTGCTGGTGTCACCGATGTACATCGCGGGGCGCTTGCGCACCGCCTCGAGCCCTTCGAGAACCTTGATCGAACTGGCGTCGTAACGCTGCTCAGACATGACCGGTGCCTGCGATGCGGAACACGAGCTCGGCGATCTGCATCCGTGGGAGCCGCTGGTTCAACGCCAGCCGGAGCTCGTCGCGCCGGAACCCGCGCAGCTCGGCGCACAGCGGCGCCGACGCGACCTCGATCCAGACGCGGCCACCGCGGCAGCCGACGACCTGACACAACGCCTCCTGCTCCGCGGGCAGGATCTCGCTGAGCGCGCGGCGGATCGGCGCGAGCTGTCCGTGCTCGCGCAGGCCACGCATCAAGTCGGCGAGGATCTCGCCGGCGCGTTGGGGTTGGCTCATCCGCCGATCGGCATCAACACGTAGGAGAACGCTTCGCCGAGGTGAAACTTGGCCGGCGTCGAGTCGTCGGACATGTCGATCCGGATCGTCTCGAGCTCGCAGACCTTCAGTGCATCGAGCACGAAGTCCGGATTGAACGTGATCGCGCCCCCGGCGCCGCTGACCTCGGCATCCATCGTCACGTCGCCGCGACCGCTCTGCCCCTCGGCCGACAGCTCGAGCCCGCCGGGCTGGAACTGGAACCGCACCATCCGCAGGTCCCCGGCGCACAGGATCGCGACCTTGCGCAGGCTGCTGGCGAGCATCTCGCGGTTCAGCTCGATCGTCGTGTCGGCGGCACGCGGGATCACCGCCTCGTAGTCCGGGAACCGGCAGTCGAGCAGCCGGCTGAGCAGTTGCACACCACCGAAGTCGAAGCCGACCTGCGTCGCGCCGAACCGGAGCTGCACCAGGTCGGTGCTCCCCTCGGGGATCGAACGCGCAAGGCTCTGCAGCGCACGCAACGGCACGACGATGCCGGCGGCCGGCTTGCCTTCCACGTCGCTGCGGTCGACGTGCTGATAGGCGAGTGCCAGCCGGCGGCCGTCGGTCGCCACCAACCGCAGCACGTCGTCGCGCAGATCGAACAGCACGCCGTGGATCGCGTAGCGGCTCTCTTCGCGCGCCGCGGCGAACCCGGTCTGCCGGATCATCTCGAGCAAGCGGCCGGCCGGGATCCGCAACGCGAAGACCCGGTCCTGCGCCGCGAGATCCTGCGCCTGCGGAAACTGCTCCGGATCGTCACCGAGCAGTACGAACGAGCCGCCACCGGACGTGATGGTGCAGCGCTGCTCCTTGGTCGCCAGCGTGACCGTGGGGTCCGCCAGCTCGCGCAGCAGTGCCGTCGTCTCCTTCGCCGGCAGGCAGATGCGTCCCGGCTTGTCGACCTTGACGCCGTCCAGCACGACGCGCGCCGACATCTCGAGGTCGGTCGCGAACAACGTCACTCGATCCCCCTCGCCGTGCAGCAGCACCTGCTGCAGGATCGGGCGCGGGCTCTTGACCGGCGCAACTGCCGCGGCCAGAGCGAACGCATCGTTCAGTTGGAGTCGGTCACACAGGATCTTCATGGCCATCCGCCCGGGTGGTGCCCGCGTGCGCCTGCGCCCGCGAGACGATGCGCATCATGCCGTGCCGGTCAGCCTGCCGCCACGACGCGACGAGCGGCCAGGACGGAAAGGAAGCAGCCCTCCGAGCCTGGGTCGAGCGCTGCTCGGTTCTGCTGCTGGACGTGGCGCAGCTCCGGGGAGAGGAGCATCTGTACTCAAGTACTCAGATCATCGGATTCATCCTCCCGTCGCGATCCGTGGAGAGCCGTTGCGACGCCGCAGAGTCTGCGGCCCGCAGCCGGATCGGCGCGGGGGAGATCCTGCGCTCGTGATCCGCGGTCCGTGCACCGGCGCACGTATGCAGCCTGCGTTCTCCGCGGTCGATTCGATCGCGATACCCGGATCGTCCACGCGGCTTCGACAGGGAATCGGACGCTACGGCGGGCAAGCGGTTGGGGTCGGCGTGCGACGCTGCCGTCACGCGTCAAGAATCCGCGGGTGGGCTGCTACGGATCCCGGGCCGGAGGGAATTCCGCGCTGCCCGCGCGCTGCGGGCAGACCGCCGGCAGGTCGGTGACGGCAGGGTCAGCCGCGGAGACCTGGCTCAGGCCCGCAGGCGCTTCTCGAGCGTCTCGATCAGCTCGCGCACGCGGCGATCGGTTGCCAGGCGCTGCTTGATCCGCTCGTAGGCGTACATCGCCGTCGTGTGGTCGCGGCGGCCGAAGAACCGCCCGACCTCCTCGTAGGAGTGCTTTGTCTTCGTGCGCGCCAGGTACATCCCGACCTGGCGCGGGAAGCTGACGACCTGCCGGCGGCTCTCGCTGGTCAGCTCCCGCGCCGAGATCCCGAACTCGGAGGTGATCAGGTTCATGATCATCGGCAGCGTCACCATCGTCGCGCGGGGCGCGGAGGCGCCGCGCAGCGCCTCCTCGGCCACTTCGAGCGTGACGCTGCGCTCGGTCATCTTGGCCATGCCGAGGACCTGGATCAGCGCCCCCTCGAGCTCGCGGATGTTGGTGTCGATCCGGTCGGCGATGAAGTAGGCGACGTCGTCCTGCAGCTCCTGGTTGCGGCTGCGGCACTTGCGCTTGAGGATCGCGACGCGCGTCTCGAAGCACGGCGGCGCAATGTCGGTCACCAGGCCCCACTTGAACCGCGAGACCAGGCGCTCCTCGAGGGTCGGGATCTCGATCGGCGGCCGGTCGGACGACAGCACGATCTGCTTGTTCGAATGGAACAGGTCGTTGAACGTGTGGAAGAACTCTTCCTGCGTCCGCTCCTTGGAAGCCAGGAAGTCGACGTCGTCGACGACCAGCACGTCCGCCGTGCGGTGGAAGCTGCGGAACGCGTCCAGGTTCTTGGTCTCGATCGCCTTGATGAAGCGGTTGGTGAACTCCTCGCAGCTCAGGTACACGACGCGCCCGCCGGGATACCGGCGCAGCACCGAGTGGCAGATCGCCTGCAGCAGATGCGTCTTGCCGAGCCCGACCGAGCCGTGGATGAACAGCGGGTTGTACGAACGGCCCGGCTGTTCTCCGGCGGCCAGGGCCGCGGCATGCGCCAGGCGGTTGCAGTCCCCGACCACGAACTGATCGAACGTGTAGTTCTGGATCAGCTGCGACTGCGTGTACGGACTCGGCGCCCCCAGCGTGGAGTCACCGGCACCGGCGAGCGGGACCCCGTTTCCCCCCGCCGCCGGCGGCAGCGACGGGACCGGGACGGCGGAGATCTTCTGGACCCAGTCGGGCCCGCTGGCCAGGGCGGCCGCGATGACCGCCTGGCCCCCGCCCTGCTGCGGCGCGCCGGCGTACGACGCGGCGAGCTGGGGTGCCTCGGCGCCCTTGGTGTGCGGCGCCCGCTCGGCGAGCCCAAGCGTGGTCGGCTGTGCCTGCGGCGCCTGGATCACGCTGATGCGGATCCGGCGCCGGGGGCAGACCCCCTCCTCTTCCCCCTCGGCGCTCGACCCGCGCAGCACCCGGGATACGGCCGCTTCGAGCTCGCCCAGGTAGTTGCGCATGATCCAGTCGCGCACGAACACGCTCTGGACGCCGAACTCGATCTCTTCGAGGGTCCAGCGGAGCAGGCTGAACCCGTTGAACCAGGTCTCGAACTTCTCCCTTTTCAGCCGCAGTCGGACTTCACCGAGGATGGCTTCGAGGTCTGGTTGGTCTTGCGGTGCGGAGAATGCATCAGGTGGCTCGGACATGGCGGTGGTTCGACGAGCACTCCCGGCTCCAGGGGCCTCGTGAAGCCGCGCCGCTCCGCACGTCATGCTCGCGCCTGAATCGAGACGAGGTACCGCCTGCAGAGCCGCAGCGACCAACCGCGGCCCGCGTTCAGCGGGTTGGGACGAGCTCTGACCGAGACGGAGTTCCGGTCGCTTCCGTTGGACTGGAACGCAGATGGACGATGACGATCACGAATCACTCATGCGATGTTGGCGGCATCGCGTGAGCTCCTCGACACGCGGCCCTCTTTACCAGTTCTTGCCAGCGATGCAATCGGTTGTTCTCGGTGCCATCGCGCGATCCGCATCAGATCACGCAAATCGCTTGCGCAGCCGAGCGAGGACTTCGCGCACGCGCGTCGCACCTTCGACAGCACGCTCGACCGTCGTCGAGGTGGCGAAGCTGAAGCGCACGCAACGGCGCGCATCCTGATCGTCGAGACCGAGCGCGCGCAACACTCGTGGTGGTTCCGGTGCTCCGGATGCACACGCGGAGCCTTGACTCGCGGCGATGCCGGCCATGTCGAGCGCGGGCAACAGCAGCCGGCCATCGACTGCGTCGAACCAGACCAGCGCGGTGTTCGGCAGCGCCGGCGCCGGCGTCAGCATCCGGCCGGCATCACCGAGGGTCGCGACGAACGCGTCGCGCGCGGACGCCATGATGCGCGCCCGCGCCCGCGTCTCGCCGACCGCCAGCTCGATCGCGAGCGCGGTCGCCGCCGCGAGCGCGATGCTCGGTGTGCCGGGCCGCAGCCCGTGTTCCTGGCCGCCGCCGAATAGCAGCGGACGCGCGCGTGCCGGGCCGTCGCGCACGATCCACAGGCTGCAGCCGCGCAGGCCGCCGGCCTTGTGCGCCGACAGCGTGATGCTGTCGGCGACCGCGAGCACCGGCCCCAGCTCCAGCCGCCCGAGTGTCTGCGCGCAATCGACGTGCAGCGGGAAACCGAGCTGCTTGGCGAGCGTGGCGGCCGCCTCGACCGGTTGCACGCTCCCGAGCTCGCTCTGCGCATGCACGAGCGTGGCGAGTCCGACCGGCTGTGGCGGCGGCGTGACTGTCACGAAGCCGCGGCGGTCGATCGGCCAGGCCAGCAGTCCGCGCTGTCGGGCGGGACCGAGCACGGAGGCATGTTCGAGCTCTGCGGCAAGCACCGGCAGAGACGGATCGCCGAGCCCACGCACTGCGAGGTTGTTCGCCTCGGTGCCGCTGGCGACGAACACGAGCCACGCCGGTGGCACGCCGAGCGCGGCCGCGGCCTGTGCCCGTGCGGTCTCGAGCGCCGTGCGGGCGCGCCGACCTTCGGCATGCAGACTGTCGGGGCTCGCCGGGTGCACCCGCTCGACGGCGACGAAGTGCTCGAGGACGCGCGGATCGACCGGCGTCGTTGCGTTGTGATCGAAGTCGAACCGCAGGTTCACGACGTGCCGCGCAGCACTTCGTCGTACAGCTCGACGTAGCGCGGCAGCACGTGGTCGATCGCGAACTCGCGCTCGGCGCGCGCCCGCGCCTGCGCGCCGGCTTCGCGATGCCGCGCGTCGTCGCTGAGCAGGGCCAGGATCTGCTGCGCCAGTTGCTCGTTCTGCCCCAGCGGCGCCAGGATGCCGCCTTCGCCGAGCACCTCGGCGACGCCGCCGACGCGTGTGCTCGCGCACGGGGTGCCGCAGGCCATCGCCTCGAGCAGGCTGAGACCGAAGCTCTCGGTCTCCGACGTCGACAGGCAGAGATCCGCCTCGGCCAGCAGCGTCTCGACCTCCTCGACGCCGCCGTGATGCTCGACCCGGTCGCGCACCCCGAGATCCTCGGCGATCGCGAGCGCGTGCGGGAGGTCCGGACCGTCGCCGACCAGCAACAGCCGCGCCGGCAGCTCGCGCGCGACGAGTGCGAACACGCGGACGACGTCCCCGACGCGCTTGACCGGCCGGAAGTTGCTGACGTGCGCGATCCGGCGCTCGCTGCTGCCGCGCTGATACCAGGCGCCGCGCGCGCTCGGGCGGAAGCGCGCCGTGTCGACGAAGTTCGGCACGACGTGGATCGGGCGCCGCACGCCGAACACCAGCCGCGTCTCGTCGGCGAGGAAGCGGCTGACTGCCGTGACCGCGTCGGACTCTTCGATCGCGAACCGCGTCGGCCGCATGTAGGCGCGGTCACTGCCGACAACCGTGATGTCGGTTCCATGCAGCGTCGTCACGAAGCGCAGGTCGCCGCCGGCCATCGAGCGCGCGAGGAACGCGCTGACCGCGTGTGGGATCGCGTAATGCACATGGAACAGGTCGAGCTTCTCCTGCTCCTTGACCTCGAGCATCCGCGTCGCCAGCGCGAGGTCGTACGGCGGGAACCGGAACAGCGGATAGGCCGACACGTCGACGCTGTGGAAGCGCAGACCCTGGATCCCCATCTTCAAGCGGGCGGGGCGGCCGTAGCTGATCAGGTGCACCTCGTGGCCGTGGCGCGCGAGCCACATCGCCATCTCGGTCGCGATGACGCCGCTGCCGCCGACGGTCGGGTAGCAGACGATGCCGATGCGGAGTGCGGCGCGAGCCATGCGCCGGATCCTATCTCCTCATTCAGCGCGGATCCGGTGCGCGTGCGCCGAGCTCGAGCTCGATGCGGAAGCCGCGCGCGCCACGTCCGGTGCGCAGCCGTCCGCCGAGATCGGCGACGAACTCGCGCGCCGATGCCAGCCGCTCGGCGGGCACCGCGCGTGCCGAGCTCGATTCGAACGAGATCGCAGCACCGAGGCCGGCCGCCGCCGTCGTCACCAGGAGCTCCACGTCCTCTTCGCCGGCGTCGCGCAGCAGGTCGAGGCAGCGCCGGAACAGCACCTGCAGCGCGTCGGCCGCGAACGCGATCGGCGGCAACGCCGGCTCGAGGCGGCTGCGGATCAGCAGCGGACGTGGGCTGCGGGTCAGCACGTCGGTCACGGCGCGCGAGACCAGCGCGTTGACCTCGGCCAGCGGCTGCGGCTCCGTGGTCAGGTCCGCCATCAGGTGGACGATCAGGCCCTGCACCTCGCGCGTCTGCGCGTCGATCAGCTTCATCAGCTGGTCCGGATCGGACGGTTCCCCGCCGGCGATCGTGGCTTCGATCCGCCGTAGCGATTCGGCGAGCATCTCGTCCGGATTGCGTCCTGCCTCCGCCATCGGTCCTCGGATCGGTTATCGGCGGGGCGGGCGGCGGGACTAGAAGTCGTTTCCCAAATGCTTCGCAGGCGAGGCCGAGTCAGCGCGGCCCTCGGGTGCGGGGTCCGGCCGCGGCCGCGGAGGCTTTGGGAAACGACTTCTACAGCCCGGCGCCTTCCTGTCGGGCCAACGGCTGCTCGGCGATCGGCTGCGGGGCCGCCTGCCGCTCGGCGGGGGCGGGGGTGGGATCCGCCGGCGCGGTGCTGCCACCGATCCGCGCCAACACCTCCGCCGCCAGCCCCGCGTAGTCGCGCGCGCCGTTCGAGTCCGGCGCGTGGTCGAAGATCGTCCGCCCGAAGCTCGGCGCTTCCGCGAGCTTGACGTTGGAGCGGATCCGCGTGCGCGTCGTCCACGCGCCGAAGTGCCGCTCGATCTCGGCGACGACCTCGTTCGCGAGGTTGGTGCGCTGGTCGACCATGCACGGCACGATCGCCAGGATCTCGAGCGCGGGGTTCAGGCGCCGGCGCACCAGCGTCACCACCTCGAGCAGCTTGCTCATCCCCTGCAGCGCGAAGAACTCCGGCTGCATCGGAATCAACACGCGGCCGGCGGCGACCAGCGCGTTCGCGGCGATGACGCCAAGCGACGGCGGGCAGTCGAGCAGCACGAAGTCGAACTCCGCCAGCGCCGCGCAGCGCTCGAACGCCTCGCGCAGCAGCAGCTCGCGTCCGATCCGGTTGGCCAGCACCTGCTCGACCCCGGCCAGCGTCGTGTCGGCCGGGACGACGTGCAGGTTGGCCATCGCGGTCGGCTGGATCAGCGTCGCCAGCGCGACGTCGTCGACGAACAGGTTCGTGACCGAGGGCGCCTCCAGTTCGACGCGGCGGTCGACGTGCAGCGACAGGTTTGCCTGCGGATCGAGGTCGACCAGCAACACGCGGCGGCCGGCGCGCGCGAGCGCGGCGCCGAGGTTGACCGTGGTCGTGGTCTTGCCGACCCCGCCCTTCTGATTGATGACGGCGATCGTCAGCGTCATGTTGGGAGCTCCGTGGGCAGCGGCAGACACAGGGCGAGGTCCTGCAGGCGGAACGGCCCGTCGACGAGGAACGGCTCGGCGGCGCGGCAGCCGACGCGCGCGCCCCAGAAGCGGTCGCTGGCTTCGGCACGCTCGAGCGGATCGAGCCCGCGCACGAGATGCGTGCGTTGCGCCGGCGCGATCTGCGAGGCGTAGCAGGCGATGACATCCCGCTTGGTGCTGGCGACGGCCGTGATGTCGACGCAGAACGTCGGCTCGCACGGCACGTGGCCGGGGTAGTGCGCCAGCAAGGCCGGGCGGAACGGCTCGCCGAGCTCGGGGTGCACGTGGCGCAGGCCGGCATGGAACCAGGCGCGGCGCGCGAGCCGGCCGGCCGCTTCGTGGTCCGGGTGCAGGTCGCGCCACCAGGGTGCCAACAGCGTGCGTGGGCGCAGCCGCCGCAGCAGACCGAGCACGGCCGCCGTCGACGGCTCGTCGTCACGCAGCTCGGTGTCCGGTAGGCCGAGGTTGTGCCGCGCGGCGGCGCCGAGCCGCGCAGTCGCGGCTTCGCACTCCCGCGCGCGCGTCTGCGCGTCGCCCCGCGACCCGCGTTCGCCGCGCGTGCAGTCGGCGAGCTCGACCCGCCGTCCGGCCTGCACCAGCAGCAGGATCGTGCCGGCGCAGTGGATCTCGAGATCGTCGGGGTGTGCAGCCAGCACCAGCACGTCGCAACCGGTTGCCGACGGCTCGCGCGCGGCGCTCACAGCTCGAGCACTCCGTGGCTGGTCGCGAACGGCGACGCTGCTTCGATCAGCGTCGCGGCCAGCGACGGGCCGTGGTTGACCAGGAACGGCAGCGGCGGCAGCACGCGCTCCTGCATCCGGTCGCGTGGGCGCAGCACGCTGCACAGACGGCGGATCTGGCGCAGCCCGGTGCCTTGCGTGTTGGCGCGCGCGTTCTGCACGCGCGCGGCGAGCTTCTCGAGGTCGTCGGCGATCCGCGCCCGCGTCCGCTCGACGGCGCCGGCGAGCTCGCGTGCCGTCCGCGCCAGCGTCGACTCGACCGCGGCGAGCCGCTCGCGCACGTGCGCCGCCACCTCGGCGATCGCGTCGACGCTCGGGTCGTCGTCGCTGGCAGCGAGCGTCGCCGCCAGCGCTTCGACCCCGCGCGCGAGATCAGGCAGGTCCCAATCGAACCGCCGCAGCTGCTTGGCCAGCGAGGGTTCGACCAGCGTCAGCGACGCCCGCGGGATCAACACCGGCTGCGGCACGCCGAGCTGGCGGTACAGCGGCCCGGCGACCGCGAGGTAGGCGAGCTCGCCCGGCCCGACGATGAACGCGATCGTCGGCAGCGCTGCGTCCTGCCACAGCGGGCGCAGCAGCGCGCCCGGGCTGAGCGCTGTCGGGCGCGGCAGCTCGTCACCGTCGGCGAGCGCGATCCGGCGGCCGGCCGTGTGTTGGAACATCAGCGTTGCGGCCGGATCGAGTGCCGTGTCGATCCCGAGCTCGAGCAGCATCTCGGCGCTGGTGCGGATCGAGCGCTGGATCGATTCGGCCTGCTCCCACCAGCGCGGCAGCACGTCGAACGCGACCGGTGGCAGGTCCCGCGGCTCGAGCACGACGAGGCCGTGCTGGCCGAACAGCTCGAACAGCAGGCGCGCGAGCTGGTCGCCGAACGTCTCGTCGGGATGCCGTGGCGTGAAGATCCCGAACGCCCACGCGCGGAAGTCGGTGTTCGGCATCAGGTCGGCGATCGCCGGCAGCAGCTTCTCCATCGCGCGGCCGATCGCGAGGTCGCGCAGCGCCTCACCGGAGCGCGGCAGCTCGAGGCGGAGGCGCTGCACGTCCTGGTTGCTGTTGACCAGGAACGCGCGGTTCGCCTCGTCGAGGTCGTGGTCGTCGGTGTGGTTCCAGAACAGCGGCACCGCGCGCGGGCCGTCGGCGCGTGCATTGATCTCCTGCGCGAGGCGGACCGCAGTCGCTGCCTTGTGCACGGTGTAGAGCGGTCCGCCGAGCAGGCCGGGCTGCTGTCCGGCGACGACGAGCTGCGCGCCGGCCGCGATCGCGTCGCAACTCGCGAATGCCTGCGGCGGCGCGCCGTGGCGCTCGGCGTATTCGCGGAGCGTCCGCGCCAACGCATCCGGCGGGACCAGACGCCGCGCTTCGAGCGGCGCGCGGCGCAGCAGCGACGCCAGGTCCGGTGGGCGCTGGCCGAGGAACGGGCGCAGGTCCGGGTCCTCCTCGAGGTAGCGGAGCTGGATCGGGCTCGCGCCGAGCTGGCGGAACGAGACGTGCCGCAGCGTCGCGGCTGTCATCGCGGCTGCTCCGCGGCGCGGCTGACGCGCCGGACTTCCTGCGCGAATGCCGCCGCGGCGCGGTCGATGTGGTCGAGCCAGTCGCGGTCGTCGGGGGCGAACGCCTGGATCACGGCGCGGCTCGAGCTGACGAGGCCGCCGAGACCGCGCGCATCGAACGCCGCCGCCACGTCCTCGGCGTGCGCGCCCTGGGCCCCGACGCCGGGCAGCAGCAGCCAGGCGCTCGGCATCGCACGGCGCAGGCGGGCGAGTTCGTCCGGCCAGGTCGCGCCGACGACGGCGCCGACCGGACCGTAGCCGGCAGCGCGCGGCAGCTCGCGGTTCCACTGCTCGACCGCGCGTGCCAGCGCATCCGACAGCGTGCCGCCCGGAACCGGGAGCTGCTGGAACTCGGCGGCGCCCGGGTTGCTCGTGCGGACGAGCAGGAACACGGCGCGCCCTTCGTCGCGGCAGCGGGCGAAGAACGGTTGCAGCGAGTCGGTGCCGAGCAGCGGATGCAGCGTGACCGCGTCGGCGAGGTCGAGGTGGATCGCAGCGTAGGCCTCGGCCGTGGAACCGATGTCGCCGCGCTTGACGTCGCCGATCACCAGCAGGCCGGCCGCGCGCGCGCGCCGGCAGGTCTCCTCGTAGGCGGCGAAACCTGCGCTGCCGAAGCGCTCGAAGAACGCGATGTTCGGCTTGACCGCCGGGACGTGGCGGGCGAGCCGCGGCAGCAGCTCGGCGTAGAACGATGCAATTCGCTGCGCCGGTGCGGCGTCTGGCTGCAGCGTGCGCGGTAGCGCTTCGAGCCGGGGGTCGAGACCGACGACCGCCGGTGCCAGGCCGTCGCCGAGCACCCGCGCCGCCAGCCGGTTGCCGAACCCGCCACCCATCGGCGGCAGAGCCTACCCCTGGCGGCAGCGATTGCGAATCGCCCCGGACGCAGCATCTGCGTGCGCGAAGGGTGGCGCGCGGTCGTCGTTGGCTGTTTCCTTTCGCCCCCGCAGTGCGGCCTCGCGGCCGCGACCCTCGACCGCACTGCTTGCAGGTCCGGAGCAACACGGCGCGGCCGCACGGCCGGGCGCACACACACCGCAGATCGAGACGAGGCTACGCATGGTCACCCTGTTCGTGCCGAAGGAGACCGAGGCAGCCGAGCGGCGCGTCGCAGCGACGCCAGACTCGGTCAAGGCCTGGGCCAAGCTCGGTATCGAGGTCCAATTGCAGGCCGGTGCCGGGATCGGCGCCGGCATCGCGGATCACGAGTACGCCGCGGCGGGCGCGAAGCTGGTCGAGCCGGCCGATGGTTACGGCGGGGCCGACGTCGTGCTGCGCGTGCGCACGCCGGAGCCGGAGGAGGTGGCGGCGCTGCGGCCGGGTTCGATGTTGGTCTGCAGCATGCAGCCGCTGACCGCGGTGCCGACCGTGCAGGCGCTCGCCGGGCGGAACGTGACGGCGTTCGCGCTCGACCTGATGCCGCGCATCACGCGCGCGCAGAAGATGGACATCCTCTCCAGCCAGGCGACGACCGCTGGCTACCAGGCGGTGCTGCTCGCGGCGGCGGCGCTGCCCAAGCTGTTCCCGCTGCTGATGACCGCGGCTGGGACGCTCAAGCCGGCGAAGGTGTTCATCATGGGTGTTGGTGTGGCCGGGTTGCAGGCGATCGCGACGGCGCGCCGGCTCGGCGCGGTCGTCGAGGCGAACGACGTGCGGCCGGCGGTGAAGGAGCAGGTCGAGAGCCTGGGCGCCAAGTTCGTCGACACGACGATCCAGGGCGGCGAAACCGCGGCCGGCTATGCGAAGGAGCAGAGCCAGGAGCAGCTCGACAAGCAGCGCGAGATCGTGCGCGCGCACGTCGCGGCGGCGGACGTCGTGATCACGACGGCGGCGATTCCGGGGCGCCAGGCGCCGCGGCTGGTGACCGACGACATGCTGGCGGCGATGCGGCCGGGTTCGGTCGTCGTCGATCTCGCGGTCGAGACCGGCGGCAACGTCGAGGGGAGCGTGCGCGGTGAGCGTGTCGAGCGGCACGGTGTGCTCGTGATCGGCGACGTCAACCTGCCGGCGCAGAAGGCCGGTGACGCGAGCCGGATGTTCAGCCGCAATGTGCAGGGTTTTCTCGAGCTCGTGCTGCCCAAGGGCAAGCTCGAGCCGAAGTGGGACGACGAGTGCGTGACGGCGACCTGCGTCGTGCGCGATGGCGAGATCAAGCATGCCGGCGTGGCGCAGGCGCTGGCCGGCAAGGGAGGTGCGTGACGATGTTTCTGATGCTGTTCCTGTTCATGATCGCCGCGCTGCTCGGCCTCGAGCTGATCACGAAGGTGCCGCCGACGCTGCACACGCCGCTGATGTCCGGCGCGAATGCGATCTCCGGGATCACGATCGTCGGTGCGGTCGTCGCCGCCGACGCCGGTGAGGGCTGGCTGTCGCTCGGGCTCGCGTTCGTCGCGATCGTGTTCGCGATGATCAATGTGGTCGGTGGATTCCTCGTCACCGACCGCATGCTGTCGATGTTCAGGAAGAAGGATTGACCCGGCCGTGCAGGAGATCCTCTTCGAACTGCTGTATCTCGCCTCGACGCTGCTGTTCATCCTCGGTATCAAGCGGCTGTCGCGCGTCAAGACCGCCAAGAGCGGCAATCAGCTCGCGGCGCTCGGCATGCTGCTGGCGATCGTCGGTGTCGTGCTGCAGGACTTCCAGGAGCAGGCCTGGTTCGTCCTGATCGCCGGGTTGATCGTCGGCGGTGGAATCGGGCTGTATCTCGCGCGCACCGTGCAGATGACCGCGATGCCGGAGATGGTCGCGGCGTTGAACGGGTTCGGCGGCGGTGCCTCGGCGCTGGTCGCGATGTCGATGCTCGGCCAGGACACGGTCAGTGGAATGTCGCTGACCGAGAATCACGCGTTGCTCGACTCCGTGACGTATCCGCTCAGCATCCTGATCGGGCTGGCGACGTTCAGCGGGAGCGGCGTCGCGTATCTCAAGCTGCAGGGCAAGAAGATCCCGCATCCGCTGCCATCGGCGCAGCGCAACATCGCGCATCTGGTGCTGGCGGTCGCGGCGGTCGTCGTGTCGCTGTGGCTGATCCACTGGGCGACCGGCGGGTTCAGCTGGTTCGTCGCGTCACTGCTGCTGAGCGCGATTGCGCTCGTGCTCGGCGTGTCGGTCGTGCTGCCGATCGGCGGTGCGGACATGCCGGTCGTCGTGTCGCTGCTCAACTCGTATTCCGGCGTCGCCGCGGCGATGAGCGGGTTCGTGGTCAAGAACCCGCTGCTCGTCGTCGCCGGTGCGTTGGTCGGTGCGTCGGGGCTGATCCTGACGCAGATCATGTGCAAGGCGATGAACCGCTCGCTCGGCAACGTGCTCGCCGGCGGCATCGGCGACGACACCGTCGCCAAGGACGCGACCGACTACAAGGGCGTCAAGAGTGCCGGCGCCGAGGAGATCGCGCTGCTGTTCGACGGCGCGCAGCAGGTCATCATGGTGCCGGGGTATGGCCTCGCGGTCAGCCAGGCACAGCACATCCTGCGCGAGCTCGGCGATCTGCTCGAACAGCGTGGCACCAACGTGCGCTACGCCATCCATCCCGTCGCCGGACGCATGCCGGGTCACATGAACGTCCTGCTCGCCGAGTCGGACGTGCCGTACGACAAGCTCGTCGAGATGGATCAGATCAATGCCGACTTCAAGAACACCGACGTCGTCGTCGTCGTCGGCGCCAACGACGTCGTGAACCCCGCCGCGCGCACCGACCCCCAGTCGCCGATCGCCGGCATGCCGATCCTCGACGTCGATCACGCCCGCACCGTCGTCGTCATCAAGCGCTCACTGAGTCCGGGTTACGCCGGGATCAAGAACCCGCTGTTCGAGGCGGAGAACTGCTTGATGATGTTCCAGGACGCCAAGCAGGCGTTGCAGGAACTCGTCGCCGAGACGAAAGCGCTGTAGCGCGGATTCCCCGGTACACCGGGTGTCAGACACCTACGCGGCGGTCTTGCAGTGTGTGCACGGACGCGGCCAGGAGGCGCTCGTGGAGCTCCGAGTACTCGCGATCCATCAGGAGCGTCTGCTCATGCGATCGCGACGCACGTTCGGCCGCGCTGGTCGAGAGTTGCAGCAGGGTAGCGGTCTCACGCAGACTGAGGCCGCAGGCGTTACGAAGGAGACCGACCCGGAGCAGAGTCCAGGCATCACGCCAGCAACGGCTGAGCAGGATCCTCCATTCGCCGCGCGTAGCCTGAGCGGACGCGACTTCGGCGAGGATCAGGTCCGGCGTCGTGATCGGCCAGCGTAGTGCGGCTCCGTCCGCAATCCGGTGGTTCCGGTCGAGCCAGGCGCGGACATGCGCGCGCGGGTCCTCACCGGGCCCCGGCAGGTAGTCGGCGGGATCGATCGGGCCGGCTCCGAACAGGAACCGCCTCTCCGTCAGCCAGCAGGCCAGATCGCGTCCGTGGCTCGACCACGAGTCGTACTCCTGGGGTCGGTAGGGCTGCTGTCCGGCGACGATCGATTCGACCCAGGTTCGATTGAGCCACGGGGGACCTGCCAGGTGCGAATAGTGGTGCGCGCTGCCCCAGGGGTGATCGATGCTCCGCGCTACGAGACCCGCGCGCACCGGATTCGCATCGATGTAGCGCGTCACGAGGATCCGGTCGGTCAAGTCGACCAGCAACCGGTTCCAGAAGCGCGAACTGAACAGGGACCCGTCGCGCTCATGGGACTTGTTGAACTTCCTGACGAACCAGCTCTTCGCGATCTGCATGCACTTCGCCAAGGCATCGCCCGGGCTGCGCACCAGCAGGTGGAAGTGCGTTGCCAGCACCGTGCAGGCGTGGATCTCGATGCCCGTGTGCTGGATGCCGCGCGACATTGCTTCGAAAAAGAGTCCCGCCTCGTTGGCGCTCGTGAAGACAGACCGGTGCGCCTGGCCCCGGTTACCCACGTGATGCCAGCCATCGGGCGGGTCGCGTCTTGGTTTCCGACTCATGCCACATGTCCTGTGGCACCCGCCGGCGCGCGGTTCGCCCTTGCGAGGCGACAATTCTTCCTACGGATCCCCGAAGGCCGCCGCGTAGGTGTCTGACACCGGGTGTACCGGTACAGCAGGTGTCAGACACCCGCGCAACGGGCTACTGCTTGGGCGAGTACTTCGCGGAGAACTCGCGGTAGGCCGGCATGCCACCGTGCAGGCGATCGGACGTGATCGTGATCGGATGCGTGGGGTCGTCGGTGAAGTGCGTGATGGAGCGCGTGGTGCTGGGCGCGCCCATCATCGGCGTGGCCAGGGTGTAGACGATCTCGTTCGGCGAGGTGGCGCGGCCGTCCAGGATGCCGGAGGTCCCCATGTTGTCGGCGTACGCGTACTCGAAGCAGTTCCGCTCGGCGTCCCAGCCGACGAACCCGATCGCTTCGTAGTGCCCGCCGCCCATGGCCGGCGAAGGGTCGCCGACGACGTGCGACGTGAGGATGTTGCCGTCGAAACCGAGCGTGACGCTCTCGGTGCCGGAGATCGGCATCTCGCCCGCGCCGGGCATCGGCACCATGGTCCCCTGGATCTTCCAGTTGCCGATCATGCGCGACAGCTTGGCGAGCTCGCCGTTGGGCATCACGGCCGGCATGGCCATCGCGGCTTCGGCCGGCGTTGCCGGCGGCGCCTGCGCAGCAGTTCGCTCGAAGCTCCCCTGCACGTGCACGAACGTCGGCTGCGCCCCGGCGGAGCGATCCACGCGGAATTGGATCACGTCCTTGCCGACGGTCATGACTTCGCGATCGGCATACGGCACGCCCTGCTCGACGCCCGACGAGACGATGATCATCTCCTCGCCGCTCCCCCAGTGGATCTCACGCAGGATGACACCCATGAACGAGTTGGCACCGATGACGACGAACCGCTTCTGCTCGCGGTCGTACCCATACAGCGCGCGCCCGCGCATCAGCGGCATCGACTCGTCGGCGAACTTGATCTCCCCGTTCTCCTCGTAGAAGTGCCCCCCGAGCGCCTTGCGGAACGACATCTTCATCGTCCACGCAAGACCTGGTTGCCCCGGCTCGAGATGCACGGTCCCCTTGCCGGCCCATTCGCCCAGCAGGCGCTCATAGCGCACGAGCTCGGCCGCCGGGCCGGCCGGCCCCTGCATGGTCTCGCCGGCGTTCTCCTGCGCGGCGAGCGGGAACAGGAAGCAGAACATCCCGGCCGTCAGGGCCGGCAGCGGACGACAGTTCATCGGATCACCTTGGTTCTTCGAGAGGAGGTCGAGAGGAGGTCGGAACCCCGCGTCGCACGCGGTGGACCGGACATTCGATCTCCGGGCCCGGAACGCGCAAGCCACGCCTGCGCGCCCGAGCCGCGGGCTCACGGCGTCAGTCGGCACCCCCTCGGGTCACGACTTCGCCGGCGCGTATGCGGCCTGGAAATCGCACAGCGGCGCGGCGCCGCCCTGCAGCCGATGGCATGAGACCTGCATCGGGCTCTTCGCGTCGCCGGTGAACGTGATCACCCCTCGCACGGCGCACGGTTGCCCCATGTGCACGCCCTCCCAGGTCGACACGAGCTGATCGCTGCCGGCGAGCCGCGCCGACATCGTCATGATCTCGCCCATGTTGCTGACGTAGACCTGCCGGAAGCAACCGCGCCCGGCATCCCAACCGGTGTACCCCCAACTCTCGTAGCGGAACCCGCCCATCTCCGGCGCCGGATCTCCGACGACGTGGTTGCACAGCACCTGACCGCCGAACACCGGATCGATCGTCTCGATCCCAGCGATCGCCATCTCCGGCGCGTCAGCACCCATCTTCATCGAGCCGGTCAGCCGCCAGCGGCCGCACATGCGCGCGAGCTTGCCGAGCTCGCCTTGCAGTTGCGTCTGCATCGCCGGCTGCTTGGGATCCGTGAACGCCGTCTCGGCGACGCGCGCATCCCCGGCGAGCCGGCGGAACTTCCCCTCGACCTTCGCCGAGAACGGACTGGTCCCGACCGACGTCTCGATGCGGAACTCATAGCCGTCACCGTGCAGCACGACGGTCTCGCGCGACAGATACGGCTTTCCATCCTCGACGCCGCTGGTCGTCATGACCAACTCGCCCTGCTCCCCCCAGTGCACGTCCTTCTCGTAGCACTGCCCAAAGCTGTTCGCCGCGACCATCGTGTGCTGCTGGCGTTCCTTGTCGAAGCCATAGAACGAGCGGATCGTCAGCGGCGGCACCTGCCCCTCGAACTGCACGTGCGTGCGCAGCTCGACGAAGTGGTTCCCGAGCGCCCAGCTCCCGGATTCCTTCGCCGTCCACGCGATCGGCGTTACACCCGCAGCGGGAGTGTAGGTCCCGGCACCCTCCCACTGCCCGATCAGCTTCGCGTACTTCTGCAGCTGCGGCGCCGGCTGCATCATCGCGGCCATGTCCGGCGCGCCGGACGGTTCCTGTGCCAGGACGGGGACGGCCACGAGCAGCGTGGCCACGAACGAGAGCGGACGGGTCATCGTGTTCTCCTCGAGCGGTGGGCTCGGACGGGGTGCAGCTCCAAGACGCCGGAGCGGGCCGCAATTCGACACCCGACCCTGGGAATCGCGCCAGAGCCTGCCGGCCCCGGCGCCTACTGCCGCTGATAGACGTGCAGCGAGCCGTCCCCCTCGCAGGCGACCACCACCAGGCCCCGCTGCGGGATGGCGGCGATCCCCTCCGGCGCCGGCCCTGCCGGCAGCAACTGCAGCAGCCGGGGATGTGCTGGATCGTCGATCGCGGCGACCACAACGAACGATCCGCGCTCGGCGAGCAGGAAGGCCAGCGTCTCCGCGCCAAATCGCGCGGTCGCGACGCCTTCGATCTCGATCCCTTTGTCGCCCGAGCGGTGATCCGGGTACAGCCCGCGCGCCGCCGCAGCTCGCTCGACCTCGCCGCCGTCCTCACCCAGCAGCTCCCCCTGCAGGCTCCACAGTGAAAACCCGCGCCCCCCGGTCAGCCGCATCTCCCCCTCGTCGGCGGTCACCAGCACCTGTCCGTCCGGCGTGAATGCGACCGCGTCCGGCATCCGCGCACCGAGCGGGACCGCGCCGCCGCCGGCGTCCAGCACGCGCCGCCGCACGTCCTCCTGGGCCGGCGGAAAGCGATCGGCGAATGCGATCCCGTCGTCCGCCGACAGATCTGCGAGGCGCGTCGTCGCGATCCCGGTCGAGAACAGCCGCAGCAGCTTCGGTTGCCGCGGGTCGGCAATGTCCACCAGCGCGATCCCGTTGTTCTCCTGCAGCGTGACTGCGGCCACGGTCCCGTGCAGTGCGACGAACTCCGGCTGCGGATCCTCGGGATACAGCAGCCCCGCAGCCCGCAACGCCCCAGCCGCCAACGGCACGTCGGTGACCGTCGACGTTCCGAGCGCGTCCGGTTCGACGACGACGACCTGGATCGATCCGGGCAGGCTCACGTCCTGTGGTGACCCGGGATCCTCCTCGTTGCGAAGCCGGCCACGCGCGACGACGGCCGGAGGATTCTCGATGGCGATCACCGCCACGATCGATTCGCCGATCCGCGTGACCTGCAGGCTGTCCGGATGATGGCCGATGGTGACTGCGCCGGTGACGCGCGGCGTGCTGGGATCGCGCAGGTCGACGACGACCAGCCTGCCGGGCGCAAACTCCGGCGTGGCGCCGGTGCGCTTGGGCCGCGGACCAGGCACGGTCACGTACGCGGATCCGTCGCACAGGCAGGCACACGTAGGCGTGCCGTCGAGCGGCACGCGCGCGATCTCACGCGGCGCCCGGGCATCGCTCAGATCGACGACGCGCAGTGCCCCCTGCTCGCCGTCGGTACAGACGAGCAGCATCCCATCCTCGGCCGCGGACACGACCTCCGCCCCACGCCCGTCACCCGCGAGCTCCGCGATCCGCCGGAACGTTCCGCTGCCACCATCCGCCAGCACCGCCGGCTGCTCCGGCCGACAGCCGGTGAGCAGCACCACCAGCGCGAGCGCGGATGCGCGCACGCTCAGTTCTCAGCGCCCGCCGGCGTGCGCGATCTCGCGACGATCGACGCCGCCGCAACGTCCGACAGCAGCGCGCGCCGGACCTCGCGCAGCCGCAGATCGCGATCGAAGGTCAGGAACACGCCCCAGGTCTCGGTGCCGTCGTCGTCGTAGCTGCCGGAGACGTTGAACAGCTCACTGACCGAGTAGCTCAGGCTGATCCCCCACCCTTCGGTGTGGCGCCAGGTCCAGGCCAGCGAGATCCCCTGCACTTCGTCGCCGTAGACGTAGGTCGGTGCACCGAAGAGCTCGAGCGCCTGCTGCACGGTCGCCTCGCCGATCCGCAGCCGGTCCTCGATCCCCTCCGGCAGCGGCTCGCCGACATGGGCGTGCGTGTACTGCAGCTGCACGCAACCGGCGCCCAGCGCGGCCAGCAGCATGCAGGCGCAAGACGCCGCGAGTCGCCGGACAGGTTTCCGCATGGTGCGCCGCAGCCGCTACTTCCCCGGCGGCGGGTTCTGGTCGTGCAGGTCCTCCCACGGGAACGAATACTCGGTCCGCTCGGCGGCGAACGTCCCGGCGAAGTGCGTCAGCACGTCGTTCTCGTCGAAGAACAGCCACACGCGGTCGCTGCGCTCGTCGAAGTTCGCGAGGTTGATCACGATCAGGATCGTCGCGGCGACCTTGCGGCGCAGATGGTCGTAGCGATACGCGGTGCGCTTGCCGAGCCAGACGACGTCGGTCGGCGGCCCGAGCGCGGTCACGACCTCCTGCGCGGTCGTCTTGCCCGGCATGAATCCGGCCAGTTGCGATGCCTGCAGCGGCTCGTTCTCGCTGAAGCGCCCGAATGCGCAGGCGGGGAGCAGCAGGAGCGGAGCGAGCAGCAGGAGCAGACGCATGCGCGGGGATCTACGCCAACACCGCGTGCGCGTCGAGCCCCAGGAACGCGGCCCCGGCGTGGTCGGCGTGCAGCAATCCGCGCTCGGTCAGCTGCAACTGCTCGCCCTGCCATGCAACCAGCTGCGCGGCGAGCAACCGGTCGACCACGGCGGCGAACCGCTCGCGCAGCGGCAGTTGCAGCCGCGCCGACACCGCCGCGAAGTCGACTCCATCCCGCCGGCGCAGTCCGAGCCAGACCGCTTCGCCGGCACGTTGCGCGCGCGTCAACGTCTCCGCAGATGCGATCGGCGGCGTTCCCGCGCGCAGCGCGGCGGCCCACGGCTCGAGCGGCTTCAGGTTGGTCCAGCGCCGCCCGCTGCGGTGGCTGGACGCGCTCGGACCGACGCCGACGTAGTCCCCCTGCAACCAGTAGTGGTCGTTGTGCAGGCACGGCCCGCCGCGGCCCGCGAAGTTGGAGATCTCGTAGGCAACGAAGCCGGCTGCCGTCAGCCGCCCCCGCGTCCAGCGGAACATCGCGGCGTCGGCCGCCTCCTCGTTCGGCGCTACCCGGCCCTGCTGGCGCGCGTGTTCGAGCCTGGTCCCCGGCTCGAACGTCAGGTTGTAGCAGGACAGATGATCCGGCTGCAGCGCGAGCGCCTGCTCGACATCCTGCTGCCACTCGTCCAGCGTCTGTCCCGGCAGCCCGAAGATCAGGTCCAGCGAGACATTGGCGAACCCCGCCGCGCGCGCCTGCTCGACGGCCCACCCGATCGCCGCCGCATCATGCGCGCGGTCGAGGAACCGCAATCGCTCGGCGGCGAACGTCTGCGCTCCGATGCTGAGCCGCGTCACGCCATGCGCGCGCGCGAGCTGCAGCTTCTCCAGTGTCACGCTCTCCGGATTCGCCTCGAGCGTCACCTCGCGGCTCGCACGCCACCGCAGCCGCTGCTCCAGCAGAGCCAGCAACCGCGCGAACCGCGGCGCATCGAAGTACGACGGCGTCCCGCCGCCGACGAACACCGTGTGCGGCTCCGCCGGCAGCGTCACCAACTCCAGCTCGCGCGCCAGCGCATCCAGGTACAGATCCAGCGGCCCGTTGCCGTCCGGCACCGTTGAATGGAAGTCGCAGTAGCCGCACTTGACGACGCAGAACGGCGTATGGATGTAGACGGAGACCGGCGGCATCGGGGCGCGGAGTCTACGCCGGCGCAAGCCCGCGTGCCGCGCGCCGGCCTCGACCTCGACTCGACGCGACGCGCGCGGAGCCTCTACGTACTCTCGCCGAACTCGCGGCTCATGATCTCGTGCAGCTTGCGCAGCGTCTGCTGCTCGATCTGCCGCACGCGCTCGCGGGTGATCCCGAGCTTCTCGCCGATCGCCTTCAGCGTCATCGGATCGTCCCCGTCCAGGCCGTAGCGCAGCCGCAGGATCCGCGCCTCCTGCTCGTCGATCGACAGCAGCAGCTGCTTCAGCCGCTGCAGCTCGAGCATCGAGAACAGCTCCTCCTCCGGTGGCCGCGCACGCGGATCCTCGAGCATCTCGGAGTCGACGAGTCCCGGATCGAAGTCGATCGGCGTCGCCGGCATCGAGTTCGCGATCACGGTCCGGTGCACGACGTGGCGCGCGTGCTTGGGCAGGTCGAGCTGCTCGGCGATCTCGTGCACGACCGGCGTGCGTCCGATCTCACTGCGCAGCTCGTGCGCCATCGACTTCCAGCGCGAGACGAGCTCCGACATGTACGACGGCACGCGCACGGTCCGCACGCTGTTGACCAGCGCGCGCCGGATCCCCTGCTTGATCCACCAGGTCGCGTACGTGGAGAACCGGAAACCGGCGTCCGGGTCGAATTTCTCGACCGCCTTCATCAACCCGATGTTGCCTTCCTCGATCAGGTCCATGAACGGCAGCCCGCGCTGCACGTAGTTCTTCGCGATCGAGACGACGAGCCGCAGGTTGGCGCGGATCATGTGCTCGCGCGCGGCCATGTCGCCTCCGATCACGCGGCGGGCCAGCTCCACCTCCTGGGCGGCAGTCAGCAGCGGGACCTCGTTGATGTTGGCGAGGTAGGTGTCGAGTCCGTGCTCTCTCATGGTGTGCTTCCGGATGGGCGTCCGCCGGCTTCGATCTGGCTGCGCATCGCGCGGTGGACGTGCCCGGCGATCCAGCTCGCCGCGCCCAGACGCAGTTGCAGCGTGGCTTGGGGATCGCCGCGCAGGTCGAGGGCGCGGCCGAGGCCGGCGAGGCCGGCCGCGAGCAGGCATTCGCGGTGGACCGACGGGTGCTGCGGCGCCAGACGGTGCGCGAGGGCGTGGATGACTTCGATGCCACGGGCGTAAAGCCGCTCCCACGCATCCGGGTCGCCGGCGGCGGCGAGCTCCCCGAGCACGCGCAGCTCCTGGCGGTCGTCGGCGACCGTGCCGGCCGCCCCGAGCGATGTCCTGGCTTCCACCATGCCTCTCCTGTCCGCGGGGTTATCGAACAGCCGCTGGCGGGAGCTTGACCGGACTGCGGGATTTCCCGGCAGGTTGTTTGCGGTTGGGCGGAAATCCGGCCGGACGCCTGAATCAGACTTCGCCAGTCCGGGTCCGAGCTGTCGTATCTCTATGGGTGTCCGGGACGCGGACCGGCGCGACCCACCGGCCGCACGGCAGGAATCCATCAACTCTGAAATTGACCGGGGGGGAGCTGTCTTTTAGATCGCCGCACCCCAGGTCGGTGCCCCCGTCCCCTGCAGGCTGATCCGGATCCGCGCCGCCCGCGTCCGGTCCGCCTCAGGGTCGGTTCGTACCTGGGGTCACCAGACCGGAATCCCGCCCGGCTCCCGGACCGGGCGACCGGAGAACCGCCCACGCGGACGAGGATCGCGTTGACCAATCTTTTCCCGAAGTGGACCAACCAACTGCCCGGAAAGGTCGCCGCTGGCGCGGTCGGGGGGCTGGGTCTGGTCGTGTTCGTCGTGACCCACTGGTTTTCACCGTGGCACACCGACGTCGGCTACGCGCCGGCGCAGCCGATCAACTACAGCCACAAGCTGCACGTCGGCATGGCCGGCATGGACTGCCGCTACTGCCACCGCGCGGTCGAGGACGGTCCGCACGCGACCGTCCCGTCGTCGGAGACCTGCTGGAACTGCCACAAGCAGATCAAGGCGGACAGCTTCGAGTTCACCGACCTGCGCCAGATCCACGACCCGGAGTCGCCGCAGTTCGGTGATCCGATCGAGTGGGTGAAGGTCCACATGCTGCCGGACTACGCCTACTTCGATCATTCGGTGCACGTGCAGGCAGGAGTCGGCTGTGAGAGCTGCCACGGCCGCGTGGACCAGATGGAGGTCGTGCATCAGGTCATGCCGTTGAGCATGGGCTGGTGTCTGGACTGCCACCGCGAGCCGGAGCGTCACCTGCGCCCGCTCGACGAGATCACGACGATGGGCTTCGTCGTCGACGTGGAGCAGGGACGCATCTTCAAGCGCGAGCGCAACATCAACCCGCCCGAGCACTGCTCGGGATGCCATCGATGAGTGATCGGAGCGATCTGGAGCCGGCAGAGAGCACGGCCGGAGCTGGTGAGCCGCTGCTGTTCCGCAGTCTGGAACAGCTCGAAGGCACGCCGGAGTATCTCGAGTTCCTGCAGCGCGAGTTCCAGCCGGACGCGACCGAGCTGCCGGCCAACGAAGTCTCCCGCCGCGGCTTCCTTGGGCTGCTCGGTGCGTCGATGGCGCTCGCCGGTCTCGCCGGCTGCCGCAAGCCGTACCAGAAGATCCTGCCATTCGCGCATCGCCCGGAAGGGATGCTCCCCGGCATCCCGCGCTGGTACGCGACTGCACACCAGCGCGGCGCCTACGGCGTCGGCACGCTGGTCAAGAGCTCGGATGGCCGTCCGACCAAGGTCGAAGGCAACCCGCTGCATCCATCGAGTCTCGGTGCCGCCGACCAGCACATGCACGCGGAGCTGCTGCAGCTCTACGACCCGGCGCGCACGCAGCGGCCACGGCGTGGGCGCGGCGGCGAACGCGTCGACGCCGACTGGGCCGGGTTCCGCGCCGCGGCACAGGAGGTGTTCGGCGCGCTGCAGAAGAACGGCGGGCAAGGGCTCGCGCTGCTGCTCGAGCCGACCACGTCGCCGTCACAGCTCGCGTTGCTCGAGCTGTGCAAGCGCGTCTATCCCAAGGCGTCGATCCACTGGTGGACGCCGCTGCACCGCGACCATGCGGTCGCCGGCAGCCGCCTCGCGTTCGGCGCCGCGCAGGACGCGCAATGGAAGTTCGACCGCGCCGATCTGGTCGTCGGATTCGACTGCGACTTCCTGACCAGCGAACCGGACTCGCTGCGCCACGCGCGTGCATTCGCCAGCCGGCGCAAGATCGACTCGCCGGCGACGACTCCGTCACGGTTCTACGCGGTCGAGTCCGGCTGGTCGGTGACCGGGAGCCAGGCGGACCATCGCTTCCGCGTCCCGGCGAGCCAGGTCCAGGACGCGGTGCTGGCGCTCGCCGCCGAGCTCAACCTGTTCGGCGACTCGGCACTCGGCAGCGCGCTGGCGAAGTGGAAGAGCACGGCCTTCCTGCACGCCGGCAAGAACTGGATCGACGTGGTGGCGCGCGACCTGCTCGCCCATCGGGGTCGTTCCCTGGTCGTCGCCGGTTCGGCGCAGCCGCCGCTCGTCCACGCGCTGGTCCACGCGATCAACGACAAGCTGCGCAACACCGGCGCGACCGTGACCTACACGGCGACCCCGGCGGCGGTCGCGGCCAGCTGCATCGACTCGGCGCGGGCGCTGACGACCGCGCTGATCGCCGACTCGGTGACGACGCTGGTCTGCATCGGGACCAACCCGGCCTACGACGGACCTCGCGAGCTGGCGCGGGAGCTGATCAAGCGCGCGGCGGACCCGCGCCTGACGCTGATCCACTGCGGCCTGCACGAGAACGAGACCGGTGCGCTGGCCGCGTGGCACCTGCCGCTGGCGCATCCGCTCGAGAGCTGGGGCGATCTCTGCGCGTTCGACGGCACGCCGGCGATCGTGCAGCCGCTGATCGCACCGCTGTACGAAGGGGCGCCGTCCGTCGCCGAGCTGCTGGCGTTGCTGATCGATCCGGCCGGTGCGAACGAGAGCGTGCGCAAGCACGGGTTCGAGATCGTGCGCGAGTACTGGGCGGACCGTGCTGCGGCGGAGGACTTCGACTCGTTCTGGACGCGCTGTCTGCACGACGGAGTCGTCCCGGGCATGGCGCTGGCGGAAGCAGCGCAGCCCGCGTTGATGGCGGACGCGGTCGCGACCGCGGTCGGCAACGCACGCCCGGCGGCGAAGCTCGACAGCGGCAATCTGGAGCTCTGCTTCCGCGCCGATCCGTGCCTGTGGGATGGCCGCTATGCCAACAACCCCTGGCTGCAGGAGATGCCGGACCCGATCACGAAGCTGACCTGGGACAACGCGGCGCTGCTCAGCCCGGCGACCGCCGATGCCTTGAACGTCGCGACCGGCGACGTGCTGCGGATCGGCCACGGCGGCGAGACGCTCGAGATCGCGGCGTTCGTGCTGCCCGGGCACGCGGACTTCAGCGTGACGCTGCCGCTCGGCTACGGTCGCCGGCTCGCCTCCCGGCACAAGGTCGCGGCCGGCGTCGGCGCCGACACCTTCGTCCTGCGCGGCGTCGACACGCAGTGGATCGCGACCGGCGCGACCGCGGCGGCGACCGGTGCCAAGCACGTCCTCGCGTCTACGCAGAACCACGGCTCGCTCGAGGGGCGCCCGCTGTACCGGCAGAACACGCTGGCCGGCTACCGCGCCGACCCCGACTTCGCGCCGGAGATGTCGCCGCTCGCCCGCGCCGCGAAGACGAAGACCGAAGCTGCCAAGCGGCACGCGCACGACGAGCACGGCACCGAGCCACACGAGCATCCGGTCGTCACCGAGCGCGATGAGCTGAAATCGCTGTGGCCGGAGCGCGACTACAGCCAGGGCTACCAATGGGGGATGGTCATCGACCTGAGCTCCTGCACCGGCTGCAACGCCTGCGTCATCGCCTGCCAGTCGGAGAACAACATCCCGGTGGTCGGCAAGGCGCAGGTGTTGAAGGGCCGCGAGATGCACTGGCTGCGGATCGACCGGTACTTCGTCGGTGACGAGCGCCAGGACGCGGCGGCGCAGCCGGACCTCGTGCAGCAGCCGGTGCCGTGCATGCAGTGCGAGAACGCCCCGTGCGAGTCGGTCTGCCCGGTCGCGGCGACCACGCATTCGCCCGAAGGGCTGAACGACATGGTCTACAACCGCTGCATCGGCACGCGGTACTGCAACAACAACTGCCCGTACAAGGTGCGCCGGTTCAACTGGTTCCACTTCACGGCCGACTACACGCCGACCGAGCAGATGGTGCAGAACCCGGACGTCACGGTGCGCTCGCGCGGCGTCATGGAGAAGTGCACGTACTGCGTGCAACGGATCCAGGGGGCCAAGATCGTCGCCAAACGCGCCGGCCGGCCGCTGGCGCGCGACGCCGTGCAGACCGCCTGTGCGCAGACCTGCCCGAGCGACGCGATCGTGTTCGGGGACATCAACGACCCGGAGAGCCGCGTCAGCAAGCTGCGCGCCTCCAGCCTCAACTACGCGATGTTGTCCGAGCTGAACGTGAAGCCGCGCACGACCTACCTGGCCAAGATCAGGAACCCCAATCCGGAGCTGTCCTGACCCATGACCGCCATCCTCGTCACGGACGAACCCGAGAACCCGCTCGTCCGCGCACCGATCGTCGAGGGCCGCAACGACTTCGCGTCGGTCACCGACAAGATCGCCCGCGTCGCGGAGATGAAGACTCCGCGCGGCTGGTACGTGATGTTCGGCATCGCCGTCGCCGGGCTGGGGATCCTCGGCGCCTCGATCGCCTACCTGGTGTTCACCGGGATCGGGATCTGGGGCAACAACAGCCCGGTCGGCTGGGGCTGGCCGATCGTCAACTTCGTGTTCTGGATCGGCATCGGCCACGCCGGGACGCTGATCTCGGCGATCCTCTGCTTGTTCCGGCAGAAGTGGCGCACGGCGATCAACCGCTGGTCGGAGGCGATGACGATCTTCGCCGTCATGGCCGCCGGCATCTTCCCGGCGATCCACGTCGGCCGCATCTGGGTCATCTACTGGGTGTTCCCGCTGCCCAACCAGATGTCGCTGTGGCCGCAGTTCAAGAGCCCGCTGCTGTGGGACGTGTTCGCGGTCAGCACGTATTTCACGGTGTCGCTGCTGTTCTGGTACATGGGCATGGTGCCGGACCTCGCGACGTTCCGCGACCGGTGCGTGCGCAGCGGCCGCAAGATCGCGGCGCGCGTCTACGGCGTGCTCGCCTGCGGCTGGCACGGTAGCAACCGGCACTGGATCAACTACGAGAAGGCGTACCTGATCCTCGCCGGCCTCAGCACGCCGCTGGTGCTGTCGGTCCACTCGATCGTGTCGTTCGACTTCGCGATCTCGCTGCTGCCCGGCTGGCACACGACGATCTTCCCGCCGTACTTCGTCGCCGGCGCGATCTTCAGCGGGTTCGGCATGGTGCTGACGCTGCTGATCCCGGCCCGCAAGTGGCTGGGGCTGCAGGATCTCGTCACGCTGAACACGCTCGACAACATGGCGAAGATCCTGCTCGTGACCGGCTCGATGGTCGGCTACGCGTCCGGGATGGAGTTCTTCATCGCCTGGTACAGCGGCGTCGAATACGAGCAGTTCGCGTTCATCAACCGCGCGACCGGGCCCTACTGGTGGGCCTACTGGATCATGGTGTCGTGCAACGTGATCAGCCCGCAGCTGTTCTGGTTCCGCTCGATCCGGCGCAACCCGGCCGCGCTGTTCGTGATCTCGATCTTCGTCAACATCGGGATGTGGTTCGAGCGGTTCGTCATCGTTGTGACGTCGCTGCACCGTGACTTCCTGCCCTCCAGCTGGGACTACTTCAGCCCGACGCTGTGGGACGTGCTGACGCTGATCGGCAGCTTCGGGCTGTTCTTCACGTTCTTCCTGCTGTTCTGCCGCTTCCTGCCGATCCTCGCGATCAGCGAAGTCAAGAACACGATGAAGGAGGCGGACCCGCACCACGGGCACCACGACGGGCACGGTCACGCGGCCGGGCGTCACGGCGACAACCCGCACGTGACCGAGGGGGCGTACTGAGATGAGCATCACGTACTGGGGCGCGGTCGCCGAGTTCGACAGCGCGGCCGCGATCTACGCCGCGGCGAAGCAGGTCAAGGCGGCCGGCTACTCACGCGCCGACACGCACACGCCGTTCCCGATCCACGGCATGGACGACGCGATCGGGCACGGGCCGAGCCACGTCGGCTGGATCTGCGTCGCCTGCGGCCTGCTCGGGATCGCCGGCGCGCAGTTGATGATGTGGTGGATGAACGCCGTCGATTACGAGTACTGGGTCAGCGGCAAGCTCCCGTACGCGTGGCCGTCGACGGTGCCGATCACGTTCGAGTGCATGGTGCTGCTGGCCGCGTTCGGCGCCTTCTTCGGCCAGTTCGGCCTGAACCGGCTGCCGCGGCTGCACCATCCGCTGTTCGACTATGCCGCGGCGCTGCGCGTCAGCGACGACCGGTTCGTGTTGTCGATCGACGCGGCCGACCCGAAATTCGACCAGCAGGCCACGCTGGCGTTCCTGCGCGACATCGGCGGCAAGAACGTGGAGTTGATCGCCGAATGAACACCAAGCTCTGGTTCGCGACGCTCGCGCTCGCCGGCCTCGCCGCCTGCCGCGGCGGGATCTCGGAGCAGCCGCCGGTGCACCTCGTGCTGGACATGGACTTCCAGCCGAAGCTGCAGGCGCAGGAGAAGTCGGCGTTCGCCGGCTGGAAGGATCACCGCGCGATGCGGCAGCCGGTTGCCGGCACCGTGGCGCGCGGGTCGTTGCCCGATCCGGTGCTCGCGAAGTTCAAGCACGCCGACGGCAGCTACGTGCAGCAGAACCCGGTGGCGTTGACCGCCGAGGCCCTTGCGCGCGGGCGGCAGCGATACGACATCTTCTGCTCGATCTGCCATGACCGCACCGGCACCGGCAAGGGTTTCACCGGACGGCGTTGGCCGGTCCCGCTGCCGTCGTTCCTGGACCACGAGCGGGTCAGCAAGCTGGTCGACGGCGAGATCTTCGACGTCATCACGCACGGGCGCTCGACGATGCCGGCCTATGGGCCGCTGATCCCGGTCGAGGACCGCTGGCTGATCATCCATTACATCCGCGCGCTGAAGGAGCGCGTGCGCTGAACCCAGGTAGCAATCCCCGATGAGTTCGACAGCCACGGTCCCCCCGATCGAGACGACGGCGCCCGGCCTCGTCACGCGCGTGCCGGCAGGCGCGCTCGCTTCGGCGCAGAAGCTGCGTCTGGGCATCGGCGCGGTCGCGCTCGGCGCCAGCCTGATCGGCCTGTTCCTCGGCGCCGACGCGCGCAAGCAGTTCTACTTCTCGTATCTGGTCGCGTTCATGTTCGCGCTGAGCATCGCGCTCGGGGCGACGGCGTTCGTGCTGATCCAGCACCTGACGCGCGCCGGCTGGAGCGTCGTCGTGCGCCGGATCGCCGAGAACGTCATGGGCACGCTGCCGTGGTTCGTGCCGCTGTTCGTGCCGATCGCGATCGGCTACCACGACCTGTGGCACCACTGGGTGGATGCGGACCTGGATCCGGCGAGCCCCGGCTACGACGCGATCCTGGCCGGCAAGTCGGCCTGGCTGAACGTGCCGTTCTTCTTCATCCGCGCCGCGATCTACTTCGCGGTCTGGAGCTTCATCGCGACCTGGTTCCGCAACCGCTCGCTGGAGCAGGACCGGACCGGGGATCCGGCGCTGACGCTGCGCATGGCGCGCGTCGCGGCGCCGATGATGCTGCTGTTCGCTCTGGCGACGACGTTCGCGGCGTTCGACTGGCTGATGAGCCTGGACCCGCACTGGTTCTCGACGATCTGGGGCGTCTACTTCTTCGCCGGCGGCTTCCTGTCGTTCATGGCCGTGCTCGGGATCCTCTGCATGTATCTGCAGAGCAAGGGGCTGCTGCGCGGCGCCGTCACCCGCGAGCACTACCACGACATCGGCAAGCTGCTGTTCGCGTTCGTCGTGTTCTGGACCTACATCGCGTTCAGCCAGTTCATGCTGATCTGGTACGCGAACCTGCCGGAGGAGACGATCTTCTACCGGCACCGGATGCACGGCAGCTGGCTGACGGTGTCGCAGATCCTCGCGATCGGGCATTTCGCGATTCCGTTCGGCTTCCTGATGTCGCGTCACATCAAGCGCAACACGACGACGCTGGCGGTCGCGGCGGGGTACATGCTGGTCATGCACGCGATCGACCTGCACTGGATCGTGATGCCGACGCTGCACGCCCACGGGCTGCATCTGTCGTGGCTCGACTTCACGACGCTGCTCGGCGTGTTCGCGCTGTTCCTCGTGCTGGTGCTGCGCAACATCCAGAGCACGCCGCTGGTCCCGGAGCGGGACCCGCGCCTCGCCGAATCCCTGCACTTCCGCAACATCTGAGGGCCCGATGCACACGACCAAGGAGTCTCCGTCGCACGACGCGCTCGGTCATCCGCCGCTGCCGGCAGGCATCGAGGCGATCGATCCGGAGCACGACATCGACGCGAAGCGGACGCTGTTCTGGCTCGTCGTCGTCACGTTCGGCGTGTTCGTGTCGGTCTGGCTGCTGTACCACCTGTTCAGCTTCGTGATCACCGGCGAGCGCGCGCGCAAGATCGACGAGCTGCCGGCGCTCGAGCTGCAGCAGCAGCGCCAGTGGGAGAACCAGGCGCTGTCCGGCCAGGGCGGTGGGCGCTCGATCGACGAGGCGATGCAGCGCGTGTTGGAGAACAAGTAGCCCGGCGATGGCACCGATCCGCACCAACCGCATGCAGCTCGCGCGCGCAGCAGGTTTGAGCCTGCTGCTCGCCGGTGCGGCGGCATTGCCGGCGCAAGGCATCGGCGGTGGGCTCGAGGTCGTGGATGGCCGGGCGATCTGGACCGAGCACCTCGGCGAGCAGGTCCCGCGCGAGCTGCAGTTCGTCGATCAGGACCGCCGGCCGGTGCGGCTCGGCGACTATCTGACCGGGGACCGGCCGGTGATCCTGTGGCTCGGCTACTACGGCTGCCCGGCGCTGTGCGGCGCCGTCCTGAACGGCCTCGTCGACGCGATGCAGCGGATGACGCTGACGCCGGCAGAGGACTTCCGGATCGTGGCCGTCAGCATCGATGCGAAGGAGAAGCCGAGCCTCGCGAAGGAGAAGCAGAACTCGTACCTGCAGGCGTACGCGAAGCCGAACGTCAGCGAGCACTGGCACTTCCTGACCGGCGCTGAGCCGGAGATCCAGGCCCTCGCCGACGCGGTCGGGTTCGGGTTCGTCTGGAAGGAGGACATCCACCAGTTCGACCACCCGGCCGGGATCGTGCTGCTGTCGCCGGATGGCCGGATCTCGCGTTACCTGCAAGGTGCGTGGTTCTCGCCGCGCGATCTGCGCCTGTCGCTCGTCGAGGCCGCCGAAGGCAAGGTCGGCACGACCTGGGACCGCATCCTGCTCTCCTGCTACACGTATGACCCGCGCTCGGGCACCTACAACCTGATGGTGATGGGGGTGGTCCGGATCGCGGGCGTGTTGACGATCCTCGCGGTCGTGACGTTGATCTTCGTCCTGCGCCGCCGCGAGCGGCTGGTGCAGGCCCCGGCTGCGACCTGATCCACTGCACCGATCCCGATCCCCAACCCTAACCCGCTCTCCAACCCGGCATGACAGCTTCGACCGACTTGAGCGCGCTGCTCGCCGGCGCCATCCCCCAGGATCCGCTGCGCGGAATGATGCCGCCGCAGGCGTCGACGTTCGCCGCCGACGTCGACGGGTTGATGTTCTTCATCACCTGGGTCTGCATCTTCTTCTTCTTCCTGATCACCGGGATCCTGCTGTACTCGGTGATCCGCTACCGGCGCCGCACCCCCGACCAGGCGGCCGTTTCGCACGTGACGCACAACACGCTGCTCGAGGTGGCCTGGACCGTGATCCCGCTGATCATCGTGATGCTGTGGTTCGCGATGGGCTGGAAAGGGAGCCTCGACATGACCATCGCGCGCAAGGATGCGATCCAGTACGACGTCCGCGGGCAGCAGTGGTCGTGGTCGATCACGCATCCGAACGGGCGCGAGGGGATCAACGAGATGTGGGTACCGGAAGGGACGCCGGTGCGCGTGCAGTTGCACAGCGCAGACGTGCTCCACTCGTTCTTCATCCCGGCGATGCGCGTCAAGCGCGACGTGCTGCCCGGGCGCTACCAGATGGTCTGGTTCGAGACGCTGCCAGGGACGGCGGGGAACTCGTACGACCTGTTCTGCACCGAATACTGCGGGCAGGACCACTCGTACATGGTCGGCAAGGTCCACGTGATCTCGAAGGAGGAGTGGGCCAGCAACAACTTCCCGCCGATCCTCGAAGGGCCGGCTTATGGGAAGGAGCTCTACAAGCAATGCGCCGCGTGCCACCCGCTCAGCGGGCCTGATCCGATCGGGCCGTCCTGGGCAGGGATTTGGGGCCGCACCGAGGAACTCGAGGGCGGCGGCACGGTCGTCGTCGACGAGGACTACGTGAAGGAGTCGATCCGCAAGCCGCAGGCAAAAATCGTCAAAGGCCGCCAACCGGTCATGCCTGCATTCGACTGGGACGACAAGAAGGTCGCAGCGATCATCGAGTTCATGAAGCAGCAGAAGTGATCCGCATCCGCCGATGACCACCAACGTACCCCTCGCCACGATCGACCAACCGCCGACCCCGGCGGCGCCGACCAACTATCTGAACGTCACGCGCGGCTTCTGGTCCTGGGCCGGGACGCTCGACCACAAGCGGATCGGGATCATGTACCTGGTCGGCGTGGCCTCTGCGTTCCTGGTCGGCGGCCTGTTCGCGCTGCTGATCCGCCTGCATCTGTGGAGCCCGAACAAGGACCCGGGCAGCGGGCTGTTCACAGCCGATCAGTACAACCAGATCTTCACGCTGCACGGCGTGTTCATGGTGTTCATGTTCATCATCCCGGCGATCCCGGCGGTGTTGGGCAACTTCGTGCTGCCGCTGATGCTCGGCGCCAAGGACGTGGCGCTGCCACGGCTGAATCTGGCCAGCTTCTATCTGTGGTTGGGCGGCACGGTGCTGGCGGTGTTCGGGATCCTGTACGGCGGGATCGAC
>CAZABP010000046.1:0-35284 GCA_964483245.1 uncultured candidatus Brocadiaceae bacterium | reverse complement strand
CCGAGCGCGACGATCTGCCGCGCCGCCTCCTCGCTGCACCACGACCGGATCTGCAGCCGCGGGTCCCCATCGCGGAACGGCAGCCAGAACGCCTCGCGCCCGTGCGTCGCCTGGATGACCTGGAACGGATACCCCGCTGACGGCGTGGTGTGGATCACGATCGCGCCGACCGCCCCGCGCCGCGCCGCCTCCTCGTACTTGTAGCTCCAGCGCCCGTAGTAGAGCCGCACGTCGCCGGCGAACAGCGACGGATCGCCGGCCGGGTCGTTGTTCATGACCAGCAGCACCTTGCCGCGCACGTCGGCGTCCTTGAAGTCGTCCCAGTTCTGCTCCGGTGCGGTGATCCCGTAGCCGACGAACACGATCTCGGCGTCGTCCCAGCGGCTCTCGGCGAACGGCCCGCCGGCGACGGCGGTGTAGTCCTCGGGTGCTTCGAACGAGAGCGATTCCCCACCGCTCGTGACCGTCAGCGTGCGCGTCACATCGGCGCGGATCCCGACGATCGGCACCGGCTGCTCGAAGCTCCCGTCGGCGCCGCCCGGCAGGCACCCCGCGGCCTCGAGCTGCGTCGATACCCACAGCCGCGCCAGCTCGTCGGCCCGCGTCCCGACCCCACGACCCTCGAGCAGGTCGTGGCTCAGGAACCGGATCCCGGCACGCAGCGAGTCCTCCGTGATCACGTGCTCGACCGACGCCGCGGGGTTGGGGCCCTGCGCGGGGACCATCGGCACGCAGACAACGAGCAGCAGACTGGATCGCAGCATGTCCGCATCTTGCGCGAACGGGACCGGGTGCGGTAGCCGGACGCCGCGGCTACAACGGTCGGTCGACCCGGATCCGATGCACAGCGAACCGATCGTCTACTGGGACCAGGACACGGAGCTCGAGGGCTATCTCGCCTACGACCCGGCCCTGGTCGGTCCGCGCCCGCTGGTCCTGATCGCGCATGCCTGGTTCGGGCAGACCGACTTCGAGCGACGCAAGGCCGAGGAACTCGCCATGCTCGGCTACGCCGGATTCGCGCTCGACGCGTTCGGCAAGGGCGTCATCGGCCACACCAACGAGCAGTGCACGGCGCTGGTGTCGCCGTTCTTCGCCGACCGTGCGCAGCTGCGCTCGAGGCTGCTCGCCGGGCTCCACGTGGCGCGGGCGCTCGACGTCGTCGACCCGCGGCGCATCGCGGCGATCGGGTTCTGCTTCGGCGGGCTCTGCGTGCTCGATCTCGCGCGCGCCGGGACCGAGCTGCGTGGCGTCGTCAGCTTCCACGGGCTGCTCGATCCGGCGCACCTCGCCGACAATCCGACGCGGATCGGCGCCAGGGTCCTGGTCGAGCACGGGTTCGAAGACCCGCTCGCCCCCCCGGAGAAGCTCCTGACCTTTGCAGCCGAGATGACCGGCCTCGGCGCCGACTGGCAGCTTCACGTCCACGGCCACGCCGCGCATGCATTCACGCACGCAGCCGCCGAGAACCCCGCCGCCGGCAACCGGTACGACCCGCGGGCGGATGCCCGGTCCTGGCGGTCGATGCGGGACTTCCTGGCAGAAGTCCTCGCCTGAATCCCCTGCCCTCGGTTGCGCCGGCCGCCCGCTGGCTATACTCCGCCGGCGTTCCGACCAGCCTGCCCGCTCGTCGACGACAAACCGATACGAAGCCCTATGAAGTACTCGATGCTGCAGCGCGTCGGTGGCCTCGTGGTCACCTGCGCGTTCTTGGTGGCGCCGCTCGCCGCGGCGCCTCAGTGATGAGGTGGCCCCCCGGCGCCCAGTTGGGCGCCAGCCGACGGAGGTGGTGGTGCGGGTCCTGCTGGCGGCGGCGTCGCCGGGCCAGGAGCTAGCGGCGGACGTGGAGGCGGTGGCGCGGCAGCTGGCCCGATGACGGGCGGCCGCCGCGGTGGCATCGCGCTCGACTTCTCCCGCCGCGCGACCGCGAAGAACCGCCTGCGGCTCGAGTGGACCTACCCAGTCTTCACCGGGGACCGGTCCGACCAGCCGCAGAACGGTCACACCGTGTCGCGGGCCGAGCGCTACGCGTTGCCGCGCGAGGAGGCCGTGCGCTGGATCGCCGATGGCGATCTGCGTCCGCTGCTCGTGATGCGCGAGTGCCGCCGGTGCAAGGGCACCGACGATGCGCTGCTGAGCCGGCGCATGGACAACGAACGCACGCTGCTGCTCGCAACCTGGTTCCGCTGCGTCAAGCTGCCGGAACACGTGCTGGAAGCGGATCACCCGTTCCGCAACCTGTTCAAGGAGGATCATCCACCGCACCTGTTCCTGTGCCGGCACGACGGCACTGGCGTGGTCGAGTTGACAGGCGACCGCAGCCAGAAGGACCTGTGGAACGCGATGGAGGACCTGCTCGCCGGAGCCTACGAGCTGCCGGCTGCACCCGCCGTCGCCGAGTGGATCAAGCTGCTCTCGCAGTACGACCACATCGACACAACCGAGGAGCTGCTGCGCGAGAAACTCGACAAGGAGATCGAGAAGAACGGGCCGGACTCTCCGCGCGCCCGCAAGTACGAAGCGGACCTCGCGAAGGTCCAGAAGCTGCGCGACGCAGCCGATGCCAAGGAGAAGCAGATCCGTGACCTCAGGCTCAAGCAGCCGGCAGCGGCCGAACCCGCCGCCGGCGACAACGCTGGCGGAAGTGCCGGCGAGCCCGAGAAGAAGTCCGGCGGCTGAGCAGGGTCTGTACGCGTCGCGGCCGTGGCTCCGTGCCACGGCCGTGGCGCTCACCCTGCTCGCCTGTGCGCCCGTTGCGGCGCAGAGCGACAAGCCGGAGCCACCTCCGCCTGCGGTCGATCCGTACACCGGCGGTGACGAGCAACTGATGGCGGCGCTCGGCTACGTGTCGTTCGGGCCGTTCGTCTGGGCGGACGACCACGACACGCGGGCGATCGAGGACACGGTCGGCGGGAATCGGCTGCGCTTCGTCGAGACCGCGCACTTCCGGATCGGCTCGATGCTCGGCGAGATGCCGCTGCCCAAGGAGAAGAAGGATCGCAAGAAGCTCGACGAAGAGCTCGATCGGCTGCGCGAGAAGCTGCCGAAGGTGCCGGCGCGGCCGAAGACGATCGACGCCTGGTTGCGGCTGCACCTGCTCGCGCAGCGCCTGGAAGGGCTCTACGCCGAGATGTCGGACGTGCTCGGCGTGACCGACGAGGACTTCCCCAAGGAGAAGCCGACCGAGCTCCCGCTCGAGTACCGCGGCGAAGGGCCGTACCTCGGGCAGGGGGGCAAGTTCCTGGTCCTGGTGCTCGACAAGCCGGGCGCGCTGGCGCGCTACCTCGGCCGGTTCGCCGGGATCCAGGGTGGCGGCGAGGCGATGCGGTTCAACTTCATGCGCAGCGACAGCCTGTTCAGCGGGATCACGGTCGAGGGGCCGGACGGCAGCAAGTACGACGACCGCCAGCTGCACAGCACGCTGGTGTTCAACGTCGCGAACAACCTGATCGACGGCTACGAGCACTACTGGTACCGGTTGCCGGCGTGGCTGTCGGAGGGCCTGTCGCACTGGTTCGCGCGCCGCGCCTACGACGGGTTCGGCAGCTTTTCCGGCATGAGCGAGCAGGAAGCGGGCCGCGCCAAGGACTGGAACTGGCCGCCGAAGCTGCGTGCCCGCGTCAAGCACGGTGCGTTCGAACCGGCGGCGAAGGTGATGCACGTCATGGATCCCGCAAAGCTGTCGCTGGTCGATCACATGGCCGCGTGGTCGCGCATCGATTACCTGATGACGCTCGGCAAGGAGCGGTTCGGGAAGTTCATGGCGATGATGAAAGGGCGGATCCCGATGACCGGCGTCGTCCCGACCGACGCGGAGATCACGGCGCAGCAGGAGCGCGCGCTGAAGGAGGCGTTCGACTTGGACGCCGAGGCGCTCGACGCTGCCTGGACGAAGTGGGTCCTGAAGACCTATCCTCAGAAGTGATGTCCGACCCAGCTCTGCAGATCGGCGACGACCACGTCGTCGCGATCCGCTTCACCGCGCACGACGACACCGGCACGCTGCTCGAGAGCAGCGGTGACGACGAGCCGCTCAACTACCTGCACGGCGCCGGCAATCTCGTCCCGGGGCTCGAGGCGGCCCTGGTCGGCCGGCGCGTCGGCGACGAATTCGAAGTCTCGCTGCCGCCGGCGCAGGCGTTCGGCGAGCGCAGCGATGAGCTCGTCGACTGGCTCCCGCGCGAGAACTTCGCCAGCGTCGAGCCGCTGACGGCCGGCATGGAGCTCGCGCTGCAGGACGACGAGGGCAACGTGATGCCGATCTGGATCCGCGAGGTGGAGGCGGGCCGCGTGCTGGTCGACGGGAACCACCCGTACAGCGGGCGCACGCTCGTCTACCGCGTCAGCGTGCTCGGCATCCGCACCGCGACCGGGGAGGAACTCGATCACGGGCATCCGCACGGCGGCGAGTGCAGCCACGGATGACCCTGCTGTTCGTCGCGCTGGCCGGCGGGCTCGGGACGGCGCTGCGGTTCCTGGTCAACGGGCTGTTGCAGCCGCTGCCGCTGGCGACGCTCAGCGTGAACCTGGCCGGCAGTCTCGCGATCGGGCTGCTGTTCGGACTGGACCACGCCCGTGGGGTCGAGCCGCTGCTGCGGACCGTCGTCGCGGCCGGGTTCCTCGGCGGGCTGACGACGTTCTCGGGGTTCGCGCTCGACCTGTTCCATCTGCTCCGCTCCGGCACCGCAGGCTGGGCCGCGATCTACTTCGCGGCGCAGAACTTCGGCTGCCTCGGCGCGGTGCTGGCGGGCCATGCGATCGGCCGCAGCGTGTGAACTCACACCGGCGCCCGGCGGCCCCCGGCCGGGGGCGCGCCGGTCCGGTAGATTTGAGGCCGTGACGCCACTCCCGGTTCCGCTCGCGCTCGCCCTGTGCGCCGCTGGTCTCGCCGCCCAGTCGGCGGTCGTCAGCCCGGCCTGGTTCGCGGGCTACGAGGGGGAATCCGCGCTGTCCTACCCGCTGTCCGGCAAGACGATCCGCTACCAGCAGGTGCACGACGACCTGCGCGGCAGCCCGATGGCGATGCAGGGGATCGGCTGGCGCCGTGATGGCGAGGCGATCAGCCTGCTGCCGATCGCGCGCGCCGTGGAGATCGAGCTCCGCTGTGCGCCCGGGGACGTGACCAGGTTCGGGCTCGCGTTCGATCAGAACTTCCAGGGCGCGCCGACGACGGTGTTCGATCGGAAGAAGGTGAACCTGCCGGACCGGACGCCGGATCCGACGCAGCAGCCGATGCCGTTCGACGTGCTGCTCGCATTCGACCGCGCCTACCAGCATGGCTCCGGCCAGGACTGGGTCTGGGAGTTGCGGATGTACTCGAGCACCGCGCAGCTCGGCGATCACTACCTGTCGGATGCGGTGGTGCCCGGTGCGCCGGTGCCCGTCATGCGGCGCCAGCTCGGCACCGGATGCGCGGTGAACCAGACGCAGCCGGGTGTGCCGATGCGGCTCGACAGCGACAGCGTCGTGACGCCGGCCGGCACGTGGCTCGCGAGTTGGTACTGCCATGCGGGGCCGCCATCGCCAGCCTGGGCCGCCGTGTTGATCGGCACGACCAATCCGGCGCTGACGGTGCCGGGACTCTGCGCCGGCAAGCTCTACACCGATGCGGCGATGTCGCTGCCGGCGCAGCTGCCGATCGGCCAGGAGGGAGGGTTCCGGACCGCGCCGGCGACGCTGCCGTGGGGACCGGTGCTGGCGGGCCTGAAGCTGTATGCGCAGGCGTTCGCGCCGGATGCGAACCAGACTGGGATCCCGCTGGCGGCATCGAGCGGCCTCGAGAGCCTGCTGCCCGCATCGCCGCCGCCGGTGTTCCGCTGGTACCGGATCGTCGCCAGCGATCCGGCCGCGGCATCGGCTTACGCCGTGTTGACCGGCGGCGTCGTGACGCGGATCGCCCGCTAGCCGCAGCCGTGCGCGCGTTCGTCGCGCTGTTCCTGCCGGCGGAAATCCAGCAGGCGCTCGCGCAAGCCGTGGCGCCATTGCGTGCGCGCGTGCGTGGCCTGCGCTGGGTGCGCGCGGAGCAGCTGCACGTGACACTGGCATTCCTGGGCGAGATCGACGCAGACGTGGCGCGCGTTCGCTACGTGCCGGCCCTCGAGCCGCTCGCCGGCCGCGCCGCGCCGCGGGTCTGCCTGGACTCGTTCGGGACCTTCCCGGCGCAGCGCCGCCCGCGCGTGCTGTGGGCCGGGCTCGCCGGTGACGTCGAGGACATCGCGCGGCTCGCGATCGGTGTCGCGGATGCGCTGCGCCCGCTGGGCTACCAGGCGGAAGAGCGCGGGTTCATGCCGCACGTGACGCTCGCCCGCGCGCGCGACCGCGGCCCGGGTCCGGAGCTGGCGGATGCGCTGGCCGGCTGCGCGCTGCGCGCGACGGAGTTCGCGCTCGGGCGGTTCGGGCTGTTCCGCAGCGAGCGGGGGCCGAGTGGCTCGGAGTACATGCCCGTGTGGGAGCGCGCGCTGGGCTGAAACCGGACAGTTGGTGTCAGACTCCAACCCTCCCGAAACAGGAGGGTTGGAGTCTGACACCAACCGTCCGGTCCGGAGCTGGTTGAATCAGAGCCGCAGGCGCAGCACGAGCCGCTGCGGCTCGCGATGCAGCGTCACGTAGAGATTCTCGGTACCCGCGCGTCGCAGCGCGCCGAGGATCGTGTCGGTCCAAGCAGTCAGCAGGGCGATCCGATTGCGGGCCGCGGCGCTACGCGCCGAATCCTGCGCCTGCTCGAGCCATGCGAGCAGCCATTCGAGTGGAAAAGCCGCGGCGAGGCACGGTTCAGCGTCCGGTTGCGGTGTGAGCCCTGTGGTGCCGGCGAGCTCCACCTGCGGTTGCCCGGTCGCGAGTGCGCGGTCCTCGGCCAGGATGCGCCGCACGAGGATCGCACCCGGTTCCCCGATGCCGATGGCGAGCAGCCGGTCGGTGATCGCATAGTCGACCGAGAACAGGCCACCGACGATCAGGCGGTGGACTGTGGCACCCTGATACTCCTCCTGCTTGCGCGCCGCGTGCATCCCGGTCTGGCGCAGCAGCCGTTCGATCGAGTCCTGAAACGACGCGGAGTCGTGCAACGTCACCGCCACTGCATGCAGCGGCAATGATGAGGTCAGCGGGTGCGGCGTGAGTTGTTCGAGTTCGCCGGGCGGGAGACCGCAACAGAGCATCGCACTGCCGACGTGCGCGAGCAGGTCCTGCTGCAGGCGGACACCGGCTTCGCGCATGAAGCGGGGGCCGGTCGTCGACCAGGCATCGGGCGACTCGCCGGCCGCGATCAGGGATCCGAGCCAGTCGTTCAGCTTTGCGCTGTCCAGCGCACCCGCGATCCAGGCGCCGGACGTACGAGGTACCGAACCCAGCGCGCGCTGGAGCGCGTTCCGCTCCGTCGATGAAAAAACCGCCGCGATCGGGGGTGTAGCTGACGGGAACCCGACCATGAGCTCGAGCACGGCATCGCCGCCGGCTGTCTGGATGCTCAGCGCCAGATCCTCGATGCCCTCGACGAGCTGCGCAGTGATGCGATCTTCTGCGAGTTCTGAGTCGACTGGGGATCGACCATCGTGGGTCGTCACCAGTTCGACCAACTGCCGCACGCCAAGTCGTACCGACAGCAATCCGTGGAGCCGATCAGCACGCGGGCTCGGCTCCTCGCTCGGAGCCAGGAATCGGCCGAGCACCCGTTCGAGCTCTGTTGCGCACACCGCGACGAGGTGCCCCGCTTCGACGAAGGGCGCCGTCATCAATGCAGTCGGCTCGTTCGGGTTCGGTGTCACACGGAACAGCCGCCCACCGACCGTCAGGTCCGAATACTCGGAATCCGCCTGTGCTTCGACACCCGCAGCCGCCGCATCGGCGAGCTCGTCGATCTGCGTCACGCCGTCTGGTGTGGCAACCACGAACATCGTGGCGACGTACGTTCGGCCATCACCGCGCGTGGCCATTTCGAGTGTCGTGTGCACGCGCCCCGAGTATGCGGCGTAGCGGGCGAACAGCCCGGCGACGTCGTAGCCGATCGCCCGGCCCCGCTGCGTTGCGAATGCTTCAGTCCACTCCCGCACCGGGCGCAGCAGGTCCTGCACGGCGCGCTCGCCGAGTGCGTTGGCAAGCCGTGTCCCGGCGAAGCTCGATGCCCACACCGGAGCGCCGTCGAATTCGAACCGCAGCACCGGATCCCGCGGCAGCCGGTCCAGGACACCCTGCGCGTCGAGGGCGCTGGCGAGCGCGGCCGACAAGAGCCCGATCAGGACGTGCTGGCGCATCCGGATTCCCACGATTCTGCTGCTTCAGGACAGGTGGTGTCAGACTCCAAACCGGACGGTTGGTGTCAGACTCCAACCCTCCTGTTTCCGGACGGTTGGAGTCTCCTTAGAAACTGGTCATACGCCCCGTCGGCGAACGTCGCCGCCGCAGCGGCGCCAGATCCGCCGGTTTCGCGGCGTCGTGGTCGCCGCGTCGCGGCGGTGAGAGAACTGACACCAACTGTCCCTCACCACACCGCGCGCGACACGAACCGGCCCTGCTGCCAGGACGTGATCGACACGTAGCGCGAGATGTTGGCGCGCTTCATCGCGCGCGACAGTGCGGCCATGACCGGACCGGCGGTGTCCATGAACTCCTCCACGTCCGCGTCCATCTCGCTCTCGGCCGCGTCGCGGATCGTGTCGAACATGTTCGCGATCGATTCGACGGCGAGGCCGCTCGGGGTCCCGCCGAGGTCGGTCAGCAGCCGCTGCACGCCGCGGTCGAGCTCACCCTGCGGCTGGCCCGCTTGCCGGGCGCGGTCTTCGGCGAGCAGCTGGCGGATCGCCTTCCCGCCGCCGGCGCCGATCCCGAGCGCCGCCAGGCGATCGGTGGTCGCGTACTCGATCTTGAACATGCCCATCACCGGCATCTCATAGACCTTGATCCCCTGGTACTCCTCCGACTTGCGCGCGGCGTGCATGCCGGCGTTGCGCAGCATCTTCTCGATCGAAGCCCCGAGCGCCTCGCCGTTGCGCACGGTCACGCCGATCGCGTGGAACGGCAGGTACTGGCTGATCATGTCCTCTTCCAGATCCGCCGCATCGGCGCCGCCGAGCACCGTGTAGACGAAGTGATTGCCGAGGTGATCGAACAGATCCTCCTTCAGGCGCACGCCGGTCTGCTGCTCGAACATCTCCATCGCGACGTCGGTCGTCATCCCGTTCTCCTCGCCCGACAGCGCAATGATGTGCAGGATCAGGTCGTACAGCCGGCCGAACCGCACGACGTGCGCTCCCCAGCCATCGTTGCCGATCGGCACCAGGTCGAGGCCGCCATGCAGCGTCGCGTCCTCGGACGGCTGCAGCAGCGCGAGCAGGCGCGGGGGCTGGCCTTGGAACTCGATCGCGGCATCGAGGATCGTGTCGGCGTTGTCGGGGCCGAACGCCACCGTCACGTCACCGCACTGCTTGGCGCCGAGGGCTTCGAGCACCTTGATCCCGTCGGCGAGGAACGGCTGTTGCGCCAGGTACTCGAAGAACTTCTCGACCAGCTGCTGGGTGGCCAGCCGCATCGTCAGCACGTGGTTGCCGCCCGCGCGCGTCGGGCCGAAGTCGTCGACCGCCTCCGGCGCCGCCGTCAGGAACCGCTTCGCCGACGCTTCGACGTCGTTGCCGAACAGCATGACGAGATGCCCATCCATCTCGAACGGCAGCGCGACCGTGACCTCACCGTCGTCGGTGATCCGCAGCCGCCGGCCGGCGACCTCGAGATCCTGCGCCTGCCCACCGGCCATCTCCTCGAGCAGCGCCTGCAGCTGCTCCGCGAGCTTGCTGACGTCGGTCGTGCCGTCCGGCGTCGCGACGACGATGAACGACATCTTCGGGTCCTCGTCCTCCGTGATCGCGCCGAGCTCCATCGTCATGACCAGCCGGCCGCTGTAGGCGACGAGCTTCTGCCAGATCCCCGGGACGTCCTGGCCGGTCTGCTGCTTGCCTTCGGCCAGCAACGTGTCGAGCTGCGCCCACAGCGGTTGCAGCACGTCCTGCAGCTCGCGGTCACCGAACGCCAGCGCGACGTTCGTGCCGGCGAACTTGGTGCGCCAGGCGGCGGCGCCGTCGCACTCGACGCGCAGCAGCGGCTCGCGCGGCAGCCGCGCGACCGGATCCTGCGCCGCCAGCGGCGCGAGCAGAACGACGAGACAGGAGACGGATCGCAACATCGGGTTTCTCACGGCTCTTGCAGGTAGATCAGCACGCGATCGTGGGCGATCAGGATCAGATCCTGTCGGCCGTCGCGGTCGACGTCGCCGGCGGCCAGCGCGCGCGGCTCGAACACGGTGTCGCCGGCGTCCGGCAGCTCGAACACCGGGAACGACAGTGCCCGCGCCAGCTGCTCCGGCTCCGTGACCAGGACGTGCACGCCGTGCATGTGTTCGTCGAGCAGCACGAGCTCACGCTTGCCGTCGCCGTCCAGGTCGGCTGCGGTCCCACGGAACCAGTTCGTCTTCTCGACGAGGCGTTCGTGCGCGCGGATCGGCTTCAGCTCGTGGCCACCGCGGAACGGCACGCGCACGACACCGCGGTTGCCGACGACCAGCGCCGCGTCGCCATGCCACAGCACGCGGAACGCCCCGATCGGCGGGACGTCGACGGAGATCGGCGCCTGCTCCGGCGCCGTCCGGTACAGCTTGTTCGCGGTCCGGTCGAGGATCACGCTCGTGCCATCGGGGTGCCGCGCGGCGAGGTCGAGCTGCCCGGCGGCGGCCGGTCCGTTGTCCTGCCCCAGCACGAGGACCTGACCCTCCGGATCGAGCCGCAGCCGACGCACGTAGCGCTCGCGTACGACCGCCAGCGCTTCCTGACCGTCGTGCTGCGCGAGTTCGAGCGCGCCGCCTTCGATCTTCTTCGTGAAGCCGGCCTCGAACCGCGGATAGCTGGTGAACCCGCCCGACTCGGTGCCGCGCAACACGCGCAGGCCCTCGCCGCGCACGACGAACGCGAGCTCGCGTCCGGGCGCGCCGTCGAGATCCGCCAACAGCAAACGATGCGGATCGCTGCCGATGCGGCCGATGTCACCGAGATCCTCCGCCGGCTGGAAGCCGTCCTCGCCATGGCGCAGGCGCAGCAGCTTGCCTTGCAGCTTCTCGTTGCGCACGAGCACGAGCAGCGCCCCGTCCGGTTCGACGGCGACCGCGACCGGGATCCCGTCGACCGGGATCGCGGCCGGGAACGCATCGGCGGCAGCGTTGCCGGGACGCCATGCCAGCGTCTTCTCCTCCGGCGAAGCACAGACCAGATCGAGCCTGCCGTCGCGGTCGACGTCGCCGAGCGCCAGCGAGTGGATCCCGGCGAGTGCCGGGATCACGCGAGTCTCGAACTGCCCGTCCTGTTCGGCGAGCCAGGTGATCCTGGCCCGTTCCGGCTCGGCGATCAGCAGGTCCGGGTCGCCGTCCCCGTCGTAGTCGCCGTGCACGCTGGCGAGCGTCAACTGCTTGGTGTCGGCCAGCGTCGTCCACTGCAGCGCGCGTCCCTGGGGCGACACCGGCTCGAGCACGTGCTCGACGATCCGGCGCTCGTTCGTGATCACGACCAGGGTCGGCCGCTCACCGCTGCCGGCGCCCGGGAACGCGTCGAGCAGATTCGGCAGGTCGAACAACAACCAGGGGCCGAACGTCCCGTCCCCGCGGCCGCGCCGGATCCGCAGCGGCATGCTCTCCTCCGCGGTGGCGACGATCGCGTCGAGCTTGCCGTCGCCGTCGACGTCGGCGAGGTGGAACGACCGCACGCGCGCCGCCTGGATCGGATCCGGCCGCGACACGCGCGGGCTGCCGGCGAGGTCGAGCACCGTCACCAGCCCGTCGCGCGTCAACACGACGGCATCCGCCTTGCCATCGCCGTCGAGATCCCCGAGCGCGAGCGCACCGCGCAGCATGGCCCGGCCGACGTCGATCGGCGCCAGCGCCTTGCGTTGGCCGGGCGCCGACAGGCGTCCGTTCGCGTCCAGGATCACGAGCTCCTGCGTGCCATCGCCATCCAGATCGCCGCTGGCGAGTCCGTGCGCCTCGTATGAGATCGGCACGCTGTTCTCCTGCACCGCCGGCAGCTCGTCACCCTTCACCCCGCCATCGAGCCACAGCCGGTCGATGCGCGCGCGGCGGCCGTTGTGGACGAGCACGTGGCACCCGCCGCCGTCGCGCGGCGCCGTCGTCAACAGATCGATGCCATCGGCGAGCTTGTGGATGACCGGGCCCTGGAAGCCAAAGCGGGCGCGGAGTTCGGGTGAGGGAGGCGCAGGCGTTTCCTGGGCGGAAAGAATTCCGCAGGTCAGCATGAGCGCCCAGGCCGTGCGGGGTCGGGCTGGCGGATGCACGCGGGCACTCTATCTTCGCTGCGATGCTCGTCGCAAACCTCGCGGTCCTCGCGCTCGCTTCCCTGCAGCAGGACCCGGCGCCGCCAACACCGTTGGTGGCCACGACCGAGGCGCCGGCTGCGGAGCCGGCGCTGACCTGGGTGCACCTCGGCGGGGGGCGCAAGCTCGCCGGCCTGGTGGTCAAGGAGACCTCCGAGCACCTGTTCCTCGACGTCGGCTTCGACATCCTGAAGATCCCGATGCAGACGGTCGTGCGGCGCGAAGTCCCGACCGGGGCCGGCTCGGCGGCGGATGTCCACGACGAGGACGTGTTCTTCCGCGGCAGCCTCGCCGAGCGCTCGATCGCCGAGGGGGCCGCGCTGGTGGGCGAAGCGGTCGTCAAGATCGAGAGTCCGGCCGGGCAGGGCTCCGGGTTCCTGACCAGTCCCGAGGGGTTCGTCGTGACGAACTTCCACGTCGTCGACGGCGAGATCGAGGTCGACGTGACGCTGTATCTGCGCTCGAAGGCCGGGTTCGACCTGCGCACGATCCGCAAGTGCAAGGTCCTCGCGACGAATCCGCAGATCGACCTCGCGCTGGTCAAGCTCGAGCCGCCGCAGGACATCACGCTGCAGCACGTGTTCCTGGCCGACAGCGAGAAGGTCCGCGTCGGCGACACGGTCTATGCGATCGGGACGCCGATCGGCCTCGAGCGCACGGTCAGCTCCGGGATCGTGTCCGTGACCAACCGCGTGTTCGGGGGGCACACGATGTTCCAGATCACGACCCCGATCAATCCCGGCAACTCCGGCGGCCCGCTGTTCAACCTGCGCACCGAAGTCGTCGGCGTGAACAGCGCCGGTTACATGGGGCTGCAGGGGCTCAACTTCGCGATCCCGAGCAAATACGTGATCGACTTCCTGCGCAACCGCGACGCGTTCGCCGTAGATCGCACGAGATCGGAAAACGGAATCCACTATTTCCCAGCCCCTCGTAAGCCCAAACCGGGCGAGAAGCACGGCTGACGGAATCGGGCGCTCGGAACGTCCTGGTCCGTCGGAGACCGCGCCTCGTCCCGTTGGCAACGAAGTCCTCCCGCGCGAGACCTGATCCTTCCATGTTGTCGCCTGCCCGTGCGCGCTCCGTCATCCCACTGCTGCTGCTCGTACTGCTGGCGTTCGGGTCGGCCGATGCAATCCTTGCACAAGGAGGATCGGACCGCATGCAGGTCGCGCTCGGCCTGCTGCAACGCGGACTGCACGAAGAGGCGGCAGGTCAGCTCGAGCGCTTCCTGACCGAGCAGCCGCGTGATCCGCGGGTCGCAGAGGCGAGCTATCGGCTCGGCACGGCGCGCAGCGAGCTCGGCCAGAAGGAGCTGGCGGTCACTGCCTTCGAACGCGCGCTCGGCCCAGCCGTCGCGCGTGAAGCGGGCGAGGAGAGGCCGGCATTCCTGGCCGAGTGCCGCTATCGGCTCGGGCATCTGCTGCGCGAGCTCGGACATGCGCCGCGCGCCCTGACGCAGTTCGAGCTGTTGCTGCGCGAGCAGCCGGACGATCACTATCTGGCCGCCGCGTCCGCATGGGCTGCCGGTGAGCTGTATGCCGCAGCCGGCGACACCGGGCGTGCGCTCGCTGCCTACGACCGTGCCGCCGCGAGCGACCGGGATCAGGCCGCGACGTATGCCGCGCCGGCTTCGTATGCGGCCGGTTTCCTGCTGCTCGAGACCAAGCCGGCCGAGGCGGCGCTGCGCTTCGGCCGCGTCGCCGAGCAGCACAGCCGGCATGCACTGGCGGCCGAATGCCGCTATCTGCAGGGCGAAGCGCTGCTGCGCGCCGGCGACACGGGTGGAGCCACCGACGTGTTCCAGTCGATGCTCCGCGGCCGCGGCGAATGGCGGGACGACGCACTGCTCGGCCTCGCGCGCGCGCGCCTCGCCGCCGGCGACGAGGACCAGGCGCTCGCCGCATTCCGGCGGCTCGCCGCCGAGCATGCCGATTCGCCGCATGTCGCACGGGCGCGAATCGAGAGTGCCCGCATCCTGCATGCCCGCGGCCGCCACGACGAAGCGGCCCGCGAGGTCGGTTCGGTCGGTGGGGACGTTGGCGATGCGGGTCTGCGCGATGCGGCGATCGAGCTGCGCGCGATCGCGCTGCTGGATGCGAGCAAACCAGCCGACGCGATCGCGCTGCTCGAGCCGGCATTGGCCGTCGTCAACGACGACGGCGTCCGCGGCCGGATGCAGAATCTGCTGGGTGACGCCTGCGCGGCACAGGAGCAATGGGAGCAGGCCCGGGCCGCGTATGCGGCGGCGACCGACCACCGCGATCCGGCGATTGCGCTCGAGGCGCGCTACGGCGTCGCGCTGGCGGAGCACCGCCTCGGCCGGCACGAGGACTCGCTGCGCAGCTGCCGGCAGATCCTGCGCCGCGACCCGGATGCGCGGATGCGCGCGCACGCGCAGTTCGCGCTGGCGGAGAACCTGTTCGCGCTGGCGCGGTACGACGAGGCGTTGGCGGCGTACGGCGAGCTCGGTACTGAGCATGCGTTCGGCGACCGGCCGCGGTTCAAGCAGGGCTGGTGCCACTATCTGGCCAAGCAGTACGGCGAGGCGGCGCAGATCTTCGGCGAGCTGGCGGGCAAGGACGGCGACCTGGCCGCGGAAGCACTGTCGCTGCAGGCGCTGGCCGCGCTCGAGGCGGGTGAGCTCGACGCCGCGCTGGCGGCGGCCGACCGCTATGCGGCGCGGCATGCCGATGGTCCCTACCGCGACCGCTGCGAGCGCGTCGCGGCGCGCGTGTTGCGCGAGCGGGGGGATCTGGTCGCCGCCGAGCAGCGGCTGGCGCGTGCGGCGCGTGCATCCGGCGGGGCGGACGGTGGCGCTGGCGACCGGCTGCAGGTAGCCGAGTTGCGCTTCCGCCGCGGCGACTTCGAAGCCGCGCGCCGTTCGTATGCCGAGCTCACCTCGCGCGAGGACGTGACCGGTGCTGCGGCGGCGACCGGCGTCGCCTGGTGTCTGTTCGAACTCGGTGAGGACGAGGCGTGCCTGCGGGCGATCGAGCAGGCGCTGGCGCATCCGCAAGCCGCGGGCGAGCGACCGGCGCTGCACGAGCTGGCGGCCGCGCTGCACAGCCGCGAAGCGCGCCACGCCGAGGCCGCGCAGTGGACGCGCGCGTTCCTGCAGGAATTCCCCTCGCACGAACGGGCCCCGGCGATGCGTCTGAACCTCGCCGTGGCGTTGTCGCGCGGCGGCGACGCCGCCGGCGCGATCGCCGTGCTGGAGCCGTTGACTGCCGACCCGCGCGGATTGCGCGCCGACCGGGTCTGGTACGAGCTGGCCTGGGCGCGCAAGCGCAGCGGCGATGCCGACGGTGCTGCGGCGGCGTTCGCCAAGGTGGCTGCGACCAGCGAGGATCCCGAGCTGACCGGCGAAGCGCGGCTGCAGGTCGGCGAGCATCTGCTCGCGGCGAATCAGACCGAGCGCGCGCGCAAGGAGCTCGCCGCCGTGCAGGGCTCGCATCGCGGCCGCGCGCTGTACCGGCTCGGGTTCTCGTTCGTCGAAGCCGGCGATCACGCGGCAGCGGCCGAAGCGTTCGCCGGGATCCTGCAGAGCGGGGACACCTCGCTGCACGACGAGGCGCGTTATCTGTTGGCCGACTGCGAGGCGCGGCGCGAGCGCTACACCGAGGCGGCACCGCCGTTGCGCGAGCTGCTGTCGCAGGCGCCGGAGCATGCGCGCGCGCAGCCGGCGCGGCTGCTGCTCGGTCGCTGCGAGGTCGAGCTCGGCAACGACGGCCCCGCTGCGCGCGTGCTCGAGGAGTTCCTGCGCCGCGACCAGAAGGACGGCCCGGTCGAGACGGCGCGCGGCTGGTTGTGGCTCGGCCGTGCGCGAGGCGAGCTTGGCGATGCCGCCGCCGCCGAGCGCGCATACCAGCAGGTCACCAAGCTGTCGAACGGCGATCTCGCGGCCGAGGCGCAGTTCCGGCTCGGCGCCAGCCGGCGCGCGCGCGGCGATGCGGACGGCGCGATCGAAGCGCTGCTCGAGCTGTCGGTGCTGTACGGCCACGAGCCGTGGGTTCCGCGCGGCCTGGCAACTGCGATCGAGCTGTACGAGGAACGCTCACAGCCGGAGAAGGCGGCGCGGTTGCGCCAGGAGCTGCGCACGCGCTTTCCCACGTCGGCGCAGGCGCGCGCGCTCGGGCGCGAAGGAGGTCGCTGATGTCAGTCGCGCAGGGCGAAGTCGTCTCGCTGCAGTCGGTCTGGGATTTCCTCGCCTCCGGCGGCCCGATCATGATCCCGATCGGGCTCTGCTCGGTCGTCGCGCTGGCGTTCGCGCTCGAACGCTACCTGCGGCTGACGCGCCGGCAGGTGCTCCCGGCGTCGGTCGATCCGGTGTTGGCGCTGGTCGCCGAGGGACGGTTGCAGGAAGCGCGCGCGGCTGCCGAGCAGATCGACGCGCCGGCGGCGCGCGTGCTGGTCGCGGGGCTTCGCCGCGTCGGCCGCGCTCCGGCCGACGTCGAGAAGGCGATGGAGGATCAGGCGCGCAAGGAATACGAGCGGCTGCGGCGCAACATCCGCCCGCTGTCGATCGTCGCCGCGATCAGCCCGCTGCTCGGGCTGTTCGGCACCGTCATCGGCATCGCCGAAGCGTTCCACCGCGTCGTGCGCACCGGGATGGGGAAGCCGGAGCATCTCGCCGCCGGCATCGAGGTCGCGCTGGTCACGACGATCGCCGGCCTCGCCGTCGCGATCCCGACCCTCGTGATCGCGGCGCACCTCACCGGCCGCGCGCGGCGGCTGATGATCGCGATCGACGATCGGATCGAGCCGCTGGTCGAACAGATCGCGGCGCCGCCGGGGGCGAGCCATGCGGCTTGAGCTCGACGACGCGGAGGAGGACTTCACGCCGAACCTGACCCCTCTGATCGACGTTGTGTTCCTGCTGCTGGTCTTCTTCCTCGCGGCGACGACGTTCTCGAAGGAGGAGGTCGAGCTGGACCTGGAGCTGCCGCAGGCGAGCCATGGCAAGAAAGAGGAGCCGGCCGAGCCGCTCGTGATCTCGGTCGGCAAGGAGGGTGAGCTGTTCGTCGACGGGCGCGCCGTCACGTTCGAAGCGCTGAAGCAGAAGCTCACCGCCGCCGCACGCCGCAACAAGGATCAAGAAGTGTTGATCCGCGGCGACACGCGCGTGCAGTTCGGCGTCGTCGCGCAGGCGTTCGATGCATGCCTCGGCGCCGCGTTGCGCCGCGTCTCGATCGCCGCCGAAGATCGCGGGCCGGGCGGCGGGAGCTCGCGTTGACGCCGGCGCCGGGCCGGCGCCTGCTGTGGATCGCGAGTCTCGTGCTCGCGGTCGGCTCGGCGCTGGCGCTCGGCTGGCTGCGCGTCGGGCGGCCGCTGTACTACACCGACGGACAGTGGGCGATCCGCGGCGACCTGCTGCCGCGCGGCTCGACGCTGGCGTGGCAACGCCCGACGCCGGAGATCGAGCTGCCGGGCCCGGTGCTCGGGCGCGTGCAGCCGATGCCGGACGGGGCGCTGCTGTATGGCCGCGTGCAGCCGGACGGGACCAGCGATCTGGTGCGGTTCGATCCACTGCAGCCGGCGCTCGGCGCGGTGTCGCTGGTCGAGCTGAACTCGGCCGGGCAGGAGTTCGCGCCGGCGCTGGGTGACGACGGCAGGTTGTTCTTCACGTCCGACCGGAGTGGGGGCGCTGGTGGGCTGGACCTGTGGGTCGCGCGCGTCGAAGGGCGCGTGTTCACGGCGCCGCGGCCGCTTGCCGAGCTCAACACCGAAGCGGACGAGAGCGATCCGGCGCCGGCACCCGACGGCGGGCTCGTGTTCGTGCGGCGGGTGCGCGACGACGCGGCGACGACGCCGGCGACACCGACGCTGCTATGGCGCCTGCGTCCCGATGGCAGTGCCGCGCCGATGTTCGGGCCGGGCGCGCCCGGCACGCGCGAGCGGGATCCGTGTTTCGCGCCGGACGGGCTCGCGCTGTGGTTCGTCCGTGAGACGGCGGATGCACCGCCGCAGGTGTTGCGCACGTGGACCCATCGCGGCGAGTTCGTGGCGCCGCTGCCGCACCCGGAGCTGACAGCGCCGGGCGGTCTGCGCGCGCCGGCGCAGCTCGCGACAGGCTTCGCGCTGCTGCTGCTCGGCGCCGGCGACGCGCCGCTGCTGTACCGCAGCGAGGCGCAGGAGCTGTATCCGTGGTGGGAGGGGCAGCGCGGTCTCGAGCAGTTGGCGCTGATCACGCTGATCGGCGCGCTGGTCTGCCTGCTGTTGCTCTGGCTCGGCCTGCGGTGGCGCCAGCTCGACATCATCACGTGGTGTCTGCTCGCGTCGCTGTTGATCCACCTGCTGGCGCTGCTGCTGCTCGGCAGACTGAAGCTCGTGCACCGATTCGAGCTGCCGCCGGGAGACACCGACCGGATCGCGGTGCAGATCGTCGCGCCGGAGTCGCGGCAGGCGAGCGAAGCGCCCGGTGCGTTCCGGCCGAGCGACGAGGTCGCGTTCGCCGGTCACGAGCAGTCGCTGGAGCCGGAGCGGCCGGCGAGCGAAGCGGCCGCCGCCGAACGCGCGCGCAGTGCGCCGGAGCTGCCACAGGTCGCGACGGCCGCCAACACGCCGCAGGTCGCGGCGCGCAGCACGCAGGAGCGGATCGAGACCGCCGAACCGCGGCAGGCGCGCGACGCGGTCGCGCAGACGCAGCCTGCGGAGCTGGACGCAACGGCTCCGGCAGCGCCGCAGGCGCAGGCGCAGTTCCAGTCAGCCGACACTCGGCCACTGGTCGTGCAGGTCCCCGGCAGCGGCGTCATGACGGCAACGCCGGAACGTGAGCTGCAGGCGCTGCCGGCTCCGCGCGCGGAACGTCGCGAGACGGCACTCGCGCAGGCGCCGACGGCAGAGCGGATCACCGCGCCGGCTGCCGACGCATCGGTCGTCGCCGAGGCGGCGTTGACCGCGCAGGCGCTGCCGGAAGCGGTTCCGCAGGCGAGTACCGCAGCGCCGCCGCGCACCGCACCGGCGGACCAGTCCGCGCCGACGGCGGCCACGCCCGGTTCGCTGGTGGCGGCGCAGGCCTCGTCCCGCGAGGTGCCGGCGCTGCCGTCCGCGGTTCCGCTGGCGCGCGCGGACCATGGCGTCGCCGTGCCGCGGCTGCGCGACGCGGCGCAGGCCGTCGAAGCGAGCGTCGCGACCGAGACGGCAGGCGCGCCGGCCGCGACCGAGATGCCGCAGCTGACCGCGGCTGCCGCTGCGACCGCGCCGGAGCGGAACGAAGTCGCCGCGTCGTCGCCGAGCGCCAGCGCGCCGGATGGCGAGCTGGCAGCGCCGCGTTCGACGCGGAGCCCGGTGGCGCTCGCGGCACCCGAGGTCGGCCGCCGCGAAATCGCGCCGGACGCTGTCGCGCTGCGCGAGGACGTCGCGGCGCCCGCGCCGGCGGTCGCCGTCGATGCGGCTTCGAGCGAGCCTTCGACCCCGCAGCCAGGCGTGCTCGCCGCGGCTGCGCCGGCCTCGCCGGCGGTCGCCACTCCAGAGCGCGCCGCGCCGCGCAGCGTGCCGCTGAGCGCTGCCGGTCCAGTCGCCAGCGATCTCGGCCGGCTCGCCGCCGCGCCGAAGCCGGAGGCGTTGCCGGAGCTGACGCTGCGCCGGCGTGCGCTGGCGCCACCTGCTGGACCGCGGGCCACCGTGCCGATCGCGCTGGCCGATCCGGTGCGGCCGGCCGAGCGCGCCAGCGGTGCTGCGTCATCCGCGCCGATGCCAGCGGGCCTCGCCCTGGCCGAACTGCAACCGAGCAGCGTGACCCCGCAGGCGGCCGAGCTCACGCCGGCGAAGCCTTCGATGTTGCGCGCGCCGCTGCCGGAGTCGTTCGTCACCGCGCTGCCGCGCCGCCATGCCCCGACGGACCCGGTCGCCGCGCCGGAGCTGTTCCAGAACCGGTTCGGCGTCGCGAAGGCGCAGGCGATCGAGAAGTTCGGCGGCACCGCCGAGACCGAGCACGCCGTCGTCATGGGGTTGCGTTACCTCGCGTCGATCCAGAACGAGGATGGCTCGTGGGGGGACGAGGGGCGGATGGAGCGGAAGTACGGCGAGACCAGCGTCGGCAAGTCGGCGCTGTGCCTGCTCGCGTTCCTCGGTGCCGGGCACGTGCCGGGCGGCGACAGCGAGCACGCTGGGGTCACCGCGCGCGCCGTGCAGTACCTGCTGTCGAAGCAGGACCCCGACAGCGGCCACTTCGGCCGCACGTCGAGCTACAGCCACGGGATCGCGACGTATGCGCTGGCCGAGTGCTACGGGATGACCAAGGCGCTCGTGCTGCGCGAGCCGCTGAGCCGTGCGTTGAGCTGGATCGTGCAGCAGCAGAACCGCACGCGCGACGCGCGCAACCGCGGTGGGTGGGGGTACTTCTCGCCGGTGCTACAGCCGGAGGACCGCTACGCGCGCTCCAGCGTCACCGCGTGGATGGTCATGGCGCTCGAGTCCGCCAAGCTCGCCGGCCTCGACGTCGGGCGCGAGCCGTTCCAGCTGGCCCAGCAGTTCCTGCTGCAGTCGTTCGATTCACGGCACGGTTACTTCCTCTACAACCGCGAGCCGAGCCGGTTGCGCTCGAGCTGGCGCACCTTGCCGGCGTCGACGCCGGCGTCCGTGTTCGCGTTGTCGCTGCTCGGCGTGCCGCGCGAGGACTACCGGCTGCGCGCGGGTCTCGAGTGGACGCTCGAGCGCGCGCCGGAGAGCTACCGCCGCTTCAGCGACGACGAGTTCGTCCTGCGCGGCGCCGGCAACGTCTACTTCTGGTACTACGGCACGCTCGCCTGCTTCCTCGCCGGCGGCGAGGCGTGGCAGGACTGGAACAGCAAGCTGAAGGATCTGCTGCCGCAGGCGCAGGACGAGGACGGCTCGTTCCCACCGATCGATACGTACGCGCGGTACGCCGGGGACGATCAGCAGGACCGGTCGTACACGACCGCGATGTGCGTGCTGAGCCTCGAAGTGTACTACCGCTACTTCACACCGTTGTTGGTGGGGCGGTGACTGCGCTCGCGCGTCGCGCGTCGCTGCTCGTCGCGTGGCTGGTCAGCGCTTGCGCAACCTCACAACCTGCAGCGACGGTCGAAGCGTGGCGTTACCGGGAGCTGATCGTCGAAGGGGTCGAAGACTTTGCCCATGGCGGCGGGCAGTGGCATGACATGCTGTACCTGCCGGACCCAGGAGTCGTCGCACTGGTCGTCTGGCCCCTCACGTGGAACCTGCAGGACGATCCGATCATGCACGCACGCTTCGAGGTGCCTGAGGATCGCTTGCCGGAGGCAGTACAGACCGAGATTCCGCGCGAGCTCGCCGAGCGGATCGTGGAGCTGGCGCGAAGAACCACCGAACGCGACGCCCTTGGCCGTCAGCTTGCGCGCGATGCGGTCGCCTCGCGAGCAATCGGTGGGCGCGACACCGTGAAGCACAAGGACGACGAGCCGCCGCATCCGGCGCGGCGCTGAGCGCGCCTCGCGTTGATCTGCAGGGTGAATCGACTCTCACCAAATCGGTGCGGGTCGACAAAGGATCCGCAGTGACTCCGGGTCGGACCGGCGCCTGTGCAGCCAGCCTCGCCTCACCCCTCCCGCACCAGATTCACGTTCCACGCCGGGATCCGGACCTCGATGACCCCGCCCTCCGGCACGCGTAGGATCCGTGCCTGGCAGCCGAGCCGTGAATCCAGCCCGACATCGCGTGCCTCGTCGAGCTGATCCTCTTCGTCTTCGCTCGACTCGCTGAGCGCATCCGCGCCCGCGGTGACCTTGACGTGGCACGTGGAGCAGGCGCAGACGCCGCCGCATGCGTGATCCAGCTCGATCCCTTCGCGCATCGCGACGTCCAGGATCGATTCGCCGATCTCGGCCTCGACGTCGCGGTCGACGCCGGCGAAGCGCAGCTTGATCGTCATGGCGACTCCCGCTCCGACTGCAACGCCTGCTTGACGGCGGCACTCATGACGTCGTCGGCGATCTGCGCGGTCAGCCGCGACAGCTCGTCGACGGCCGCGCGCAGCGCCGCGACGTCTTCTCCCGCCAGCAGTTGATCGATCCGGTTCGCGCACTTGCGGACCGACCAGGTCTGGTCGGCCGGCAGCTGCGCCAGCTCGAGCGCGCGCCGCGCGCCGTGCACCATCGCGCGCGCCTTGTGGCGCAGCTCGATCTGCTCGCGCTGCGTCGCGTCGTCGCGCGCATGGTCGATCGCGTCGTGCATGATCCGGCGCACCTCCTCCTGCGTCAGCCCGAACGTCGGGACGACCTGGATCGACGCCTCGACGCCGGTCCGCTGCTCGCGCGCCGTGACGCGCAGCACACCATCGGCGTCGACGAGGAACGTGACGGCGATCCGCGGCAGGCCGGCCGGCATCGGCGGGATCCCACGCAGCTGGAACGCGCCGAGCTTGCGGCAGTCGGCGACCAGCTCGCGCTCCCCTTGGTAGATGTTGATGTCGACTGAAGTCTGCCCGTCGACCGACGTCGAGAACTCGGCAGTCGCCGACGCCGGGATCGTGGCATTGCGCAGGATCAGCTTGTCGACGAGCCCGCCGAGCGTCTCGATCCCGAGCGACAGCGGAATCACGTCGAGCAGCAGCAGCGCGCGATTGCCGCCAGCCAGCACGTCGGCCTGGATCGCGGCGCCGAGCGCGACGGCGAGGTCCGGATCGATCGCGGTGTGTGGAATCCGCCCGGTCAGCTCAGCCAGCCGCGCGCGCACCAGCGGGATCCGCGTGGAACCGCCGACCAGCACGACGTCGTCGAGCGTGTCGAACGACAGGCCCGCGTCGCGCATCGCGGCGCGCACGAGCGTGACGGTCCGCTCGACCAGCGGCGCGATCTGCGCGTCGAGCTCGGCGCGCGTCAGGCTCAGCGAGACATTGCCGCTGTCACCCAGGTCGATCGACAGCTCGGCGGTGTCGGCTGCCGACAGGCGGATCTTCAATCCCTCGGCCGAACGGCGCACCGCCTGCAGCACGTACGGCGACCGCGCCTCGGCGCCGCGCTCGCGCAGCAGCGTCAGGATCCGCTCCGCCAGCATCCGGTCGATGTCGTCGCCGCCGAGGTGCGTGTCCCCGGCCGTGGCGAGCACGCGGAACACGCCCTGCTCGATGCGCAGGATCGACACGTCGAACGTGCCGCCGCCGAGGTCGTAGACCAGCACGGTGCCGTCCTTGCTGCCGTCGATCCCGTACGCCAGCGACGCCGCGGTCGGCTCGTTCAGGATCCGCAGGCACTCGAGGCCGGCGATCTCGGCGGCGTGCCGCGTCGCCTGCCGCTGCGCATCGTCGAAGTAGGCCGGCACCGTGATCACGGCGCGGCGCACCTCGGTGCCGAGCGCCGCCTCGGCCGTACGCTTGACCTCGCGCAGCACCAGCGCCGAGATCTCCTCCGGCGACCAGGCATGGTCGTCGATCCGGATCCGTGGCAGTCCGCGCTCGCCGAGCTCGATCGGGTACGGCAGCAGGTCGGCTTCGCGCTGCACCTCGGCGCCGCTGCGTCCGATCAACCGCTTGACCGAGAACACGGTGCGCGCCGGCAGCTCGAGCAGCCGCGCGCGCGCGGCACGCCCGGTGATCGGAGCCTCGCCGGGCGGGAAACCCACGACCGACGGGATCAGCGCCTCGCCGTCCTGGTCGCGCAGCACGACCGGCCCGCGCGCGGTCATCACGGCGGCCAGACTGTTGGTCGTGCCGAGGTCGATCCCGAGCACCGGGTCAGCCGCCATCGCCGCCTCCGTCGCGCAGGTCGGCCAAGGCCTTGCGGAAGTAGCGCGCCTCATGGAACCCGGTTGCAGCCCGCTCGGCGTCACCATGCGCGAGCGCGTCGCGCAGCGCCGCGAAGCGCAGCTCTACTTCCGCCTCCAGCCGCGAACGCAGATCCGGCGCCGTCGCCGGCGTCGCCGCCGCGACCTCTTCGGCCAGCTCGAGTGCGTCGGCGAGGAACGCCGTCGCCAGCTGCTTGCTGCGCTCGAGCAGTCCTGGAGCCGTGCGCTCGATCAGCGCCTCGGCCCGCTTCCAGCGATCCCGGAGCACGCGATGCGCGTCGTTGACCGCTGCCGCGCGCTGCAGCGCCGCGGCCTGCGCGGCAGCATCGGCCCGCTGTTGATGGTCGGGATGCGCGGCGCGCGACAGCTCGACGTAGCGCCGCTCCAGCGCCTGCGCGTCGAGGTCCAGCGTTGCCGGCAGACCGAACACGTCGAACGGATCCGGTCCGCGCGCTGCGCGTTGCGCCGCGCCGGCCTCAGGCCGAGAAGGACGTTCCACAGCCGCAGGTCCCCTTCGCGGCCGGGTTGACGAACACGAAGCCCCGGTTCAGCAGGCCGTCGTTGAAGTCCAACGTCGTCCCGCCCATGAAGAACTCGCTCTTCTTGTCGACGACGATCCGCACGCCGTGCTGCTCGAACCCGAGGTCGAACTCGGTCGGGCCGTTCTGATCGAAGTCGAGCACGTACGTGAATCCGGAGCAGCCGCCCCCCTTGGCACCGACACGGACCCAGGTCTCGGCCGGGAATCCGTGCTCCTGGATCACGCGCAGCACTTCGCGCGCGGCGCGCTCGGTGACGTGGATCCCGCGCCCCGGCTTCGGCGCCGAGGGCGCCGCCGGCTGGTCGGTCGTCTGGTTGCTCACCTGCTCGCTCATTCCGCTGCCTTGGTCGCCGTCAGGCGCTCCTGCTTCTGGCGGTAATCCGCGATCGCCGCCTTGATCGCGTCCTCGGCCAGCACCGAGCAGTGGATCTTGACCGGCGGGAGCGAGAGCTCTTCGACGATCTGCGTGTTCTTGATCTCCGCGGCAACGTCGAGCGTCGAGCCCTTCAACCATTCGGTTGCGAGCGACGACGATGCGATCGCCGAGCCGCAGCCGTAGGTCTTGAACTTCGCATCCACGATCCGTCCGTCGTCGTCGACCTGGATCTGCAGCTTCATGACGTCGCCGCATTCCGGCGCGCCGACGATGCCGGTGCCGACGTTCGGCTGCGCCTTGTCGAGTGCGCCGACGTTGCGGGGGTTGTTGTAGTGGTCCAGGACCTTGTCGCTGTACGCCATGATTCGTCCGTTAGTGAACCGTCCACTTGACCTGGGTCAGGTCGATGCCTTCCTGCACCATCTCCCACAGCGGGGACATGGCGCGCAACCGCTCGACCTCGTTCGCGACGAGATCGGCGACGAAATCGACTTCCGCTTCGGTGTTGAACCGACCGAGCGAGAACCGGATCGAGCTGTGCGCCAGCTCGTCACCGAGCCCGAGGCTCTTCAGCACGTAGCTCGGCTCCAGGCTCGCCGACGTGCAGGCGGATCCCGACGACACGGCGACCTGCTTGATCCCCATGATCAACGACTCCCCTTCCACGTACGGGAACGAGATGTTGGTCAGGTGCGGCAGCCGGGCCTCCTCGTCGCCGTTGACGACGGCGTCGGGGATCCGCGCCAGCAGCTTCTGCTGCAGGCGGTCGCGCAGCGCCGCCAGCCGCGCCGGCTCGCGCCCGAACTCCTCGCGCGCGAGCCGGGCCGCCTCGCCCATCCCGACGATCCCTGGGACGTTCAACGTCCCCGAGCGCATGCCGCGCTCGTGCCCACCGCCGTCCAGGATCGGCACCAGCCGCACGCGCGGGCTCTTGCGCCGCACGTACAACGCGCCGACTCCCTTCGGGCCATAGAACTTGTGCGCCGACAGGCTGAGCAGGTCGATGCCCATCCCAAGCACGTCGAGCGGGACCTTGCCGGCCGCCTGCGTCGCATCGGTGTGGAACAGCGTCCCCTTCGCCTTGCAGATGCGGCCGATCTCGGCGAGCGGGTGCAGCGTGCCGATCTCGTTGTTGGCCGCCATCAGCGAGACCAGGATCGTGCGCTCGGTGATCGCGCGCTCCAGCTCGGCGAGGTCGATGTGCCCCTTGCGATCGACCGGCAGCACCGTGACCTCGAACCCGTGGCTCGCGAGGTGCTGCATCGGGTCGAGCACCGCCTTGTGCTCGGTCGCCGCCGTGATCAGGTGGTTCCCCTTCTGGCGGTACATCTCGGCGACGCCCTTGATCGCGAGGTTGTTCGCCTCGGTCGAGCCGCTGGTCCAGACGATCTCCTTGGCCGTTGCGCCGATCAGTCGGGCGACCTGCTCGCGCGCCGCTTCGACCGCGCTCTCGGCAGTCCAGCCGAACACGTGGTTGCGGCTCGCGGCGTTGCCGAACTGCTGGCCGAAGAACGGCAGCATCCGCTCGACGACGCGTGGGTCACACGGCGTCGTCGCGCTGTAGTCCATGTAGATCGGAGTCTGGACGGTCATGCTCGGGTCGTCGTCGTTGGTGTGGCTGCGCGCGGCAGCGCGCAGAGTTCCGGCAGGCGCGTCTCGCGCAGCATCCGCGCGATCCGCTCGTGCAGCATCCGCATCGGCGTGCGCGTCGTGCAGAACGCGCTGAAGTCGCAGTCGTCGTGATCGACCTGCACGAGTGGCTGGCCGGGGGCGGAGAAATCGGGCGAACCCGCGTGGCTCGCGCAGCTCACGAACGTGAACGGTCCCTCGACCGCCTCGAGGATCTGCGCGAGCGAGATGTCGGCCGCCGGCAGCGCCAGGCGGTAGCCGCCGCGCTGCCCGCGCACGCTGGTCAGCAGCCCGGCGCGCGCGAGGTCCTTCAGCAGGTTGGCGACCAACGGGCGGCTCAGATGCGTCTGCTCCGCGATCCCCTGGGCGCTGGCCAGCTCCGCCTGCTCCCCGTCGGCGGACTCGGCGCGCTGGGCCAGCCAGCCCATGATGAACACCGCGTAGTCGGCCTTCTTGGAGATCCGGATCATGCTTGCTTTGGCGGCCCCTGCGGCCACCGTGAATCGGCTCGAAAAAGTAGCACCGGTCTGATTCTATATCAAGCGATCGGCTCGATCCGCACCGGACTGGAGCGGTTTGCGGGTGGGAATCCGATCTTCCTAAACCTTTTCTGAATGCAAGGTTACGCAGCTAGGGCCCGATTCCTGTTGACCCACGGGCCGTGGCAGTGGCCGGGTCGTCCCCTCGGGCTCCTCCGCATCGAGGGCCCGGATGCGGCCGATTTCCTGCATCGGCTGTCGTCTCAGGACGTGGCCGCGATGCGGGACCGGGAAGTGCGGCCGACCGCGTTCCTGAACCCCAAGGGGCGGCTGCTGGCACTCGCGCAGACAGCCCGGCTCGGCAGCACGTTCCTGCTCGCGGCCGAAGCGGCGCGGACCGTCGCGCTGCACGAGCTGCTGGAGCGCTACCACTTCACCGAGAAGCTGCAGCTCGCGCGCCCGGAGCCGGCCGGCGTCCTGCTCGCCGGCCCCGGCAGCGCGGGCTTGCTCGAACTCGAGCCTGGACACGCGCGCGAGGCGCCCGGGGGAGTCGCGCTCGCCTGGCAGCAGCACGGGATCGAGTTTGCAGCATGGCTGTCCGAGGCACCTGCGCCGTGGACGCCATCACCGGCCGAGCTCGCGCCGGCGGACGCCGAGCTGCTGCGCCTGCTCGCCGGCATGCTGCGCCACGGCGTCGACTACAACGACACGACGCTCGGCCCGGAGGCGCCGATCGAGAATCACCTGAGCCACACGAAGGGCTGCTACACCGGCCAGGAGATCGTCGCGCGGATCGCGACCTATGGTCACGTCAACCGACGCATCGTGCTGCTCGACTGCACCGCCGCGCCGCAACCCGCGCAAAGCCCGGTCGTCGATCCGGACGACGGCGAACCGGTCGGGCGCATCCTGAGCAGCACGGCGATCGCAGGCACGGACGGTTCGCTGGCGCTCGCGGTGCTGCCGGCGCCGCTCGCGACTGCCGGCAGCGAGCTGCGCGCCGGCGATGCGCGTGCTCAGGTCGTTTCCTTCGGGCCGCCGGCCGCGAGCGCGACGTAGCACGGCGTCGCGCCGGCGCGCACGATCAATTGCGCGCGCTGCGCGAGCGGCAGGACCGCTTCGCCTTGGATGGCCGCCTCGCGCTCATCGGTGCGCACGGCTGCGCTGCTGTCGGTGCGCACGTACAGCAGCTCCTCGACGGCATGCGCGGCGCGCGCCGGTACGCGCCACGACTGCCCGGCTGGCACGACCGTCTCGAACAGACTGAGCGCGCGCGCCTTGAACCCGACCGGGAACACCGCCTCGACGACGCAGTCGCCGATCTCTTCGCGCTCGATCCGCCGCGGCAGCAGCGCTTCCGGCGTGTCCGGCAGATCCTCGAGTCGCTGCCAGCCGCCGCTCTGCGCGTCGAACACCTTGTTGCTGCCGGCCAACGGCAGCAGCGGTCGCTTCGCTGGTTGCGGGGCTGCCGCCGTCGTGACGCGCGCCGCGAACAACAACAACTCGCCCGGTCCGCCTTGCGCCGCGAACGCGTGCCGCGGCGGCACGAACACGGCGCACGGGCGCCCGGCGTATGGCGTGTCGCGCACGCCGCGGCTGCCCCAGGTCCCGCCACCGGCGGCGAGGTCGTGCGTGCCACTGAGCACGACGATGCCGCGCTCGACGTCCAGCTCCGGATCGAGCCGGATCCCGCGACCGTCGATCCGCAGCACGGCGACCTCGGTCAGCCACCGCAGGTCGGTCCGGCAGCGGCGCAGCGCGCCTTCGCTGGAAAGCGCGAGCGGCGCCGGGGTCATCCTTGCACCAGCTCCAGCTTCGCGTCGGTCAGCCACTGGCGGCGCAACCGCTCCACCTCGCTGTCGCGCATCCGCTGCTTGAGCACTTCGGGGTGCGGCTCTGCTTCGATCCCGGTCACGGTCACGAGCGCCGCGCCGCCCGGCACCGCGATCGGCCGCGAGACCTCGTCGCGCCGCAGCTCGAATGCCGCCGCGCGCACCGCCGGCGGGATCCGCCCTTCGCCGAGTCGGAACTGCCAGCCGACGTCGCCGCCGGCGATCCGGCTCTCGACGTCGTCGCTGATTTCGCGCGCGACCTTGTCGAAGGCGTCCCCGCCGGTGATCCGCTCGCGCAGGCGCGCCGCTTCGGCCTCAGCCTGTTCGCGCTGCTCCGGCGTCGGCTTCGCCGCGCCTTCCGGCACCGGCGCCTCGACGAAGATCCACGCAATCCGCCGCCGCGCGCCGTACTGCCCTTGCACCGCCTCCGGTTCCTCGCGCAGCCGCTGCTGCATGCGCTCCTCCGGCAGCAGCTGGCGCACGATCTTCTGCTCGAGGATGTGTGCGCGCAGCACCGGCGAGCGTGCCAGTTCCTGCGGCGTCGTCCCCTCTGCCTGCAGCAACGCGTCGAAGGCGACGCCGCGCAGCCGTCCGCTCGCCTCGAACTGCTTGCGCCGCACCTCGACCTCGCGCTCCGCCTCTTCGTCGGTCACCTCGAGCCCGAGCCGCTTCGCCTCGCGCTGCACGAGAGTGCGCCAGACGATCTGCTGCACGAACTGATGCCGTTCCTGCCGCGTGGCGCTGCGCAACAGCAGCTGCCCGAGGTCGAGCAGCGCCAGTTCGCGGCCGGCGACGAGGGCGACGATGCCAGGCGGCAGCTTCGCCTCGTCGGTCTCGACCGGCTGCTTGGTGCGCGCCTCCTGCAGCCAGAGCTGCAGCGCCGCCTGGTCGACCGGCTGCCCGGCCGCCAACCCGAGCTCGCGGCGCACCAGCCGCTCGTGCGCCATGCTCAGTGCGGCGTACTCGGAGAACTCCGCGCTGGTCATGCCTTGCGCGCGGATCTGCTTGTCGAGGTCCTCGCCGACCTTGCGCAGCCGTCCCGCGAGCTGCTCGACCCAGTCCCGCACCTCCTGCGGCGAGGGCATCAGCCCTTCGCGCGTGGCCGCTGCGCGGACCAGCGCCAGGTCGACCAGCTGCTGCAGCGCCTGCTTGCCGCGCTCCTTGCGCCGCAGCCGCTGCGCCAGCTCCATCGCCAGCTCCGCCTTGGCGATCGCTCGCCGTTCGCCGCCGAGCTCGTACCAGGCGACGACGCCCGGGTCCTGGGCTGGTGGGGGGGCGAGCAGCAGGAACGTCAGCGCGAGCGCGGGCGCGGGCATGCGCGGCACCATACCGCGCGCGTGCCCGGCAGCGCCCGGGTGAGAACGCTCCCACGAGGTCCCTCGAGGATGCGCGACGCAGCCCGGCGGCCGCCGCAGCCGGTCGGACGCAGCGGGGACTCGAGAACCAGCGCCTAGACCGCGGAGCTCAGACCCTTGCGCTCGATGACCAGCTCGAATGCCGGTTCGCCGCTGCGCACGCGGGCCGCGATGTGCGAGCCCGGGCCGAGCTCGTGCGTCAGGATCAGCTCGGTCAGCGGATCCTCGACCTTGCGCTTGATCAGCCGGCGCAGCTCACGCGCGCCGTATTCGTCGGAGAACCCCTGCTTCGCCAGGATCGTCTTCAGGCTCGGCGACAGATCCACGCGGATTCCGTTGCGCGCCAGCAGGTCGGCGATCTCGCGCAGCATCCGCTGCGCGATCCGGCCACAGACCTTCAGGTCGAGCGCGTTGAACGCGATGACCTCGTCGATCCGGTTGATGAACTCGGGGCGGAACTCCTGCTTCATCGCCTCGATCGTCAGCTGCTTGATGTCGCTGCCGTAGTAGGCGTCGGCCTGCGCACGGCTGAAGCCCATCCGCGAGCGCACCGCGTCGATGTGCTCGATCCCGAGGTTGCTGGTCAGGATCACGATCGTCTTCGCGAACGAGACGATCTGTCCCTTGCTGTCGGTCAGCACGCCTTCGTCGAGGAGCTGCAGCAGCAGGTTGTGGACCTTGTGGTGCGCCTTCTCGATCTCGTCGAACAGCACGATGCAGTTCTTCCGCTTGCGCACCGCCTCGGTCAGGAAGCCACCCTCGCTGTGGCCGATGTAGCCGGGCGGCGAGCCGATCAGCTTGGCGTACTCGTGCGGCAGCGCGTACTCGGAGCAGTCGACGCGCACGAGCCGGCCCGGATCGTCGAACAGCGTCCGCGCCAGCGCCTTGGCCAGCTCGGTCTTGCCGGTCCCGGTGCGGCCGACGAACAGGAACGTCCCGATCGGCGTGCCCGGGCGCTTGAGCCCGACCGCGGCCTTCTTGACCGCGCGCACGAGGCCGTGCACCGCTTCGTCCTGGCCGATGATCTGCGCGCGCAGCGACTTCTCGAGCCCGAGCACGCGGCGATACAGCGAGCTCCGGTCGGATGGCGCGCCGGCGCGCACCGGCAGCAGCTGCTCCTGCTCGTTCGGCGCCGGCAGCGCGACCTGGTGGATCTCGAGGCTCGGGTTCACCTCGATGCTGATCTGGTACAGCATCTCCTCGACGATCTCGGCGTCGTATTCCTCGTCCAGCCGGGTCACGGCCGACAGCACGCGCGAGGCGAAGTCCGGGATGCAGACTTCGACGACGCGCCGGCGGTACGAGACCTTGTTCGTCACCGGTTGCTGCAACAGGTCCTGGATCAACTCGTCCGGACAGCAACGCACCTTGATGAACTCGTCGATCAAGTCGAAGTACTTGATCACGACATTGGCCTCGGGTTGCTTCACGTCCGCTCCGGGTCGATCGAGGAATCGCTGAAAGCCGCGCGTGCGCGCAGACCTTCTTTCGGTGCGCGACCGCACCGAACTTGACGCGAGGCCGTCGCTGCTGGACCTTCCGCACGCCACAGCACCGACGTGAAGCCGAAGGTCGATCCGCAGTTCCTGGCGCTCCTGGTCAAGCAGCAACTGCTGACGGTCGAGGACGTGCGCGCCGCGTTGGGATCGGCGGATCCGCTCGCAACTCTCGTCGCCAAGGGTGCCGTGACGCCGGAGCGATGGGCCGAGTGGCAGCGCACCGACGCCGGCCGCAGGCCGGAGCTCAAGCGCTACGAGCTGCTCGAGCTGCTCGGCGAGGGTGGCACCGCCCGCGTCTGGCGGGCACGCGATCGGACGACCGGCGACCTCGTCGCGCTGAAGATCCTGCTGCCGGAGCTGGCGCGCGATCCGGTCGCTGCCGGCCGCTTCGTCCGCGAATCCAAGCTGCTGACCGAGATCAGCTCGCCGCATCTCGTGCGTGGGATCCGAGTCGCCCGCGAAGGGGAGACCATCTACTGCGCGATGGAGGTCGTGCCGGGGCGTTCGCTGCAGGATCTGCTCGCGGAGCAGGGCCGCCTCGACGAGGTGGATGCGCTCGAGGCCGTCGCGCAGATCGCGAGCGCGCTGACGACGTTGCACGAGCGCGGCCTCGTGCACCGCGACATCAAGCCGGGCAACATCCTGTGGACCGACGAGCGGCGGGCGGTGTTGATCGATCTCGGCTTCGCCGTCGCTGCCGGCGACGAGTCCGGCGCAACGACCGCCGGGACTGCGGCCTACATCGCCCCAGAGCAGGCGCGTGGCGGCGGACTCGACGTGCGGGCCGATATCTACGCGCTCGGCGCGACGCTGTACCACCTCGTGACCGGTTCCCTGCCGTTCGAAGGGACCACCAGCGAAGAGATCCTGCGCCGGCAGGTGCTCGAGGCGCTGTCTGGCGAGGCGATCCGCCGGCTCGCGCTCGCGCCGCAGGTGCACTACTTCATCGAGAAGATGATGGCGAAGGAGAAGGAGATCCGGTTCCAGTCACCGCAGGCCCTCGTCAACGAGATCCGCGCCTATCTCGAGCGCCGCGCCGCCGAAGCCCAGCCGGCGCAGGAGCCCCCCAAGCCGCGCAAGCGCCGGCGGTGGTTGTGATTGGGAGAGATGGAATCTGACCCCAACCCTCCCGATTCGGGAGAGTTGGGGTCAGATTCCATTTCTCCCATTTCTGGTGATGGACTACCCGTTCACGTTCGCCTGCCAGCGCAGCGGCAACTGCTGCGCACGCCCCGAAGGGGTCGTGCGCGTCGACGCGCAGGAGATCGCGCAGCTCGCGGTGCAGCTCGGGATGTCGGACGCGGCCTTCCGCGCGCGCTTCGTCGCGGCGTCCGGTGACCGGCTGAAGGATGGCCTCGGCGGGCGCTGCGTCTTCCTGCAGGATGGAGCAGCCGCGACCTGCACGGTCTACGCGGCGCGCCCGGCGCAATGCCGCACCTGGCCGTTCTGGCCGGAGCTGCGTGACGACCCGCAGGTGCTGGCGGAAGCGATGCGCGTCTGCCCGGGGATCCGGCTCCGCCCGGGTCCGGGAACTTCACCGCAGTAGGGGACGCGCCGCGCCGGCTGCGCTACGTGCATCGCATGAAGCACGCGTTGCTGCTGCCTTGGGTGTTGGCCGCGCTCGGAGCACAGGCGCCGGAGTTCGCCGACGGGCGCCTCGAGGACCTGCGCTGCCGCGTGGTCTCGGCGAAGCGCGCGGTCGGCGACTCGGTGCTGTGCGAAGTCGAGGTGCGCAACGGCGGCGCGCTCGCCTGCGAGCCGATGCTGTTCCGCATCCTCGCCGGCAAGGATGCAAAACCGCAGCTCGTTGCGCGCGCGCCGATGCCGCACGCCGCGCGGTGGGGGAACGGCGTCGCGGCCCGCGGCAGCCGCAAGTTCCTGCTGCAGTTCCGCGGCGCGGCCGACGCCAAGAACCTCCGCGTCGACGTCGCGCGCGCCGTGTTCCATCGCGGTGCGCCGCAGCCGGAGTCGCCGGTCACAGTCGGCCGGCTGAGCGAGACGCATGCGACGGTGGACGGGGAGCGCATGCGCGCGACGGCGATCGCGCTGCGCAACGACGCTGCGGTCCCGGTCGATCTGGTGCTGCGCGTCAGCTACGACGACGCCGGTGGCGAGCAGGGCCTCGTTACGGTCCGGCTGCAGGCGCGCGAACAGCGCGAAGCGTTGGTCGCGCAGCGGCCGCTCGAACTGGGCTGGAGTGAGCCGGCGTCGATGGCGAACGCGAAGATCGTGCGCGCCGAGGTCGTCGACTGGACGACGTTGCAGCCGGATGAAGCTGGATGCGCGGAGGCGATGCAGGCGCTCCGCGCGGCCTACGAGCGGTGGGCGCGGTGGCCGGAGCCGAGGCCGTCCTGCACCGGCACGTTCGTCGCGGTCACGCAGCGACAGGGTGAGGCCGGCGACGCACTGCAGCGGCACGAGGGGAGCTTCCGGCTCGCGGCGGATGGCGCGCCAGTGCTGGAGCTTCGCGGAGCCCCACCGGCCGCGCTGCGCGCGCGCATCGAGCGCGCGGTGGTGCAGGCGTTCGCCGATCTGCGCCGGCCCTCGTTCGACGCACTGGCTGCGGCGCACCGGCTCGTGCAGATGCAACGCGGCGTGATCGGCGTGGACGGACCGCCGCCTGACTGGATGCTCGGGGATCTGTTCGCCCTCGATGGCGGACGGATCACCGGGCTGCGGCTCGCGGAGGCGGAGCATGCGATCACGCAGAACTGGTTGCTCCAGAGTGAGGCGGATGGCTACCTCGTCATCGGCCGCGACACCATGCAGGCGGCACTCGGCGACGAGCCAGCGGAAGTGGAACGGCGTGCCTACGCGCGCCTCGGCACGTGGCTCGTCCCGGTGTCGTTGCGGGTGGAGACGCGCTACCCGGCGACCGGCTTCTTCGATGTGATGCAGCTGACGCTGAGCTGCGACGAGCCGCAGCCGGCAGGCGCCGCCGCGCCGGGGGAGCCGACTGGCGACGGCGTCGCGGCGCTGCATGAGGCATGGGACGCTGCGTATGCGTATCCCGACCGGCCGCACGAGCTGCGCGCGAAGTTCGAAGCGAAGACGCCTGGAACCGACCAGGTCTGGCTCGGCCAGCGGTCCGTTGCTGGCACCGTCGCGCTCGGCGGGTTCCGCGGGTTCCGCGTCCACCCGGCGGCGTGGAGCGCGCCGGTGACGGCGATCTCCGGCAAGAAGTATGGCGACCAGGACGCAGCGAGGCTCGGCGCGGCGTTGGTCGACCGGCTGTGGCTGTGGGCTGGGCGCGACTTCTGTGGCCGGCTGCCGTTCGCACAGGCGTTCCGCGGCGCGCGGATCGCCGCAGCAGCCGAGGGCGTGTTCCGGATCGAGAACTGCCTCTACGACGAAGTCGAGGTGCGCGACCGCCTCGTCGTCCGGCTGCGCGAGGCCGGCGGCCGCGAGCGGCACTACGAGTGGAACCGCGTCGGCGGGCGCGACGTGCCGGTGCGCATCACGACCGGCCGCGAAGTGCTGAGCGCGACC
>CAZABP010000045.1:29159-38934 GCA_964483245.1 uncultured candidatus Brocadiaceae bacterium | reverse complement strand
GGCCTCGCCCGAGGAGTTCGTGGCGGTCGAGCTGTTCCGCGTCGCGCGCCAGTTGATCCGCCAGGAGGGGCTCCTGGTCGGCGGTTCGAGCGGCGCCGCGGTCTGGGCCGCGATCCAGGTCGGCAAGGACATGAAGTCGGGCCAGCGCGTCGTCGTGATCCTGCCGGACTCGATCCGCAACTACCTGACCAAGTTCGTCGACGACCGCTGGCTGCGCGAGAACGGCCTGATCGAGCCGGACTGGGCGATGGGCACCGTCGGCGACGTGTTGCGCCGGCTCGGTTCGCGCAAGGTCGTCACGATCGGGATCGAGCAGACGGTCGGCGACGCCGTCACGACGCTGAAGCAGAACGGTTTCTCGCAGCTCCCGGTCACCGACGACGGCGCGCTCGCCGGGATCGTGACCGAGGCGGACCTGCTGCGCGTCCTGATCGACGGTCCCGCGACGGCGGCGACGTCGCTGGCCGAGGTCATGGAGCGGCGCGTGCACACGATCGCGCCGCACGCGAGCGCGGCCGAGCTGCCGCGGATCTTCGAGCGCGGCGAGGTGGCGCTGGTCATCGACGAGCAGCGCCGCGTGCAGGGGCTGCTCAGCAAGCTGGACCTGATCGACTACCTGACGAAGGTGCCTGCGGTCGGGTGATGCTCAGTTCCCGTTGAGCTGCTTGTTCTGCGGGAACCGCTTCGCGCCGCGCGCACGCACGGCCGCCGCCTTGTCCTTCTCGCCGTTCTGTTCGTACAGGTTGCCGAGGAACACGTAGCTCTGCGCGTACTTCGGCAGATCGAACCCCTTGTCCTCCTGCTGCTGCACGAGGATCTCGAAATGGCGGATCGCCTCCTTCTGCTTGCCGAAGATCGGCGGCCAGAACGCCAGCGACGTCGCCTTGGCGTTGCGCGCATCCCAATGCTGCGGATCGAGCGTCAGCGCGGTGTCGAAGGCTTTGTCCGCCTTGGTCGCCCAGGTGCCGGCTTCCGGCCCGGCGCCGACCGTGAACAGCTTCTGCAGGTAGGCGGCACCGACGGCGACCTGCTTGTCGGCATTGCGCGGGTCGTTTGCGGCCGCGGCTTCGAAGTGCGCGACAGCCGCTTCGAGATGGCCCGCGTCGGTGATCCGCTTCCAGATCGACGTCCAGTCCTCGTCGCTGAGATCCGGCGCGGCCAGCTCGGCGAGGAACGTGGCGAGCTTCGGCTTCGCCTGGTCCTCTGCGGCACCTTCGAGCGGCGCGGCGGCGTCGACCAGCTGCGGCGCACGCGCGTCCGGCTCAGGGATCGCCGGCGCGATCGCCGCGCGCGCCGCCATGCGCTCGGTCGCCGTCAGCCGCTCCTCGACCGTGCCCAGCCGGGCTTCGATGCGCGCCAGCGACTCGGCGATCTGCGCTTGCGCCGCGGCGTCCGGCTGCTGGACCGGCGGCGCCGACGGCTCGGTGCGCGTCACGACCGACCATTGCACGACGGCGAACGCGGCAGCGGTCGAGAGCAGGATCGGAACGAGGATCGTCGTCAGCGGCGTGGCTTGCATCGCGGGGCTCCAGTGCGGGGGCGCCGGCCGACTATTGCTCAGACCGCGTTCGCGATCGCCGGGTCCAGCCCCGGCCAGCGGGCCATGTACGCACGGCGGTCGGCCTTGATCTTCTCGACCAGCTGGCGGTACTCCGCCATCCGGTTCTGCGCCTCGTACAGCTTGCGCGGCTGCAGCAGGTCCATGTCGGCGTCGGGGAACTCCGGCACGAACGTCGCGACCTCGTAGCCGAAATCCGCGTCCTTGGTCCACCGGATGGTCCCCTCGGCGATCGCCTTCACGACCGCGGAGCTGTGCGGGATCTTCACCTTCTTGCTGCCGGCGGTCTTCTCGTCGCCGCCGACGCGGCCGGTGTTGAGCAGGTAGACCTCGAGCGGCACCTTGCCCATCAGCTCGACCAGCCGGTTGCCCTGCATCGCGTGCAGCAGCGGGAAGAACGGATTGGTGCCGGGCACGCGCAGGAACTTGCCGGCCTCCTCGGCGCCGCCGGCAGCGGTCCCCTTCGTCTCACCGAGCATGAAGTAGGCGCCCGCCTGCGCCCGGTCCAGGCGCGCCACCGCCGGGATCAGGTTCTCGTTGCGGTTCAGGATCAGCAGGATGTCGGCGCGCTTGATCCGGCTCGGGTCGCCGGCGCCGTCGCCGGCGGCCATGCGGAACACGGCGCGGCCGTTCTGCGTGTAGCTCTCGTTGAAGAAGTCGACCTTGCCCTGCGCATCCTGGTAGACGTTCTCCAGATACGCGTCCGGCTGCGTGACCGCGTGGTAGATCGCCGGCTCGAACTTCGGATCGAGGCCGTAGGTCTTCGCGAAGCAGCCGTTCTCGGTCGCGATGACCCGGCCGTCGGGCAGCAGCGCGACGAAGTCGTCCTGCACCGGCATCGATTGGTTCTGCCGCGTGAACGTCGTCGTGGTCTTGCCGGTCCCGGACAGCCCGACGATCAACATCGTGCGCTCCCCCTTCGGCGTCGGGACGATCTTCGCGCCGGCGTGCATCGGCAGCCCGCCGCGGTCGTAGACGAGCTTGTTCCACATCCGCAGCCCGCCCTTCTTGCTCTCGCCGAAGTAGTCGCTGTGGAACACGCGCGTGATCCCGCGGTCGAGATAGACCGCGATCAGACGGTCGTTCGGATAACCCGGCGCCGGCAGGCCCGGCGTGTAGATCACGGTCAGCACCGGTGTGAACGACGCCAGCTCGGCCGGCGTCGGATCGAAGTACAACGCCTTCTGCATCGCGGCGATGTTGGCGTAGCGCTTCTCGATGATCAGGCGCGCCGCCGTGCGCGTGGCCGGGTCGTTCCCGATGTAGCCCTCGATGACCACCATCTCCTGGTTCCGGATGTAGTCATCCTGGATCTTGCTCCACTTCTCCCCTTCGGCGACCGGGATCGTCTGGTCGGAGTGCTTGCTCTTGTCGTCGCTGACGACGTAGGTCGAGGCCTTGCTGCGCGCCAGCACGCGCGTCTCGACGTTGTAGTTGTCGTATTCGCTCAGCCGCGCGTTCGGCATCTCCGCGATCAGCTGCCGGAGCTCGGCGAAGCTCGGGTTGCGGATCACGGAACGGGGCTGGACAGGGAGGTCTCGGGATGCGGCCATGCGTGCGTCGGACGGGCGAAAGGGGCGAGGTTGTAGAGAGCGCTCAGGACCGCAGCAAGGCTACCACCCGGACGGGCCTGCGCCGCATCCCCCCATCGCGCGGGCACGTGCTATCGTGCGCCCTCCTCTCGGCGCCGCGCGCGCGGCGTTGCGCGATCGGGTCGCACCGTGCCGCCGCCGCGGTGGGTGCGGTGCAACGGCTGGATCGCTTCCCCGCTACGCAACCGATCCCCTGACTGTTCATGCAAACCACCAGCCTTCCGTGGCGGGCGTCCGCATGCATCGCGACGCTCCTGTTCACGACCTCCCTGTTCGCGCAGATCGGCGGCACGCCGGTCCCCGCGCCACCGAACCTGTTGCAAGCGCTGGACCTGCAGGCCGGCACGATGCAGGAGCTGACGCTCCCGCGCACGGCAGCAGAACCACTGCGCGTGCAGATCCTGCTCGACGGCCGTCCACACGAGCTGCAGCTCACGCCGTACGACGTGCGCGCGGCCGGCTACCAGCTGCTGGTGGATGACGGCACGGCGGTCCGCCCGGTCGCAGCGCCGGCCGCGGTCACGCTGCGCGGCCATGTGATCGGCGCGACCGACAGCATCGTCGCCGCGACGCTGATCGAGCATCAGCTCCGCGCGACGGTCCGCATCGGCGACCAGGGCTACGGCGTGCAGCCGGCGTCCGAGGTCTTCCCGCAGCTGCCGGTCACGACACACGTCGTCTACCGGATCGCGGATCTGCGCAAGCTGCCGTACCAGTGCGGCGTCGCGCCGGGCCTCGGCGGTGGCGATCCGGGCCCGCTCGGGAACTCGGCGTTGAAGATCGCCGAGATCGCCTGCGATGCCGACTACGACTACTACCTGCTCAACGGCAGCTCGACGACGAACGTCCAGAACGACGTGACCGGCGTCATCAACGCGATGGACGTCATCTACAAGCGGGACGTCACGATCACGTACCGGATCACGGCGATCGTCGTGCGGACGGCGCCGACGTACACCAGCAATGATCCGGGGACCCTGCTGAACCAGTTCGGCAGCCGGTGGAACAGTGCACACGGCAGCATCAAGCGCGACCTGGCGCACCTGTTCACCGGCAAGCCGCGCGGATCCGGCGTGATCGGGGTCGCGTTCCTCGGCGTCGTCTGCAACGTCGGCTCCGCGTACGGCCTGTCCTGGTCGCGGTTCACGACCAACTTCACCGCACGCGTCGGCCTGACCGCACACGAGGTCGGCCACAACTGGAACGCGCCGCATTGCAACAGCTCGAACCCGTGCAACATCATGTGCTCCGGGCTCGGCGGCTGCAGCGGCGTACTGACCTCGTTCGCGCCGGTATCGATCAACGCGATCGTCGCGTTCAAGAACTCGCGCGGCTGTCTCGACAACCCGAATCCGCCGGTCATCAGCAACCTGTCGCAGACGACGATCAAGGCGTGGACCTACCCGCCGATCCAGCTCACGGCGACCGGTACCGATCTCGACGGCGTCACGAGGGTGACGATCGGCGGTGTCGACGCGCAGAGCATCATCCCGGTGAGTCCGACGCAGCTGCGGTTCGTGCCGCCGGACCTGACGCCGATCGGGACGCAGCCGGTCATCGCGATGAACGGTGCGGGGTCGAGCCCGCCGGTCAACATGACCGTGAACGGCAACCATCCGAGCGAGATCGAGGTGCCGATCTTCGCCGTGCGCAACTTCCCGACCGATTACGAAGTGCACAGCGACAAGGCCTGGCTGGCGGCGCTGTTCATCTCGACCTCGAACGCGCCGAGCACGATCCCCGGCGTCGTGTCGCTAGGCATCGGCAACAACTTCAACGAGCTGCTGCAGATCGCAGCGCTGCCGTGTGACGCGCGCGGCTACGCGAAGCTCACGCTGACGCCGCCGGCGCACCTGCCGGTCGGATTCAAGGTGTACTGGCAGGCGGTCACGTACGACCCGAACAACCTGCAGCTGCCGCTCGAAGTGTCCAACGTGCTGCCGAGCACGGTGCTGTAGCGACCTGGCGCGTCGCGCGCGGGGTGCCGGCGGCGAGAGCCGGCCAGCCCCGCGGCGGCGCGGTTCCGCTGGCCTGCCCGACGAGCCAGCTGCTACGTGAGCTGCGGCACGGCCTGCAGCACGATGGCGCATCGGCGCCGCCGCTGCTGCAAGCCCTGCAACGGTGGCGTGCAGCCTTTTCAGTGGAAACGTGGAACGTGCCCGCGCCGGCATCTCCACCACGCGGCATGTGGGTTGCGCCAACGCCGCCATGGCATCGAACCAGACTCCGCAACGCGGTCCGGAATCGCGCGCGGTCACACCGGACCGGTTGCACTATCCCAGCGGCGGCGGGTTCTCGGTCGGGACGCTGCTCGGGGTCCGGGTGCAGGTCGATTGGAGCCTGCTGATCATCTTCCTGCTGGTCATGATCAGCCTCGGGAGCGGCGTTTTTCCCGCCTGGCACCCAGAATGGTCGCCGCTGCTGGTCTGGAGCGTGGCGCTCGCCGCGGCGCTGCTGTTCTTCGCCTCGATCCTGGCGCACGAGATGTCGCACGCGCTGGTAGGTCGGCTGCAGGGGATCCCGATCCGCCGCGTGACCCTGTTCCTGTTCGGCGGCGTCGCCCACATGGAAGGGGAACCGCGGTCACCGAAGGCGGAGTTCCTGATGGCGATCGTCGGCCCCCTGGTCAGTGGTGCGATCGGAGCGGTCGCGTGGCTGCTCGGCATCTGGCTCGGGGGCCCGGCGCTCGAGTCCGCCTCCGCGCTCGACGACCCGGCCGCTGCGATGGCGGCGGTCGGCCCGCTGCCGACGCTGCTGTTGTGGCTGGGTCCGGTCAACGTGCTGCTCGGGCTGTTCAACCTGGTGCCCGGTTTCCCGCTCGACGGCGGGCGCGTGTTGCGGTCGTTGCTGTGGTGGACCAGCGGGGATCTGATCGCGGCGACGCGCTGGGCCGCAGGCGGCGGCCAGCTGTTCGCGTGGATCCTGATGGGGATCGGCCTGTGGAACCTGCTGGTCGGCGGGCTCGGCAGCGGGCTGTGGCTGATCCTGATCGGCTGGTTCCTCAACAACGCGGCCCGCACCAGCTACCAGCGCCTGCTGCTGCAGCAGTCGCTCGAAGGGGTGACGGTCGGCGAGCTCATGTTCACGCGGCTGGAGCGCGTCCCGCCGCGGCTGCGCGTGCAGGAGTTGGCGGACGACCACCTGATGGCGAGCGACCAGCGGGCGTTTCCGGTCGAGGCGGACGGGCGGTTCCTCGGGCTGGTCTGCTTCGAAGATGTGCGCCGGCTGCCGCGCGCGCGCTGGGCCACGACGACAGTCGAGGAGCTGATGACCCCCACTGCCGAACTGGTGACGTTGCCGCCGTCAGCTGATGCGCGGACTGCACTGGATCAACTCGCGCGGCAGGACGTGGAACAGATCCCGATCCTCGAGCCGGGCGGACGACTGCTCGGCCTGGTCCGCCGCCGTGATCTGGTGAAGTGGCTCGCGCTGCGCGAAGTGCCGACCGAACCGCGCCCGTGGCAGTGGCGTCACGCGTCGGCCTGAGCACTTACCGGCACGAGGTTTGCCTTTCGTCGTGGCCCGCCAGCGGAGTCCCTGCCCCCGCTGGTCGGGTCTTTCTTCTGCACGCCGCGGCATCCGTCCGCGCGCGTGCAGATCCTGCAACCTGCGAACCAGCGATGAATCTCTTGGAACTGGCACCGCGCTCCGGTAGGTCGGCATCGTCATGACCACGGCCAGTGGAGTGCGCCTCATCGGCGTCAGCCCGCTCGAGCGGATGCTGAACGACTTCCTGCGCCGCGAGATCTCCGCGGTCGACAGCTACTGGCTGGCGGTCGGGTTGCTCGACGGGCGCGGCCGCACGCGGATCCTCGAGGACATCGCGGCGCACCACGCCGAGGCGGCGCGGTTCTTCCGCACGTATCTGGTCGAGAACGGCGGGCAGGCCGCGTCGGCGAACGACGCGGCTGGTCGCTTCGCCGGGCCGACGCTGCTCCGCCACACCGGCGGCGGCAGCGTGCGCACGTCGCCGCGCTCGGCGATCTCGGCCCTGCGGGAAGGGGAGTTCGCGACGCTGCTGCACTACCGCCGCTGCGCCAACCGCGAGCGCCGCCTGACCGAGGAGGTGCGCGACTACCTGCACGGGGTCCTGATCCCGCGCTGCGCGCTGCACCTCGACGCGCTCGAGCTGTTCGACCACGTCTGATCCTCCCGGTGCGCGAGCCGTCGCCGAGCCACGACTGGAGCGAGCGCCAACGCGAGCGCCTGCACGAGATGGATGTGCTGCTCGCGGAGCTGGACGCGCGCGCGCGCCGCGTCGACATCGCCGAGCGCGAGGCCTACTACGCCCGGCTCGCCGCGCTGCGGGAGCGCTACGAGGAGTCGCGTCGCGAGCTGCAGCGGCTGACGGACCGCGAACCGGGCCGCGATGCGGCGGACGCAACCGACCTCGAGGAACGGATCGAAGCGACCGAGCGTGCGATCCACGACGCGTTCTCGCACGGCCGTTGGTGAACTGCGGCGCTCACCACTGGAACCGCTCGGCCGCCGCGTCGCGCGCGAGCTCGCGCTGCAGCTGCTCCGCCTCCCGGCGCGGCAGATCGCTGAGCCGCGTCGGGGATCCGCCCGCGACGTAAACGGTCACGCTGGCGAGACCGAGCAGACGCTCGAGCGGTCCGGCGCGCAGCACGACGCCCTGCACCTTGCGCAGCGGCAGCACCGCGACATAGCGTCCGAAGATCCCAAAGCGCATCAACACGTGCCGTTCGTCACGCGCGTACGCGAGGTTGTCGTAGAGCCCGAGCCCCATCGCGAACGCGATCGGGATCAGCACCAGCGCCCCGATCGCAATGCGCCCGAGCCAGGGCCAGCCGAGCAGCACGAGCGGGATCGACCACAGGACCCCCTTCGCGCCGACGCGCGGGATCACGAGTCCGGACACGCGGCGCCAGACCTGCGCACCGAGGCGAGCGCCGGGCAACAGCTCCGGCACGAGCCAGGCCGCGAATCCACGCTGGCACAGCGGCACGACGATGTCGCGCCCGGCCGACGCCGCCTCCCCCGGCGCCATCCCGGATCCGGCGGAATCGGCGCGCATGCTGGCCACCCCGAGCAATCGGCGCAGCCAGCTCTGCTCGATCGAGACGCGTTGGATCTTGCGCCGCGGCAGCGCCTGCGCGCGCGTCGTCAGCAGGCCGTGGCGGCGCAGCAGGATCTCGTCACGCAGGCTGAGCCTGAAGTCGTGGAACAGCACCAGGCTGCTGACGATCGACAGCACCCACCCGGCCAGCAGCGCCGCGAGCAGCAGCGCGAAGCCGGCCAGCAGGCCCAGCGACCAGTGCAGCGCCAGCACCTGGTCGAGCAGGCGTCCGAACGGCCCCACCCCGAGCCCGAGCAGCCCGAGCTGGTCCGCCAGCTCGAACAGACCGAGCAGGCCGAGCAGGATCGCACCGACCCGGTTGCTGGTCAGCCCGAGCAGCGAGAGTTCGCCGGTGCTGGACTGGAACAGCAACCGCTCGGCCGACGCCGCCGCCGGTGTCTGCGCAACCCCGCGGGCCTGCAGCAGTGCCGCGCGCAGCCGCTCCGCATCCCGCCGGCTCAGCGAATCGAGGCGTGCTTCGCTGCCTTGCCCGGAGGCGGTCTCGACGGCCGCGACGACGAGGCCGAACAGACGACGCAGGATCGTCGACTCGAAGCTGAGGTCCTGGATCCGGTTCAGCGGGATGCGCCGCTCCTGCCGGTGCAGGATCCCCTCGGTGGTGATCAGCTCCTCGGTCGTCAGGCGGTACGCGAACGTCAGGTACCGCGCCAGCGCGTGCAGCATCCCGAGCAGGAACAGCACCAGCGCCATGACCAGGAACAGACGTTGTTCGGTGATGTAGCTGATCGCGACCAGCAGCAGCGTCTGCCGCAGCGAATCGAGCGCGCGCAGGAACAGCATGCCGGGGTGCAGGTGCCCGGCGGCGAGCACGGTTTCAGACGACATCCTCGCCCCGCGCGCGCAGGATCCGGTCGCGCAGCGCGCAGGCGCGCGCGTAGCCGAGACCCGGCAGGCGCAGGACCGCGCCTTCGGTCCCGGCCGTGTGCACGACCAGCGTCGCGAGCCCGAACAGCCGCTCGACCGGTCCGCGCGTCAGATCGACATGCTGCATCCGCGAGATCGGGATCGCCTTCTCCTCTTCGAAGAACACGCCGTGGCGCGTGATCAACAGCGGAGGGCCGAGCCAGAAGCGCCACTTCGCCCACGACCAGGCGGGACCGACGAGCGTCCAGACGAGAAGCAGGCCGGTTGCGGTGGCGGCAACGATCCAGGCGCGGTCGGTCCAGGCCGCGTGGCGCGGCGCGACGTAGCCCTGCACGATGGCCCACAGGATCCCGCCGATCACGACCGTCTGGATCAGCGCGCCGAGCGTCCACAGCACGATGACGCGCGGCTCGAGGCGCTCGGCGGCGGGCGGTGTGTCCGCGTCGGGCGGTGGTTCCGACCGAGGGTCCGGTTCGGACTCCGGGCCCAGATGCTCGTAGGAACCGGCCGGTGACGGACCGGAGGGTCCGAGATCTGAATCAGGATCCATCACGCGTCAGCACGTGCTTCGTGCGTGCGTCGTGGAATCACGACGGAAACGCGAGGCGGGCCCGCACACGGATGGCACACCCACGCATGCAACGCTCTTGGGGGCCCACA
>CAZABP010000045.1:4237-29059 GCA_964483245.1 uncultured candidatus Brocadiaceae bacterium | reverse complement strand
GCAAGCATCATCACGGCGCGACGCTTGCGGAACGCAAGCGGCGTGACGTGATGGGCCCCGATACGGATGGCCCACCCACGCACGCCACGCTCTTGGGGGCCCACAGCAAGCATCATCACGGCGCGACGCTTGCGGAACGCAAGCGGCGTGACGTGATGGGGTGGCCAACCGGACTTGAACCGGCGACCTCCAGATCCACAATCTGGCGCTCTAACCGACTGAGCTATGACCACCGTGGGGGCGGGGATCATGCCGACGGTCCGCGAGAGCGTCAACACGAGCGCCGCATCCAGCCTTGCGAGCGCTGCAACGCTTCGCTAGCGTTCTCGCCTCTTTTCGCGCCCCTGTAGCTCAGTTGGTAGAGCAGCTGACTCTTAATCAGCGGGTCCAAGGTTCGAGTCCTTGCGGGGGCACCAACGCGCGGCGCGTGCGCAGGCGCAGCAACAGCAGCACGCCGATGCCGGTTGCGAACAGGAGCCAGGTCGCCGGTTCCGGTACCGGGTCGCCGATCGGAGCCATCGGCTCGGTGCCGAGCAACGCGCCGGGGTCGAGCCCGAACTCGCGGTACTGCGCGGAGTTCTCGAGCACGACGGCGCCGGCGCCGGCCGTGACCAGCCGGTAGCGCGCGGCGAGACCCGCCGCACCCGGATCGCCAGCCGCCGCGAGTTCGCGCGCGCGCAGCGCGGCGCGGTAGCGCGCCAGCTGGTCGCTGACCTCGATCGCCCCGGCCGGAGGCTCCGGCGGGCGGGAGAACTCGCGCACATGGCTCGCGAACGGTTCGGCCGACGAGCCAGGCACGCCGCGCGCGGCGAGCCGCGCGAGATCGGCACCGGGCGATCCAGTGGGCGGCAGCGCGACCGCGACACGCCGCGCGAGCAGCGCGTCGGCGATGACGTTGTCTTCCGGCGAGAGAGGTACGAGCACGAGCGCAGACCGCACCCGGTCCGCAGCGTCGAACAATCCTTCGAGCAGACCGAACGCGAGCGGCTGCGCGCCATGCAACCAGACGACCGCGGCGCCGGGCGTCTCGTGTGCCAGCTCGCACGCATGCCGCAGCGCGTGCGACGCATCGACGCCGCCTTCGTGCCGCAATGCGTCGAGCGCCGCGTGCAGCTCCAGGTCCCCGCAGGTCCCGACGTGCTTGCGGTAGCCATCTGCCGTCGCGAGCAGCAGCGTGCACGGCTGGTCCGCGGGCCACGCGTCGAGCAGCGCGGCGTCCGCGGCGGCCGCGGTGACCGAATCATCGACGACCAGCAGCAAGGACTCCGGCAGCGCGGCTCGAGCGCGCGGGACGAGGCGCTGCACGAGCGGGCCTTCGGTGTCCTCGGTCCAGGTCGTGCCGGCCGTGATCGGGAACGTCCAGCGGAGCTCGGCGAACCGGTCGGTCAGCGGCCGATGCGGTTTCACCAGCGCGCCGTGGCGCAGCACGATCTCCTGCTCCATCGCGCTGGCGAGCGCGAAGTTGCGGTCGAACAGCACCGGCAGCGCGAGCTCGCCGGTGTCCCCGTGCAGATCGAGCGGCGTCGTGATCGCGATGCGCACGCGTGCGCGGTCGCGTGCCGGCACTGGGAACACGAGCAATCGCAGCCGCCCCGGCGCAGTTTCGCGCAACAGCGCCGGATCGCGCCGGCGCCGGGTGATTTCCTCGTAGGCCTTGGTGACCGTCTGCTCGGCCGCGAACGCGGCGGGACGCTCGATGCCACCGATCCACAGCGACAGTGCGCTGGCAACCGCGTCCGGATGCATCGCGAGCCCCAGGCGCGCCTCCTGCGCGATCCCCCACAGGTTCTCGAGCTCCCAGGTCCATTCGATCCGCGCCAGCGCCGCGGCCGGCTCGACATCGACCTCGATCCGCGAGCCGCGGCAGCGGAGGCCGTGGCGGTGCTCGCCTTCGGTGCCCGGCTCACGCGGAGCTTCGTCGTGCAGACGGCTCAGCCAGTGCGGCGCCGGCATCTGCTCGGGGAACGCCGTGTACGCACGGCCGTGCGCGAGATAGAACGCCTCGCGGCAGCTCACGGCTGACAGCGACTCGCGACTCTCCAGCAGGGACAGGTACCAGTGCAACCCGGCGCTCGCGGCGAAGCGCGCGTCATCCAGACTCGTGTCGCCGTCGCGGCACCACGCGAGCTGCGGCGCGAGCGGCAGCTGGCGCAGGCGCGCGCGCGCAGCCGCCGCATCGATCGGGTCGTCGCAGGTCGCGAGCGCGTAGTCGCGCCGCACGCGCCAGCGGCTCCATTCAGGGCCGAACGTGAGCCACGGGAACAGCAGCAGCGCCGGCACGACCAGCGCGAGCAGGCTGCCCCGCCTGTGGCCAGCTGCACGCCAACCGCGCACGAGGCGCCGGCCGAGCGGGATCAACCCTCCGGCAGTCCAGAACGGCGCCGCCGCGAGGAAACCGAGCCCGATGAAGCAGGTGAACAGGATCAGTGGCGAGGCCGGCAGCATGCCGAGCACGTAGACCGCCGAGACGCCGGTGACGAAGCCGTAGCCGACCGCGCGCGGGATCAGCCAGCGCGCTGGCGAGCCCACGTGGGCGTGGACGTGCAGCGCGAGATTGATCGCAACCGCCGCCGCGACGCCGGCGAGGTGCCAACCGGTCGGGAACACCGGGTAGATCGCAAACGAGAAGATCCCGGTCCCGAGCTCCGCCACGAGCCCTGCCAGCGGCAGCAGTCCGAACAGCAGCAGCGCGAGCAGCGACGTACGGCCGCTCGGATCCGCGCGCGTCTCCGCGCCGCCTGCTGCTGCGTGCTCCATGCTGGCGTCCCTGGTCGACGGGCGCGCGAGCATAGCCCGGGCCGGCTCGCGCAAAGCCCGACGGCACTCGCCTCGTGGGGCCTGCTGCGCGATCCCCTCGCACCGGCGCCGCGCATGACCTGCGCGGATCCGAGCCGCATCGGTTCCAACCCGCTGTCCCCGCACATCGCGCACGTGCCAAGGGGGGCCTCTCTTCTCTTTCCGTATCCCATGATCACCCCGATGAAGCTCCTTCCCGTCGTCACGTGTGCCTTGGCGGCCCTCGCCCCCGCCCAGGTCCAATGGACCAAGCAATCCCCGTCGACGTTTCCGAACGCGCGCTCGAACCACGCCATGGTCTGGACCGACGCCGGCGCGCTGCTGTTCGGCGGCGAAGCCGGCGCCTACCTGAACGACACCTGGCTGTGGAACGGCAGCCAGTGGAAGCAGCTCACCCCAACGGCAAAGCCATCCGTCCGCACCGGCCACGCGATGGCGTGGGATCCGCTGCGCAGGCGCGTCGTGCTGTTCTCCGGCTGGAACAACAGCATCTACCTGCCGGACACCTGGGAATGGGACGGCACGAATTGGATCCAGATGTCCCCGGCGACTTCACCCCCGCCGCGCGACTGGGCCGGCATGGCGTTCGACCGGCACAGCGGCAAGGTCGTCATGTTCGGCGGCCACGACTACCGCCGGCACACCACCAACGGACCCGGTGCCTGGGATGACATGTGGTCCTGGGACGGCACGAACTGGACGCAGCTGACGCCTGCCGTCATGGCGCCCAAGCGTTTCGGGCATCTGATGGTTGCGGACGGCGTCTCGATCGTCGTGCACGGCGGCGGCACGCCGGGCACCAACTACAACGACACCTGGCGTTGGCTCGGCACGGTCTGGGTGCCGCTGGCTCCAGCCACGCTGCCGGGACACCGCAACTTCGCCGCGTCCGCCTACGACGCATCGCGTGGCCGCATCGTGTTGCACGGCGGCGTGAGCGGGACGGTGCAGCCGTCGACCTGGGAGTTCGACGGCACCGACTGGGTGCAACGGCTGGCGAGCGGCGGTCCGACCGTCTCGTTCGGATCGGCGGTCTACGACCCGACGCACCGTGCGGTCATCGCCGTCGGTGGTGCACCCAACAACAACCGCGCGGCGCCGACCGACGCGATCTGGCACCTGACTCCGCTCAACCCCGGCACGTTCACGCCATTCGGCAGCGGCTGCCAGGGCAGCGTCGGCACGCCGGTGTTCGCCGGCAACGATCCGTACATCGCGAGCGGACTGACGCTGAGCATGGACAACCTGCCGGCGGTCACGAGTGCAACCTGCTGGGTCGGCGCGTCGAACACGAGCTGGGGCGCGATCCCGCTGCCGCTCGACCTCGCGTTCCTGCTCGCGCCCGGCTGCTTCCTGCGCGTCGAGCCGCTGCTGGCGTTTCCGATGGCCGTCACGCAGGGCACCGCGACGCTGTCGGCGACGCTGCCGAACGACCTGACCTGGGTCGGGCTCAACCTGCACGCACAGGGGCTCGCGCTCGATGCGGCCGCCAACCAGGGTGGCTTCGTGATGTCGAACGGCGCGACACTGGTGCTCGGCGCGAAGTAGCGCCGACTACGACGTTGCCGGTCGTTGCCTCGCGGCGACGCCGGCGTGCGCGGCCCGGGTTGACGCGTGGCACCCGCAAGCGGGAGCATGGCGCGCTCGTCCATCCCGTTCCGGAGGCACGCGAAGTGCGGATCGAGCTCACCTCGTCCTTTCCCGCCGCGTTGGCACTGCTGCTTGCGACCACACTGCCAACGCAGTCCGAATGGGTGCAGGCCCGCACGCCGGCGGCGCGGAGCAGGCACGCGATGGTCTACGACGTGCTGCGGGAACGAGTCGTGTTGTTCGGCGGGCGCAGCCCGCACGGTCCGCTGTTCGCCGACACCTGGGAATGGGATGGCGCAAGCTGGGCGAAGCGGGCTCCGCTCCACAGCCCCTCGGCACGCGAAGGTCATGCAATGGCCTACGACTTCGTCCGGCAGCGCGTCGTGCTGTTCGGCGGCCACGACGGCGCATTCCGCGACGACACCTGGGAGTTCGACGGAAGCGATTGGACGCTGCGGCAGACTGCGAGCGCTCCGTCGGCGCGTCGCGATCACTCGATGACGTTCGACGCCGGGCGGCAGCGCACGCTGCTGTACGGCGGGACCGCGATCTCCGGCTCGTCCGAGACCTGGGAGTGGGACGGTACGGCGTGGTACAAACACGCGACCTCCACGCGCGCAGGCACGATGCTTGGCCATGTGCTCGCGTACGACGTGGGCCGGCAACGCGCAGTCCGGTACGGCGGGAGCTGGATGTACGAGTGGGATGGTGGCAAGTGGACGCAGATCAGCACCCGCAATGGCCCGACCACGGCCGATGGCACCGTGCTCGCCTATGACTACGCGCGCCAGCGGATCGTGCTGTTCGGCGGCACCGAGCAGAACCGTCCCACGGATGAAACCTGGGAGTGGGACGGCAGCCTGTGGACGAAACGTGAGCCCACGACGATTCCGCCGCGGCGGCAGTGGCACGCGATGGCCTACGACGCCGCACGCCTGCGCACGGTCGTGTTCGGCGGCGTCTCGGCATTCGGATCCACGGCACCGAGCCTCGACGACACGTACGAATGGAACGGCGCGACCTGGGTCGCCGCGAGCCCTGGATCTCCGCTGCCGTTGCACCACCACGCGATGGCGCACGACCTGGTGCGCGGACGGACCGTGTTGTTCGGCGGCTGGCACGCCTGGAAGGACGAGGTGGACGACACCTGGGAGTGGCACGGTGACGCGTGGCATCGCGTGCAACCGGCCAGCTCCCCGCTGCGCCGTGAGCGCCACGCGATGACCTACGACGTGGCGCGACGGCGCGTCCTGATGTTCGGCGGCCGCGTCCAAGGCATGACGCTGGGCGACACCTGGTCCTGGGACGGCGGCAACTGGATGCAACACGTGCCGGCACACGCGCCGCCGCCGCGGCACCAGCACGCGCTCGCCTACGACGCCGCGCGGCAGCGCGTCGTGTTGTTCGGCGGCTGGGACGGTGCCCGGGTCCTCGGCGACACGTGGGCATGGGATGGCAGCGACTGGCACGAGCTACGGCCTGCAAGCAGCCCGTCCGCGCGTGCCGGGCATGCCATGGCCTACGACTCCGGGCGCCAGCGGATCGTGTTGTTCGGTGGCTACGCCGGCACCGAGCTGGGCGACACCTGGGAGTGGGATGGCGCCACGTGGATCCATCGCATGCCGGCGCAGGCTCCGCCCGCGCGCTTCGAGCACGCAATGGCATTCGACGCCGCGCGCCAGCGCACGCTGCTGTTCGGCGGCGACACCTGGGAGTGGGATGGCGCCGTCTGGCGCCGCCAGGACGCCCCGGTGCTGCCGATCGCGGACCGCGCGTTGGCGCTCGTCTACGACGTGTCGCGGCAGCGCGCCGTGTTGTTCGGCGGCAGCAGCGCGCTGGGAGCCACGCTCTCCGACACCTGGTTGTATTCCGGCTATCCGTCGGCCTGCGCGCTGCCGTTCGGCGAGGCCTGTGCCGGGACGCGCGGCAAGCCTGCGCTCACGAGCCCGCTGCCTGCGCTCGGCGCGAGTGGCTTCGGGCTCGAGCTGATCTCCGCCCGCGCAGGTGCGCTGTGTGCGATCGTCGTGAGCTCCGCGTCGCAGTCGCTGCCGATCGGCGGCGGCTGCACGCTCTATCTCGCCGGCACGGAGCTGCCGTTCTTCCGCACCACGGATCAGGCCGGCTACGTGCGCGTGCCGTTCGCGCTGCCGCTCGACCCCTCGCTGCGCGGGTTCCACGTCTACGCGCAGGGATTCGTCGTCGACCCGCTCGGCGCATTCGCCGGCCTCGCGTTCACCGGCGGGCTCGAGCTGCGCGTCGGCGATTGACCGCGCCTACGCGTCCACCAGCTCGCGCACGTCGCTGACCGGCGAGTGCCCCGGTTGCACCGGGCGGTTGGGGATCTCGAGGTGGAACTTCGTCCCCTTCCCCTCGGTCGACTCGACCCAGACCGTGCCGCCGTGGCCGGTCACGACCTCCTTGATGATGTGGAGGCCGAGGCCGGTGCCGCTGATCCCGCCGGTGTTGCTGCCGCGCTCGAACCGGCGGAACAGACGCCCGAGGTCCTTCTGCGGGATGCCGATCCCGTTGTCGGCGATCGTGAAGCGCCGGCCTTCGTGCCCCTCCTCGCAGGTCACGGTGACCTCGGGCCGCCGGTCCGGCCGCGCGTATTGCAGCGCGTTGCCGATCAGGTTCATGAACACCTTCGACAGCGCCCACTCGTCGGCCGACACGACCGGCATCGGCGTGATCACGATGCGCGCGTTGCGCTCGGCGATCTCGGGGCGCAGGCACTGCACGACCTCGGCCAGCAGCAGCGCCATGTCGACGTCCTTGAACACCAGCCGGATGCCATCGAAGTCGAGCCGCGAGCTGTCCATGAGGTCGCCGATCAGGCGCTCCATCTGGCGCGTCGCCAGCAGCCCGTTGTCGATCGCGGCCTGCACTTTGTCCGAGATCTGCCCGAGGTAGCCCTTGCGCACCGAGTTCAGCAGCAGCTTGATCGCCGACAGCGGGCGGTTCAGGTCGTGCACGGTGTTCTGCGCGACCTTGACCAGCTCGCGGTTCTTCCGCTCGAGCAGCAGCCGGTACTCGTCGAGCTGCCCGTAGCTGGTCGCGAGATCCAGGTTCGACTGCACGGCGCGGTCGAGCAGCCCCTCCTGATCCCGTTCGCCGCCGTCGGTCAGCGCGCCGTCGTGGTCGTGCGGCGCGGCGACGCCCCCCGGTGCCGCGGCGAAGTCGAGATCCAGATCGAGGTCCAGCTCTGCAGTCGGCGTCTCCCCTTCGCCGACGCCGGCAAGGAACGAATCGTCGAGCTCCTCGGCGACCGTGACCGCGAGCTCCGGGCGGCCGGCTTCCGGCGCTTCCCGCCGCGCGGCGTCGTGGATCTCCCACAGCTTGCGCGCCGCGGATTCGGCGACGAGCTTCGGGTCGATCTCACCCTTGCCGAGCCCGTAGAGCTGCACCTTCGCCTCGACGAGCTGGCGCGCGGTCTCGACGAACGCCTCGAACACCCCCTGCCCGTCCGTCGCGACACTCGGGAACGACTTGATGTCCGGCCGGAAGCGCAACATCCGGTCGAGCTCCTCCTCCGGCAGGATGTCGTCGAGGTCGCGCTTGTTGTACTGCAGGACCAGCGGGATCTTCTGCGGGTCGAGGCCGTTGAGCTTCAGGTTCTCCTTCAGGCTCTCGAACGACTGCTGGTTCTCCTCGGCGCGGCTGCGCTCGCTGTCGACGACGAACACGACTGCGTCGGCGCCGGACAGCACGTACTTGCGCATGCGCCGGTACTTCGGCTGCCCCGGTACCGTGAAGCCCTGGATCCGGATCTTGAACCCTTCGACCTGGCCGAGGTTGATCGGCAGGAAGTCGAACAGCAGCGTCGAGTCTTCCTCGGTCTTGATCGAGACCAGCTGCACTTCGTTGCGCGGGCACATGACGGCGTGCACGGCCTGCAGGCTCGTCGTCTTGCCGCCCATCCCGACGCCGTAGTAGACGAGCTTGGCGTTGATCGTCTTGTCTGCGAGGTTGATGAAGCCCATCCCGTCGTGAAGATCGGCACGGCGACCGAGCCGACTCAAGCCGGTGCCCGGTTCCCGGTGTCGGCTATTTCGACGGTCCGCGCAGCGGCCGGGCCGGCGGCAGCAGCGCGAACCACTGCCGCTCGGCGCCGAGGATCGCGCCGAGCGCCTGTTGCACCGCTGGCACCGCGATGGTGCGGATCCGCTGCGGCAGATCGGCCGGCCAGCCGCGCGTCTCGGCGACCGCCAGCGTGACCGCCCGCGCTGCCAACAGTCGTGGTTGCCGGGCCATGACCGTGGCGACGTTGGGCGGATACGGCGGCAGGCTCAACGTCGTCGCAACCTGCTCGGCGGCCGATGCGACCTCGCGCGGCGAGATCCCGACCTTGAAGAAGCTCTGCAGCACGCTCTCGATCTCCTGCTGCGCGTCGTCGATCGGCGCGAAGTCCTCTCCGCGCCGGTTCACCAGCACCAGCGGATCGCCGTCGCGGTAGTCGATGACCATGTACGGGAAGCGCGCGCGCATCTCGGCGTGCCGCGGCGTGCCGAGGACCTTGACCGCGCGCACCTGCAGCATCGCCATCGCGACGAGGTGGGCCGGGTAGTCGGCCGCCGCCGGCTCCGGCAGACGGAACGCGAGCGTCACGTACGGCGCGACGGTCAGCGCGAACGTCGTGATGCGTTCCGGCTCCGGCGGCAGCGGAGCGCGCGCCTGCGCCGCCACCACGGCGGCACCGGACCCCCGGGGGAGCACAGCGAGCGCATCCCGCCAGCCGAGCTGCAGCTCGTCGGTGACGGCACCGAGCAGGACCACGACCGCCTGCCCGGGATGGAACTGCTCGCGCAGCCGCTGCTGCAGCTCCTGCTGCGTGAGCTGGCGGAGCTCGGTGACGGCCCCCCACGGGGCACGTTGCTGCGGCGTGCCGGCGAGCAGCGCACGCCGCGCGCGGGATTCGAGGATCGTGCCCGGCAGCCGCGTCTGCGCATCGTCGGCGGCCAATGCCGCGGCTGCGATCGCGCGGTCGGCAGCATCCTGCTCCAGGGCGAGCTGGCCGGACAACAGCTCGACGACGCGCGTGCGCAGGGAGCCGGCGAACGTCGCCGGGACGGTGATGCTCAGCGCAGTGAACGAACCATGCGTCTCGACGTGGAAGCGGTGCGCTGCCGGCAGCCCCTCCTGCACGATCGCCAGCGCGCGGCCGAGCGCCTGCGCGATCCCGGCCTGACCGCTCGGATCGTGGTCGGTCCCGACGCCGACGACGATGGCCACGCCGAGCTCGTCGGCCCCCTCCACCGGGACCGCCCGCAGGCGCAGCCCATTGGCGAGCTGCGTGAAGCCGTGCGGCGTCGTGGCATCCGGCTGCTGCGGCGCGGCGCTCAAACAGGCGGCGAGCGCCGACGACACCAGCGCATGGATCATGCGCCGGCTCCGAGCTCGAGCCGGCGGTCGGCGATCGCGGCCGCCAGCCGGTGGTCGTGCGTGACGAGCAGGATCCCGAGTGCGTGCTGCCGCATCAGATCGAGCAGCGTAGCGATGACCGCGGCCCCCGTCCGCGCATCGAGCGACGCCGTCGGTTCGTCGAGGATCAGCACGTCCGGCCCGACCGACAGCGCACGCAGCAGCGCAGCGCGCCGGCGTTCGCCGCCCGACAGCCGCTCGACGCTGCGCCCGAGCAGCTCGGGGGACAGACCCAGCGCCGCCGCCGTCGCAACGACGTCGAAGCCGGTCACTGCGGTCTCGGCGAGCAGCGACGCGATCGTGCGCCCGGGCGTCAGCGACGCCGCCGCGTCCTGCGGCAGCATCTGGATGGCGCTGGCCCGCGGCGGTCGCACGATCCTGCCGGCCGACGGTTGCAGCCGACCGCACAGCAGGTGTGCGAGCGTCGTCTTGCCGCAGCCGGACGGCCCGGTCACGGCGAGCACCTCGCCACGCCGCAGCGTCAGGTCGAGATCGCGGAACAGCTCACGCGGACCGTGGCGGAACGCCACCCGCTCGGCGTGCAGCAACGGCTCGCCGATCCCGGCACCCGGTGCACGCCGCTGCCACGCAACGTCCGGCGGCAGGCCGGCCGCGACGCAGCCGTCGTCGACGGCGAACGGCTGCGCGCCGAGCCGTTCGACCAGCTCACGGTCGTGCGTGCTCACCAGCAGCGCGGCGCCGGTGCGCGCGCGCAGCGCCTGCAGCCGCTCCAGGAACCCGGTCACCGCTGCCGGATCGAGGCTCGCCGTCGGCTCGTCGGCGATCAACAGCGAAGGTTGCCGCAGCAGCGCGGCGGCCAGCAACACGCGCTGCGCTTCGCCGCCGGAGACCTGATGCGGAAACCGCGCGAGCTGACCATCGGTCAGCCCGAGCTCGGCGGCGGCGGTAGTACAGGCCTGCGCCGAGGCCCCGGTCCAGGTGCCGAGCTGATCACCGAGCCGGCACAGCGGATCCGCCGCCGCGCGCGCATCCTGCAGCACGAGCGCGAGATGCCGCCGCAGGCAGTCGCGGCGCGCGGCCGGCGCCGCCTGCACGAGATCGACGCCGGCGACTTCGGCCCGCCCGGCGACCTTGGCATCCGGCAGCAGGCCGAGCATCCCGAGGAGCAGCGTCGATTTGCCGGCACCGGACGGTCCGACCAGCGCCGCGGCCGCGCCGGCCGGGAGCCGCAGCTCCGGGACCCGCAGCGCGAAGCCGTCGCGCTCGATCGTCAGCTCGCGCAGGTCGAGGGCCAGCGGCGCAACCACAGCCCGCAGATCTGACCCGGCACGGACGGCGGAACCAAGGATCCGCTGGCGGGTCGCGCTCGGCTGGCGTAACCATGCCGGCCCGTTCCGCCCACCGGAGATCCGATCGATGAGCTTCCTCCGCCCGCTCCTGTGCCTTGCGTGTGTGCTCCCGCTCCCGCTGGCGGCCCAGCAGCCGGCGCCGCGCCGGGATCTCGCGACGATCCAGCAGCAGTTCGACCAGCGGCGTGCCGAGCTGCTGAAGGCGGGCGCCTCCGCGCAACAGCAGCGCGAGCTGATGGAGGAGCTGGCGACCGAGCTCGCGTCGTTCGCCAAGCACGAAGCGAAGGGAGCGGAACGCGCCGAGGCGCAGCTCGTGCTGGCGCACGTGCTGCATGGGATCGACGCCAGTGACCGCGCGAAGGAGGCGCTGCGCGCGATCGAGCCGGCGCAGGCCGGGCCGGTGCTGCTGGTGCATGCGGCCGAGCTGGCCGGGATCCTCGGCCTCGGCGAGCAGCGCACGGCATGGATCGACGCCGCCGTCGCGCGCACCGACGCGCCGCGCGAGCAGCGCGCCGAGATGGCGACGCTGCTGCTGACGCGGTTGCAGGAGATCGACAAGGGGAAGCAGGTGTTCGCGCGGATGCTCGAACAGGCGAAGGACGACGAGGCGCGCGCCGAGGTGCGCTGGCTCGAGGCGTCGGCGACGCGGGAGCGCGAAGACCTGCCGGACGGCGCCTACGACGAAGCCCTGAGCAAGCTCGCCGAGGAGTTTCCGGGGACGCGCTACGGCAGCATCGCGCGCGACCGGCTGGCCGCCCGCGAGCTGCGCGTCGGCACCAAGCCGCCGGCGCTGTCGCTGGTCGATCTCGACGGGAAGCCGGTGTCGCTCGCCGACTATCGCGGCAAGGTGCTGCTGCTCGACTTCTGGGCATCGTGGTGCGTGCCCTGCCGGCGCGCCGCACCGTTCCTGCGCACGTTGCAGCAGAACTACGGGGAAGACGGGTTCGCGATCCTGTCGATCTCGGTCGACGAAGACACGGCCGCGGCGCGGGACGCGATCCGCGCCGACCAGATGACCTGGCAGCACGTGCACGACGGCAAAGGCTGGAACACCGAGGCGGCGCTGCGCTACGGCGTCGAGTCGGTGCCGCACAAGCTGCTGCTCGGCCGTGACGGCATGATCGCCGCGTTGCACGTGTTCGCCGGCGACGAGCAGGGGCAGCAGGACCTGGAGGCGGCGGTGCGCAAGGCGCTGCGGCGCTGAGCGGAGCTGCTCACGCCGCCCGCTCGCGCAGCGCGAGCCCGAGTCCGAGCCACAGCAGCAGCCCCGCGCCTTCGGCGACCAGCACCGCCAGCGCGATCGCACCGCCGAGCTGATCGACGCCTTCGGCGCGCAGCAGGTCGCGCGCGAGCTGCGTCGCGACGAACAGCAGCAGCACCATGGGCGCGGTGATGCGCCGGTGCAGCGACAACTGGCGCCCGGTCGCGATCAGCAACCGCAGCGCACCGAGCAGCGCCAGCAACAGCAGCGGGACGCACAGGTACCACGCTGTCGGAGCCATCGTCACGGCCGCCGCGCTGGGCTGCAGGTCGGCGACCGGCCCGACGATGTAACGCGACATGAACAGCCAGGTCGCCAGCAGCGCACCGGCGACGGCCAGCAGCCAGGGCACGTGGCGCCGGTGCCAGGCGCGCCATGGGAGCTGCTCGAGCGGTGCCCGGCGCAGCAACCGCCGCAGCCGCGTCCCGGCCAGCAGCACCGACAACACGAATGCGCCGAGCGGCACGAGCAGGAACAGCCCGGCGGCCGGCAGGATCGCCGCGGCGATCCCGAACGCGACGCTGGCCGCGAACAGGAACGGCAGCTGCGTGCGCACGCGCGTCCCGGGACGGATCCCTACGGTTGCCATCGCGGCCAGCAGCACGACGCCGAGCAAGCCCGCGAGCACCGCCGCCGGTTCGGGGCGCAGCAGGAACCCTTCGTCGGCGACCGGCGGCAGCAGCGCCAGCACGACGCAGGCGAGCAACCCGGTCAGCCGCGCGCGCCCGAGCGCGAGCAGGACGTAGAGCAGCAGCCCGATCCCCGCCAGCGCCAGGACCGACGCGAGCCGCGCCTGCGCAACGACGCGGTCGGTCACGCGCAGGTCGGGCGTGTCCGGCAGCGTCGCGCGATAGAACAGCTCGGCCGGGATGCTGCGCGCGGTCCCTTCCGGCACCGCGAGCCGGTCGCGCTCGGCCTGCTGCACCGGCGCGTCGATCCCGGCGCCGGCGACCAGCGCCGGCAGCATGACGAACAACGCGATGACGACCAGCGCGACCAGGGGGCGCAAGCCGCGCGGCGGCGGCGGCGCGACCGCGGTCACGGGACGCGCGCGATCGCGTCGATCTCGACCAGCGCGTTGCGCGGGAGGGTCTTCACGGCAACGGTGGCGCGCGCCGGCTTGGTCGCCGGGAAGAACTGCCCGTAGACCTCGTTGACCGCGGCGAAGTCCCCCATGTCCGCCAGGAAGATCGTCGTGCGCACGACCTGGTCGAAGCCGGACCCGCCCGCCTCGAGCACGGCGCCGAGGTTCTGCATGACACGCCGGCACTGCGTCGCCGCGTCCTCGCCGACCAGCTGTCCGGTCGCTGGGTCGAGCGCGATCTGCCCGGAGCAGAACAGCAACTGGCCGGCGCGCACGGCCTGGCTGTAGGGACCGATCGCCTTCGGGGCGGCACCGGTCGAGATGGCATGGATCGGCGAGTTCGTCACGGGGTCACGCTCCAACTCCGGCCCGCTGCAGGCCAGCAGGGCGAAGGCTAGAAGTGGTTGCACAAATGCTTCGCAGGCGAGGCCGAGCCAGCGCGGCCGAGCGAGATCGTAGGCGAATCGGTGGATTCGCCGCAGAGCTCGCGACGCCGCCCTCGGGTGCGGGGGCCGGCCGCAGCCGCGGAGGCTTTGTGAAACGACTTCTACGCAGGCCGCGGCCCGCATCAACCTTCGGTCCGCAGGCGTGCACGCATCCTTGCCTCGACGCGCGGCGGGACGAACGCGCTGACGTCGCCGCCGTGCTTCACGATCTCGCGCATCAGCGACGACGAGACGAACGAGTACTGGACGCTCGGCATCACGAACACGGTCTCGACCTCCGGGCGCATGTGCCGGTTGGTCAGCGCCATCTGGTACTCGTATTCGAAGTCGGCGATCGTGCGCACGCCGCGCAGGATCGCGCGGTATCCCCGCTCGGCGCAGAAATCGACGACGAGCCCACGGAACTGCACGACCTCGACGGCCGGCGGCAGCTCGGCGCACAGCAGCTCGACCCGCTCGGCCACGGTGAACATCGGCTGCTTCGAGCTGTTCTCGGCGACGGCGACCGTGACCGATTCGAACAACGTCAGCGCCCGCTGCACGAGATCGATGTGACCGCGGGTGACCGGGTCGAAGCTGCCGGGGTAGAGCACGCGCATCGCGGCGGGATGGTAACCGTCGGCCGATTCGCGGCACCGGACTGCGATGCAGGATCGATTCGGTTCGGGCCGGCTGTGGCTGGCGACCGGGGCTGCCGTGGGCGGAGCCCTGCTCGCGCGTGAGCTGGGGTTCGTAGCGGCGGCGGCAGTCGTGGCCGCGGTCGTCGCGCTGGCGTTGTTGCAACCGAAGCTGCGCGTGCTGCTGGTCGCGGCGCCGGCGGCACTCGCCGGCGTGCCGCTGCCGCAGGCGACGCCTCCGTCCGTCACGGCTGGCCCGGTGCAGTTCGACGGGATCGTGCGCGAGGCGTCGCAGCCGGCACTGCTCGGACCGGCGACTGCGTGTCGCGTGCAGTGCGGGGGTGCCGAGATCCGGCTGTTGCTGGCCGGCGCAGGCGGCGCCCTCCTGCCGGGAGACCGCGTCACCGGGATCGGCCGCGCGATCGCCCGCGAGGAAACCGGCGGCGCGCTGCTGGTAGAAGCCGCGGCCGACGCCGTCCGCGTGACGTCCGGCGCATGGTCCTGGCGGCGCGCGGTCGCGGCGGTGCGGCTGCGCATGCAGCAGGAGCTGGCGTCGCGCGTGCCCGGGCCGAGCGGCCCGCTGCTCGTGCAGCTCGTGCTCGGGCAGGGTCCGCGGATCGACGAAGCCTTGACCGAGGCGCATCGGGCGACCGGGCTCAGCCATCTGCTGGCGGTCAGCGGCGCGCATGCGGCGATGCTGGCGTTCCTGCTCAGCCTGCCGTTCCGCCGCCGGCTGCGCCGGCCGGTGTTCGATCCGCGCTTCCGGCGCACGGCGATGCTGCTGCTGCTGGCGTATGGCGCGCTGACCGGGTTCGAGCCGCCGATGTTCCGCGCCGTCGCAGCGTTCCTGCTGTGGTTGTGGGCGGCGCGCAGCGGACGGCGCGTGCCGCCCGGGGCGCTGCTCGCGGCGCCGGCGTTGCTGACCGCCTTGCTGGCACCAGCGGATCTGCTCGGGGTCAGCTTCGTGCTCAGCTACGCCGCGGTGGCCGGCCTCGCGCTGGCCCAGGAGGAGCAGCTCGCGCGCGGGCCCGGCCTCGCGCTGCGCGCGTCGTTCTGGGCCGCGGCGACGACCAGCCCGATCTGCGTGCACCTGTTCGGCCAGCTCGCGCCGTGCACGATCATCGCGACGCCGCTGCTCGCGCCGATCGTCGCGGCGATGCTCGGGCTCGGGTTGCTGGTCCCGCTGGTCGCACTCGTGCTCGCGCCGCTCGCCGATCTGCTGGCGCTGCCGCTGCAGCTGTTGGCGTGGGGCTATGCGCAGGCCCTCACGCTGCTGGATCTGCTGCCGGGCACCCCGATCCTGGCGCCGGCGGCGCCAGGGATCGTCGCGATCACGATCGGCATCCTGCTGGGGCTGCTGGCGCTCGCCGCGCTGCGCGGGCGGCGCGGCGTGCTGGCGCTGTGCGTGCTGGCGACGTTGCCGGCGTTCCTGCCGCTGCCGTCGGATCCGACGCCCCGCGTGATCGTCGCCGATGCCGGACATGGCGCCGCGACGCTGGCCGTGCTGCCGGACCGGCGCGTCCTGCTGGTCGACTGCGGCAGCCGCACGGCGGCGCGGCGCGTGGCGCGGGACGTGCTCGCGGCGTTGGCCCCGCGGCGCCGGATCGACCTGCTGGTGCTGACGCACGCGGATGCGGATCACCACAACGCGCTGCCGTTCCTGCTGCGCGGCTGCGATGTCGCGGCGGCGTGGCTGCCGCAGGAACTCGTCCGGTCGGAGCTGGCGGAGCGGCTGCGCGCGTGCGGCACCGTGGTGACCGGGATCGCGCACGGGGAGCGCCGCGCAGTCGCCGGCGTCTGCGTGGCCGCCCCGCGGTCGAGCTCCCGCGCATCCAACGACCGGGGCTTGTGGGCGATGCTCGAGCTCGCCGGCTGCCGCGTGCTGTTCCCCGGGGATGCGCAGACCCCGGCGATCGAAGCGTGGCTCGCGGAGTCGCCGCAGTCCTGCGACCTGCTGTTGCTCCCCCACCACGGCCGCGCCGAACCGGCGATCGAAGCCCTGCTCCGCGTGGCCTCGCCGCGCCTCGCAATCGCGACGACGGCGCGGGGTGACCCGGACCCGCCGCAGCTCGCGATCTGCCGCCAGCTCGGGATCGACGCGCTGACGACCGGCGCCTGCGGCACGATCCGGCTGACCGCCGGCGACCCTCCGCGCTACACGACGACCCGCGCGCGCCCGCTGCGGTGAGCGCCTGACAGAATGGCGCGACTTTCGGGGTCAGACCCCGATCGGATGCCGGCCGGGGCGCGGCTTGATCGCCGGGATCCCGCTCGTATCCTCCTCGCCCTTTCCCCGAACCCAGACCGCATGTCGCGCTACACCGGCCCCCGCCTCAAGATCGCCCGCCGCCTCGGCCAGTATCTCCCCGGACTCTCCCGCAAGGCGGCGAAGACGCGGCAGAACCCGCCCGGGCAGCACGGCGCCAACCGCGGGCGCAAGCGCAGCGACTACTGCATCCGTCTCGAGGAGAAGCAGAAGGTCCGCTTCAACTACGGCCTGACGGAGCGCCAGCTGCGGCGGTTCTTCAGCAAGGCGAACAAGATGAAGGGGGACACCGGACACAACCTGCTGCAGCTGCTCGAGTCGCGGCTGGACAGCGTGCTGTTCCGCTCCGGGTTCGCGCCGACGATTCCGGCCGCGCGGCAGATGATCGCGCACGGCCACGTGCAGGTGAACGGCCGCCGCGTCGACGTGCCGAGCTACGTGCTGCGTCCCGGCCACACGATCACGCTCGACGACACCGCGAAGAAGATGCTGACTGCCGTCTCCGGCGCGGACCAGGGCCTCTCGATGCCGCCGTTCCTCGCCATCGACCGTGACAAGTTCACGATCGGGTTCACGGCGACCCCGAGCCGCCCCGACGTGCTGCTCGACGTCGAAGAGAACCTGATCGTCGAGTTCTACAGCCGCTGACGCGGCTGGCGTTCACCGGCTCTCTCGGCCGCTGCTGCGCGCACTCGTCTGCGCGCGCCCGCTGAGGCCACAGCCCCGCGGCAGCGCAGCGGCTGGCCGTGCTGCATCGTTCGCAGCAAGGCTTCGCGAATCCTGCGGGCTAGGATGATCCCCCCGCCATGAGCCCCGCACGCGCCCTACCGCTCCTCGCCGTCCTCCTCCTCGCCAGCCGCCCGGACGAAGGGCAGTGGCTCCCGCAGCAGCTCCGCTCGATGGATTGGAAGCGGCTCGAGGAGCGCGGCATGAAGCTGACGCCGGACGAGTTCTGGCATCCCGAGCGTGGCGGCGTGCTGTCGGCGGCGGTCCAGATCGGCGGCTGCTCGGCGGCGTTCGTCTCGCCGGACGGGCTGGTGCTGACCAACCACCACTGTGGGTTCGGCGCGATCGAAGCCGTCTCGACGACGCAACAGAACTACCTGCGGGACGGCTTCACGGCGAAGGCGCGCACCGACGAGATCCCGGCGCCCGGCATGCACGTGCTCGTCGTGCGCCGGATCGAGGACGTCACCAAGCAGATCCACGCCGCGGCCGAGAAGGCGAACAGCGACCTCGAGCGCTACGACCTGGTGCAGGCAGAGATCGCGCGGCTGATCGCGCAAGGGCAGCAGGAGCCGGACACGGTCTGCCACGTCGCGTCGTTCTTCGAAGGACGCGAATACCACCTCTACTACCGCACCCGCCTGTCGGACGTGCGCCTGGTCTACGCGCCGCCGCGCAGCATCGGCGAGTACGGCGGCGAGGTGGACAACTGGGAGTGGCCGCGCCACACCGGGGACTTCACGTTCTTCCGCGCCTACGTCGCGCCGGACGGCTCACCGCGCGCGCACCACGCCGAGAACGTCCCGTACCGCCCCCGCCACTGGCTGCAGGTCAGCCCGGATGGCGTCAGCGAAGGGGACCTGGTCCTGGTCATGGGCTATCCCGGTCGCACGGAGCGCTACCTGACCGCCGACGCGGTGCAGGCGCGCGAGTCGCACTACTGGCCGACCCGCCGCGATCTGTACGCGCGCGTCATCGAGATCCTGCAGCGCGTCGCCGACAGCGATCCGGAGAAGGCGCTGCGGCTGTCGACGCGGATCAAGAGCCTCGCGAACGTCGAGAAAGCGGCGCGCGGGCAGATCCATGGCCTGCGCCACAACGCGACCGTCGAGCGCAAGATGCGCGAAGAGTCGGAGTTCGAGCGCTGGATCGCCGCCGACCCGCAGCGCCAGCAGCGCTTCGGCGGCGTGCTCGACGAGATGCGCGAGCTGGACCGGATCGCGCGCGAGACGGAGGGGAAGGATCTGATCCTGGCGGAGATCCTGCGCCAGACGTCGCTCGTGCGCGCGCTCACCGATCTCTGCGCGATCGCGATGCAGCAGCCGCCGGAAGGCCCGGCAACCTGGCCGCGCGCGTTGCACGCGATGCTGGGCGCCGATGCGCTGACCGCCGACGCGGAGCGCATCGAGAAGCCGGTGCTCGGGGTGTTCCTCGAGGAGATGCGGCTGCGTCCTGCCGGCGACCACCTGCACGGCACCGAGGCGCTGACCGATCTGCGCACCGGTCTCGGCGAGATGCTGGACTGGCTGTTCGCGCAGACGCGGATGCTGACGCGCCAGGACCGGCTCGCGCTGCTCGAGAGCTCGCCGCAGCAGATCCTGCAGAGCGACGATCCGATGCTGGTGCTCGCGCGCGGACTCGCGATCGAGCGCAACCGGATGGTGGCGCGGCAGCGCGAGCTGGCCGGCCGCCGGCTCGTCGTCGGCGCGCGTTGGATCGCCGCCCAGCAGGAATGGCGCGGCCGCTCGTTCTATCCCGACGCCAACAGCACGCTGCGCGTCGCGATCGCGAGCGTGAAGGGCTACTCGCCGCGCGACGGGATGCGCGCGTTCCCACACACGACGGTTGCTGGCATGGTCGAGAAGCACACCGGGGCGGAACCGTTCGAGCTGCCCGAGGAACTCCTCGCGCAACGCGAGCGCCGGACCGAGAGCCGCTTCGCCGACGCCAAGCTGGGGGACGTGCCGGTCTGCTTCCTCGCCGACGGCGACACCACCGGCGGCAACTCCGGTTCCCCGGTCATCGACGGCCGCGGGCGCCTGGTCGGCCTCAACTTCGACCGCGTGTTCGAGGCGGTGGCCGGCGACTACGGCTGGAGCCGCGAGCTGTCGCGCAACATCTGCGTCGACCTGCGCTTCGTGCTGTGGTTCCTGAGCGACGTGCAGCCGGCGCCGGCACTGCTGAGTGAGCTAGGCGTCTGAACGCGCGCGCGGCCGGGCCGCACCCTCGAGCTCCGGGTCGTACACGACGACGTCCGGCAGCTCGCGCCACCGTCCGGCGACGTCCATGCCGTAGCCGATCACGAACAGGTCCGGGACCTCGAACCCGAGCCAGTCGATCGGCACGCTGACGACGCGGCGCGACGGCTTGCTGAGCAGCGCGGCGACGCTGGTCGTGCGCGCGCCGGCGACGCGCAGCTCGGCCAGGATGCGCTCGATCGTGCGGCCGGTGTCCACGATGTCTTCGACGACGACGACGTCGCGTTGTGCCAGCAGCGTCGGGTCGAGCCCGTCGAGCTGCACGTGGCCACTGCTCGTCGTTCCGCTGCCGTACGACATGGCCCGCACCTCGGTCGAAGCCACGGTCCACGGCATCGCCGCCGCGAGTGCCTTGGCGAACGTGCGCGCCCCATCGGCGACGACGACGAGCAACGGCGGCGCATCGACATGGCGCGCCGCGATCCCGTGCGCGAGTTCGGCGACCCGCAGCGCGAGCTGCGCCGCGGGGATCAACACGCGGAAGGCCGGCGCGCTGGTCACGGGAAGCGGAACCTCACGGCCGCCGACACCGAAGGCACCGAGAACGGCGGGCCGAAGTCGAGCACGAGGTGTGCGGCGTAGGCGTAGGTCCCGGTCAGCGGATTCGGCGACGGCAGCGGCACGTCGAGCACGCGCCAGCCTTCGGGCGGCAGCAACACCGCCGCGCCGGGCAATCCGAGCGACAGCAGGAACAACGCGTCGGGGTTCAACGGCACCGGCGTCGTGCCGAGCAGGAATCCCGGCTGGTCCCCGAACGCCAGCGCGACGACGCCGAAGCGGCCCCCATGGCGCAGCGCCGTCGCGTGCAACCGCAGCCGCGCGGCATCGATTTCGAGCCCGAGCGCGGCCGGCACGTCCCCCTGCTCGGCGCTGTTGCGGCGCGCCGGCGAACCCCGATCGCCGCCGCTGCCGCCGTACGTCGCGACGGCCGGAGCGAAGTTCGCAGCACTCGCCGGCGCGACCAGGTCCCGGCGCTCGGCCGCGACCCCCACGCCGCCCGGGAACCCGCTGCTCCAGCTGACCTGTTCGAGCAACGTGCTGCCGTGCTGCAACCGCAGCGTGTCGTTGGTGTCGCCGAGCGCGAGTGCCTGGTAGGGCCAGACGAAGCCGAGCGGGAGCCCGCCGTTGCGCGCCGGATCGCCATCCGGCAGCAGCACGAGCGGACGGCCGGGCAGCAACGCGACGGAGCTGTGCACCGTGAACGTGCCCGACGTGGTCGATACTCGAGCCCCGGCGAGCGAGATCGGATGCGGGCCGAGGTTCAGCAATTCGACGTACTCACCGTACGCGTCCTGGCTCGCCTGCGGATCGCGGTGCAGCTCGGTCACGCGCAGCACGCCGGGGGCCGGCACCGCGGTGGTCTCGTCGACGAACAGCTCGACCGTCTCGCCGTTCTGCGCGGTGACGCGATACCGATCCCGGTCGACGACCAGCGTGGCGTTCCCGGTGACGCCGAACCCGACGATCCCCGTCCCTTGCGTGGTCGCCAACAGCATGCGTGCCGCGGCCGCCTGGTTCAGCCGGTTGATCGTCTGCGCCGTCGGATGGCCGTACGGATTCGCCGACCCACAGCTCACCAGCGCCAGCTCCGGCCGCAGCCGCGCCACCAGGTTGTTGGCCGTCGACGTCGACGAGCCGTGGTGGTTCACGAGATAGACGTCGACATCCCCGCAAGCGGTCGCGGCCGGGGACTCGACGTCCGGCGTGCCGGAGCCCCCACCGGTCAGATCGCCGCCGAACCACATCGAGAAGTCGCCGTAGTCGAGCCGGAGCACGAGCGAGCGGGCGTTCTCCTCCTGCGTCTTGCCGGTGACCGGCACGCTCCCCCCACCGCGGATCCGCCCGTCGACGGCGACGACGCTCACCGTGACCCCACCGCCGAGCGCGAACAGCATCCCCGGCTGCGCAATGGCGCGCCGCGTGCCGGCTGCCTGCAGATAGCGCGTGATGTCCGCGTTGCTCGCGCGCGCGACGTCTCCGCGGTCGACCGCCGCGACGAACGGTCGCGCCAGCACTTCGTCGAGCCCCCCGATGTGGTCGGAGTGGAAGTGCGACGCGAACGCATAGCCGTACCCGGAAGGTGCCAGCGCCGCGATCTGCGGCAGCATGACGGCGGTCCCGTCCCCATCGTTGCCGGCATCGATGACGTGCACGCGACCGTCGGGGGTGCGCAGGATCGCGCCCGAGCCCTGCCCGACATCGGCGATCCGGATCAGCAACGGCAGACCCTGCCCGGAGGCGGTGGCGGCGAGCAGCAGCCCCGCCATGGCGCGGAGGAGGCGCGTCATGGCCCGGGAGGATAGCGAGGCTCGTCCTTTACTCCGACTCGGCGGCGCGGTCGCATCCGCGCGGTGGCCACGGACTACACGCTCCACGCCTACGGACCGCGCCTGACGATCCTGTCGGATCCTTACCTGTTGACGCTGCTGGCGCGGATCGGCGCGCCGGAGACCGGCACCAGCCAGGTGCCGGCGCTCGTGCGCAGCGCGTATCGCCGGATGGTCCAGGCGGTGTTCGCCACCGCGTTCCCGACGATCCAGGATCGCGTGCGCTCACGGATGGCCGCCAGCGAGCCGCGCGCGTTCTACGAAGGCCCGCGGCTCAGCCCGCGCACGCGGCTCGTGGTCTGCGCCGTGATCCGCGCCGGGATCCTGCCGGCCGAGACCTGCTACGAAGTCGCCTGCGAAGTGCTGCCGGAGGAGTTCGTGCGCCTCGACTTCCTGACCATGTCCCGCATCACCGATGCACTCGGGCACGTCGTCGGGGTGCAGATGGGCGGCAGCAAGATCGGGGGATCGGTCGAGGACTCGATCCTGCTGCTCGCCGATCCGATGGGCGCGACCGGCGGCACGATGTCGGCGGTGTTGGAGGCGTATGCGGAGCATGGGATCGCACGCGCCCAGCGCGTGCTCGCACTGCACCTGATGGTGACGCCCGAGGCAGTACAGCGGATCTTGCGGGACCATCCGCAGGTGGAGATCTTCACCGGTCGCTTCGACCGCGGGCTGTCCCCACCGGACGTGCTGCTGACGCCACCCGGGACGCATCCCGAGCTGGAGCGTGGGCTCAACGACATGCAGTACGTGATTCCAGGCGCCGGGGGGCTGGGGGAACTGCTGACGAATTCCTGGGTGTGAACTGCATGGCGCAGGGTGAGAAACCGATGCGTGTCCCCGTTGCACTGTTGCTGTTGCTGTCGATCGCGGCCTGCCGCAGCTACGACCCGTTCGTGTCGGTGCTGCCGCCGCTGACGCAGGACCCCGGCACGCCGCCGCCGCCGCCCGCAGCGGCTCCCGCAGCCCAGGCCACTGCGACCCGCCAGCCGTTCGGCGAGAGGTTCGGCTTCCGGCTCGGAGGCTTCCTGGCGTCGTCCTTCGACACGACCGCGTCGCTCGACCTGGCCGGCACGAACTTCGGCACCGAGCTCGACTTCGAAGACGTGTTCGGGCTCGAGCGCGAAACGGAAGCGTTCCGGGTGGACACCTACCTGCGGTTCGGCCGCGCCCATCGCCTGGACGTCGGCTACTTCAAGCTGGAGCGTGACGCGACGCGCGCGGTGAACCGGGAGATCGTCTGGGGCGATCTGACGATCCCGATCGGCTTCGACGTCAAGTCGTTCCTCGACACCGACATCCTGCAGGCGCGCTACACGTGGTATCCGGTGCGCGGCAGGAACTACGAGCTCGGCATCGGCGGCGGGATCTACGGCATGGATCTCTCGGTCGGCCTGGCGGTCAACACGCTGAATGCAGCGACGACCTGGTCGACGCCGCTGCCGTTGCCGGTGATCTCGGTGCAAGGGGCGTGGGAGTTCGTGCCGCGGCTGCAACTGGTCGGGTCGGCGCAGTTGTTCTATCTCGAGCTCGAGAGTGCCGGGCCGATCGAAGAGCTGCAGGGCGGGATCCTCGATCTGAATCTCGGGCTCGAGTACGACCTGTTCGACCACGTCGGGCTCGGCGCATCGGTCAACTACTTCCAACTCGAAGTGGAGGCGGAGAAGAGCGGCCTCGCGCTGGACCTCGAGTACGAGTACGTCGGGTTGTTCGCCTACATGGTGGTGAAGATCTGAGCTCGGCCCGCGCCGGCGCCCCGCCCCGCGCCGACCGGTGGAAATCGCTGCGCCGGCCCGTTTACTGCCGTGCATGAGCGACATCGTCAGCGTGCACGGGCGTGAAGTCCTCGACTCGCGCGGCAATCCGACGATCGAGGTCGAAGTCACGCTGGAATCCGGCGCGCACGGCCGCGTGATCGTGCCGAGCGGGGCTTCGACCGGCGCACACGAGGCGGTCGAGCTGCGTGACGGCGGCGAGCGCTACCACGGCAAAGGGGTGCAGAACGCGGTCCAGAACGTGCGCGAGGAGATCTTCGAATGCCTGCTCGGCCAGCCGGCGCACGAGCAGGTGCGGATCGATCAGATGCTGTGCGCACTGGACGGGACGCCGAACAAGGCGCGGCTCGGTGCGAATGCGATCCTCGGCACCAGCCTCGCAACTGCGCATGCGGCGGCGATGGAGGCCGGGTTGCCGCTGTGGCGCTACGTCGGTGGCATCGCCGCGCGGCGGCTGCCGGTGCCGATGATGAACATCCTGAATGGCGGCGCGCATGCCGACAACAACGTCGACTTCCAGGAGTTCATGGTCATGCCGATGGGCGCCGGCACGTTCGCCGAAGGGCTGCGGATGGGTGCCGAGATCTACCACGCGCTGAAGCAGGTGCTGAAGCAGCGCGGCCTCGCCACCGCAGTCGGCGACGAGGGTGGGTTCGCACCTGACCTGAAGTCGAACGTGGATGCGCTCGACGTGATCGTGCAGGCGATCGAGCGCGCCGGTTACGCGCCCGGCAAGGACGTCGTCATCGCGATCGATGCGGCCGCGACCGAGCTGTGGCGGGATGGCAGGTACACGCTCGCCGGCGAGAACCGGACCCTGGACGCCGACGGGCTGATCGCGCTGTGGCAGGATTGGTGCGGGCGGTATCCGATCTTCTCGATCGAGGACGGGCTGGCAGAGGACGACTGGGACGGTTGGACCCGCTTGACCTCCGCGCTCGG
>CAZABP010000045.1:0-4227 GCA_964483245.1 uncultured candidatus Brocadiaceae bacterium | reverse complement strand
CCGCCTCGGCGAGATCGTGCAGCTCGTCGGCGACGATCTGTTCGTCACCAACACCGATCGGCTGCGGCGCGGCATCGAGACCGGTGCCGCCAACGCGATCCTGATCAAGGTCAATCAGATCGGCACCCTGACCGAGACCCTCGAGGCGATCGGCCTCGCGCATGGCCAGGGAATGCATGCCGTCGTCTCCCACCGCAGCGGCGAGAGCGAGGACACGACCATCGCCGACCTCGCCGTCGCGACGAACGCCGGTCAGATCAAGACCGGCGCCCCGTGCCGGACCGACCGCGTCGCGAAGTACAACCAGCTGCTGCGGATCGAAGAAAGCCTTGGGGAGGCGGGGGTTTATGGGTTGGGGTTGGGGTAGGGAGTAGACGGGAACGGAACGGGCCCGGGCCCGGGCTCGGGCTGGGGCAGGGCGAGGAAAGGGAAGGGGAAAGGGGTCGCGCGGAGTCGTGGATCCGGTGGTACCGGAGGGGTCTGACCCCTTTCGGATCACGCCCGGAGCAGGTGCCCCGGAATGTGGCCCGAGTACTGGATGGGGCTCGAGTCGCGAGTTTCGGTTCTGGGACCAAATTGCGACAGGTTTGGGCCGGCTTGCAAAGCTTGCACGGCTGGTGGGCTCGTAGCGTGCCGGTTCCACCGGAGTCGGACCCATGCGCACCACGACAGGGTCGTCACCTCGCGGCCTGTACCGATTCGTTTCTCTCCTGCCCCTGGTCTGGCTGGCGTCGCCGATGGCGGCGCAGCAGCCGCCGGTGGCGCAGCACAACTTCCCCACCCAGGGCCCGCAGCCGGGACCGGTGCAGGTGGTGCGGGCGTTTCCGAACTTGCGGTTCACGCGACCGGTGCTGGCGACGACGGCGCCGGATGGGACGGACCGGCTGTTCGTCGTGGAACAGGATGGGCGCGTGCGGGTGTTCCGCAACGACGAGCAGGTGGCAACGGCGGGGACGTTCCTGGATCTGACCGGGAAGGTCTCGCGCGGCGGGAATGAGGAGGGGTTGCTGGGGTTGGCGTTCGATCCGGGATACCGGACGAATGGGTGGTTCTACGTGCACTACAGCGCGACGAATCCGCGCCGCAGCATCGTCGCCCGGTTCCGGGTCAGTGCGACGGATCCGGACCGCGCGGATGCGGCGAGTGAGTACCAGTTGCTGGTGGTCGATCAGCCGTACAGCAACCACAACGGCGGCATGCTGGCGTTCGGGCCGGATGACCTGCTGTACATCGGGTTCGGCGACGGCGGCAGCTCCGGCGATCCGAACGGCAACGGCCAGAACCTCGGCACGCTGCTGGGGAAGATCCTGCGGATCGACCCGCGCCGCAGCCAGGGCGCGCTGAACTACACGATCCCGAGCGACAATCCGTTCGTCGGGACGTCCGGCGCGCGCGGCGAGATCTGGGCTCTGGGGCTGCGCAATCCGTGGCGCTTCTCGTTCGACCGGCAAACGGGTGAGCTCTGGGTCGGCGACGTCGGGCAGAACACGCGCGAGGAGATCGACCTGGTCCGTCGCGGCGGCAACTACGGCTGGAACGTGTTCGAAGGCACGCTGCCGTACCGCAATCCGAACAACTACCCGCCGTCCCGCTTCGACATTCCGGTCCTGGACTACGACACCGGGCGCGGGCGCTGCGTGATCGGCGGCATCGTCTACCGCGGCGCCGCGCTGTCGCCGCTGCGCGGCGCCTACCTGTATGGCGACTATTCGTCCGGGATAGTGCACGCGGTCGTGCGCCAGGGCGGCAAGGTCGTCAGCGACACGCGGATCGGCACGCTGACCAGCATCGTGTCGTTCGGCGAGGACCCGCAGGCGGAGCCGATCCTGGTCTCGCTGTCCGGCACGTTGCACCGCCTGGCGCTCTCGACCCCGCCCAAGCCGTTCCCACGCAAGCTCAGCGAGACCGGTCTGTTCCAGAACCTCGCCACGCTGCAGCCCGCGCCAGGCGTGCTGCCGTACGACATCCGTGCGCCATTCTGGTCCGATGGCGCCAGCAAGCGCCGCTGGATCACCTGGCAGGGCTCGCCATGGTCGTTCCACACGCACGACGCGTGGTCGCTGCCGGTCGGGACCGTGTTGGTCAAGCACTTCGAGATCCCGCTGATCGACGGCGATCCGAACAGCGTGCGCCGACTCGAGACGCGCGTGCTCGTGCGCGAGCAGGAGGATTGGGCCGGCTACACGTACCGCTGGACCCCAGACCACAAGGACGCACTGCTGCTGAACGAGCGCGAGACCGAGGAGCTCGTGATCCACGACCCGCGCTCGCGCACGGTCCGGCAGCAGACCTGGGACCATCCGAGCCGCACCGACTGCCTGCAGTGCCACTCGACCGCGGCCGGGCGCCTGCTCAGCGTGCGCACGCCGCAGTTGAACGTCGAGCCGCGGGGCGCCAACCAACTCGACCAGTGGAACCAGGCCGGGCTGTTCGGCCGCGACATCGGCAACAGCACCGGGCATCCGGCGCTGACGCAGCCGACCGATCCCAAGCAACCGCTCGGCGCGCGCGCGCGCGCGTGGCTCGACGTGAACTGCAGCATGTGCCACCTGCCCGGTGGCTCCGGCCGCGGGTCGCTCGATCTGCGCTGGACGACGCCGGACGACGCGATCGGCGCGATCGACCTGCGCCCGCAGTTCGGCGACCTCGCACTGCCGGACGCATACCTGATCAAGCCGCGCGTGCACCAATCGAGCGTGCTGTGGTCGCGCCTCGCGCGCCGTGACGAAGCGGCGATGCCTCGCCTGGGCAGCAACCTGGTCGACACGGCCGGGGCGGCGTTGATCGCGGAATGGATCGGGAGTCCGTACCGCGAGCTCGGCCCGGGCTGCTCCGGTGCCGCGGGGATGCCGACCCAGCGCCCGGTCGATGGCGCCTGGGCGCGGATCGGCCAGACCTGGGAGGTCGAACTGGTCTCCCTGCCGCCTGGCGGGGCTGCCGTGCTGTGGGCCGGTTCGTCGGCGACGCGCTGGGGTGCCGCGACGCTCCCGCTCGATCTCGCCGGAATCGGCATGCCCGGCTGCGCGCTGCGCGTGGCGATGGACGTCCTGTTGCCGCTGCAGCGGAGCGGCGGCACCGGGCGGCTCGTGCTCCAAGTCCCGAACGATCCGTCGCTCGCCGGCATCCAGGTCTTCACGCAGGCATTCGCCAGCGACCCGACCGCGAACCCCAAGGGGATCGTCGCGTCGAACGGCGTCGCCCACGAGATCCTGCGCAAGTAGCAGCACTCCTCGAGCCGGCGCGCCGTTGGCGGCTGCGCGTGCCGGCCGCTACTGTTCCCGGCCATGCGCGGTGCCTGGGAGGGCGACGGCGAACCAGGACGACGTTCGTTCGCCCTGCATCTGACGATCGCGTGCCTCGGGCTCGCGTTGCTGCTGCTGTTCCGTTCGCTGGTCCCCGCGTTCCGCGAGCAGGACAGCCTGGTGCAAGTCGAGCAGAAGCACCTCGAGCTGCGTGCGCACCTGCTGGCGCTGCGCGACCGGGAGTGGGCCGTGCGCACCGCACTCGGGTTCGACCCGCAGACGCTCCGCGTCGAGATCGATCGCCTCGGCCTGACTCCGGAGCAACTCCTCGGTGAGCCGGATCCGTTCCTCGCTGCCGGCATCGACGAGCTGCGCTCGCGGTGAACGATCTGCGCGCGTCCGGAGCATCACCGCAGACCCGCCGTCATGGCGCAACACCGCAAGGCACACGGCCGCAGGCCGTCCGAGCCGCGGCACGACGTTTCTCTTATGGTTCCCGGGCCGCGTGACGTATCAGGCGGCCCCGACGACCCTCCGCCCCTTCGGACCACGTATCCCGACAAACCGATGAGCGACCCAACGAGCGAAGATCTCGCGCTGGTCAAGAAGCTGCAGGACGCCTACTCCGCGATGAAGCGGGAGATCCACAAGGTCATCGTCGGCCAGGATCAGGTCGTCGACCAGTTGTTCATGGCGCTGTTCTGCCGCGGACACTGCCTGCTGATCGGCGTCCCGGGCCTCGCCAAGACGCTGATGATCTCGACGCTGGCGCGCGTCCTGTCGCTGTCGTTCAACCGGATCCAGTTCACGCCGGACCTGATGCCGTCCGACATCACCGGGACCGAGGTGATCCAGGAGGATCGCACGACCGGGCAGCGCGTGTTCCGGTTCATCCCCGGGCCGCTGTTCGCGAACGTGATCCTCGCCGACGAGATCAACCGCACGCCGCCGAAGACGCAGGCGGCGCTGCTCGAGGCGATGCAGG
>CAZABP010000044.1:2759-40721 GCA_964483245.1 uncultured candidatus Brocadiaceae bacterium | reverse complement strand
AGACCGTGTCGACCGACTTCGACACCTCCGACATGCTGTTCTTCGAGCCGCTGACGCACGAGGACGTCATGAACATCGTCGAGCGGCTGGAGCCGCGCGGCGTCATCGTGCAGTTCGGCGGGCAGACGCCGCTGAACCTGGCGCGCGGCCTGCAACAGGCCGGCGCGCCGCTGATCGGGACCAGCGTGGACTCGATCGACCGCGCCGAGGACCGCGACCTGTTCGCCCAGCTGCTGCGCGACGTCGACCTGCGCCAGCCGGCCAACGGCATGGCGCGCAGTCTGGAGGAGGCGGTCGCTACCGCAAACCGGATCGGCTACCCGGTCGTCGTGCGGCCGAGCTTCGTGCTCGGCGGCCGCGCGATGGAGATCGTCTACGACGACGGCACGATGGCGCAGTACATGGCGCGCCATGCCGAGATCGCGCGCGAGCGTCCGTTCCTGGTCGACAAGTACGTCGAAGGAGCGATCGAGGTGGACGTCGACGCGATCGCGGACGGCGAACGCGTCGTGATCGGCGGAATCATGGAGCACATCGAGGAGGCCGGGATCCACTCCGGCGACTCGAGCTGCAGCCTGCCGCCGTACACGCTGTCGGAGGGCCTGATCGCCGAAATCGCCGACGCAACGCGCCGGATGGCGAAGGCGCTGGGCGTCGTCGGATTGATGAACGTGCAGTTCGCCGTGCGCGGCGCGCAGGTGTTCGTGCTGGAGGCGAATCCGCGCGCGTCGCGGACCGTGCCGTTCGTCGCCAAGGCGATCGGCGTGCCGCTGGCCAAGCTCGCCGCACGGATCATGGCCGGCGAGAAGCTCGCCGGACTCGGCTTCACGCAGGAGGTCGTGCCGGAGCACTTCTGCGTCAAGGCGCCGGTGTTCCCGTTCAACCGCTTCCACGGCGTCGACACGCTGCTCGGCCCGGAGATGAAGTCGACCGGCGAGGTCATGGGGATCGATCCGAGCTTCGGCGCGGCGTTCGCGAAGGCGCAGATCGGCGCCGGCAACGACCTGCCGACCGAGGGGCAGGTGTTCGTCTCGGTGCGCGACGAGGACAAGCGGCTGATCCTGGGTCTCGCCAGCCGGCTGCATGCGCTCGGCCTCCAGGTCGTCGCGACGCGCGGCACGGCGCGCGCGCTGAAGAACAACGGCGTGCCGGCGAAGCTCGTGTTCAAGATCCACGAAGGCCGCCCGCACGTGCTCGACCTGATCAAGAACCAGGAAGTCGGATTGATCATCAACACGCCGCTCGGGCGCATCGAGCGAAGCGACGATCGCCTGATCCGCTCGACCGCGGTGACGATGAAGGTGCCGTGCATCACGACGCTCGCGGCGGCGTCGGCGACGATCCAGGCGCTCGAAGTCATGCGGCGCGGGCCGCTCGACGTGCGTCCGTTGCAGGAGTATCACGTGGAGCTGACGAGGTGAACGCATGGACGAGACGCTGCTGCACGACTCGGCGCTGGCCCGCTCGGTGCGGGCGTTCTGCCAGGAGCGGTTCACACCGCCGGCCGCCGGCCTGCGCGGGAGGTTTCCGAGCGATCCGGTCTGGCATGGCCTGACCGGCACCGGCACGGCGCTGTGGCTCGACACCGGGGACGTCGAGGCGGCGCGCTCCATGTGGGCGCGTGAGTTCGTCGCACTGACGACGAACAACACGCTGCTGAACAAGGAGGTGCAGAAGGGGATCTACGACGAGCTGGTGCCGGAGGCGGCACGGCTGCTGCGGCAGATCCTGCCCGGGATCGAGCGGCAGCGGCTGCTGCTCGAGATCGCGTTCGTGTTGAACGCGGTGCACGGCCTGCAGCTCGTCTCCACGTTCGACGCCGACGTCAGCGTCGAGCTGCACACCGACCTCGCGCACGATGCCGACGCCAGCTACGAGTTCGGCCGACGCTACGCCGCGATCCATGCGCAGCGGTTCATCGTCAAGATCCCGCTGACGCCATCGGGGATCCTGGCGGCCCGCCGGCTCAGCCGCGAGGGCGTGCGCATCAACTTCACGCTCGGCTTTTCGGCGCGGCAGAACCACGTCATCGCCAGCCTCGCGGCGCCGAGCTGGGTCAACGTGTTCATGGGCAGGCTCAACGCGTTCGTCAGCGACAACAAGCTCGGCGACGGGCGCAACGTCGGCGAGAAGGCGACGCTCGCGAGCCAGCGCAACGTGCGCGACCTGCGCCGGAGCCTGGGCATCGGCACGCGGCAGATCGGCGCTTCCATGCGCAGTGGCCAGCAGTGCTTCGATCTGATGGGACTCGACGTGTTCACGATGCCGATCGCCGCGGCGAAGGAGTACCACGCGATGCGCCCCGGCCCGGCCGAGCTGCGCGATCGCACGGCCGCGGATCCGGACGTCGCGCTGGTGGCGGGACGCTCGCTCGAGCACGAGCGCCTCGACGTGCTGTGGCAGATCGACGAGGAGCTGCGCGCGGCCGTGCGCGGGCTGCGGGAGATGGATCTCGGCAGCATGACGGCGGCCGACCTGCTGAGCGAGCTGACCGACCGCGGCTGCGGCGACCTGTTCCCGGTGTTCACCGAGCAGGAGCTCGGGCAGATCCGCAAGGACGGCAAGATCCCCGTACACCAGCGTTGGCATGCCCGCGTCGAAGCCGGCACCGCGAGCTGGGACGGCATCCTGACCGAGTCGGCGCTGCAGAGCTTCGCGCAGGATCAGCGCGCCCTCGACGAGCGGGTGGCGGGGTTGGTGTAGCCGACGTCCCTGGCCGCAATGCGGCCGCGCGGACGACGCCGCGCCGGGGTGCTAACCTTCCGGCGTGAGCAAGCGAGAACTGGGCACGGTCCTGGAAGAGACACTCGTCCGCCAGTTCCGCGGGAGAGTCTCCCGCGTCGTCACTCGCCACATCATCGATTCGACCGGAGATCCTGCGGTCTGGATCTGGATCGTGCTCGAGGACGAGAGCTTGCTGGAGGACGCGTCGCGTGCGGAGCTCGAGCGCATCCGCGAGCAGGCGCAGCAGACCGCACGATCCTACGGTGACGAGTGGCCCTACGTGACCTTTCGCACGAGCGCGGAACAGCGCGAAGTCGAAGCTGAAGAGGCGGAACACAAGTGACGGTAGCCGAGGATCTGCTCGCACAGGCCAACGAACTCTTCAGGCTCGATGCTCGCAGGCCTGTGCAAGCGAATCTGCGCCGCGCAATCTCGACCGACTACTATGCGCTGTTCCACCAACTCACCGAATCATCGGCAGCTCTGCTGCTCGTAGAACGCCGCAAGGATCTACGCCTTCGGCTTCGTCGCAAGTTCCGGCATGACACGATGAAGCGGGTGGCGCAGGCGACGGCCAAGCGTGCTCCGCCACCCAGTCCCGACGTATTGGTTGTCGCGCACGCGTTCGCAATTCTCCAGGAGGCGCGGCATGAGGCCGACTACGACTTCTCCCGTGACTTCAAGAAGGCGGAGGCGCGCGACCACATCGCCAGCGCCCAGGCAGCCCTGAGCAGTCTCGCCAACGCAGCTAGCAGCGCAGACGGCGAACGCTTCCTCGTCGAGCTGTTGGTCGGACTGCTGTGAGCACCGGCTGCCGTGCAACGAAGCGGCCTGCGCCCTATCGCGCCCACGCCACCTCGAGTGCCTGCAACTGCTACGCCTGCCCCACGCTCCGCGACCGCTCCGACGGCCGTGGGGCGCGCGCGCGACCGGAACATCGGTTGCACTGCGCCGGCGCCCCCAGGCCGACGACCCCGTGATCCGATGCAACTCCTCGCGCTCACCCGCTCCCTGCTCTGCTGCGCGCTGCTCGCAGCTCCTGCACTCAGCCAGGCCGCCAGCTACACCGTCGTCGGCAGGCCGTGCACGACCGGGCGGTTGTCGCCGAACCTCGGCGGGGTCCCGCTGACCGCGGTGAACCTGCCGAAGCTCGGAACCACGTTCACGATCGCGACCGAGGGCACGACCGCCTACCCGAACGGGAACCGGCGCACGGCCTACGTGCTGACCGGCGCGTCGAACAAGAGCGCCGGTGGCGTGCCACTGCCGTTCGACATCGCGCTGCTGTCGCCGAACGAACCGTTCTGCGGCCTGTTGCAGACCTCCGGCGAGATCGTCTCGAGCGTGCCGTTCGTCTACGACCCGACCAAGAGCGCGAGCGTCTCGTTCCTGATCCCGAACGTCCCCGCCCTCGCCGGCGTGCCGTTCTATCAACAGGTGGTCTCGGTCGAGACGACGACGTTCGGCCCTCCGTTCCGCGCGATGGCGCTGAGCGCGCTCGGACTCGGTGTGCTGGGCTTCTGATGCAGCGGACGTGGGTGACTCTGGCGCTGTTCGCGCTGTCGACATCGCCCCTGCTCGCGCAGGCCGCGACGTTCGCGAAGATCCCGTTCCCCTGCGCCGGCGCCGGCAACGCGACCTACACCGTCAGCGGCCCCCCGAAGCTCGGTACGACGATGCAGATCGTCTACACCGGACCGAACCACGGGGGTGGGTTCGGCTTCGAACGTCCGATCTTCCTGCTCGGCCTCGGCATGGTCGGTCCGCTGCGCGTGCCGACGCAGGATCTGATTCCGGCCGCCTGTTTCCAGACGACGACGATGGAATGGGCGCTGTGGATGCCCGGTGCGCGGCGCTACCAGGACACCGTCTCGCTGCCGATCCCCAATGATGCCACGCTGCGCGGCTTCCCGTTCTACGTGCAGTGGCTGCTGTACACGTCGCGGTGGGACGTGAACCCCCCGCGCGCGTGGTTCGAAGCGAGCGAGGTCGGCAAGGCGGTAGTCGGGGACTGATGCAGATGCGACTCGTGCCGTGTGTGCTGGCCCCGCTGGCTCTCTCCGCGATGCTCGGTGCGTCCCTCACGGCCCAGGCAGCGACGTTCACGAAGATCACGTTCCCGTGCGCCGGCGCCGGGAATGCGACCTACACCGTCAGCGGCCCCCCGAAGCTCGGTACGACGATGCAGATCGTCTACACCGGACCGAACCACGGGGGCGGATTCAGTGTGCAGCAGCCGATCTTCCTGCTCGGGCTCACGATGTTGGGGCCGATCAGCCTGCCGCCGGAGATCCCCGCGACTCCGACCGCCTGCTATCAGACGACGAGCATGGAGTGGGCGATCCGGATGCCCGGCACGAAGAAGTTCCAGGACACGGTCTCGCTGCCGATCCCGAACGACCCCGCGCTGCGCGGCTTCCCGTTCTACGTGCAGTGGTTGCTGTTCACGGCGCAGTACCGCAACCCGCCGATCTTCTGGTTCGAAGCGAGCGAAGTCGGCAAGGCGGTGATCGGGGACTGACGCAGCGCCGGGCGCGAGGCTCTACTGGCGCGCCATGGACGATGCAGACGTGGATGACAGCCTGTCTCCGCCCACCGCACGCCGCGTTGCGGAGCGTGCACTGATCCTCGCATCGGTTGCATGCCGTGGTGCCATCGAGAAGGACAGCGGTGAGCCGGAGGCAGAGCTCCTGCGCCAACGCGCCGTGGCCTGGCTCGACGCACTCGGGATCCTCGCCGAGGCGGAACGACCGGAACTCGAACTGCTGACAACGCCTCTGGGTCAGTGCGACCGCGAACAGACGATCGTCAATGCCGTCTGGAGGTCGGAAGGGATGATCGTGCTGGGCTGGGCGCTCGGCTGGCTCGAGTTGCCGCACTACGACCAGGAGTGCGACCCGTGCGAAGCCGCGAATGCCCTCGGTTTCCTGGCCGAGCGAGAATCCACTCCGCTCTTGGATCCGGTCCTGCGCAGCCCGCAGCAGATCGAGCGCGGAGCAAACACGTATCTGACGCTGCACTGGCGGATTCGCGAGTATTCGCTGCATCCGGAGCCGATCGACTTCTCCAGGTTCATCCAATCCTGCACCTGGGGGCCCTTGGACGCTAGCGAGCTGGATCTCGAGGACGCAGAGCTCGTCGTTCGTGGCGTACGGCTGGATCGCGCGCCGGCGGAAGTGCTGCACAGTGTCCGCAGCATCGCGCAGGAGCGGCAGCAGGCGTTCAACTGGCTGCTGGGCGAAGAGCCGGTCTATTCGCAGGTCACGACCGATACGTGAGCGCGACTCCGCACCGCGTTCATGCGCTCGGACCTGGCGTTCCCAGCTCCACGCGCCGGTCGCGTAGCTCCGCGAGCCGCTGCAGGTACGAAGCCCGCGGAATCTCCCGCACGCCGAACTGCGCCAGGAACGGGGTCAGGAACTGCACTTCGAGCAGCTCGACGCCGGCAGCGGCGAGGCGCTCGACGAGACGCACGAGCGCGACCTTCGACATGTCGGTCGCGCGGTGGAACATGCTCTCCGCCGCGAACACGGCGCCGATCTGCACGCCGTAGATCCCACCGACCAGCTCGCCCCCGCGGTGGACCGCCAGCGCATGCGCGACGCCACGGCGGTGCAATGCGCCGTAGCCGGCGAGCATCTCCTCAGTGATCCAGGTCCCTTCCTCGCGCTGCTCGCCGCAGGCGCGCATGACCGCTTCGAAGTCGGTGTTCCAGCGCAGCTCGAAGTCGCCGCGCCGCAGGCGATCCCGCAGGCGCCGCGGCACGTGCAGCTCCGTGACCGAAAGCACGGCACGCGGATCCGGACTCCACCACAGCGGTGGCTGGCCCTCGGAGAACCACGGGAAGATCCCGGCGCGGTATGCCGCGAGCAGCCGCTCTGGTGACAGGTCGCCGCCGACGGCGACGAGGCCATCCTCGTCGGCACGCCGCGGATCCGGGAACGCGATGCGGTCGCCGGGGAGCAACAGGCGCGGGATCACGCCGGGAGACTAGCCCGCATGACTCGTGAACCCCTGCTACGAACGGCGCAGCACGCGGCCGCCTCCTGACGGCGGCCTGCACCGCCGCCGAAGCTGGCTCGCCCTCGGCACCCCGCTCAGATCCACGCCTCGCGCAACCGCTTGATCGTCGTGACCTGGTCCTCACGGTCGGCGAGCGCCAGGAACTCGACGTCGCCGTCGTCGCGCAACCGGAAGTAGACGCGCAGCTTCAGCGACGCGCGCAGGCTCCACAGCCCGTCGCCGCCCTCGAGCTGCTTGACCTCGAGCCCCGGATACGACGGCCCCTCGACGCAGAACAGCAGTGCTGCCTGCACGGCGCGCTCGACGCTGCGCCGGTCCTTGTCGCGCAGCGACTCGTAGAACCGGTCGGTGAAGCGCGGCAGCCGGAAGTGATCCGCCAGCGCCGGCTGCTCCGGCTTCTGCTTGCGCTTCCCTTTCGGCACCAGCGGCAGCAGCTCCTCGAGCTCGGACTCGAGTGCGCGCAACCGCGCGGCCTGCTCAGACAGGCGCCGGCGCGTTGCCTCCTCGGCCTGCACGATCGCCTCGAGTTCCCGTTCGCGCTCGTGCAGCCGATGCAGCACGGCCGGATCGCCGGCGCGCGCGGCGGCCGCGCGCTCGAGCTGCCGGCCCAGGTCGGCGTTCGCGGCCCGCAGCCGTGTCAGCTCCATCTGCGCCGTCTCCACCTGATGGCGCGCCTCGTCGGCGCGGACGCGGGAGCGTTCGGCTGCGGCTTCGGCCCGTTCGAGCCGCTCGCGCAACCGCTGCATCTGCTGCTCGTGCAGGACCCGCCGCGCCTCGACGGCGGTCTCGGCCGGATCCGCGGGTGGCTCCGCCGGTGCCGGACCGAGCCGCTTGTCGATCGCGGCAACGATCGCGTCGATCATCGGGGCGCCGGCGACCTCGGCAATGCCGCGCGCGAGGACGTCCTTCGGCGCGCGTTCGAGCCGGAACCCGCCGCGTGGCGAGAACCCGAACTGTTTGGCGATCGCGCGCAGCTCCGCGACCTCGAGCTGCGCCCGCAACAGCTCGACCAGCGCCGGCCGGCCGGCGGCGAGCGCCTGCTCGACCAGGACCCGGGCGTTGGCCACGCGCTCGTTCACCGTTCCTCCAGCGCGCGCCGGACCACCGGCAGCGGCACCGGCCCGAACGCCAGCACGGAATCCAGGAACCGGTCCAGCCGGAACGCCTCCCCCTCGCGCTCTCTCGCGCGCGCGACCATCTGCTCGAGGATCCGATAGCCGATCAGGTACGACATCGGCCGCGTCGGATTCGCGAGGTAGCGCAGCACCTCCGCCTTCGCGTTGACCGGATCCAGCGCTGCCTCATCGACCAGCAGCTGTTCCGCCTGCGCCGGCGTCAGCTCGCCGAGATGCAGCGAGATGTCGACGACGACGCGCACGGCACGCCACAACCGCATCTGCAGCTGCGTGAATCGCTCGGCGTCGGTGGTGAAGAACCCCGCCTGCCACATCGCCTCCTCGCAGTACAGCGCCCACCCTTCGGCGAACACCGTCGAGTAGAAGCTGCGCCGGAACGGCGACAGCGGCCGCTGCAGGTGCACGACGTTCTGCAGATGGTGGCCCGGCACGATCTCGTGCAGCGCGACGACGCGGGTCCATGCCTCGTGGTTGCCGCGCAGGCGCAGCGCCGCCTGCTCGTCGTCCATCCAATCGGCCGGCGGCGACACGAAGTAGGTCCCGGTGTAGCCCTGCGGGCTCGGCCGCGCACCGCCGTAGCCGCCGAACGGATACGTGCGCGACAGCTCGCCGCTGGTCACGACCTGGATCCGCGCATCCCGCGCCGCCCACGGCACCGTGACGATCCCGCGGTCGACGGCGAACTGCAGCGCATCCCGCATTGCCCGCTCGGCGAACGCCGGCAGCTCATCCGCCGTCGGATGCCGCTCGCGCAGCTGCGCGACGACGTCGCGCCATCCGGCGCCCGGCTGCATGCGTCCTGCCATCTCCTGCAGCATCTGCTGGTGGGATCGGACTTCGCGCCAGCCGGACTCCAACCACTGCTCCGGCTCCCCGTCCAGGTGGTGCTGCAGCCGCAGCATCGTCGCGAAGCGCTCGCGGCCGACCGGGAACCCCGCCTCCTGTGGCGGCAGTTTCGGCAGTGCCGCCCGCCATGCCAGCGCGCGTTCGAGCAGGGCATGGTCGACCAGGTCCTGCGCCGGCAGTTGGGCAGGATCGATCTGCGCCAACGCCGCGCTCAGCTCGGCGACGTCGTCGTCGTCGCGGCTCGCGGCGTACCGCTCGGTCAGGTCGCGCAACCGGTCGGCCTCGGTCGGCTCCGGCCGGCGCACCAGCGCGACCTCGTCGAGCTCGAGGACCGCCGGGTCCTCACCGTGGTAGCGGTTGCCGATCCGTGGGCTCGGCGCACCCACCTGGATCGCCTGCACGCGCGCGGAGGTGTCGGCCGGCAGCGCCTGCAGCAGGTTGAACGTGACGCGCTGCCAGTTGCCACCGCGTGCACCTGTCGCCGCCGCCGGCTCTGCCTGCACCGGCAACGGCAGCGTCAGCCAGTGCGTGCCGAGATCGACCGCCAACGAGAAGCGGATCTCCGGCTGCCCGCGCACGAGCAACGTCAGGTACGGGAACGTGTGCGGATCGAACGAGACCTCATCCCCGCGCCACAGCGTGACGCCGCCGGTGCGCGACCCACCTGCATCCGCGATCTGCAGGAATCCCGCGCCGCATCCGGCCGCGCCGCGGCGATGCGCGACGCGCCAGTCCTGGCGCCCCGCAATCTGCGGCCGCGGCGCGTCGCGCCTGCGCCCGCGCGACCCCGGCTCGAACCCCAGCCGCAGCGCTTCCCGGCCGACCGCGCTCCACAGCCGCCCACGCACCTCGCCGAGCAGGCGGTCGCCGGCACGCGCAACGAACCGGTACTCGACGGTCCCCGGTGGCCGGTCCGGCTCGAGCTCGAACTCGAACGGCAGCCGCCGTTCCTCGCCCGCGCCGACCGTCAGCTGCGCCGGCAAGCCGGCACACCGCAGCTCCGGTGGCACCCAGGCCTCGAGGGCGATCTCGCGCGGCTGCTCCGCGTGGTTGCGGATGCGCAACACCCAGCGGCTGTGCGGCCGCGTCAGCACCGGGGGTCCGTGCTCCGGCGCGCAGGTCAGCTCCACGTCCGGCGGCGGCGGCAGCAGGCCGGCAGCCTGCTCCCCGAGCAGATCGACCTCGCGGCGCACTCGGCCCGGCGGCAGCTCGCAGGCGAACACGAGCAGCGGCGTCACGCCGCGCACGCTCGCATCTGCGGTGCGCTCTTCGCGCGGCAGTGGGCGCTCGGCGAGCAGGATCCCGAGCAGGCGCCCGCGATCCCCGAGCCGGTCGTCGACCAGGTCGCCGACCTCGGGCCGCACGAGCAGCAACGAACGCCCCGAACCATCCGCATACGGCAGCCGCAGCATCCCCTCGCGGTCGAGCGTGAGCTGGTTGTCGAACGCGGTCTCCCCGTGTGGTGCCGCCGTCGCGCGCGGCAGCGCGGGAGCTGCGGCGAACACGTAGCCGGAGCCGACTTCCAGCCGCAGCGTGCCATGCCCGGTCCGCTCCGCGAGCTCCGCGGGAATCAGCAACGGCAGCCGCCGCCACGGATCGCCGGCCACCTGCGCGAAGCGGTACTCCGCTGCAGCGAGCCGCGTCACCTCGCGGTTGCGCCAACACTCTGCAGCAGCGAACCAGCCGAGCCAATCGGTGAGGTACGCCGCTTCGTCCGCGTAGCCGAGGGCGCGACCCTCGTGAATGCCCGGCAGCCATGGCATCCCGAGCCGTGCGCGCGCGTGCTCTTCGAGCTGGTGCGCCCACTCGTGCAACACGATCCCGGCGAGCGGGATCTCGTCGAACCACAGCGGGACATAAGCGATCGAGCTCGCCGGCACGCCATCCGGCCCCTGCTCTGCCGTGACCGTCAACCCCACCGACTCGAGTGGCTGCGGGCCGGGCGGCCAGAACAGCAGCACCGAGTCGGCTCCTTCGCCCGACGTGCCGAGCGGGTCGGTGCGCAGCGGCACGAGATCGACGCCCCCGCTCCCGCCGTCGCGCTGTGGCCGCACGATCGGCTGGGTCAGCAGCCGGTGTTCGAACTCGAGCTGCAATACCCCGCGCGTCGCGCGCCGCACCTGCTGTGCCACCTGATCGCAGGCGGCGCGGATCGTGCGCAGCGCCTCGTCGTCCAACTCCGCGCGCTGTCCGCCGAGGTCGACCTGCGGCGCGCAATACGCGCGCACGCGCCAGATCCTGACCGGCTCACGCTCCGGCACGTCACCGACCGTGCGCCGCCCGAGCGCGCCGTGCGGCAGGACCGCGATCCGGTCACCACCGAACGACAGCTCCGGCTGCTGCGGCAGCAGCAGGGTCGCCAGCAGGATCGTGCCGAGGGTCATCCGCACAGCATGCCGGACGCCCCGTGGACGGTCAGCGCCTGGGATCCGGGTAGACCGGCTCGACCGGGTAGCGCGGGAGCGTCTGCTGGTCGAGTTCGTATTCGAACTCCGCCTGTTCGGCCGCCGTCATCGACGGGGGCGGCTGCCACGACCGCCACAGGCTGAACTCGAGGATGTCGAACGGGACCGCCAGCAGCGTCCCGGTCCGCCACAGCACGAACGACGGGAACAGCATCGTCGACATCGGGTCCGCCTCGAGCTCGTTCTGCGATTTCTGCATCGCGTAGACCGTGTAGGTCACCGGCAGCGCGACGACGTCGACCGGGATCCCGGCGACGAAGCCGACGAAGCCGCCGAGGGTCGCCGGCGCGGTCACCAGCAGCGTGCGGCCGGAGCGGGAGTCGGTCAGCTCACCGGTGTAGCGGACGAACGTCCCGCAGGACGCCAGCACCGCCACGCCGGCGAGCGCCGCGGCTCTCACCGCGGCTTCGACGCCGGCTCGCGCGTCGCGAACTTCATCTGGTTGATCCGCCAGATGTCGGAGAGCTCGGGCGGCGGTGCCTTGCTGCCGCGCAGGTCCATCGTGTCCTTGTTGCGCAGATGAAGCTCGCGCAGCTTCCACGCCCCGCCGGACTGGCTCTCGACGTTGAAGCAGACGGCTTGGATGAAGTCGCGCTTCAGCTCGAGGTGCTTGCTGCCTTCCCGGAATTCCAGGTCGACCGTGTAGTCGACGTTGTTGACGACCCGCTGCTCGGCCTTGTTGCCGATCACGAACTGATCACGGCGCAGCCCGCCCGACGCGTCGGCGCCCAGCACCTGCTGCTCGAAGAACGTCCGGTAGTTCCCCTGCAGTTGCTTGTTGACCGAGTTGTTCAGGTTCATCAACTGCTTCTGATAGATCCCGATCGTCTCCAGGTCCCCGCCGCGCTTGAGCGCATTGTGCGTCGCGGCGCGACCCTCGCGGATCTCCTGGTTCATCGACCAGGCCCACCAGCCGGCGACCGGCGTCAGCACGACCGAGGCGAGGATGATCCCCTTGTAGAGATCCATGTTCGAGAACAGCTTGCTCAACATCGTCGTGCTCCTCAGGGATAGGCCGGGAACGACTTCTCCGGCTTCAACACCATCCGCAGCTCATAGAACGCGCCCGGTCCTTCGCTGTCGGTGAACGGCTCCTCGTCCCGCATCCGCTTGCCGAGTTCCAGGAACGCACTCTTGGGATCCTTGGCCGCCTCGGCGAACGCGTTCTCCAGCGCGACGTACTTGCTGGTGTAGTCCTGCCCGCGGACCGCGACGCGGAACGACAGGCTCCGGTTGGCATCCTGCGCTTCGAGGCGCAGGTGGATGTCGGTCACCAGGAACCGCCCGAGCTTGGGCTCGACCGACTGGATGACCTTGGCCATCTCCGCCAGCACGCCGAGCCCCGAGCCGAGCTTCAGATCCTGATAGATCCCGGACTCCGTCTGCTGCTTGCGATGCTGCGCGCGGACGCGTTCGCGCACCAGCGCGAGCCGCTTGAACACCGGCTGCGCCTCGACCTCTTCGAGCAGCTTGTTGTATTCGCGCGGATCGAAGTGCTTCGGCTGGCTGAACCAGCCGGCGCGCCCGAGCAGCGTGCCGACGTAGCCGGAGAACTCCGGCCGCTGCTCGGCCACGCGTCCGCCGCCGCGCGCCGCGGCCGGGATCGTCGCGCCGAAATCGTTGCGCAGCGCGACCAGCTCCTTCTGCGTCTTCAGCGCGTAGACGACGGTCAGGAACAAGGCCAGCATCGCCGTGATCGCGAGCGGGAACTTGATCCGGTCGAACTTCTTCGTGAACGCGAGGTCCTCGGTGCGGAACTCGAACCCGGACGATGCGCCGAGCGTGCGCAGCGCGAGCCCGACTGCGACCGCGATCCGCGGCCCGACCTCGGCGGCCTCCTCCGGCGGCAGCGAGTGGCTGAGCGAGCCGAGCACGTCCAGTTCCAGGCACGGCCCGCCGATCAGCCCGGTCACCATCTCGTGCACCTCCGGGATGCGGCTCCCGCCGCCGGTCACCCAGGCCAGCTCGATCCCGGCGATCGCCGGGATCCCGGCCAGGAACCGCAGCAGCTCGCGCCGCAGATCCGCCAGGAACCGCGCCTGCGCCGTGCGGACGAACTCGGCCGGGACCTCGATCGGCGCCAGCGCCGTGGTCGCTTCCTCGGCGTCGGCTTCGATCTCCTCCGTCGTCGCTGGTTCGTCGGTCACGACGGCGTAGACCTCCTCCTCGCCGCCGGCCAGCATCCGCACGACGACCTCGCGTGCCTGCTCCAGCGTGACCCCGCGCGCAGCGGCGACGTCGGCGGCGATCGAATCGACGCCGAGCCGCAACCCGCGCATGTCGACGATCTCCCCGTCGACGGTCACGACCGCGCGCGTCGTGCGCGCGCCGACGTCGAGCACGAGCCGACCCATCCGGCCTGGCGCGGCCAAGGCGGCGTCCACATCTTCGGCCGCAGGCTCGGCGCCCGGCACCGGCCCGGTCAGCACGCCACACCAGTGCGCGACGCGGTACAGCGCCATCAAATCGAGATCGACGCTCTCCGGATCGAGGCCGGCCCGGTCGAGCGCCTGCAACTGCACGCGCAGGTACGACTTCGGCACCGCCGCGACGAGTGCCTTCGTCTCGCCCGCCTCCTTGTCCTCCTCCAGCACATGGAAGTCGACGACCATGTCGTCGACGTTGTGGCTGTGGATCTCGCCTTCCGCCTCGAACTTGACGACCTTGCGGATCTGCTCGGCGCCGACGAACGGCAGCGTCAGCGTGCGCAGCACCGCCTCGCGGCACGGGACGGCGAGCGTCAGGTTCTCGCGCGAGACATGCGCATCCTTGAAGGCATGCCACGCCGTCTGCGCTTCGGTCTTCGCGTGCTCCTGCGCGTCGCCGTTCGCCGCGACGCGCTCGATCCGGACCTTGGCCAGGCGGACCTTGCGCAGCGAGCCGTCGATCTCGACGACCTTGACCGAATGTTCACCAGGATCGAGTCCGACACCTTTGGCCATCGTTCACCTCTGCCGCGAGTCAGCGTCCCGAGCCCGGGCGCGCGTCCACGCGGTACTTCGCCTGCTGCCGCTCGTCGAGCAGCTCGTACAGCAACTGATCCGCCAACCGCTGGGCCGATTCATACTCGGAGCGCAGCTCCGGCGGCAGCCGTTGGGGATCGGAGAACAGGATCTGTTCGCGCTTGCGACGCCGGTCGGTCAGCACGGCACGGACCAGCCGGGTCTGCTGCGGGCTGAGCTCGTAGCGGGTCGCGAATTCGCGCACGAACTGCTCGTCGGCATCCACCAGCTCGGCCGGCCCACTGAACGCCGACACGATCGCCGGCGACGTCAGGCCGACGACGAGGCCGGCGGCGAAACTGGCGAGCGCCACGACGACGACCCAGCGCTGCGCTGCCGTCACCGCCGCTCCGCGGCGCCCGGGACCGCCCAGGGTTCCGGCGGGTGGCTGCGGACGCGGTCGATCAGACTCTGCAGCTCGTCCGGCGACGCCTCGAGCCGGGCGGGATCGCGGCCCGACCAGGAGCTCGCCAGCAGCGCCAGCGCACCGGCGACCAGCAGGGCCGCGGCGAGCAGGATCCGCCGCGAGCAGCGCGCGACGTCCTGCAGCTCGCGCCCGACCCCGGACGGGAACGGGCCGGCGGCGAACGGCGCGCTGCGGACCGCCGCGAGCACGCGGTCGGTCAGCCCGACCGGGACCTCCGGCGCCGGCGTGCGGAACAGGCGGCGCAGCGAGCGCAACTCTTCGAGCGCGCGCGCGAGCTCCGGCTCGCGCTCGAGCCGCTGCTCGAACGCACGCAGCTCGTGCGGCGGCAGCTCCCGATCGAGGAAACAGTGCAACAGACGTTCGTCAGCGGATCCGATGCGATTCATCGCGATGCTCCATGCCCGCGGCGCCCCGGCACCAGCTCCGGGTGTTGGCGCTCCAGCGCGGCTTTGAACCGCTGGCGTGCGCGGAACAGCCGGGACTCGACGGTCCCGATGCTGCAGCCGAGCACGCTCGCGATCTCGTGATAGGCCAGGTCCTCGTACTCACGGAGCACGAGGATGGTCCGGTACTTGTCCGGCAGTGTGTCCAGGATCTGCCGCGTCACGGCGCGCAGCTCTTCGTCCAGCAGCGGCTCGTCGGCGCCGGCGGCATCCCGGTCCGGCCGCTCGACCGGCTCCCACTCCCCGACCAGGTGCAGCCTGCGGCGGCGCTGCCGGCCGATCCAGTCCGTCGCCGTGTTGACGGCGATCCGGTACAGCCAGGTGTAGAACGCCGAGTCCTGCTGGAACGTGTGCAGCTTGCGGAACAGCTTGACGAACACCTCCTGCGTCAGGTCCTCCGCCTCGGCGCGGTCGCGCGCGAAGCGGGCCAGCAGCCGGTAGATCCGGTCCTGGTAGCGCTCGACCAGCAGGCGGAACGCGTGCTCCCGGACCTCGGCGGCGACCCCCTCGGCCAGGACCGCGTCGATCAGCTCGGCGTCGTCGGGGGGTGCAGGGCAGGACAAGGCGAACACGGCTCCTTGGAGGGGGCTCGGCGGGGGTTTCTTCCCGGCTGGTCCGGGAAGCTGGGGGGTGTCACGTCGCGGTCAGGTCCCCCCATCGAGCAGGTGGCCCAACTTCTCCCGTTTGGTCTGCAGGTAGCGCTGGTTGTGGATGTTGGGTTCGGTCTTGAGCGCCACCTGCTCGACGACCTCGATCCCGTAGCCGAGCAGGCCGGACAGCTTGCGGGGGTTGTTGGTCAGGACCCGGATCCGGCGGGCCCCCAGGTCGTGCAGGATCTGGGCCCCGGTCCCGAACTCCCGTTCGTCCGCCTTGAACCCGAGCCGGTGGTTCGCCTCGACCGTGTCGATCCCCTCGTCCTGCAGCGCGTAGGCGCGCATCTTCGGCGCCAGCCCGATCCCGCGCCCCTCCTGGTTGATGTAGAGCAGGATCCCACGGCCGGCCTTCTGGATCGCGGCCATCGCGGCATGGAGTTGCGGCCCGCAGTCGCAACGCAGCGATCCGAACGCGTCCCCGGTCAGGCACTGCGAGTGGACCCGGACCAGCAGCGGCTCCTCGATCGGCGGGAACCGCCCGTCCAGCTCCGCCGGGCGCTCGACGCCCAGGCAGAGCGCGATGTGCGCGCGGCCGTCGATCTTGCTCTCGTAGGTGACCGCATCGAAGTAGCCGTAGGCGGTCGGCATCCGCGAGAACGCGACGCGGTCGATAATCCGCTCGCGCCGGCGGCGGTATTCGACGAGGTCGGCGATCGCGGCGAGCTTGACGCCCAGGCGCGCCGCGAGCTGCTGCAGTTCCGGGACGCGCGCCATCGTCCCGTCGTCGTTCAGGACCTCGCAGATGACGCCGGCCGGCTGCAGCCCGGCGAGCCGGCAGAGGTCGACGATCGCCTCGGTGTGCCCGGCGCGGACCAGCACTCCGCCGTCGCGCGCGCGCAGCGGGAAGATGTGTCCTGGCCGCACGAGGTCTTCTGGCCGCGCATTCGGATCGACGGCGGTCAGGATCGTGCGTGCGCGGTCGGCCGCCGAGATGCCGGTCGTCACGCCGCGGCGCGCTTCGATCGAGACCGTGAAGGCGGTCCCGCGCATCGACTGGTTCTCGGCGACCTGTGGTGACAGGTGCAGCCGGTCGCAGCTCTCACCGTCGAGCGCGAGGCAGACGAGCCCGCGCGCGTGGACGATCATCTGGTTCACGAGCGCCGCAGAGGCGAACTGCGCCGGGAAGCAGAGGTCCCCCTCGTTCTCGCGGTCGGGATCGTCGACCAGCAGGATCGGTCGACCCTGCGCCAGCTCGGCCAGGACCTCCGGTATCGTCGCGAAGCTCATGCCATCCCTTACGCCGGCGCGGTCGTGGCCAGCAACGGCCATCCTAGCAGGGCTCCTGGCGGCGACCCTCGGCGGCTGCGTCGGTGGGCCGGACCCGAACGCGGCGCCGGAGCATGCCGACCTCCGCATGGGGATCTGGATCCATCGGGACCGGCGCGAGATCGCCGACGGGTTCCTGGATCAGGCGCTGCAGCACGAGCATGCCGGCGTGCGGTTCGACGCCGCGCGGTCGCTGGCGTATGCGCGCGATCCGCGGTCGCGGACCGCGTTGGAGCAGGCGCTCGGAGATCCGGATCCGCTGGTGCGGCACGAGGCGCTGTTCGCGCTCGGGCAGTTGCGCGGCGTCGTGCCGGCGGAAGTGTTCCTCGGCAGGCTCGCCGGCGAAGAGCCGGGGATGCGGTTGTTGGCGGTCTACGGGCTCGCGCGGCACGGGACCGCCGCGGAGCTGGATGCCGTGGCGGCGCTGCTGCGGGATCGGGAGCCGCGCGTGCGCGGGCAGGCGGCGCTGGCGGTGTTGGCCCTGGCGGGGAACCGGCTGCGCGACCCGAAGGCGGGGGACGACGCGAGCGTGCGGCGCGCGAGTGAAGTGCTGCGGACGGCGCTGGCGGCCGAGCAGAACGACGCTGCGCGCTGGCGCGAGGTGTATGCGCTGGCGCATCTGGCGGATCCGGGGGCGGTGGATGTGCTGCGCGCGGAGGCGAAGCGGAGCGTCGCGGAGCGGGATCAGGAGTGGGGCGTGCTGTTCGCGCTGCGCGGGTTGAGCGGGCTGCCGCCGGAGCGGGAGACGGAGCTCGTGTTGATCGAAGCGCTCGGGAGACCAGAGCAGTCGCTGGTGATCGAGGCGGTCGCGGCGCTGGCGAATCCGGGGCGGCAGCCGGGGGCGCGGCGGGACTCGCTGGAGCCTACGTATCGGACGTACACGACGCGCGACGCGCTGCTTGCCGTCGCTTCGGATGCGCGGCCCTTGGTGCGAGCCGCGGCGCTGCGCGAGCTCGGGCGCTACGCAGGGATTCCCGTCGAGAATGCGCTCCTCGCTGCCGTGGCCAAGGGAACTGCCCACAATCGGGCCGCCGCGCTGTTCGGACTCGCAATCCGCCCGGTCGAGGAAACGCGGAGCTTGATCGAAGCTGCAGCCGCCGACGACGACCCGGTCTTGCGCATCGGCGCCGCGCGCGCATGGGGACGACTCGAGTTCTGGCACGGGGCGATCCCATACCTGCAGCGCCTCGCCGCCGACCCGGAGCGTTGGGTCGGTGTCGCCGCCGCGGAGGCACTGGGCCAGTTCCGCGGCTCCCCCGCCGCCGCGCAGGCGATCCGCGAACTCCTCGCAATCGACGACCTCGCGCTGCGCGAAGCGCTCGCACCTGCTGCTCAGGCCGTCGGTGACAAGTCCGTCGTCCCCGCCCTGCTCACCGCCTACGACGCGAGCCCCGGGCTCCCGTTCGCCGAGGCGCGGAAGCTGCTGCTCGAGGCAGCCGCGGCACTCGACCTGGACACCGCGAAGCCCGCGCTCGAGCGCGCGCTCACCGACCCCGACCTCGTCGTGCGCCGTGCCGCGCGCCGCCTGCTCGGTCGGCCCGAGGAGCCGGACGACCGCCAGGCCGGCATCGAGACCCCGGTGCCGGGTGAGACGTTCCCGTGGGGGTTCGTCTCCAGCCGGCCGCGGATCGTCTTCACGACCGACAAGGGGGAGTTCGAGATCCAGCTCTCGCCGGCGACCGCGCCGACGCACTGCCTGAACCTGCTGATGCTGGTCGAGCAGGGGCATTACGACGGGCGGCGGTTCCACCGCGTCGTGCCGAACTTCGTCGTGCAGGGCGGGGACCACCGCGGCGACGGGAGCGGCGCGCGCGCGTGGCACGGTGGCCAGATCCGCGACGAGATCGGGCCCTTGCCGTTCGATGCGTTCACGGTCGGCATGCCGAAATCTGCGGACGACGACACCGGCGGCGACCAGATCTTCATCACGACCGTGCCGACGCCGCACCTCGATGGCAGATACACCGCATTCGGACGCGTCGTGCGCGGCTCGCGTGTCGTCGAATCGATCGAGCTCGGCGATCGGATCCTGCGCGCCGTCGTGAAACGCGACTGAGCGGCGGGCGTCGCAGCGGCCGGATCGACGCATTGCGCCCGCGGGCGGCCGGCGACGAACCGCCGCTGCTACCGCGAGGACCGCCACGATGCGCCGAGTGCGTCCCGTCCCGGTTCGCGAATGCGCCGGTTTCGCTTCAACCCGGGCCCGGGTCCAGGCCGATCCGGGTGGTGCAGCGGGGGACGGAGTCGAGGGCTTCGACAGCAACCGACGATGAAGCGCACCTTGGTGGAGATCCTGAGCGGCCTTGCGGTCCTCGTCCTCCTCGCCTCGTTCCATCACCAGATCGCCCGCCTGAAGGTCCAGAACCAGGACGTCGCCGAGCTGCGCGAGATGGTGCGCAACGCGAGCGCCAAGGACGAGGTCGCCGCCGTCCGCGAGCAGGTGCTGCGCAGCGTCGAGACCCGGCTGCGCGATCTCGAGGTCCAGATCCGCGAGGCCGCGCTCGGCTCCGAGCAGGCGAGCCGGCTGCGCCACGAGATCCAGCTCGCGCGCGCCGAAGTGGACAAGGTGCGCACCGACATGAACCGCGACGTCACGCAGACGCGCGCGCTCGTCGATGCGTTCCACAACGAGTTCCGCGAGAAGGACCTCGCCGCCCGCGCCACGCTGACGCGCACGCAAACTGCCATCGAGTCGCTGGCGACGCGCGTGCAGCCGGATCCCGAGCGCCTGACCGGCGACATGCTGGCGCCGACCGTGCAGCTCAACGGCGACGACACCGTCGGCTCCGGCACGTTGATCTACTCCGCGCGCAACGCCGCGACCGACGCCAACGAGACCTGGGTCATCACGTCGTACCACGTCGTGCGCAACATCCTGGCCGACACGCCGTCCGCGCGGCGCGAAGGCGTGCACGTCACGATCTACGACGGCAAGAGCAAGATCGAGCAGCGCGCCGACCTGATCGCGCACGACGAGAAGATCGACGCCGCCGTGCTCAAGCTGCGCGGCGACCGGCTGTTCGCCAACGTCGCCCATGTCCTGCCGCGCCACCAGGCCGAGCAGGTCAAGGTCTGGGACCCGGTCTGGGCCGTCGGCTGCCCGCTCGGCAACGATCCGATCCCGACGCAGGGCGAGGTCAGCAGCACGCGCAACGAGCTGAACGGCGTCAACTACTGGATGATCAACGCGCCGACGTACTTCGGGAACTCGGGTGGTGGCGTGTACCTCGCGTCGTCACGCGAGCTGATCGGCGTGTTCAGCAAGATCTACACGCACGGCAAGGGCAACCCGGTCGTGATCCCGCACATGGGCCTCTGCACGCCGATCGACGCGATCTACAAGTGGCTGGACTCGGCGCAGCTCGGGTATCTGCTCGAGCGGGAAGAAGTGCAGTTGGCGAGGCCGGACGGGAAGTAGCGTCCGCTCACTGCTCCGCGGCTGCCTGCAGCTCCGCGAGCTTCTCCCGCACCTGCTCCGCATGCCCCGCGGCGCGCACCTTCTTCCAGTGGTGCGCGACCTTCCCCGCCGGATCCAGGATCACCGTCGAGCGGATCACGCCGATCGACTTCTTCCCGTACAGCACCTTCTCGCCGTACGCGTCGTACTTCTGCATGACCGCGTGATCCGGATCGCTCAGCAGGCGCACTTTCAGCTCGTGCTTGTCGATGAACTTGCGGTGCGCGGCCGGTGTGTCCGGTGAACAGCCGAGCACGACGGCGTCGAGCTTGCCGAACCGCGGCAGCGCAGCGGTGAATTCACACGCCTCCGTCGTGCAACCGGGCGTGTCGTCGCGCGGGTAGAAGTACAAGACGACCCACTGCCCCTCGAGCGACGCGAGCGAGACCTTCTTGCCGTCCTGATCCGCCAGCGTGAACGCCGGCGCCTTCCGCCCGACCGCGAGCGTCATCGCGCCGGCACCTGCAGGCGCCGCAGCAGGCGCTTCGCGTCGGCGTCCTTCGGATCGAGCGCGAGCGCGCGGTGCACCGCTTCGCGCGCAGCGTCGTGGCGGCCGAGCTGCAAGAGCAGCGTCGCCCGGCGCACGTGCAGGTGCGCCTCTTCGTCGCGCGCGGCGACGGCGCGATCGATCAGCCCGAGCGCCTGATCGTGCTCGCCGCGTCGCTCGTGGATCGCGGCCAGCTCGCGCAGCACGTCCGGCTGGGCAGGGCGGTCGACCAACACGGCGCGCAGGTCCGCCTCGGCCGCCTGCTCGTCACCGCTGCGCCGCACGGCGATCGCGCGGAAGAACCGCGCCGGCCAGTAATCCGGCTGCAGCCTCAGGAATTGGTCGAGCTCCGGGATCGCGCCGGCCGGGTCTCGATGCGACACGGCGCGCGAGACAGCGCGCCGGAAGCGCGGCTCGAACCGGTCGACCGAGATCCCCAGCAGCGCGTGCAGCGCCGCGTCGCGCTGCTCCGGGTCGAGGTCTTCGCCGGCGAGTCCGGCCTGCAGCTCCTCGACCGCCTCCCCTTCGCGGCCGACGCGTGCGAGGCAGAGGCCGAGGTCGATCCGGTCCTCGTGCTCCTCCAGCAGCCCGCACAGCTCGAGCAGCGCCTCGACGACGTCCGGCGGCGCCGGCTTGTGGTCGGCCAGATGATCGACGAGGTACCGCAGCATGACGCCGGCACCGCGCCCGTCCGGCTCCCATTCCGCGGCGCGCAGCACCCGCTCGTGGATCCGCCGCAGTCCGCGCAGGGTCTTGTCCCAGGCTTCGACGATGTGATCCTCGCCGAACGCGAGCCTCGCCAGGTGCGCGAAGAAATCCGGGTGACCATCCAGCTCGACGCCGCGCAACCACAGATGCCGCGCCTGCACGCTGTCGCCGTCGTTGGCGTACTGGATCCCGAGCACCTCGAGCCCGCGCCCCGGCGGTGGGTCCAGCTCGACTGCATGTTCGAGCCAGGCGCGTGCGGCGGTCATGTCGTCGAGCGTCGTCAGCTGCCCGGCGATCGCGACACAGGCGTCCCCGTCGCGCGGCCGCGTGCGCAGCGCGCGCGCGAGCAGCGCCTTGCACTCGGCGACGGCGAGCCGGTCGTGCTCGTGCGCCTGCGCGACCGCGGTCGCGAGCGTGCGCAGCGCCAACCCGAAGCCGGCGTCCAGCTGCAGCGCCGTCAACAGCGGTGCGAGCAGCTCGACGCGCGCGACCGGCGGTTGCACTTCGAGCTCGCCGCTGAGCAGTGCGGCACCGTCGAGACCGTCGAGGTAGCGCAGGAATGCTTCGCCGTCTTGCGTCAGGTGGCGCAGCGGCAGCTCCGGCTGCGGCAGCCCGAGCACCGCGGCGAGCTTGCCGGCGAGTCGCAGCAGCGGGCGCGCCGGATCCTGCCGCGGGATCAACGAGCGCAGCACCTGCTGCGCACCGTCCTGGAACTGCACGCGCAGCTCGAGCCACAGGCCGTCGCCGTCGTGGTCGAGCAGACCGGTCACGATCGCGCGCGCCGTCTCCTCGTCCGGCAGCAGCTCGAACGCGGTGTCGGCGTCCGGCGGCTCCGGCAGCAGGATCCAGCGCGCGGGGCCTTCCTCCGGCGGGCTCTGGATCTCGAGCAACGCCGACGGTCCGTCTTCGCCCTGGTTCAGCAGCTGGTGCAGGAAGTCGGGGATCCGGCGCGCCAACACGCCGGCATCGAGCCCGTCGAACGAACTCGGTCGCGAGACCGCGAGCGGAAGCAGGAAGACGTCGTGGAGCTGATCCCCGGGATCCGCTAGCGGTCCAGATTCACCCATACCGACTTGGTCTCCAGATACGAATCCATCGCGTCGGCGCCGAGCTCGCGCCCGATGCCGCTCTCCTTGAACCCGCCGAACGGCAGCGCCGGGTCGTACAGGTTGTAGGTGTTGATCCACACCGTGCCGGCGCGCAACGACTTCGCGGCGCGCATCGCGCGCGCGACGTCGCGGGTCCAGACCGCCGCGGCGAGGCCGTACGGCGAGTCGTTCCCCTGCGCGAGGCCGTCGTCCAGATCGCGGAACGGGATCACGGTCAACACCGGACCGAAGATCTCCTCGCGCGCGATCGTCATCTGGTTCGTCGCGCCGTCGAAGATCGTCGGCGCGACGTAGTAGCCCTTGCCGGTGCCGATGTCGACGCGCTCGCCGCCGGCGACGAGCTTGGCGCCTTCCTTCTTGCCGGTCGCGACGTAGCGCAGCACGGAGTCGAGCTGCCCCTTGCTGATGACCGGGCCCATCCGGGTCGTCTTCTCGAACGGATCGCCGACCTTGAACTTGGCCGCGGTCGCGAGCAGCTTCGGCATGAAGTCGTCGTGCACGCTCTGCTCGACGAACAGCCGCGAGCCGGCCGCGCAGACCTCACCCTTGTTGTAGAAGATCCCGGTCAGCGCGCCGGCGGCTGCGGCGTCGAGATCCGCATCGGCGAGCACGAGGTTGGGGGACTTGCCGCCGAGCTCGAGGCTGCAGCGCTTGACCGAGTCCATGCAGAGCTTGCCGATCTGCTTGCCGACCGCGGTCGAGCCGGTGAAGGCGACCTTGGCGACCAGCGGGTGCGTCGCGAGCGCCTGGCCGGTGGAACCACCGGGGCCGGTCACGATGTTCAACACGCCGGGCGGGAGACCTGCGTCCTGCGCGATCTTCCCGAGCGCCAACATCGAAAGTGGCGTCAGGCTCGCCGGCTTGACGGCGATCGTGCAGCCGGCGGCGAGGGCCGGCGCGACCTTCCACATGGCGAGCAGCAGCGGGAAGTTCCACGGCACGATCGCGGCGACGACGCCGACCGGCTCCTTCAACGTGAACGTGAACGCGCGGTCGTGCGTCGGCAGCGTGCGGCCGGCGACCTTGGTCGCCTGGCCGGCGTAGAAGCGCAGCACGTGCGCCGCCATCGGGATCTCGACCTTGCGCGAGTCGAACCAGGTCTTCCCGGTGTTGATCGTCTCGAGCTTGGCGACTTCGTCGGCCCGCTCGTCGAGCAGGTCGGCCATCCGCCACAGGATCCGGCCGCGTTCCGCCGGATGTTGGCGCGACCAGGCGCCAAACGCCGCGTGCGCCGCCTCGACCGCGGCCGCCGCGTCCTCGGGCCCCGCCTCGGCACAGCGGGCGGCGACCTCCTCGTTCGCGGGGTTGATCGTCTCGTAGGTCTTGCCGGAGTGCGCGTCGCGCCACTCTCCAGCGATCAGGAGCTGGCCTTGCTGCATCGAGATGTCGTGGTCGGCTTATAGGGACGCACCAGGGGTTGCGCCACCCTGCCCGCGCGTCCGGAGGCGCAGGATGGCGAGGATTCACGCTGTGCTAACCGGGCGGCCACGAGAAATCACGGCCGGCGAGCACGTGCACGTGCAGGTGGAAGACTGTCTGGCCGACACCGGCGCCATGGTTGATGACCGTGCGGAAGCCGGCCTCGGCGAAGCCGAGCCGGCGCGCGACTTCGCCGGCGGCCCACAGCAGGTGGCCGAGGAGAGCGCGGTCGTCCGCGCTCGCGTCCCCCAGGCGCGCGAGCGGGGCCTTGGGGATCACCAGCACGTGGTGCGGCGCGACCGGCTTGACGTCGCGGAACGCGAGGCAGCGGTCGTCTTCGTAGACGACATCGGCCGGGATCTCGCCGCGCAGGATGCGCGCGAACACGTTGCGGTCGTCGTAGCCCACGGGCGGCCAGGATAGCCGGCGGCGCGCGCGGGCCGGGGAATCGTGGAAATCCATTCCGGTCGGGCGCGGCGCGGCCGCTGGAGGTGGCAGACCCGAGACCACCGAGAGCAATCCGATGCGAACCACGAACCTGCTGCCCGTCGTTTCCTTCGTCCCCGCGATCCTGTTCCCGCTGCTGCCCGCGCTGCCGGCGCAGGGCGTGCCGAGCTGGCGCGCCAGCGCCGATGCGGCCGGCGTGCCGGGCAACGACGACAGCGTGCAGCCGGCGCTGTCGGCCGATGGGCGCTTCGTCGCGTTCCACAGCAAGGCGGCGAATCTCGTGGCCGGCGACACCAACGGCGTCGACGACGTGTTCGTGCGCGACCGGATCACCGGCAAGATCGAACGCGTCAGCGTGCGGACCGGCGGCGGCCAGGGGAACCAGCGCAGCTACGACGCTGCGATCACGGCGGACGGGAGATACGTCGCGTTCACGAGCCGGGCGACGAACCTGACCACGATCGATGGTTCGTCCAGCGACGTGTTCGTGCACGACCGCCAGAGCGGCACGACCGAAATCGTCAGCGTCAGCTCCCTCGGGATCCCGGGCACCGACGACAGCGGGAGTCCTTCGATCTCCGACGACGGGCGCTACGTCGCGTTCGGCAGCAAGGCGTCGAACCTGGTGACCGGGGATGGGAACGGGTTCGCCGACGTGTTCGTGCACGACCGCAAGAACAAGACGACGCTGCGCGCCAGCGTCGCGATGGGCGTGCTGCAGCCGGATGGTGGCAGCCAGACGCCGAAGATCAGCCCGGATGGGCGGCGCGTCGCGTTCTCCAGCGGCGCGACCAACCTCGTGCCGGGGGACACCAACCGGTTGATCGACGTGTTCGTGCGGGATCTGGTGACTGCGACGACGACGCGCGCGAGCGTCGGGGTCGGCGGCGCCGAGCCGGACGGGACCAGCCACATCGGCGCGATCTCCACGCTCGGGACCGAGGTCGCGTTCTACAGCTTTGCGACGAATCTCGTGGCCGGAGACACCAATGCGCGCCCCGACGTGTTCGTCGCGAGCCACGATGGGGCGAGCTGCGTGCGCGTCAGTGTTGCGAGTGATGGCACGCAGGCGGACGAGGGGTGCTTCGATCCGGCCATGTCGCGCGACGGGCGCTTCGTCGCGTTCACGACCAGGGCGCGCACGCTGGCTGTTGGCGACTCGCTGGGACTCGAGGACGTGTATCTGTGCGATCGGACCGCGGGGACCACGCGCCGCGCGACGCAGACGCCGGGCGGCGGTGAGCCCAGGGGGGACTGCGCGCGCGGCGCGATCAGCGACGACGGGCGCTGGCTCGCGTTCGACAGCGCGGCGCTGAACCTCGTGCCCGGGCGCACCGTCGTCATCGAGGACGTGTTCGTCAGCGATCTGCGTCCTGCGGTCGCGGCACGGTTCGCCGCCTACGGTGCCGGCTGCCGCGGCTCGCGCGGGATTCCCGCACTCGGCCGCGATCCGGACACGCTGCCGTGGATCGGGACCGCGCTGCGCGTGCGCGTCACCGATGCGGTTGCGCTGCGGCCCTGCTGGCTGTCGATCGGTGCGTCCAAGACGAGCTGGGGCGGGATTCCGCTGCCGCTGCCGCTCGATGGCGCCGGGATGCCCGGGTGCGTCGTGCTCGCGTCGCCCGACCTGTCGCTCGCGCTCGCGACCGATGCCGCTGGAGCGCTCGAGGTCCCGCTGATGGTCCCCGCCGACGCGCGCTTCCTCGGTGCGTCCATCCACCTGCAGGCCTGGATCGCCGACGCCGCCGCGAACGCCTTCGGCCTCGTCGTCACCAACGCCGCCACCGCCACGCTCGGCGGTTCGTGAAGCGGTACACCCCGTCTCTGAGACGCCAGCCCTCACTTAGCGCGAAAAAACCCGCGCGAACTGACGGACGGAGTCTCAGAGACGCCGCGTACCGATACACCGGGTGTCAGCCACCGGCGCGGCGGTCTTTGGCGCAGGTGCGAAAGCCGGCGAACACGTCGCGCCGGTCCGGGCGATAGAAGTTCCGCCAGGTGTTGCGCAGCAGGCGCGCGCGCGTCGCGAACGAACCCCCGCGCAGCACCTTGTGATCGCCGAACCACGGGCGCGAATAGTCGGCGTACGGATCCGCCACGAAGCCCGGATACGGCGCGAACCAGTCGGCGACCCACTCCCAGACGTTGCCGAGCATCTGCCGGCAGCCGTGCGCGGAGTCGCCGGCCGCGAATGCGGCGACGTCGGTTGGCTCACCAGACCAGCCGTCCAGGTTGGCGAGGTTTGGGCCCGGCGGCGCATCGCCCCACGGGAAGCGCCGCTTCGAGCGGGTCGCGGCTGCGAGTTCCCACTCCGCTTCGGTCGGCAGGCGGCGGCCGGCCCAGCGGCACCAGGCATCCGCCTCGAACCAGCAGACGTGGATGACCGGCGCAGCCGCGACGAGCGGCTGCCATCGATCGAACCTGCGTTCGAGCCACGTGCCGTCCTCGCGGCGCCAGTAGACCGGCGCTGTCGCCCCCTGTGTGATCCGCCAGCGCCACCCCTCGTCGCTCCACAGCTCGCGCCGTGTGTAGCCACCGTCGTCGACGAACGCGGCGAAGTCGTGATTGCGGACCGGAGTGCGCGCGATCCGGAAGGCCGCGAGTTCGACCGGATGCGCCCACTTCTCGTTGTCGAACACGAACCCGTCGCCCGGCCGTGCGCCGAGTTCGAGCGTCCCGCCCTGGATCTCGGCGTCGCCATCGATCGGGCCGGTTGGTGGCGGCGACGACGACGGCCGGGCCGGCCGGGCCAGGAACTCCGGCGCCGCGTAGCCGAGACACTGGCGCATCATCGAGAACGCCTCGCCGTGCATGTCCTCGTGGAACAGCGCGAGCTGCAGGAAGTACGGATCCAAATCGCCGCGCTCCGCTGCGCAGATCACGTCTGCACGGACCTCTTCGAGGTACTGGTGCAGCTCCGGCCACGGCAGCAGCGGAAGGTCCCACCGGGTCGCATGCGCCACGCGTGACGAGTCATAGAGCCGATCGGCGCCGGCGAACCGCGACGGGCGCACGGTCCCATTCACCTGGTGCCGCAGACACCAATACTCCTCGAACCAACCGACGTGCCCGAGCTCCCACAGCGGCGGGTTCAGGATCGCAAGCCGCGGCCCGAGCGCGCGCTGACCGGTCAGGTCTTCGAGCAGGGCAAGCGTGCGCGCGCGCGCGTCCGCGAGCATCGACAACAACGGCGCGAGTTCCACGGGTTCACACGCGCCGTTAGCATCGGCGCCGGCACGCGAGTCTAGCCCGATGGCTTCCATGCGGATCACGCTCGTCTATCCGGCGTCGGCGAGCCGACGCGCCGGGAATCGGCAGACCGCCGCGCGGTGGAGGCGCATGCTGCGCGAGCTCGGGCACGAGGTCCGCGTTCAACATGCGTGGGACGGTCGTGACTGCGGGCTGCTCCTGGCGCTGCACTGCAGGAAGAGCTTCTCGTCGGTCGCCGCGTTCGCGCGCGCATTTCCGCGGCGGCCGCGGATCGTCGTGCTGACGGGCACGGACCTCTACCGCGACCTGGACACGGATCCCGCGGCGCTCGCCTGCCTCGAACACGCGACGCGCTTGATCGTGCTCCAGGACCAGGCACTCGCGGCGCTGCCGCCGCAGCACCGCGCGCGCGCGCATGTGGTCTACCAGTCGGCGGCCGCGCCCCCTGCCAACCGGGAGAGGCTGCCCGGCCGCCGGGTCACCGTCCTCGGCCACCTGCGCGCCGTCAAGGATCCGTTCCTGACGGCGCGCGCACTCCGTCACTTGCCGGACGAGCTCGGCATCGACGTCCTGCACGCCGGCGCCGCGATCGAGCCGGAATTCGCTGCGCAGGCCGGACGACTCGCGCTCTGCGACGCGCGCTACCGCTGGGTCGGCGAACTGCCGACGTGGCAAGCGCGGCGCGCGATCCAGACCAGTTGGCTCAGCGTGAACTCGTCGCTGATGGAAGGCGGCGCCAACGCCATCGCCGAATCGATCGTCGCGCGCGTTCCGGTGCTTGCGACCCGCATCTCCGGCAACGTCGGCATGCTTGGCGAGTCGTATCCCGGCTACTTCCCTCCCGGCGACAATCGGGAGCTCGCTGCGCTGATCCGCCGTGCTGCGCTCGACCCGGGCTTCTACGCGGAGCTCGTCTCATGCTGCGCCATGCGTGCCCCGCTGTTCGACCCCGCACGCGAACGCGCGACCCTCGCGCGCGTTCTCGACGCGGCACACCCGCTCTCAGCGACGAACGCCGTCACGTAGCCCGCTGCGTAGGTGTCTGACACCCGGTGTACCGGTACACCGGGTGTCAGACACCTGCGCGGCGGGGTTCAGAAGATCTTCTTCTTCGGCTTCGGCTGCGCGCCGCGCGTCTGCGGCGGGACATCCATCGCGAGCGCGTGGTCGAGGAACGCGTGCGCGCCGAACAGGAGATCGGCGAGGCCGAACGGCCCGCGCTCGGTGGTGCGGATGCCGTGCTGGTCGACGAACAGCGAGAACGCGTAGTCGTCGAGCGCGGCGATTGCGTCCTCGCGCATCGGGATGCTGTCGCCGAGCGCCGGGTCGAGGCCGGCCATCGAGATGCCGACCGGGATCCACTGCTCCGCGACGCCCCAGAACTTCGCTGTCGCTTCGTTGAGCCGCGCGTGCGCGAGCACACTCGGCCGCTCGCCGATCAGCTTGGTGAACGCCGGATCCTGCGCGAGGCCGCCCTGGTTCTTCGCCGCCTGCTCGAACGCGCCGCGCACACCACCGAGTTGCGAGGACAGGATCAGCGTGCTGCCGTCGAACGCGAACGACGGCGACAGCGGGAACGGCACGTTCGGGATGCTCGTCGTGTAGATCGTCCCCCCGTTCGACTGCACTTCGCGCAGCTCGAGGCCGAACCGCGTGAACATCTTGTGCAGCCACTCCCCCGCCTCAGCCGGATCGTCGACGCGCGTGAACGCGGTCAGCGTCGGCACCGGCACGCCGAGCGGCTCGACGGCGACAGTGATCGCAAGGTCCGGCCCGATGGCATGCAGCACTTCCGCCAGCGCGCGTGGATCCATGCCGACATGGCGCAGCTCGCGCCCGACTTCACGGCTGAGCTCGCGCTCGAGCTCGCGCCGCACCTGCGCCGGCAGCATCTCGACGGCCTGCATCAACGCCGGCCCGGCACGGTCGAAGTCCAGATGAGCACCGAAGTACAACAACGTCTTCGCGTCGCAGTAGCGCGCGAACTTTCCGTCGTGCGGCGCCGCGAACAGCGCACGCAGCACGCCCTCGTCGGCGAGCGGCATCACGAGCCGGAAGTCCTGCCGCGACGACGCGCCGGTGCCGACCGTCTGCTCGTGCAGCGAGTCGGTCGACACCTGGAAGCTGATCTGATCGAGCGCCCCGACCCCGAACGCGTTCGCGATGTCGGCGAACTCGTAGGGCCACAGCGGCGCGATCCCCTGCCACAGCGGCGCCGGATTCGCAAAGAAGTCGATCAACACGCGCCGGTCGCTGCCGCGGTGAGCCTGTTGCCACGCCTGGCTCTGACCGAGCGCCGGCCGCTGCCCGCGCAGCGCAGAGACGCCATCGCGCAGCAGCCCGAGCGAGTTCGAGACCAACACGATGCCGTCCGCTTCTGCCCAGGCGATCGTGCCGGGTGCGCGCTGCGTCTGCAGCGTGCGGATCGCGACGCCAGCGTGCTCCTCCTTGCCCGGAATCGGCTCCGGGATCGCCTTCGCCGCCATCGCGAATCCACGCTCGACGATCGCCGCGACGGCCGCCTTCTCGTTCCCCGCCTCGATCGCCAGCAACAGCGAAGGCAACCACTCCTCGTCACTGCCGAACATCGTCGGCGGCCCGAAGCCGATCGCGAACGGATGCCGCAGCAGGTCGCGGATCTGCTCCGGCGCGAACCCGATCTGCTGCAAGCCGTGTTGGATCTCGCGTGCGGCTTCGCCTAGCGGCTCGGCGAGCATCCCCTTCTGCTCCATCGCGGTCAGCAGCGGCGTGACGAGCCGCACCGTGCCCAGGCGCTCCCCGGCCGCCGCGATCGCGTCGCCGCCGGCACAGGAGGCATAGGCCAGGATCCGATCGGGGAAGACGCGCGCCAGCCCCTGCGCCGGCAGCGCAAGGGTCAGCAGGGCGGCAGAGAGAGCGAGAGTCACGGGCTTCATGGTTGATCCTTTCCGTTCGGCCTGACCGTGGCCGCTGCGGCGAGGCGCCTTTCGTCAGCGGCGGCCAAATACTCGGATGCGGCGATCCTCGGACCGCAGCTCGTCCGGCAGCGCAACCTCGTCCCACCCGGCCGCCCGCAGCACGGCCGGGTCCACGCGCGTCCGCCCTTCGACCCAGGCGACGAACCGCGCATCCCCCCTTGCCGCGGCGGCTTCGAGCTCCGCCGCCAGGATCGGGCGCGGCGGTCCCGGCTCGACCCCGGCAAAGAAATCCAGCCGCGGCATGTCGCTCGCGACCCGCTCGCCGGGGCGGAGCTGCTGCCCGAGCCACGCTCCGAGCGTCCGTTCGACGACGCGGTCCGCGCGCCGGCCTGCCGGGAGCACCGCGAGTTCGCGCGCAAACAGCAGCAGCAGCACCGCCACCACAGCAATCCGGCCATGGCCGCGGAGCCAGGTCCCGAGCGCGGCCCACGCAATCCCGGCGAACGGCAGCAGCAGCACGCCATACCCGGACAGGAACCGCCAATGCGCGAACAACGCCGGCACGACGAGGCACTGCACGACGAACGGCGCGAGCAGCAGCGTCCGCTCCGGGGCCGGAACGCGCCGGCGCCACCAGATCCCGACCAACACCAACGGTGCCACGCCGTAGCCGAACGCCTCGGCGAACGCGCCCGGCATGCGCACCAGCTCCCGCAGGTAGTGTCCGATTCCGCCAGCGACCGGATCCCCGGCACCAACCGCCCAGGTGAATCCTGCCTTCGGCGTCAGCGTGATTCCCGGTCCGAGCCACGCCCAACCGAGCGGAAACAGGACCGCGAGCGCCGCCCCGCCGAGGAACCCGAGAACACTCGAGTGGGTACGCGCGCGCCAGACGTACCACGCGCCGACCACGAGCAGTGTCGCTCCTTCGGGGCGCGTTCCGTAGGCGAGTGCCGCCAACACGCCAGCGCCGAGCGCACCGCCCGCGCGCCGGCCGCAGACCAGCAGCGCCACGGCACCGGCGACGCAGAGATGGAACACCCCCTCCGACAACGCATCGGCCGGATGGCGTGTGAACCAGATCCCTAGCGCGAACGCGAGTGCGCTGAACCACGCCGCCTGCGGCCCGCCAACACGCAACGTCACCAGGTACAGCGGCACGACTGCCAGCACGCTGCAGGCGCAACTGACCGCCTGCCCTGCGACGACCGTGTCCATCGCCGGCGCGAGCCAAGACAGCAGGCCGACCAACGCCGGGAACACAGGATGGAACACGCTGCGGAACAACCGCTCCGGCTCGCCGGCCGGAATCCCCTGCGCCATCCACAGATAGTGCGCCGCGTCCCGGTCCGGGATCTCCGTCTGCAGCGCGACCCAGGTGCGCGCACAGGCTGCCACGAGCAGCAGCAGCAACATCCTGTTCGGCATGCGCAGACGGGGCACCGCTGCCGAGCTTATGCGCGCTCAAGGTAGATTCCGCGCATGCTGCTCGCACTCGCCCTCGCATTGCTCCCGCAGGAACCGGCGCCACCGGCGACGCCAGCCGCGCCGATCGAGCCCGCGCGTTCCTCCGCCACTGCCGCCTGCGGCTCGCGCGTCGAGCTGCGCAAGATCTGGACGCTGCTGTGCGCGCAGCACGACGCCGATCACGACGGCCGCATCACCGCGACCGAGTATGGCCGCGGCGAGACGCGCTTTCGCAACTACGACCGCGATGCCGACGGTGTGTTGACCGCGCGTGACTTCCCCGACGGCGCGTTCGTCAATGGGTTCAATCCCTGGCTCGCGCAGATGGCCGACCGCGATCGGGACCGCAGCGTGCCACGCGCCGAGTGGGACGCCTTCGTCGCCAGCCTCGATGCAGACGACGATGGCACGATCGGACCGGAGGAGCTCGCGCGCGGCATGGGCCGCGCCGAGGCCGGGAGGTTCGACCTGTTCCTGCTCAGCTTCGATCAGGATCTCGACGGCAGGTTGACGCGCGCCGACATGGCGCTCGCGTTCGCCGACCTCGACGTCGATCGCGACGGCATCGTGCGCGGCGCCGAGATGCAACGCTGGCGCCCGACCGCCGAGCGCCCGCGCGCACCGCTGCCGAAGGTCGGTGAGCCGGCGCCGCCGTTCGAGCTGCCGCGGGCGGACGATCCCAAGCAGACGATCTCGCTCGCCTCGTTCCGCGGCAAGCGCCCGGTCGCGCTGATCTTCGGCTCCTACACTTGACCCCCGTTCCGCGAGTCGGCCGGTCGGCTGACGCAGATCCACGACACCTGGAAGGACCGCGTTGCCTTCGTGTTGATCTACATCCGCGAAGCACATGCGATCGACAGCCCGGTCCCGATGGAGTTCGGGCTGGTCGAAGACCCGGTCACGGATGTTGAGCGTCAGACGCTCGCGACGCGCACCTGCACCGAGCTGGAGCTGCCGATGCAGGCGGTCGTCGACGGCATCGACGATGCCGTGAACCTCGCCTACCACGCGTGGCCGGAGCGGCTGTACGTGATCGACAAGGACGGCAGGATCGCCTGGGTCGGCGGCCCCGGTCCGTTCGAGTTCGATCCGGACGCGTGGGAGAAGGCGATCGAGCGCGTCGTGCACTCACGAAAGTGAACGTGGATCGCGGGACGTGCGCCGTGGCGTCCGGGGCTGCGGCTATCGTCGCGCCGTCGCCATGCCGCCTCCGATCCACCGCATCGCCATCGTCACCGGCGACCACCGTCTGCCGGACGAGACCAAGCACGGCGCGCGCTACGCCGAGCAGGACTTCGCGACGCACGACGCGATGTTGGCGGCGTTCGCGACGATCCCCGGGTTCGAGTTCACGTGCTGGAACGATCACGCGACGCTGCTCGACACGCTGGCGCGCGAGCGGCCGGACCTCGTCGTCAACTTCTGCGACACCGGATATCGCAACCAGCCGACGCTCGAGCTGCACGTGCCGGCCTATCTCGAGCTGCTCGGGATCCCGTACACCGGCGCGTCCCCGGCCGCGATCGTGCTCTGCTTCGACAAGGCGATCGTGCGCGCCTGCGCGCAGGAGCTCGGGATCCCGGTGCCGCGCGAGGAGTTCGTCGCCGCCGACGCCGAAGCCGCGCTGCCGGACCGTTACCCCGCGCTGCTGAAGCCGAACCGCGCCGACGGCAGCGTCGGCATCACGCAGCACGCGCTCGTGCGCGACCGCGAGCAGGCGCGCGCGTACCTCGGCTGGCTACGCGAGAACTTCCCCGGGCGCGATCTGTTGCTGCAGGAATACCTGCCCGGCCCGGAGTACGGGATCGGCCTGATCGGCAATCCTGACGACGAGCTGCGCGCGTTCCCCGCGCTCGAAGTCGACTTCTCGCGCCTGCCGCAGGACCTCGCGCCGATCCTCGGCTTCGAGTCGAAGGCGGTCCCGGATTCGCCGTACTGGACCGACATCGCATTCCGCCGCGCACAGCTCGCGCCACAGGAGGAGCAGACGCTCGTCGCACACTGCCGGCGGCTGTTCCGCCGGCTCGGGCTGCGTGACTATGCGCGGTTCGACTTCCGCCGCGGCACCGACGGCGAGATCAAGCTGATGGAAGTGAACCCGAACCCCGCGTGGGCCAACGACGGCAAGCTCGCGTTCATGGCGGGATTCGCCGACGTGTCCTATCCGCGGATGTTGGAGCTGCTGCTGCGCAGCGCGATCACGCGCGTCGGGCGGGAGCGCGCGGCTGCCGCGCGCTCATAGCAGCTGCCGCGGAATCGCGACGTTCCAGCTCCGCTCGAACACCAACTGATCCCCCTCGAAGCACTCCAGGTCGCACCCGAACTGGAACGCCTCCGCGGTCGCCGTCAGCCTGGTCCGGCACTCGACGCGCACGCGCCAGTCACCGCGCCGCAGCAGCGCCATCGACGCGAGTTCGGTCTGCGCCGAGAGCGGATCCGTCTCGAGGATCCGGTAGCGCTTCAACAACCGGTACCCGACGTCGAGATCGATCGCCGCGATGTGCACGAGCGATGCGCCATCCAGCTCACCGCCGTCACTGCGCAGCGTGTAGACGGTCTCGGTGCTGGTCAGATCGACTTCGCTGCGCCGCGTCATCGGCAGCTGGTGCAGCTTGCGCAGCGGATCGCCGGGGGCCGCTTCCGGCGGGTCGAACGGACGCAGTGCAGCGTCTTCGGCGCGCAGCGGACGTACCGGCATCCGCAGCTCGCTGGTCCCGGTGCGCACGGTCAGCCGCACCGGCGCCGGGGACGGCCACGCGATCGGCCAGTAGCTGGTCGACAGCGCGATGCGGATCCGGTGCCCGGCGCCGAACGCGTACGCGACGTCGTTCAGCGCGAGCCGCACGCGGTACCAGACCCCCGGCGCGAGCGCCTGCGGGGCTGCGTGACCTTCGCGATGGCACAGGTTCAACAGCCCGTACGTGACGCGCAATGACGAGCCGTCCGGCGCGATGTCACACAACCGCGCGGCGACCAGCGCCACCGGCTGATCAACCAGCACGTCGAGCTCCAGCACCGGAGCACCGAGGATCTCGAGCCGCGCCGCCAGCGGATCGCCATCGAACACCAGCGACCCACCGTCGTCAGGCCGCTGGTCCCGCGGCATCTCGCCATCCACACCGAACGCGCACCATTCCCCGGCACGCGAGCCGGTCGTCTGCGGTGATGTGAACGACAGCTCGATCGGCGGATCCGCGACCGGCGCGAGATGACCCGGGTTGAGGCACAGCCGCGATTCTCGGATCCGCGCACTCGGCCAGCTCGCCTCCGCGACCCACCGCCCGGGACGCAGCTCGTATTGCGGCTGCGGCGGCACCGGGTCCTGCATCCAGACGCGCAGCATCGGCTCGGCGAGGATCCCGGTGTCGCGGCCGCGCAGCCACTGATCCCACCAGCGCAGCGCCTCCTGCAGGAATCCGATCGAAGGCCCCGGCAGCGCGTCGTGCGGAAAGTTGTGCGACCACGGGCCGATCAGTCCCTTGCGCGGGCAGCGCAGATTCGCGAGCAGGCGGGGGATCGCATTCGAGTAGCCGTCGGCCCAACCACCGACGGCATACACCGGCACTTCGATCGCGCCGTAGTCCTCGCAGATGGACCCGTGCTGCCAATAGCCATCGCGCCACGGGTGCCGCATCCACAGCGCCGGGAACGGCTCGACCGCGGCGAGGCGCTCGCGCCACATCTCGCGCCAACGATCGCCGACGAGCTCCGGATCCGGCGGCAGCGCGGCGTACTGCGTGAGCGCGGATCCCCACTGCATGTTCTCGTTCAGCAGACAGCCGCCCATGTAATGCGCATCGTCGGCGTAACGGTCGTCGGTCGAGCAGAGCGTCAGGATCGCGCGCAGCGCCGGCGGACGCAGTGCCGCGACCTGCAGCGCGTTGAAGCCGCCCCACGAGATCCCGAACATCCCGATCGCGCCGCTGCACCACGGCTGCGCGGCGATCCACGCGATCGCCGCGAGCGCGTCCTCGTGCTCCTGCCGCGAGTATTCGTCCTGCAGGACCCCATCCGAATCCCCGGTCCCGCGCAGATCGATGCGCACGCTCGCGTAGCCGTGCAACGCGAAGTAGCGGTGGATCGGCTCGTCGCGCGCGCGCATGAAGTCGCGCTTGCGGTACGGGATGTATTCGAGCACCGCCGGAACCGGCGATGAGCGCGCAGCCACCGGCAGCCAGATCCGCGCCGCGAGCCGGCAGCCGTCTGGCATCGGGATCCAGACGTTCTCGATCTCTTCGATCGACGCGAGCAGGTCCGTGTGCATCGATGACTCAGGAAGCCGGTGTCCCGCTCTTGGCGGCCGTACGCCGCCCGCGCGCGAGCAGCTGCTGCGTCGACCAGAAGCTCAGCGCGAGCTTCTCGCGCACCGCGCGTCCGGTGTCGAGGTCCCACGTGTTGACGATCGCCAGGCGGAACCCGCCGGGTGGCATCGAGTGCGAAGCCGGCGGCCGATCCTCGTGGAACGTGATCTGGATGCTCGTGACCTGCGGCGTCTGCCGCAGCTCGTCGACCAGCGCGCTCGGTGGATGGCGGTACTGGATGCCATGCGCGCCGAACAACACGACCGAGTAGCCGTCGCGCAGCGCGTCCCCGGCGAACTCCCAGCGTTGCTCGGCATACAACCGGATCAGCGCATCGACCCAGCCGGCGCCATACAGATCCGGCCATTGGTCGGCGAAGCGCAGGTGCACCTCGATGATCCGCCCGCCGATCGACTCGACGTTGATCATCCCGGTGTAGTCCGGCAGGTTGCGGCCGATCCACGTGGCGATGTACTGCTCCAGCTCAGGTCGCGGTGCGGCTTCGACGACCCAGTGATCGAACATCCCCTCGCCGAGCGGGATGCCATGGCTGTGGCGGAACCAGACCGCATGGCCGCGCACGATCGCGACGTCGGTGCTGACGTGTGCGCCTTCGAGCAGCTCCATCCACATGTGCCCTGGGCGCAGCGCGTGCTTGTACTCCTTCGCCGTGCGGATCACGCGGCTGCCCGCACCCATCCCACGCATGTTGTAGATCGGCTTGCTGAACACCGGATACGCCGGCGGCTCCACACCGTGTGGTGCGCAGGCGATGCCCTGGCTCTCCGCGACCGCCAGCTTGTCGTAGACCCACTTGTAGCGCGGGTACCAGACCCACGCGTCCGGGTCCTCGGTCGGGATGTTCAGGTCCGGAGGACACGGCGCATCCGTGAAGTACTGCATGCGCCACGGGTCGGCTTCACAGATCGGCATCGGTCTACGCGCCGGAGCATAGGCCAGCCCACGGCTCCCATCTGCGTCATCGGCCGGCGCAACGACCGTCCGTGCGCGGCGACCCCGGCTCCGCCGGCCGGCCAGGGACCCGAGCAGAAACAACGCGCCGCGGGCAGGATTCACCCCTCGAACCTTCCCGCCGACCGAGCAGGTGACCGATGACCGCCGAGCACGACCGCCTCGAAGCCACGCACAAGCAGCGGGTCCACTGGCTGCGCTGGGGTCCATACCTGAGCGAGCGCCAGTGGGGCACGGTGCGCGAGGACTACAGCGCGGACGGCGACGCGTGGAACCACTTCCCGCACGACCACGCCCGATCGCGCGCGTACCGCTGGGGCGAAGACGGCCTGGCCGGGATCTCGGACGACGAGCAGCGGCTCTGCTTCGCGCTGGCGCTGTGGAATGGACGTGACCCGATCCTGAAGGAGCGCCTGTTCGGGCTGACCAACAGCGAGGGCAACCACGGCGAGGACGTCAAGGAGTACTACTACTACCTCGACTGCACGCCGACGCATTCGTAC
>CAZABP010000044.1:0-2749 GCA_964483245.1 uncultured candidatus Brocadiaceae bacterium | reverse complement strand
GACCGCGCGACAGGCCGTCTCCACAACGCCGTCGGTTGACTGGCTGGTCACCACGTCCCCGCTGGCGGTGTTCCCGTACGCGCAGTTGGTCGAGACCAACAAGCAACGGGGGCGGGGCGAGCCGGAGTACGAGCTGCTCGACACCGGCGTGTTCGACGCGGATCGCTACTTCGACGTGTTCGTCGAATACGCCAAAGCCGCCCCCGACGACCTGCTGGTCCAGATCACGGTCCACAACCGCGGACCGGAACCGGCCGAGCTGCACCTGCTGCCGACGTTGTGGTTCCGCAACCGCTGGTCATGGCAGCCGGCTGTGGAACGGCCGGAGTTGCGTGAGCTGGATGCCGGTCCGACCGGTTGCGGCGTCGCTGCCACACACCGAGAGCTCGGTGAATACCACCTGCATTGCGAACCAGGCGTCCCGCTGCTGTTCACCGAGAACGAGACCAACACCGAGCGTCTGTCCGGCACCCCCAACGCCAGCCCGTACGTCAAGGACGGCATCGGACGCTGCGTCGTGCAAGGGCAGCAGGAAGCGGTGAACCCGCGGCGCTGTGGAACCAAGGTCGCGGCCCACCATCGCCTGCAGCTCGCGGCCGGCGGATCCGGTTCGATCCGCCTGCGCCTGTGCGCGGCTACGGCCGCCGGCAGCGCGGCGGCGAGCGATCCGCTCGGCGACGGCTTCGCGCAGGTGCTGGCGACGCGACGCGACGAGGCCGACCATTTCTACGCCGCGATCATCCCTGCGCGCCTCGACGCCGATGCTGCCAACGTCATGCGGCAGGCGCTCGCCGGCATGTTGTGGTCGAAACAGTTCTATCTGTACGACGTCGACCAGTGGCTCGAAGAACGCGGCGCCGATCCGTTCCGGCCCGGGCGCAGGCCCGCGCCGCGCAATGACCATTGGCACCACATGTACAACGGCGACGTCATCTCGATGCCGGACAAGTGGGAGTACCCGTGGTATGCGGCCTGGGACCTCGCATTCCATGTCCTGGCGCTGACGCTGGTCGACCCGGACTTCGGCAAGTCGCAGCTCGGCTTGATGCTGCACGAGCGCTACATGCATCCCAATGGCCAGATCCCGGCTTACGAGTGGAACTTCGGGGACGTGAATCCGCCGGTCCATGCCTGGGCAACGATCTTCACGTACCGGCTCGAAGCCGCGCAGCGCGGCGCAGGTGACGTCGAATGGTTGCAGCGCTGCTTCCACAAGCTGCTGCTGAACTTCACGTGGTGGGTCAATCGCAAGGACCGCACCGGCAGGAACGTGTTCGAGGGTGGATTCCTCGGGCTGGACAACATCGGTGTGTTCGACCGCAGCGCACCGCTGCCGACCGGTGGCTACCTCGAGCAGGCCGACGGCACCGCGTGGATGGCGCTCTACTGCCAGAACATGCTCGAGATCGCCGTCGAGCTCACGCAGCGCGAGCCCGGTTATGCCGAACTGGCGGTGAAGTTCGTCGAGCACTTCCTGTGGATCGCATCGTCGATGGGTCGGATCGGCGACGAGAGCGGCATGTGGGACGAAGCCGACGGCTTCTACTACGACGTCCTGCGGCTGCCGGACGGGCGGTCGCAGCGGCTGCACGTGCGCTCACTGGTCGGCCTGCTGCCGCTGTGCGCCGCCACCGTGTTCGACGGACGCCTGTTGGCGCAGCACGAGGATGCCGCGATCCGGTTGCAGCGGTTCCTGATGGCGCGGCCGGAGTTGCGCGGGGCGATCCATGATCCGCTCGCGCAGGGAGTCGCCGGCAGGCGTCTCGCATCGATCCTCGACGAATCGCGCCTGCGGCGCGTGCTGCGGCGCATGCTCGACGAGGAGGAGTTCCTCTCGCCGTTCGGAATCCGCTCGCTGTCACGCCACCACGCGGAACATCCGTTCGTCATGCAGGTCGGCGGGCAGGAGTATCGCGTGCCGTACCTGCCGGCCGAGTCGGACTCCGGCCTGTTCGGCGGCAACTCCAACTGGCGCGGACCGATCTGGATGCCGATGAACGTGCTGATCATCCGGGCCCTGCTGAACTACCACTCGTACTTCGGGCCCGACTTTACGGTCGAGTGCCCGACCGGGTCCGGACAGCAGCGGAACCTCTATCAGGTCGCGGCAGAGATCGGCCGGCGGCTGGCGGCGATCTTCGCCCGGGACGAATCGGGCCGACGCCCGGTGTTCGGCGGCACCGACAAGCTCCAGCACGATCCGCACTGGCGCGACCACCTGCTGTTCTATGAGTACTTCCACGGCGACAACGGCGCCGGGATCGGTGCCAGCCACCAGACCGGGTGGACCGGTCTGATCGCGCGCACGTTGCATCTGTTCGCAACGCTCGGGGAGCGGGAGCTCGAGGCAGGCAAGTTGGCGTACTTCGAACAACACGCGCGCGCCCCGCGGAAGGGCAAGAGCGAGGGCAAGCGCAGGCCTGCTGGCCGCGTGGAGTGAGCCCGGGCCGCTTCGGGTGATGGCCCTTCGATCTCCGCAGCGGGGACGGCGCCAGTGCGTGGCACACGCGACCGCAGGGACGCTAGGATCCGCCACGCCACGCGCCCGTAGCTCAGCTGGATAGAGCACGGCTTTCCTAAAGCCGGGGTCACAGGTTCGAATCCTGTCGGGCGTGCCAGTTGCATGGAGAGAAGAAGATGAAACCTTCCAATCGGCTTGCTGCGGAGTTTGTCGGGACTTTCTGGCTCGTTTTGGGGCTCTCCTGACGTTCGTGTGGGTGTCCACGGTCAATGAGAAGGCGACGGCGCT
>CAZABP010000043.1:0-41119 GCA_964483245.1 uncultured candidatus Brocadiaceae bacterium | reverse complement strand
TTTCCGGCGGAGATGCCGGAGGAAGGGAGGCGATGAGTTTCGAGAGGGGATTACTGGATCCGAGGAGAGGGGATTTCGGGAAGGTGGACAGGCGAGGGACGCCGAGTACGCCGGCTTGGGGAAGCGCGATGAGCGGGGCCTCCTTGTCGACGGCGAAGGGCGGATCCTCGACTTCCATTCCCTGCGCGTCACGTGCGGGACCATGCTCGCTCGCGCCGGTGTGAGTCCGCAGGCGGCGCAGAAGTTCCTGCGGCACTCGGATCCGCGGTTGACGCTCCGGCACTACACGAAGCTGGAGGAGGCTGACGTTGCCGACGCCGCGGCACGGCTCCCGCCTCCGCCGGGCCTGGCACCACCGGTGGCACCAAAAGTTCACCGTTCCGGGACGCTTCCTGACGCTTCGAGTCGCAACGACTCCGAAAGCGGTTCGTCGCAAGCCACTGCGTAGCAAGCGACTAGAGGCGACAGCTTGCGACAGCGAGCGACAGAGAATGGAGCGGGTGATGGGGATCGAACCCACGACATTCAGCTTGGGAAGCTGACGTTCTACCGCTGAACTACACCCGCTTGCGGTCCCGCGGAGCGCGGGGCGTCGGATCTTGGCGCGGCGCAGGGGTCCGTGCAAGTGACGGCTGCGGCGCAGTTGCATGACCGCAGTGAACTGCGCCGGACCCTCGCGGGCGCGCAGTATCCGAGCGTCATGCGCGGCTCGGTGCCAGCTGCGCCTGTTTCGCCTCGCGCCCCGGACTGGCTCGCGAGACGTGCTCGCGCCTGCTGCGGTCGGCTCCTGGTGCCCTGCCGGCAACGATTCCGGCCACGGCAGGGCGGGGTCGGGCGCGGTCCCGACTTTAGAACTTTTTCCGGGCTGCCCGCGGGCGCGCCGCGGTGCATGGCCGTGGCGCAACTCCCGTCGCCGCCGCGGTGGTCGCGATGTGCGACCGGTCCAACCGCAAGTTCCTTCCCTTCTGAGCCGGGGCCGCGGTCGATGCGTGCGCAGCGAGAGCGGAGAGCCGGATGGTGGAGGAACTGCTGCCGAGATACCTGTTCGTCTACGGGACCCTGATGCAGGGGGAGGTGTGGCACGACCACATGCAAGGTGCGCAGTTCGTGCGCGAGGTCGATTCGCTGCCCTGCTTCGAGCTCGTGGACCTGGGGTCGCACCCGGCGATGGTGCGCGGCAGCTGCACGCCGGTCCGCGGCGAGCTGTATCGCGTCAATGCGGAGATCATCGCGCGGCTCGACCAGTTCGAAGACCACCCGATGGCGTTCGTACGCGAATCGATCTGGATCGAGGAGGTGGGCGAGGTCGAGTGCTACCTGGCGCGGCGCGAGCAGGTCACCGGCATGCCGCGGATCCGCAGCGGGGACTGGCGGCGGCGCCGGCACCGGCGGCAGCAGGAGCGCGGCGAATGAGCCGGCCGCCGTTCAGAACGTCAGCCCGAGCATCACGAAGAACCCGTCGATCCCGAAGTCCGCCTCGTAGCGCAATCCGTCGGCCGTGCCCTCGGCCGGGAACTGCGACCAGCGCCAGCCAACGAGTGCTTCCAGCTCCTGATCCTCGAATCGCCAACCGAGCTTGACCTCGAGATCCTGCAGCGTGCCGGTGTAGTCGCCGCCGAACGTGAGGTCCGGGCTGATCCCGTAGTCGACGTCGAGGAATACGTTGCGGTAGCTGCCGCGCGCGCGGCCGGCGAGGTAGAAGACGCCGTCGTCTTTGATCTCGACCCGCTGCTTGCGCGTGCTGTTCAGCTCGATCGACTCGAACAGCGCGTCGCGATGGACCAGCGAGCCGCCGAGCCCGAGCTGCACGCGCCAGTCCTCCTTCGGCTCGAAGTCGAGGACCTGTCCGATGTAGCGCAGCCGGAACTCGTCGAGGTCGTACTTCGTGCGCACGGAATCGCCTGCGACCAGCGCCCCATAGTTCTGCGTGAGGCGCCCGATCTCGGTCTGGTCCATCTCCAACTTCAGATACGTGAAGTCCCACGACGAGAAGCCGTCGCCGACCGAGAACTCGCCGCCGAAGTCGTCGCTGCGGCCGTCCGCTTCGAACACGCCGACGTCCATCGCCGGATTGTTGGAGACGGTGTTGCCGGCGCGGCTCTGCATCGACGTGTCCCCCTCGAGCGCGTAAGCGGCGTAGTAGACGCGTGCCGTGACACGCGGATCACCCATGCCGGGCATCCAGGAGCAGGCGCCAGCGAGGAGAGCGAGCAGCAGGATCGGGCTTGGCGGACGCATGGGCGCAGCAGCGCGCGCAGGATCGCCGCGGGCGCGCGCGAGGTCCATCGTTATCTTGCGCGCCGATGGCATCCGCCCGCGCCCAGCTCGAACCGTTCGTCGAGCGTGACTTCCTCGTGTTCGCCTCGCACCGGCAGGACGACCCGGAGCTGAATGCGCTGCGCCTGGGGATCCGGCGCAAGCTGCAGGCGATCGCCGACGAGACGAAGCGCCGCGCCAAGGTGGAGGGGGTCGATCTGTCGAGCCAGGGCGGGCTGCACCACCCGCACTCGTTCAACAGCTTCCGGGTGCGCGGGCAGCGTGCGTACCTGTGCCGCTCCGACGCGCAGCGGCGCGCGCTGGCGAAGTTCTTCGGCGAGGCGCTCGGCCAGGACGCCAAGACGCACTACATCCAGCTCCTGCTCGAAGTCGCGATCGACGGCGACGTCGTCGAGTCGGCGCTGCGGATCCACCCGCAGGCGTGGTGGGATGGCGAGCACCTGCGCAAGCGCGTCACCGCGCCCGGCGGCCTGGAAGAGTTCTGCACGATGCTGCGCGCGCTGCCGGCCGGCTTCGCGCTGCGCATCCACGACTGGAAGAAGATCTGGTGGGCGAGCTCGGCGAAGCCGTTCGACTTGAAGGAGTTCTTCGCCAGCTACACGCCGGGCCAGCACTGGCTGCACGTCGTGCGCGAACTGCCGAAGGAGGATGCCGTGGCACTCGGCCCGGAAGGCCCGCTGTGGGCCATCGACTCGCTGCTCACGCTGCTGCCGCTGTTCACGTTCATGCGCTGGGAGCCGGCGTAGTCCGCCGCGCGCGTGTCTGACACCCGGTGTACCGGTACACCAGGTGTCAGACACCTGCGCAGCGGTCTGTCACTGGGAGGAGTAGTTCTTCAGAACCCACTCCTTCCACTGCTCGTCGAGCGTCAGCGGGGAGAAGCCGTAGGCCTCGAGCAGCGCATCGCGCGTGGCGCCGACGAGGTCGCTCTGGTCGGCCATCCAGGTCTCTGGATCGATGCGCCCCTTCACGTGGAACATGAACTTGGCGAACTTCTCCTTGCCGAGGCTCAGCAGGAAGTCCCAGCGCGACCAGATCAACACGTGGTCGTTGAACGCGATCTCGTTGTAGTCGCGCCACTTCATGACCTCGCCGAGCGGCGTGACCTTGTCGCCGGAGATGAGCTGGCGGGTGTACGGCTCCCACTTCCACAGCGTCTTCTTGTCGGCCATGCCGCCTTCGTTCTGGTCGAACGTGTTCCACTTCGGGCTGTTCTTGCGCTCGAACCAGTGGCCGAGCCCCTCCTTGATCCAGACCGGCAGGTCGTAGGCGTAGAACCGGAAGCCGTCGATCAGGTTGTGCGTGACGTTGAAGATCAGGTTGTTGTGCAGCCCGGTGTCGTCCTTGAGGCGACCATCCTCCATCTCGCTGCCGATCCCATAGAACAGCGACCCCTGCTCCTTGAAGTTCCACCGCTGCCCGAACGCGGCGGTGCGCCCGATGTACTTCTTCAGGAACGACAGATACGTCGACTCGGTCTCCGGGATGAACAGCAGGTACTTGTTCTCCTGGCCGAGGAACGGCCCCATCCCCATGTAGCGGCCATCCGGCATCCGGATGTGCTCGCGGTCCGGCGGGAACATCTTGTCGTCGACCCCGAGCCAGGACTGGATCTCCGCATACAGCTCCTCCATCCGCTGCGCGAGCAGGTGCACGCGCAACCACTCGTCGAGCACGCGCGTCTTCGGATTGACCCGCCCGGGTGGCAGCTTCTCGGCGAGCCGCGTCAGCTCTTCGCGGATCTTGAGTTTGACCTCCGGATCCTGCGGCAGGGTCCACGCCGGCAACGACGTGCCGATCCGGAAGTGCGCGGTCTCGACCCAGCGTATCCGCTCGAACGACAGGAACTTGTCCACCTCCTCGCTCGAGACCGGCCCGAACTCGAACGGGCCGTACGACACGTAGCCGAGCTTCTGCATCAGCTCCGGCTCGTTCTTCGTGTACGGATCCTGTTTCCATCGCGGCAGCCGGTCCGGCTTCTGGCTGAACGCCGGCACGCAGAGCAGGGACGTCACCAACAGCAGTCGCAACATCTCAGATCCTCGTCTTCCACTCCTTGGCCTGCTCGATCGCCTGGAACACGGACAGCGTCTCCAACACCGGCTGTCCGTCGACGACGACGCGCAGCGTGTTGATGGTCTCGCGCTTGATCGCGTGGTCGTTGGAGTCCAGCAGCCCCTTCAGCGCCGACATCGACTCCTTGGTGCCGAGCGCGCGCAGCAGGCGGATCCGCGCCAGCGCCCCGTTGAACTCGTGTTGATCGAGCGTGTTGATCAGCTCGCGCGCGGCCGGTTCGCCGCGCGCCGGCGCAATCGCCGCCAGGATCTCGCTGCCGCTGTTCTGCCAGTCGTCGCGCGCGCGCGTGATGACCGCCGGCAGGGCCGACAGTTCGCCGCTGGCGACCAGTGCCAGCGAGGCCTGGAACTGCACCTCTGGATCGCGGTCCTTCAGCGCCTGCTCGACGATCGGCACATGCGCGCGATCGTGGAACGCGATGAACCGCCGCAGCGCCCAGATCCGCGCGCTGGCCCGCTGGTCGCGCAGACTGCGCGCGATCGCGCCGGCGTGCTCGGCAGTCGCGAGCTGGTTCAACATCGCGAGGTATGGCGCGTTGCGCTCGACTTCCCGATCACTGAGCTTGCGCAGCAAGGCCGGCACCGCACCGGCACCGATCTGCAGCAGCTCCTGCTGCGCGGCGAGCCGGAGCTCCTCCTTGTTGGCGGTCAGGTTCTGCACGACCTGCTCGGTCCGCGCCGTAGCCTGGCGATCGAGCTTCGGCCATTCGGCCGGGGCCTCCTTGGCCGGCGCCGGTGCTGGCGCCGGTGCCGGCGCCGGTTCCCGTGCGGGCTGCTGCGCGCAGATCGTCGCGGTGAGCAGGAACGGAATGCTGAGGATCGGAAACAGCTTCACTGGCGTAGGTACTCCGGCATCGCGTCGCGATGCGCAGGATCGATGCGGAGGGGAAGGTTCGCGAGCTCTGCGGTCGCGCCTTGCAGCCAGGCGCCGAACTCCGCGGGAGGATGGGTGTAGAACGGCACGACCACGGCATCCACGCGGTCGAGCAGGCTGGTCGAGCCGGGAGTGATGTCCGCCACCGCCACGACGGCGAATCCCTGCGGCGTCTCGAGCACGGGGCTGACGCGCCCGAGGTTCGCCGGATCGAACGCATAGCGCGCGACGCTGAGCGGCAGCTCGTTGCGCAGGAACCCGTCCTGCGGCCGATACGCGCCATAGTTGCGCCCCTTGGTCAGCAACTCGCCGAACCCACCGTTGCCGGCGACGCGCACCATCGACTCCGCCTGGGCGCGCAGCTCGGCACGCTGCGCGGCGTGCGCGCGCCGCGCCAGTTCGATCGGCAGCAGGTGCAGCGTCAGCAGCATGCGCAGCTTCGCGTTGCGGCTCGCGCGCCGGTCGACCTGATCCAGGTATGGCAGCCATTGCTCGGCCTCGGCGAGCGGGATCTCGATGTCGCCGACCGCCAGCAGCAGCGGCGGCTGCGCCGGCACCGGATCCGCCGGTCCGCCGCCGCAGCCGGTGATCGCCCACATCCAGAGCAGGCCGCTGCCTGCCGCACCCCGCACCGACCTCACTCTTCCCGCGGACGCCCGAACGAAGCGAGATAGGGGATCGCGCGACCGGTCAGGAACTTGTAGGTCGCGTACAGGTACGTGCTGAGCTCCGGCAGGTTCTCGGCCGACGTCGGCTGCGTGAAGCTGCCGACGTTCTCCAGCCAGACCGAGCGCGGATCGTGCTGCCAGGTCTCGATGCGCAGGTGGAACGCCTCGCGGTGCTCCTCGTACGGCGGCAGCATCAGCCGCACGCCGATCGCCTGCACGGGGCGGCCGAGCTTGCCCCACGCCCCCTCGTTGGCAGAGAACACGTGGCGCACGAAGTACCCCGCCGCATGCTCCTCACCGGGCGGCGTCACCAGCGAGCGGACCACGAACTGCTGCGCGACGCTGGTCTGCACCCCGAGCGCACGGAACGCGACGGTGGCGACGTTGACCAGCCGGGTCGCGTATTCCTCGACCGTCGTGCTGCGCAGCTCTTCGCGGATCACCAGCCGATCCGGCAGGAACGTCACCGACGACACGCTGCCCGGGGTCTGCGGCAGGTTCGTCAGGTGGATCCCGTCGTTGGCCACCTGGAAGTTCTGGTAACTGAACTCCGGCTGCTGGAACAGGCTGTTGTGGATCCCCTGGACGATGTCCGAGCGCAGCTGGATCGGGGGGTAGAGCAGCTCGCTCAGGAATGCGATCGTGCGGGGCTCGTAGCTCATCGGCCGGGGGAGCATAACCGCGCGCGCGGGCCCGCTCGGGCGCGGCGGAGCTTTGGGTGGCCCCGGCCGTTGGTGCGCCCGTTCCCGATGGCTACACTGCCGCGCCCTTTCCGCGGCCCAACATCATGTCCCTTCGCCCGCTCGAGCCCATTTCGCCCCTGCTCCTCGCTGCCGCCAGCCTGCTGGCCCTCGCCGCTCCCGCCCAACAGGCGCCGCCGACGCCGGCCGAGCAGCAGCTCCAGACCGAGATCCGGCAGCTCAACCAGGAGCTGCTCGACGCGCGCACCGGCGGCCTCCGCCCGGTCCGGGTCAACGGCAAGGAGGTGTCGGTCGACACGATCAAGCGCGAGGCGATCCACCTGGTCGGCGCCAACATGGTGCGCGCGAAGAAGGCCGACTTCTTCATCGACGAGTGGAGCGAGCGTGCGATCGCCGAGGGGAAGATGAAGAAGGAGGACCTCGACATCCCCGAGGAGCAGATCATGCAGGAGCTCGAGGGCCAGGTGCGCGAGTTCCAGATCAAGAACCCCGGGACCGAGTTCTGGGATGCCGTGCGCGCGATGACGCAGCTCACCAAGGAGGGCTACATCCAGCAGCGCCGGCAGACCGAGCGGTTCGACAAGATCTTCTTCCCCGGTCCGGCCGACCAATGGCCGGAGATCACCAAGGAAGCGATCATGGCTTCCTCGGGCCAGGGCGACGGCAAGCAGTTCTGGGAGACGATCGAGAAGAGCGCGCGCGACGAGCAGGGGAATGCCCGCATGCTGCCGCCGTTCTGGATCCAGCTCTGCCGCGGCTGGGTGCAGCGCCAGCTCGAGAAGTGGAGTGACATCCGCTACCCGTCGGACGGCTTGCCGGGCGACGTCTGCCTGAGCGTCAACGACCGGCTGTGGAAGACCGAGGATGCCTTCGAGATGGTGCGTCCGGGGCTGTTCCATCAGGACCTCGAGCGCGCGATGTCCGAGGTCGTGATCCGCGAGGCGCTGCGCCAGGAGCTCGAGTCGAACGGCGCCTGGGTCAGTGACGAAGAGTTCCGCACCGCGTTCGACGAGTACCGCAAGCCGTACGACGCGACGCCGTTCAACACCGAAGTGCTGGCGACCGCGTTCCGCGGCTATCCGAGCCTCGAGGCGTTCCGCGGGCGCTGGCGGTTGATGCACTGCTACGAGCGGTTGATCAGCAAGGAGATCAACGACGACAACCTGAAGGAGCACGGCAAGCGGTTCACGCGGTTCTTCGGTGACGGCCAGACCAGCTGCGACGTGATCCAGATCCTGGCCCGCGACGTGAAGACCGGCGGTTGGCTGCCGGATGGCTTCGCCCGCGCCAAGGCCCGTGCCGACGAGGCATTCGCCAGGCTGAAGGAGGGCGAGAGCTTCGACACGATCATGCAGGAGTACGGCGAGTACTACGTCAACGACGAGGAGAAGGGACGGCTCGGCATGAAGCCGCTGAACCAGCTCCGGCAGACGCTGCGGGAGAGCGAGTTCCTCGACCTGCTGCAGGGGTATTCGGTTGCGAGCTACCTGTTCTATGACGCGCCCGAGGGTGAGATCGTCGGGCCGCTGCGCAGCCCGGATGCGTACTTCATCGCGCGCGTGACGGCGCGCACGCCGGCCCGCAGTGAGCAGCCGGACATCAGCGACTCGCGCGTGCGTGACCTGGTCAAGCAGGACTACGTCAACTGGCGCTTCCTGCAGTGGGCCAACGAGGTCGTCGCCAAGGCGAAGATCGAGTAGCCGCGCCGTGGCGCGGCGGCGCGCGCTGACGCGCTGACGCGCCGCCCGGGCGGGTGGACGGGGCGGATCGCTGCCGCCGAGCTCGCGCTGTGCCGCGCACGCGGTGACCCGCCGGAGACAACCGATGACCGCCGGCGGCCGCGGGGGAACAGCGGAATCTGTCTGCGTCGCGTGCTATGCCTGCCGCGGATGCAGGCGCCTGCGGTGACGGAGCAGACCTCGCTGCCGGTGCGCACGATGCTGCGCCGGATCTGGCAGGGCTTCCTGGCCAACCGCGCGTTGGTCTGGCTGGCGCTCGGCTGTGGCGCGCTCGAGGCATTCTGCACCAAGGTCCCGCTGCTCCTGATCGAGCCGCTGATGCGCGCTTTGCAGCATGGCGAGGGCGTCACGCGCGAGACGTTGACCGGCGGCAGCGAGCGCGTCGCGTGGATGCTCGACTTCTCGACGTCCGTGACCGGGTGGCTCGGACTAAGCGTCGACAGCCTGGCGCTGGAGCTCGTGTTCGGCTGCGCGTTCGCGGCGATGCTGTTCGCGCTCCCCGGGGCGCTGGCGATGTACGGTGTGCTGGTGTTCAGCCGCTATTTCGCGACCAAGCTGGTCGTGGATCTGCGCAACGAGGTCGCCGCCCATCTGCTGCGGCTGCCGTTGCGGTACTTCGGCATGCAGCGCATGGGCGAGCTGATCTCCAGCCTGACGACGAACACGACCGCGCTGACGCGGTCGTTCTCGCTGGCGGTCGACAACGCGATCGTCGATCCGCTGATGATCGTCATGAACATCCTGCTGCTGCTGGTCGTGATGCCAGAGGCGACGCTGGTCGTCGTCGTGATGTTGCCGCTGTTCGCATTGCCGATGATCAAGCTCGGGCGCAAGGTGCAGCGCACCTCCAGCCGTAGCCTCGCCGCGATGGGGGAGTCGACCGAGTCGATGAACCAGATCCTGTCCGGCATCAAGACGGTCAAGGCGTTCCAGCTCGAGCGCCAGCGGCTCAACGAGTTCGAGCAGAACAACAATCGTTACCTGCGCCGCACCAAGAGCATGCTGCGCACGAAGGCGCTCTCGCAGGCCGGCGTGTATGCGGCGTATCAGCTCGCGTTCGCCGCGCTGCTGCTCGGGTTCGGCTGGTTCGTGTTGAGCGAGTACCGGACCTTCGCCGAGATCGCAGTGGCGATTCCGCTGCTCGCGACCAACTACCAGCACGTCAAGCACCTGACGCGCGCTTACAACGTGTTGATGGAATCGACCGGCGCCCTCGAGTCGATCGAAGAGGTGCTGCGCGAGCAGCCGGACGCCGGGGCGACTGGGGTCGCACAGCAGCTGGCGCGGCCGCGCGGCGCGATCACGTTCGAGCGCGTCTCGTTCCGCTATGAGCGCGAGCCGGTGCTGCGCGAGGTGTCGTTCCGGATCGATCCCGGGCAGACGGTGGCGCTGGTCGGGCCGTCGGGTGCGGGCAAGTCGACGGCCGTCGACCTGATGTTGCGCTTCCACGATCCCTCGGAGGGGCGCGTCCTCGTCGATGGACAGGATCTGCGCGAGGTCGAACTCGCATCGTATCGGCGGCACGTTGCCGTCGTGACGCAGCAGCCGTTCCTGTTCAACACGTCGTTGTACGAGAACATCCTGTGCGGCCGGCCGGACGCGACGCGCGAGCAGGTGGAAGTGGCGGCGCAGCAGGCGCAGATCCATGAGTTCATCCAGTCGTTGCCGCAGGGATACGAGAGCCCGGCCGGTGAGCGCGGGTGCAATCTGAGCGGTGGACAGATGCAGCGGATCACGATCGCGCGCGCGATCCTGCGGGATCCGGCGATCCTGTTCCTGGATGAAGCGACGTCGGCGCTCGATTCGGAGAGCGAGGATGCGGTGCAGCGGGCGCTGCAGAACCTGATGCACGGGCGGACGTCGGTCGTGATCGCGCACCGGCTCGCGACCGTGCGCGGGGCGGATCAGATCCTGGTGCTCGAGAACGGGAGGTTGGTCGAGCAGGGGCGGCACGAAGAGCTGCTCGCGCGGGCCGGCGTGTATCAGCGGTTGACGGAGTTGCAGGATTTGCGGTGAGGCGCGCCCAAGGCGCGCCGAGCTGGGAGCGGAGACGGAGGCGGAGGCGGACGGGAAGCGGGGGGCGGGTCAGGACGCGCTGTGGCCGGGGATCCTGGAGTCGGACGCATGGTGAGGAGACATTCCCGCCATGACGCGGTCTGCAGCGCCGTCGGAAGGTGTCGATGGATAGGAGGCTCGTTGCGCTGTTGGTCGTCCTCCTGCTCGGGATCGCCGCTGCGGTGGCAATGCGAGGGGATGGCGAGCCTGAGCAGAGCAGCACGTCGCGGGAGCAGCCGGCGGCTGCCCCGACCGAGGTCGTTGCCGCGACGGGTGGCGCGGCAGGCGCCGCGGGCGAGGAGGCCGCTGAGCGGGTTCCAGTCGGCATCGGCGGTGAACGCGCCGAAGCAAGGCTGATCGAGCTGCTCGTGCTGCGCAGCGCGGACCGGCAACCGGTCGCGGACGCGGACGTCTGGGTGCTCGGGTACGGCGAGGGACCGCCGGCGCCGCCGCCACTCAGCCTCGTGCACTGGAACGAGGGGTTGGAGGACCGGGTGGTTGCACACGGGAAGCGGTACCGGACTGCCGGTGATGGCACGTGCCGGGTGCCTGTCGGAGGTGGTGCACATCTCGTGGCGCGCGCCGGTGAGCTGGTCGGTGATGGGCAGGTTGGCGGTCCGGGCTGGACCGAGCAGGGCCGCGTCACGATCGGTCTCGAGGAACAGCGCACGTTGCGGCTGCGCGCGGTCGGACCGGCTGGTGAGCCGGTGCCCGGACTGCAGCTTTCCTGGCATTACTGGGGTTCGTGGCAGGGGGCTGCGCAGCCGCGATTGCTCGAGCTCGGCTGGACCGACGGCGAAGGCCGTCTGCAGGTGCGACACGCACAGAAGTGGTTGGGTGGCGTCACGCAGGATCCGACGCACGGTGTCCGGCGCGTGGAGATCAGGATCCGCTCCGCGGGATTCGATGCGGCGGCGCGTGCTGTGTTCGACGTCGATGCCTGGCCGGAGCAGGAGCTGATGGTTCCGGTGCCCGCCAGTGGTTCGGTCGTGGTACAGGTGCGCGGCGAGCGTCACCCGAGCACTCGCGTCAGGATGCGGTTGGCCGACGCGCAGCGGTCGAACGAGGAAGCGTGGGAACCGCTCGATGAATCGCGGCGAGCGCGCTTCGCACAGGTGGCCTTGCACCAGCGATACCTCGTGCACTTGGAGCAAGCCGACCGTGTCGAGACGCAACTGCTCGGCCCCACCCGCGCCGGCCAGGAGGTCGAGTGCACGCTCGACGTACTCGAGGCGCCGATGGAGCTCCGGTTCCGACTGGTCGACGAGCAGGACCAGCCGCTGACAGGCGTGCAGCCGGCGGTCACGGCGCGGTTCGACAGCGGGGGTGGCGGCTTCTTCGCTTCGGTCACCGATGAACACGGCGTCGGCGCGCTGCGCGTGCCGGACATGTTCCGTGGGAAGATGCTGCGCGCGCTCGAGTTCGTGATCCGCCCCGCGACGGGTCAGCTCCCGCGGCGAGCTCTGCTCACGGTCGACCGTGTCCCTGTGCCTGGGTCGACCGAACTCGGATCGATCCGGATGGTTGCGCCTGCGCTCCTCGCAACAGGCCAGGTCGTCGGCGCGGCGGGCATTCCGCTCCACGGCTTCACGCCGTTCGTCGAGGCGCAGGTCGTCGGTGCTGCGGACGGGCGACTCGGCTGGGACGGCGTGCCCGCAGCCACGATCGCATGGAGTGATGGCGGTAGCTTCGAACTGCGCGGGGAGACCAGTGCAGAGCGTCTGCGCCTGATGCTGGTCATGCCCGCAGTCGCGCCGGCACCGCCGGTCGAGTTCCTGCGGGGGTCGCGCGACCTGCGGATCGAGTTGCAGTCGCCGGGGAGCCTCGAGCTGGAGGTCCTGCTCGACGACGGCTTCGAGCTGACAGGGCTCACGGCCTTGCTGTCCGGTTCCGCCGGCCAGCATCTGCCGGGGACGCAGGTTGCTCAGGGCCAGGTCTCAGGACGGAACCCATTCCTCAATCCTCGGGAGTCTCTGAACGGAATCCTGGATCCGCGTCGTGGCCCGGTGTTCCGCTGGACCGGCCTGCTGCCAGGGCCGCATCGGATCGAGTTGTGCACCGTGCACGAACTGCTGCTGGTCGATCCGATGCAGGTCGAGATCCGCGCGGGGGAGATCGTCCGGCCGCGCACCGTCGATCTGCGTGGCAAGCTCCGCAAGATCCGGATCGACCTCCAGGACGACGAGGGCACTCGTATTGCGCCGGAGCGGGAGCCGCGGATCCTGTTCAAGCCCAGCGTGCCGCGCGAAGCGTGGGCGGGGACGCAGGCGGCGAGCAGCATGCTGGAGCTGATCACGGCGCAGCCCGTGGATGTCGCAATCTTCGCCGCCGGATACCGGCGCGCCGACCTGCAGCAGGTCTTCGAGGATCGAACGGTGCGGCTGCAGCCGGGTCCCCGTCTGTCGCTTCGGTTCGATCTCTCTGCGCTACAGTTGCCCGCGGGTGCCAAGTGTTACGCGCGCGTGTGGCCGACCAAAGCCGCCGAGCCACCGACTGCGTGGCGGACGCAAGGTGGCGGGGGAGGACTGAGCGAGTATGCGCAGTGGCCACAGCGGCTCGTGCTGGATTCGAGCGGCGCCGTGCACTGCCAGGTGATCGGACCTGGTGAGTACCGCGTCACCCTGGTCGTCGACGTGCTCAACACGGGAGCTGCCGTGGAACCACGCACCATCCAGGTCCTCGCCGCGCCGTACCAGGAGTTCCAACTCGTCGCCAAGTGACGCAAGCGGTACACGGTGTCTCTGAGACAAACTCCGTCAGTTCGCGTGCGGATCCGCACGCGAACTGACGGCGGCGGTCTCAGAGACCGCGCGCACCGCTTCCGCTCAGTCGCAGCGGCCGGCGCCGGGCTGCAGTGCGGCGAGCGGGCGCTCGCAGCGGAGTTACCCGTTGGGCGCGAGCCGCGCCAGCCGCCACTGCGTCATCGGTACACGACGTCTCAGAGACGCAGTCAGTCACTTACCGCGTGTTTTTCCGCGCGAAGCGGTACACGGCGTCTCAGAGACTCGGTGTACCGCTTCCCTCAGCGCGCGCGCGCGCGCGCGGCTTCGGCGTCGTCGAGGATCGACAGGTACGCGCGCCAGGGGCCGACTTCGGCTGCGTACTGCGCCGCCATCGTGCGTGCGATCTGGCGCAGGTGACCCAGATCGTGGACGACCCAGGTGGCGAGCAGCTGCCGGAGGGTCACGGGACCGAAGTCTGGATGGCGGCCGAGCCTGGTCAGGTCGGAGGGCAGCAGCCCAGCCTCGCGCAGCGTCCGCAGGTTCTCTGCGCGCAGGGCTGCAAACTCGTCGAGCAGGACGTCGAGGCTCTTGCCGCGGCTTGCTGCGAACATCGCCTCGCGATCGAACGGCGTGAACGTCCGGGCTTCGCCATACTCGAGGATCGACCGCAGCCGCGGAATCCAGTCGGTGCGCTCGCCGTGGATGAGGTGTCCGACGACGTCGAACGCGCTCCAGCCGCCTTCGCCGTCGTCGGCTGTGCTCCAACACGGATCCAGTCCGCGCAGCCAGGCATCGAGGACGCGTGGCGTGCGCGCGAGCAGTTCGATCGCAGGTGCGACTGCGAATGCACTCATGGCTGGCCGCCGATCCGCAGCCAGGCACCGGTGCTGGGCGCGACGCCGTGCTGGTTGCGGCCATCGTGGTTCTCCGCAACCAGCGTGCAGCAGGCACGAACTGCGGTGGCGTGCTGCCACGAAGTCACGCAGGCGCCGTGCCCGATGACGTCCTCGGCGCGCTCGGCGCCGTTCTCGTGGACCCCCAGCAGCCACGAGCCCGCGATCCCGCTGCCGGTCCGATCGGTCGGATCGCCATTGCGGCAGCACTCCGCGCGCGGTCTCTGCATGGCGGACAGTGCTGTCAACGGACCGGAGATCGCCAGCGTTCGCATCGTGGAATCGACGCTGCTGAGTCGGTGTACGAGGTGGCCGCGCACGGTCACCGGAACGTGACGCCGAGCGAGTTCGTCAGCAGCGCGTTCGCGGGGTTGTGCGTCGGCGCCAGCACGAGTGCCTGCAGATGCACGGAGAGTCCGTTCCAGTTCGGGTCATTCGGCAGCGGGAACGATGCGCTGGCCTTGCCGCTCGCATCGCTCTGGTACGGGAACACCAACAGGACGTCCTGGTTCAGCGTGCACCCCAGCAGGCCGATCGGATCGAGCGGAATGCCAGGCCAGCAGGTGCCACCGACCAACAGTTGCCCCGGTTGCGATGGCGGCAGGTTCGACAGCGCGAGCGACAGCGACGAGCCGAGCTGTGGCACCGCCGTTGCCTCCAGCACCGGCAGCGACGTCAGCTTCCCCTGACACGAGGCGCCGAAGCGCACCGCACTCGCCAGCCGGTCGCCGAAGAACGCGAGCTGGCCCTGCGGCAGGTTGGTCGTCGTGCTGCCGACCAGCAGCACCGCTGGCAGGAACATCTGCGACGAGCGGTGGCCGCTGAGGAACTTGAACTGATCGTTGTCGGGTGACATCGCGAACGTGATGTCGGGGCCGACCGGTTTGCCGTTCAGGTACAGCCGCCGGTAGACCTTGATGTGCGTCTCGTTCGCGAGACTCCACCACGCGGTGACCAGTGCGCCGCCGCTCCACGAGAACCCGTAGTTCCAGAACGCGGAGTTCCCCCAGGTCAGCGGCGGATCGCTGACGAGCTGATGCTGCGTCCAGGTCGTGTAGTTCCCGGCCGTGGCATGGGCGACGTGCAGCGCTCCGCTGCCCGGGCTCGCGAGCCCGGTCGCGTACATCACGTAGAGGTCGCCGAGCGAATCGCACGCGAGCACACTGACATTGCTCGCATACAGGTTCGTGTTGCCGTTCGGTCCGACCGGGACGTCGGCGGCGGTCGTGAACTGCAGGTTCGCGGTGTCGAACGCGCGGTAGAAGATCCCGTAGCCACCGAACGCGGAGCGGTAGCAGGCATGCACGGTCTCACCGATCGCGAGCAGATTCGGGTAGACCCCGCTCGAGCCGGTGTTGAGCTGATAGACGATGCTCCAGGTCGAGCTGCCGCGCGGGCGCACGCGCAGACCGGTCGCCCAGTTGCCGTTCCAGGTCGGTGGGGGTCGCCGGTGCGTGCTGAACGCGAGCACGACCGTTCCCTTCGGTGTGATCTCGAGATCCTGCGCGGTGTACTGATCCTCCGCGCCAGTGGCGGCCGCGATCACCGCCGGTGCGCCGACCCAGGTGCCGGCCACGGTGTCGTACTCCTGGTGATAGACGCTGTTGTAGGAGCCGCCGTTGGTTGCATGCCAGAGCACGTGCAGGCGATGGCACTCGCTGTCGTACAGCAGCACACCGCGGCCATCGCCGGTCGTCGGCGCATCGGCCACCGTGGACCAGGTCGCGCCGCCATCGAGGGAGCGGCGCAGCCACAGGTGATAGCGAGCGTCACCCGGGCTGACGGTGTCGTCGACGCGAGCGACGGCCCAGAGCGTGCCGTTCGGCGCGACGGCAAAGTTGCGCTGCACCGACAGCGGCGGTGCGACGGTGACCGGCGCGAGCGGAGTCAGGATCGGCCGCAGGGTCTGTGCCGGTGCCGGCAGACAGGCGAGGAGCGGAAAGACGAGGACGCAGGTGCGGAGCATGGAACCTCTCCAAGACGTGGACCGTGCCAGAAGTCGTTTCACAAATGCTTCGCAGGCGAGGCCGAGCCAGCGCGACCGAGGGCAAGGAGCGAGATCGTAGGCGAATCGGTGGATTCGCCGCAGATCTCGCGACGCCGCCCTCGGGTGCGGGGGCCGGCCGCAGCCGCGGAGGCTTTGTGAAACGACTTCTCAGGGTAGCTGGCGGCCCGCCGCGGCCTCAAGACCCGGTCGGGTCGGCACGCTGCCGCAGGCCGTCGCGCATGTAGCTGGCGGTGCTGAACAGGATGAACGCGCCGAGCGCGGCGTAGATGCCGGGGGCGAGCCGGTGCCCGACCCCCGACGTCGCCCAGAACATCAGCGCGAACAACAGCAGGCTCGCGAGTTTCCCATGCCAGCGGTGCACCACGCGGAACCCGCGGACGCGGGCGCGCAGCAGCAGCAGGCCGATGCCGAGCAGCAGATCGCGTGCGATCAGCAATCCGAGGAACCACAGCGGCACCGGGATGAACGCGGGCGTGGGCCGCAGCGCGAGGTACGTGATGCAGACGACCTGCATCAGCTTGTCGGCGACCGCGTCGATCGTCGCGCCGGCGCGGGATGCGACGTGCCAGCGGCGCGCCAGGTAGCCGTCGATGACGTCGCTGAGGCCGATCGCGATCAGCGTCGCGAGTGCCAGGTTGCGCGCCGGCGTCGGATCCGCCGCGGTCGCGGCGGTCTCGGCGAACAGGACCCACAGCGGCACGAGCGCGATTCGCAGCACGGAGATCGCGTTCGGCAGCAGGCGCTGCAGTGGCAGGGCTCCGGCGGCGCGCGGATCGTCGCTCACACTGCGATCGCATCCGGGAGGCTGCGGCGAAGCAAGCGGAGTCGGATCAGCGGCGCGGTGGGAGAACGATCCGGAGCGTCGGTGCCGCGTCGCCGGCGGCGGGCGTGAAGTCGACGATCGCGGTGCGGCGGTCGGCGGCGCCGAGGAACAGGCGCTGCGGGGTCAGCGAGAGACCGACGAGGGTGGCGCCGTCGGGCGGGATGCTGAACTCGTTTTCACCCAGGCAGGCGTCCGCCTCGATCGGCATGCCCTGGGGATCGACGGCCCGCAGGTGCACGCAGCCGGGCGGGATGCGCAGCGTCCACGGTCCGTCGCCGGTGAGCTGCCAACGCTGCTGGACCAGGAATCCGCCCCAGTCGCGGTGCTCGCCGTACTCGGTGCGCAGACCCACGCAGTCATGCTCGCGCAGATCGGGGCCGTCGTAGCCGCCATCCTCGTCGAGGTCGGCCGCGAGGCGACGTCCGGGCGCCGTCACCTCGAGCGTCATGTTGGTCAGTGGCGTGCCGTCGTAGCCGAGGATCCGGAGTCGGGGCGCATCACGTGGCGGCAACCGGATCTCGCCGATCGTCACGACCTGCCCCATTCCCGGCTCCGGGAGCGCGAGGCGCAGCATCCGCATGCGCAGCAGACTCGTGTCCTCCGGCGTGCAGCACAGAGTGTCCTTCCATCCTGCCCAGGCCTGGAGCTCGAACGAACCATCGTCGCTGGTAGTCGTCGGACCCGCCTTGCCGAGCAGCCCGGAGGCGAGTTCCAGCGTCGCACGTACCGGGGCACCGGCCGCATCGGTGATCCGGCCTCGGATCCGCGTCGGCTCCGGCACTGCGAGTTCGACCTGATCGGGCAGCTTCGCGACGTCGGTACGCAGCGCGATGACTTCGGGGATGGCTTCAGCTCCGTCCCGCGAGACCTTGAACGCCACCACTCCGTCCGCTGGGAGGACGCATGTGCCGTCTTCGATGTCCCACGCGCCGGACGCTGTCTGAAGCCGGATCTGCCATCCGCGCGCGCCGCCACGCATCGCGACGCGGATCCGGCGCGGTTCGGGCAGCACGACCGCGTGGGCGTTCACCCGGCGCGCATCGACCACGGCGTGCGTGTCGACGATCGGCCATGGCGCGTCCGCCGCCCGCACGCGGAGCAGGACCTCTCCGCTCGGCAGCGGCAGCTCCGATGGCTCGGCCGGGATCGTTTCGTCGAACACCTGGAACCAGTGCCCGTCGCGCACGACCCACGCCTCGACCTCGGCGCGGACGAGCGCCGGCTGCGCATCCCCACGCAGGACCTGCAGGCGCAGCGTCGCATCGCGTGCCGGCCTCTCCGGTTCCTCGATGAACCGCAGCTCCACCTGCGGCAGCCCCATCGGGGCCTGATAGCTGCGCTCGATGCCGCCGGAGACGGCGCGCAGGAACGCCGTGTCGAGCGGTCCGCTCAGCTCGCATCCGATCAGCTCGAACCGTCCTGCGGCGTCGGTTCGCGTCCACGGTCCACGGTGCACGACGCTCGTGCCGACGAATGCGCCGCGCAGCGGCTCGCCGTTCTCGTCGAGGAGGCGACCGCGTACCGGGATCGACGGGCGCCAACGGAAGCGCTGTGGGGCATCACCGGCCTGCCAGCTCACATCCTCGTAGTTGCCATCGATCCAGGGGTGGACCGCGTACAGGTCCCGGATCCCTTCGGTCGGATCGATGCCGGCGATCGTCGTGCACCCGCGCGCATCGGTCACCGCGTTGCGCACGTCCGGCGTGTGCCCGCAGCCGACGGCGAAGCCGAGCCGCGCACCTGCCACCGGCAGGCCGCGCTCGTCCTGGATCTCGACCGGGACGTCGATGCCGGGCATCAGGGCGACGACTGCATCGCACCACCGGTGCTCACTCCGCGGTGCATGGCCATCGCGCAGGAACAGCAACCAACCGAGGTCGATTCCGGCGAGCGGCAGCCGCGCGAATCCCTGCTCGTCGCTGACGACCTTGCGGTCGAACCACAGCCACTCCGGCAGCGGCTGCTCGCGTTCACGCAGCGCCAACAGCTCGACGCCGGCCAGCGGCCGCCCGTCGAGTGCATCGACGATCCGCGTCACCAGGAAACCTTCGTCCCGGTGCCATGGGAACAGCTCGTCGGAATAGCTCACCTGCTGCGCGTGCAACGCAGCGCCGAGCAGGCTCAGCGCTGCGAAGCGCAGCAGGTTTCGATCTCGGTGCGTCACGCGGAATGGTCCCGGGACGCGGCCCGGTTCAGTTGACCATGACCTCGAGCGCGTTGCTCATCGTCGCGATCCCGGACGGGGCGTTTGGATCGAGCACGAGGAACGCGTTGAAGAACTTGAAGCCCTGGAATCCGGGCAGCGACGTGAAGTTGATGTTGCCCGCAGCCTGTCCGTTCACATCGAGCATGCCGACATAGCCGTTCAACACGCCGGGGTAGCCGCCGACGGTCAACAACAGCAGCGCGTCCGGGTTCAGCGGGAACGTCCGCGTGTCGAACTTGATGCCCGGCTTGTCCCCGAGCGCCGCTGCCGCAATGAATGGCTTCATCGGCGAGCCCGGATCCGAGAAGCGGAGGCTCATGACGCTGCTCTGGCTCGCGATCCCGTTCGCGACGAGGCCGGTGAAGCGCGCGGTATGGATGTCGTAGCTGCCGGGACCGCCAGTGCGTGTCGACGTGAAGAAGATCTCGTCAGCGTAGATCGCGAACGCCGGTGACGTATCAGCCGCCGTCGAGTTCAGCGCGAACACTTCCACGATGTTGCTGAACGGCGCGGTCGGGCTGAGGCGCGTCGCCATGAACGTGTCATTGCTGCCGGTGGCACCGGTGCGCGTGTAGAAGATCGTCAGGCGGTCAGGCGAGATGTGCGGTTCACGATCGAAGCCGGACGTGTTCAGCTCGGTGACCGGCTGCGGGTTGGCGAACGGAGAGCTCCAGTTCGGCCGCGTCGCGGTCCAGATGTCGCTGTTGCTGCCGTAGTAGATCGTCAGACCATCCGCGGTCAGCGACATGCCGCCTTCGGCGCCGGACGTGTTCAGCTCGCTGACCGGCACCGGGGTGCCCCAGAGCGCCGTCTTCGACGCGCGCGTCGCGCGCCAGATGTCGATGCTGCCCGTGCCGCCCGCGCGCGTCGAATAGAAGAAGATCTCGAGCTCGTCGATGCGCACGCAAGGGCCTGCCTCGGTCCCGCTGCTGTCGAGTTCGGTGATCGGGGTCGGCGCGCCGAACGGGCTGAACAGGTTCGGCCGCGTGGCGCGCTGCAGGATCCAGCCGCCGGTCTGGTTGGTGAAGTACAGCGTCAACCCGTCGAACGACGGGCACGGGTCGAAGTCACTGGCCGCCGTGTTGACGTTGGCGACCGGGACCGGTGTCGACCACTGCGCCGCCGCCGTCGGGACGAGCGTGATCAACAACGAAGGGATGAGGAGTGTGCGCATGGAGGTTCCTTTCGGAGACTGGGTGGGGCGTCACGAGAACCTGCGCACACGGATCCGTCAATCCGTGGGCGCGCACCGGCGGAGCGGCGCCAGGGAAGGCTGCCTTGCGACTGCCAGAATGGCGCGACTTTTCTCGTCAGACCCCGCGGGTCGCCCGGGCCAGCTCTTCCGCGAACACATCGAGCGCGCTGACGATCGGCGCGGCCGCCATCTCGATCAGCGAGCAGAGCCCCTTGCCGCGCGCGAACGCGGTGACCTTGTTGATCGTGGCGCGGAAGTCCCCGCCCTTGCCGGCCTGGACCCCCTGCAGCACATGTGCGAGCTGATTCGTCTCCATGCGGCATGGCGGGCACTGTCCGCACTGCTCGGCCATGAAGAACCGCGCGATCTCGAGCAGGCGGGGCAGCGGGTCTTCCCCCTGTTCGATCAGCGTCATGCCGCCGCAACCCGGGGACGAGCCGATTGCGCGAAGTGCGGCGTGCGTCAGCGGCGTGTCGAGCTGCGTCGCGTCGACCCAGCCGCACGACAGAGCTGGCAGCACGGCGCGCACCGGACGCCCGCTGACGGTGCCGCCGCCGATCTCTTCGAGGATTGCGCGCAGCGGCGTGCCGAAGCGGACCTCGTGCACACCGCTGTTCCGCAGCGAGGCCGGCAGCGTCACGAGCATCGTGCCCGGACTGTCTCCGCTGCCGAGCTCGCGGTAGGCGTTGGCGCCGTGCTGCACGAGCCACGGCACGTGCGCGAGCGTCTCCACGTTGTTGACGGTGGTCGGTTGTCCGGCGACGCCGGACTCACCCGGATACGGCGGCTTCTTGCGTGGCTTCGCCGGCGCTCCGTCGATCGACGCGATTGCGGCGGATTCTTCGCCGGCGACATAGGTGGTCGGTGCGCGGTGGATCCGGACGTCGAACGAGAATCCGCTGCCGAGGATCCGCTGCCCGAGGAACCCGGCCGCGCGCGCCTGCGCGATCGCGCGCTCGGCGGCCGCGATCTGGAGCTGCATGTCTTCGATCAGGTACAGCCAGCCCTGCGTCGCGCCGGTCGCGTAGCCGCACAGGAGCATGCCTTCGAGCACGGCGTGCGGCGCGGTCGCGACGAGGACCTTGTCCTTGTGGCTGCCCGGCTCGTGCTCGCCGCCGTTGGCGACGACGTGCTTGGTGGCGCCCGGTGCAGCGGCCGCGATGCGCCATTTGCGTGCGGCGGGGAATGCAGCGCCCCCGTGGCCGCGCAGGCCGGATGCCTCGACCAGCGCGAGCAGCGTCTCGGGTGGCGAGCGGAGGGCGGCGCGCAATGCCGTGTAGTCCCCGAGCGGCGCTGCCGGCCCGCTCTCGTCGCGCGGGACTGCCAGAATGGCGCGACTTTTCTCGTCAGACGACATCGAGTGCGCGGGTGAGGTCGGCTGCGAGGTCGCGCCAGTATTCGACGCCGATGCTGAGGCGGACGAGGCCTTCGGTGACACCGCCGGCGGCGAGGTCTTCGGGTGACATCTCGGAGGCGGTCGTGGACGCGGGATGGCAGGCGAGCGACTCGACGCCGCCGAGCGAGACGGCGAGGCGCACGAGCTGCAGCGCGTTGAGGAACTTGAACGCCGCCGCGCGCCCGCCGCGGATCTCGATCGAGATCAGCGAGCCGGGTGCGGTGCATTGCGCCTGGTAGATCCGTGCCTGATCGCCGGTCAGCAGGTTGGGGTGGTGGATGCGCTCGACGGCCGGGTGCGACTTCAGCACCTCGACGAGCTTCGCGGCGTTCTTCGACTGCTTGATCATCCGCAGGTGCAGCGTCGCCATGCTGCGTTGCAGCATCCAGGCCGTGAACGGCTCGGTGATCGTGCCGAGGAACGCGCGCGTCGTGCGCACGCGCTCGGCCAGCGCGCGGTCGTGCGTCGTCAGCGCGCCGGCGACGAGGTCGGAGTGCCCGCCGAGGAACTTGGTCGCCGAGTAGAGCGCCGCATCGGCGCCGAGCTGCAGCGGCGACTGGAACACCGGTCCGAGGAACGTGTTGTCGACCAATACGAGCGGACGCTCGGGGGTGTGCGCCTGCTGCGCCGCTGCGACGACGGCGCGCAGATCGGTCATCCGCAGCGTCGGATTGGCCGGCGTCTCGACGTAGACGACGCGAAGCCGGTCACCGGCCGCGTCGATCGCCTGCTGCCACGATGCCGGTGAGTCGTCACGCGTCGCCAGTGCTGCGATCCCGAAGTCCGGCAGCATGTGGCGGAAGAAGTGATCCGTCCCGCCATACACCGGCCGGCAATACACCAAGCGGTCCCCCGGCTTGCACAGCGACAGGATCGTCGTCGTGATCGCAGCCATGCCGCTCGAGAACGCGACCGCGGCGGCGCAGCTGCGTTCCACCGCGCGCAGCGCGTCCTCGAACATCTCGGCGTTCGGATGGTTGAGCCGCGCATAGATCAGGCTCGCCGTCTCGCCCGGCACCTGCTGCGCACGCCCGAGCGCCACGTCGAACCAATGCGCCGCCTCTTCGGCGGTGCGGAACGCAAACGTCGACACCGGATAGATCGGCGGTCGCACCGCCATGACCGAGAGCCGCGGGTCGAACCCTTCCGAGACGCTGCTGGTCTCGGGATGCGGGTGTCGACCGTGCGGTCTGCGCGCGTCGCTCATGGCCGCGCGGTCAGTACGGCGTATCGAGCAACTGCCAGACGAGCTCTTCGACGTCCGGCTTGACGACGCCGGTCAGCCGCTCGACCGGCTGCCCGTCCTCTTCGAGGTGCGCCACGATCTCCGGCAGGTCCGCTTCGGTCACGTGGGCGTAGAACACGCGGTCGGGGAACAGCGTGATGTTGATCCCGTGCTCGCAGCCGCCGAAGCACGGGTACTTCCGCACCTTGTTGCGCTCCTCGTGCGGATCGTGCTGCTCGAGCATCTCCTTGAGCTTCTCGCACAGCTCGACCGAGCCCTTTTCGGTGCAGTCGCCGCCTTCGCAGACGTAGACGAGTCGCGTCATGGTCAGTGGAACTTCACGTACTCGAACTCGAACGGCTGGTTGTTGACGCCGGTCGGCGGCGGCGCGATCCAGTTCGCGATCTTGCCGGGCGCGTAGACCGGCTTCATCAGCGAGCGGACGTACTCACGGTCCGCCTGCGTCGGCAGCCACTCGCTCTTGCGGCGTTCCCACTCCTCGTGGCTGATCGCCTCGCCCTGCGGCGTGAACCACAGTCCGGCATACACGCCCTGGTGGCGGTTGAACCGGCGGTGCGGCAGCGTCATCTGCTGCTCGACCCCGATCGCCTTCAGGTCGCGGTTCCAGCGCGCGGCGATACGTGCCGTGTCGGCCATGTAGGCGTCCAACAGCAGCGCGTTCATCGCGCGCCGCAGCGGGATCTCGTGCTCGACCAGCTTGCCGTCGTCGAGCGTCTCCAGCTTGTAGTTCTGCTCGAGCGCCTTCGGGTCCTTGTAGATCCCGTCTCCTTCGCGGTAGCGCCCCTTCAGGCCCGCGGCGAAGTACTCGGCTGCGTTGGTCGAGTCCTCGCCGCCGAACAGGTCGTGCGACGCGGAGGCCCAGAAGTTGACGTAGCGCTGCACGATGTCGAACGGGATGCAGCCGACCTGGCGCGGGTCCTGGCCTTCTTTCACGACCTGCGCGGTGCGGTGGATGATCCGCCCGATCCCGTTCTCGCCGGTCTGCATGTGGAACGCCTCCTCGGTCAGCATGAACTGCGTCGAGCGGGCGAGCGGGTCGAACGCGCTCTCGGCCAACGAGGCGAGCTGGTACTTCCCGTCACGATCGGTGAACGTCGTGAACGCGAAGAAGTCGAGCCAGGTGTCGATCGGCTGATTGAATGCTTCGAGGATCCGCGGCGTGTCGGGGTTCCCGCTGCGCCGCGTGAGCAGCGCCTCCGCCTCTTCGCGGCCGTCGGCGCCGAAGTGCGTGTGCAGCAGATAGACCATCGCCCACAGGTGGCGGCCTTCCTCGACGTTGACCTGGAACAGGTTGCGCAGGTCGTACAGCGACGGCGCCGTGTGTCCGAGCATCCGCTGCTGCTCGACCGAGGCGGGCTCGGTGTCCCCCTGCGTCACGATCAGCCGGCGCAGGCGGTTGCGGAACTCACCCGGCACCTCGTCCCAGATCGGCCTGCCGAGGTTGTCACCGAAGTGGATCGACCGCTCGACCGGCTCCGCCAGGAAGATCCCCCAGCGGTAATCCGGCATCTTGACGTAGTCGAAGTGCGCCCAGCCGCCCTTGCCGACACCGATCGCGGTGCGCAGATAGACGTCGTTCGCGTTGAAGTCGGACGGCCCCATCTCGCGCCACCAATCGAGGAACCCGGGCTGCCAGGTCTCGAGCGCGCGCAACAGGCGCTTGTTCTCGCGCAGGTTGACGTTGTTGGGGATCTTGGAATCGAGGTCGACGGGGATCATGTCCTTCTCCAATCGAAGCGTGCGGGCTCCGGTTTGCCGTAGCTCGTCAGCGCGCCGGCTTCGCCGGTCGCGTTCGGGCGCGTGAAGATCCAGTTCTGCCAGGCGCTGAGGCGGCCGAAGATCTTGCTGTCGCAGGTCTCGGCGCCGCCGAACCGCAGCGAGGCCTCCATGCCGGTCAGCGCGTCCGGCGACAGCGACGCGCGCTCCTCGAGCGCAACTCGCACGGTGTCGTCGAAGTCGATGTCGTCGGCCAGCACCGTGACCAGCCCCTGCTCGTCGGCGCTGCGCCCGTCCAGGCGCGGCTGCTCGGCGGCGATGCGGTCGGCGTGGCCCGGCTGCGCCAGGAAGCGACTCTGCAGCCGCGTGAGCCCGTGGCTCATCGGCAGCGCGCCGGCGCTCAGCGGGCCGATCGCGAGCTCCACACCGGTGTGGTCAAGCATGTAGATCCGGTCGGCGGCGAGCGCGACCTCGGCGAGCACGCCACCGAACGCGGAGCCGCTGTCGGCGATCGCGAACAGGCTGCGCCCGGTCAGGTCCAGGCGGCGCAGGACGCGTGCCTGCAGCGCCAGGATCTCGTCGGTCAGCCAGTGGCCGTGGTGTTGGTGCAACGCGCGATCGACCTCGAGCACCGCGTCGATCGAGCCGCGGGTCTTCAACGCGACGAGGCCGATGTCCTCGAAGCCGAAGCGGAGCTGCAGCAGCGCATCGTCGAGCTCGCGGAACGCGAGGATCGCCCAACAGGTGTCGCCCGCCTGCTCGAGCTCGGCCGGCGTGCGCGGCTGCCGCTCGCGCGGTGCCTGCACGGTCAGCGTCGCGAGCCGGCGCTCGCGGTCGAGCTCCACGTCGACGTGCGTGTAGCGGAATCCGGTCGGCGTCTCGTGCGGCAGGATCGGATGCAGCGTGACCCCGCGCTTGGCGTTGCGGCCCGGCAGTGTGCGCGCGAGCTCCTTGGCGCGCGCCGCGATGCGGTCGGCGAACTGCGAGCGCGGGAACGTGTCGTCGACCAGGTTCCACTGCTTCGCGCGCTTGCCCTTCACGCCTTCGACCAGCGTCGAGAACACGTCGGCGAGGTCGCGGCGGACGTGTCGCTTGTCGACCAGGCGCGTCAGCCCGCCGGTGCCGGGCAGCACGCCGAGCAGCGGCACCTCCGGCAGCGAGACCGCGCTCGCCTGGTCGTCGACCAGGTAGATCTCGTCGCAGGCCAGTGCGAGCTCATAGCCCCCGCCGGCCGTGATCCCGTTCAGCGCCGCGACGAACTTCATGCCGCTGTGGCGGCTCGCGTCCTCGAGCGAGAGGCGCGTTTCGTTCGTGTACTTGCAGAAGTTGACTTTGAACGGGTGCGACGACGCGGCCAGCATCCGGATGTTGGCGCCGGCGCAGAACACGCGGTCGCTCGCCGAGCTCAGCACGGCGACCTTGACCTCGGGATGCTCGAAGCGCAGCCGCTGGATCGCGTCGGCGAGCTCGATGTCGACGCCGAGGTCGTACGAGTTCAGCTTCAGCTCGTAGCCGGGCGCGAACGTGCGCGTCGGGTCGACCTTCAGGTCGAGGCGTGCGATCTCGCCGTCGAGGCGCAACTGCCAGTGCGCGTAACGGTCCGGGTGGCGGTTGAAGTCGATCATCGTTGGGCGGGGTGTTGTAAGGAGCTGTTGGGCCGAGCTCAAGCACCATAGTGCATGGTTTGGGGCTGGAGTCAGTTTGGAGCTGCACTATAGTGCCTCGCCTGTGAACGGCGACTCACCGCTGCTGGCCCGGCTCGGAGCCGAAGTGCGCCGCCTGCGCGGCGAGCGCGGCTGGTCGCGGCGTGAGCTCTCGGCGCACAGCGGGATCTCCGAGCGGTTCCTCGCCGAGGTCGAGAGCGGCAGCGGGAATCCGTCCGTGCTGCGGCTCGCCGAAGTCGCGCGCGCGCTCGGCACCTCGGTCACGACGCTGTTCGCTGCTGCCGAGCCGGAGCGCGCGCCGGTCGTGGCCCTGCTCGGATTGCGCGGGGCCGGCAAGAGCACCGTCGGGCCGCTGCTCGCCGAGCGCCTCAGGCGCCGGTTCGTGGAGCTGGATCGCGAGGTCGAGCGCGAAGCAGGACTCACGCTGACCGAGATCTTCGAGATGCACGGCGAAGCGGCGTTCCGCCGGCTCGAGCGGACCGTGCTCGAGCGCTTGCTCGGCAGCGGGGAACCGCTCGTGCTCGCGACCGGTGGGGGAGTCGTGACCGAGCCGGCGACCTGGGAGTGGCTGCGCAAGCGCGCGCAGACCGTGTGGTTGCGCGCCGAGCCGCGGGATCACTGGGAGCGCGTCATTGCGCAGGGGGATACGCGCCCGATGGCGAACAACGCGCAGGCGTTCCAGCAGCTCGAGGAGATCCTCGCCGAGCGGGAGCGGTTGTATGCGCAGGCGGCGACCGTCGTGCAGACTTCGGGGCGGTTGCCGGAGGAAGTGGCGGGTGAGCTGGCTGCGGGGATGGCGCGCGCCGGGTGATGGGGGGCGCTGCGGCGCCAGTGCTGCGTCGACGAGGCCCGACGCACTCCGGGGGCCGCCGCAGCCGTCCGAACGCAGCGGGGATCCAGGAACAGACCTCTAGGCCTTCCGCTTCACCATCGCCTCCACCCAGACCGGGACATACGGCGGCGTGCAGCCTTTCGAGACCGGCCAGTCGCGGTAGAGGCCGAGCGCTTCGCCGATCGCGACCGCGCGCCGGCGGTGCGCCGCGTGCTCGATCCCGATCGCGCCGAGCGTGTTGTTCATCGTCCACTGCACTTCCGGTGCGGCCTTCGGCATCTCCTTCTCGATGCGATCGAGCAGCGCGGTCAGATCGAGACCATCGGCGTCCTTGGTCACGCGGCCGGCGGTCAGGTGCCAGCCCGCGCGCGCAGCCCAGCGGTCCTTCGCCTGCATCCACTTCACGCGCAGCGACTCCTTGTCCGGGTGCTTCGCGACCACATACGAGTTCATCCACTCGGCCACCTGCGCGCAGGTCGTCGAGCGGGTCATCGCGTCGAGCTCGTCGGCCGACAGCGACTTCGGCTCCAGGATCAACGTCGCGACGAGCTGCGCTTCGACGTTGCCGGTCTCCCAGAGCTCGCGCGCGAGGTCGCGGTCCTTGGGGAGCTTCTTCGCGACCGCGCGGACGTCGCCGAGCTTGACGCCGAACTGGTTCTCCGGCGCGCCGGCCTTGACGTTGTGCGCGTGGCGGGCCTTGTCGCCGAGGGATTTCAGCTTGGCGAGGATCTCCTTGACGGTCATGCGGGGAGCATAGTCAGGCGCTCACGGCACCCGGAAGCTGACCGGCTCCGCACCGACGCGCAGTGCGAACGAGCGCACGGGAGTCACGCCGCGGTGGATGTCGACGACGTAGTCGCCGTGCGGAAGCAGCGGCGCGGGAGCGGGGCCAGCGCGGACTTCTCGAGCCCAGAGTGGAACGTCGTCGAGCGTGCGCACGACGACCAGGAAGTACACGTCCGGCGCCACGCGGCTCTCGATCGTGACCTGCACAGCCGGCTGGAGTCGAAGCTCGAGGGGCCCGTCGGGTCCAGCAGGACCAACGACCGCGTACCCGAACGAGTCGCGAGTATGCGCACGCAGCAGTTGCCGGCTCGGCCCAACGGATAGGGAGAACCTGCCGCTCGTGTCCACACCGTAGGTCCCCTCGCGCAGGGCCTGCGGAAAGCGTCGCTGCTCGAGGTCGTCGACGGTCAGCGCAGCCTGCACGGGTACGCCCGCGGGATCGAGCAGGATGCCTTCGATGGCGCGTGGTGCGTGAAGTCCGATGTCACCAAGATCCGTGGCCGCGCCGGGTTGGAGGTCGAGCACCGTCCGAAATGGCGCATGCTCGCGATCGCGGATCTCCAACTCCCACATGCCCGGTGCGACGCACTCCATCAGGTAGCGGCCGCTGCCGTCGACCGGCTCGCCGGCGCCTCCCCCGGTCCCGGCGGAGAGCGCGACCGTCGCGCCTGCTGCGGGCTGTCCGGTGCGCGCATCGACGACACGCAGCGCAACGGATCCGAACTGCTTCCGACGCACCTGATCGAGATCGATCTCGAACAAGACCTCCTCACCACCCTTCGGCACGAGTTGCTGACCGAGCAGAGTCTGTCGCACCAACAGGCAGACGTGCACCGGCGGGTCCGCATCGAGTTCGAGCACTCCCAGCAAGTCGGGCCGCGGATCGGGGACGTTCGCGAAGCGCGCGGCGCGCCAGGTCGCGATCCCCAGACCCCGTACCGACCCCTCGCAGCTCACGGGCAGCGCGGTCAGTGGCTCTGCGACAGCCACAGCTGCGAGCCAGGTCCTCCGGCCGAACGGAGGCTGGCTCATCGCCTGCTCGAGTGGCACACCGCCGCGCGTCCGCGCGCGCACTGCCAGCAGCACGGCGCGGCGCAGCACGACGTCCAGACGCGCCGATCTCGTGCTTTCTGCTATCTGCAAGGTCCCGCTCCAAGGCCTGAATCCGCGCGACGTCGCGCGGATCTCATATTCGCCTGGCAGCAGATTCGGGATCGCGTACCTCGCGTGTGGACCGACATCGGCAAACTGCCGCCGTGAAGCACCAGCCCGCAGCACGTGCAACTCGGGCGCTGGGACCGGTTCACCGAGCTCATCCAGGATCGCGCCGCAGAGGACACAGCCGTCCGCGCTGTGCGTAGCTCGGAGCTCCACGCGTGCCGCTCCCGGGTGCTCCTCCATTGCATTCCCGGAACTGCGGCCCTGAACCGGTGGATCCGTGCGCGACGATGGCTCGGAGCGCGTCGGGGGATCGTGCAGCGGTGCGGTAGCAGAACCACGTTGGAGCAGTGTCCAGAGCAGCACCGCGATCAACAGCGATTCGCCGAGCAGCACCCAGTGAAGTCGCCGTGCACTGCGCATGTCACGGAATCCGGATACGGAGGCCCCCCTCCGTGATCGAAACCGGGACGGTCCGCGCCGGTTGACCCGGGAGCAGGACCTCCAGGCAGTAGCGCCCGGACGGCACCCGGCAGCCGGCACGGCGATCTCCGCCGCGGATCGCAGCGTTCCAGATCGGCGTGTGCTGGCCATCCCGGATCACGAGCAGCGCCTCGGTGAGCATCGGAAGCTCGTTGTCGAAGCCGAGCAGATGCGTCGGTTGGAGACGCAACTCGATCGGCACCACCGGCTGCTGCGCGTCGATGGTCCGCCATGCCACCCGCCGGTCCTTGTCGATCGCGAACAGGAGATAACGCTCCGCGCCAAGCTGCTGCAGTTGGAACGCCCCGGCAGTGTCTGACTGAACCGTTCCGATTCCGAACGGCAGCGACCGAGCGCCTTCCGGCAGCAACCGCCATTCGATCGACGCGGATACGGGCGCGCCCGATTCGTCCAGGACGCTTCCGGTCCAGGTGGGTGCAGCTCGTTGCAGGCGAAGCTCCCCGAGGTCCAGGGTCTCCTTCGGTCGCAGTTCGAGCGCGATTCCGAGCGTCGCGTATCCGTCGCTCGCGATGACGAGATCGCCGACGCCAGCAGCGAGGCCGCTCGTGCTCCAGTTGCCGTCCGCATCCGGTCCGCGTCGGAACTGCATCCGGCTCCGCCAAGCGAGCTCCGGCCCCAGACTGATCGAAGCGCGCGTGACTGGTGCACCGCTGTCGCCATCGAGAAGGCGAAGGCGTAGCCCGGCCGTCGACGTGTGCAGCGCGGCCGGATCGATCCGCAGCTCGACTTCTGGCTGGCCGTCGGCGAGCGGCGTGCACGCCAAGCGCGTGGCACCCAGATATGCCGCGACCTGCAGCGGTGGCGGCGCCTGCAACAGCAGGTAGCCGAAGCAGTGCGGCGGCAAGGGCTCGAGACCTGGCCGCGGTTCGCCGCCCGCATCCCAGATCGCGAGGCTCGGCAACCGGAGCCGGTCGCTGGCGCCCAGTGGCACACGGCCGAGCATTGGTGGCGGCGCTTCGCGCGCGACGACCAGATCGAGCCGCTGCAGCAGGTGCTGCACTTCGCCGCCGAGCTCCTGCAGCGGGACACCTTCCAGCGAGCGCAAGGCAACGCGAACGATCCGCTGGGGCTCGAGCACGAACGCGTGGCGCTGCAGTTGCGGTTCCGGGTCGATCTGGAGCGTGGCGGTGTGCTGCGCGAAGCCGAAGCTCGTGACGTCGACGCGGTACGAGCCAGCTACGAATCCGGCGCCGGCGAAGTGGCCGGATGAGTCGACTTCCAGCACACGTGCAGCACCCTCCTCGCCAAGCCTCCATGTGATGCGTGCCCGGGTCGGGGCCCCGCCGGCGGCGCTCCGGACGGTGCCGTGCAGGACGATCCCGACGTCTGGACCAGCGGTGGGATCGACCGGCGCAGATGGTGGTTGGGCGGGCTCGAGCCGAGGCGGATCAGGGCGATGCGGAACTCCAGTCTCGGCCGGACCCGGCGCCACCTGCGCAGGTGTGGACTGCGGTATCCGATCGAGGGGCTCGATTACCTCGGGGGTCTCGTGCGAGCGGACGAAGGACACGAGCAACAACGCGGCGATCACCGCGGCCTGGATCCAAGCCAGGATGACCAGGGTCCGCGTGCCCGGATGCGTCACGGCACCCGGAAGCTGACCGGATCCGCGCCGACCTCGAGCGCGAACGACCGCACCGGCGTCGTGCCGCGGTAGATGTCGACGACGTAGTTGCCGTGCGGGAGATGGAGCGCAGGTGCGTAACCGTGACGCACGGTCTGGCCCCAGACCGGCAGGCGGTCCCGCGTCTGCACGAGTACGAGGTAGTAATCGCGCCGCGACGCCTGGTTCTCGATGCGGACCTGCTGCGTCGGCTGCAGCCGGATCTCGAGCTCGCCGGTATGTCCCGAGGTCGCATCGACGAGCAGGTGCGCAGCTTCGTGCTCAGGCGACATCGCGCGGATCAGGTACCGCTCCCGGCCGAGCGGGACGTGCAGCTCGCCTTCCGCATTCACGCGGTACTCGTAGTTGTTGAGCAGCTCCTGCGGGAAGCGCCGCGACCCGAGCGCATCGACGTGCACCCGCGCCGAGGTCGGCTTGCCTTGGGAATCCAGGATTCGGCCCCGAACGTGCTCCACCGGATGCAAGGCAATCGTGCCCAGATCGAGCGACTGTCCCGACTGCAGGATGATCCGTTCGAAGCGCGGCGCGTGCTCCGGCGCCTGGATCCACAGCTCCCAGAGGCCGGGGGCGAGTCCGGTCGCCTCATAGCGCGCACCCTCGCCGAGTGCGCCGCCGCCCCCGCCGCCGCCTTGCGCATGGCCGATGCCGACGCTGGCCTTCGGCAGCGGTTGTCCGTTCGTGGCGCTGACGACTTCCAAGCGCACGGATCCACAGTGTGCGAGCAACTCCTCGGGTGTGAACTCGAACAGGACCTCGTGGTCGCCAGCGCTGACGATCTGCTGCGCGAGCACAGTCTGTCGCAGCATCAGGCCGACGTGTGCGGGTGGGTCGACGCGAAGCTCCAACTCGCCGAGCAGATCCGGAGTCGGTCCAGCCGCGGCCGTACGCGGATGGATGGCGTGCCATTCCGCATCACCGACCATCCGAGGCGTGCTCATCGTGTCCGGCTCCAGGGCCGTCGGGAGCGGGGACGACAGCGCCACGGCGCAGAGCTCGTTGCGGAAGTGGAACGGCTCTCGCCCGATGATCGCCGCGAGCGGCTGCCCGTCTGCCGTGCGTGCACGCACGCGGATGACATGCGCGCGAGTCAGCACGAGGTCGTGGCGGAGCGTTTTCATGTTGTTCGGCACGACCACGGTGCCGGTCGTCTCGCGGAACTGAGGCGCATTGGCGCGGAACGACCAGGTCCCGGGCTGGATGCCGGCGGCCGCGTAGCGGCCCTCGGGATCGACTACCAGGGATCGACCCTGCCGTGGGCTCGGCGCGTGCAGATAGAGCGAGCAGCGGTCCACCGGATTGCCACCTGGATCGAGCACGCGGCCGTGCACGAGTACTCCGGAGGCAGCGTCTGCATCGAGTTGCTCCGCGAGCTCGACCCGGCGAGGAGGCTCTCGCTCTGCGCTCGACGTGCCGCGTCGATCTGGGGCCGTCACATCGCCAGCGAGCGGCTTTGTCTCCGGACGTGCCTCGACCGCAGAGCGCGCGTGGGACTCCTGCACCAGCAGCAGCACGAGCACGGCGAGCAGGATCGTCTCCGCGAGCACGAGCAGCGTCAGCTTCGAGCGCATCACTTGGCCCTCGCCGGGATGCGCAGACTGCCGCTATCGGGTCCGACCGTGAACGGGATGCTCTGCTTCGCACCATCGTCACGCCGCAGTTCGGCATGGTAGGTCCCCGCAGGAAGCCGCAGCGTCTGCCGGCTGCCAGCATGGACGCGCGCATCCGCTACCGGAAGACCCTCCGGATCCACGATCAGGATCTCGACGGCTTCGGACGGGCCGAGCTCCTGCTGGATCGCAACCCTGATGGTCGGCCGCAGGCGGAGCTCGATCGACGCCGGGGGCTGCCGCGTGTCGACGCTGGTCCAACCGAGTTCGCGCGCTCCGTTCGTACCGAGCAGCAGGTACCTCCGCCGGCCGATCCGGTTCGCCGAGAACGACCCTGACGCGTCCACTGCGAATGCGTTGGCTCGCCCGATCTCGCCCACGCTCCCGTGATCGAGTGCGATCCAGCTCACGCGCCCGTCGGTCGGTCGACCGGCGCTGTCCGTCATCGTCCCCGTGATCGCCGGCAGCGTCCGTTGCAGCCGCAGATCGCCGAGATCGCGCTCCTGCCCAGGGCGCACTTCGCAGTCCCAGGCCACGCGCTCGTGCTCGGCAGAGAACGGGATGACCCGGTGTCTGCCGCACACGACCGGTGGCGAGACGCAGTTCCCCTGCGGATCGGTTGTCCCGCGGTAATGCGCGCCATCGAGATCCACGGGCATGCCCGCGATCGGCACACCTGTCTCCGCGTCGAGCAGGCGGAAGCGGACCGTGCCCTTGGCGTTGGCGATGCTCTGCGGATCGACCTGCAGCACGACCTCGTCCGTGGGACCTGTCAGTTCGGTCGTCGCGAGCCGCTGCGTGCCGAAGAACGCGCTGACGTGCACCGGGCGTTGGTGCTGCAGCCGCAGCGTGCCGATGTAGCGCTTCGGCAGGGGCGGCTCCTGGAACAGAGCCAGCTCGAACGAGCCGAGCGTCTGCGCAGCGGGACGATCTCCGGTGGCGGCCGGCAGCTCATCGGGTGGGGCTTCCGCGGTCGCGAGGATCGTCAGCGAGAACCACGGGAACTCGATCGGGGGCTGTTGCTTCGCCGTCGCGTCCTGCAGGGGTTCACCGTCTGGAGCCACCATCGCAACCTTGACCAGGTCCTCGCGCTGCAGCTCGAAGTTGCGGGTCTGCAACTGCGGCGTGGGCTCGATCGTGAACTCCTCGCTGAACGTGACGAAGCCACGACCATGCACCATCGCCCGCCAGTTCCCAGGCGCGAGGCCAGCGAACGCGTAGTGGCGTTGGCGCGACAGGTTGGCCTGGCGTTCCTTGCCGTCCGGAAGCGGCTTCAACGAGACTTGAAGTTGCTCGACCTCGGCGCCAGCCGGCACGCGGACTTCTCCCTGCAGGATGATCCCCATGTCCTGCGCGATCGGTCCGTGGTCTGCTTCGGCCCCGGCATCCGCGCTCGCGTCGGTGACGATCGGCGCTTCACGCGCAGGCACGAAACTCTCGCCGGCTGCAGCGTCGGCTGCGGTCGGCGACGTGGTGTCGTCGGGTTGGCTGGCGGCAGCTCCGCCGACAGCCTCGATCGGCACCGGCGCCTCCCCGCTGCGCGCGAACAGCAGCCCGCCGACGACGAGGATCGCGATGCCTTCGAGCCACGCGACGACCTGCAGTGCACGCATCCGCTGCCTCCTGGCTGACGCTGGACCAGACGATTCCCGACCGCGCCGCGCAGTGTCGGGCGGGCGCGCTGTCGCAGCAACCTCTCAGGCGTGAATCACCGCGCCAGCAACACCACCGCCGTCGCGCGCAGTGCCTCGCCGCTCCCCACCGCGTCGACCCCTTCGCCGCTCTTCCCCTTCAGATTCACAGCACCGACGTCCACACCGAACAGCGCCGCGATGCTCGCGCGGATCGTGTCACGCCAGTCGCGCAGCCGCGGTTGCTCCGTCTCGACCACGACGTCCAGCGACTGGACGCGCCAGCCAGCAGCGTCCAGCTTCCCCCGCACGCTCCGGCAGAACTCTGCCGAAGCCTTGCCGGCGTGCGCAGGATCGGTCTCGCGGAACAACGTCCCGAGATCCTCGAGCCCCGCGGCCCCCAGGCACGCATCGCAGATCGCGTGCAATACCGCATCCCCATCACTGTGGCCGACCGGCCCGACCGGACTCGGCACCTCGATCCCTCCCAACACGCAACGCCGTCCAGGCGCGAGCCGGTGCAGATCGATCCCCAGCCCGATCCGCAGCTCGCTCATTGCAGCAGCACGCGCGCGATCCGCTCGAGGTCGCCGGGCAGCGTGATCTTCAGGTTCTCCGCAGAACCAGGCTCGACGGCGACGGTGCCGCCGTCGTGCTCGACGAGGCCGGCGTCGTCGGTGGCGACGAACCCATCCGCCTCCGCGCGCGCGAGCGCCGCGACGAGCCGGTCGCGGCGGATCGCCTGTGGGGTCTGCACGAGCCAGACGCGGCTGCGGTCCAGCGAGCGCGCGACGCGCAGCCGTTCGTCGACCTCCTTGACCGAATCCTGCGCCGGGATCGCCAGGATCGCCGCGCCGTGGGACGACGCGCGCACGAGCAGGTTCCGCGCGGCTTCGATCGGGAACGCCGGCCGCGCGGCGTCATGGATCAACACGACGGTGGCATCCGGTGCCGACTCGGCGAACACACGCCGCATCGAGTCCTGCCGCAGATCGCCGCCATCGACGACGCGGTCGACGCCAGCCTCGCGCAGCCGCGGCCAGAGCGGCTCGAGCCAGCGCGCGCGGTGCTCCGGCCGCACGGCCAGCAGGATCTCGTGCTCGATCCCGTCGACGACGCGCGCCAGGCGCTCGGCGCTCCACAGCAACACCGGCTTGCCGGCGAGCTCGCGGTAGAGCTTCGGCACATCCCCGCCGAAGCGCTCGCTGCGTCCGGATGCGAGCAACAAGATCGAGACCTTCACGCAGCGCGAGGCTATACCGTGCCGCGGGCGGACCGATGCGGATTCTAGGGATCGACCCTGGCACTCTCGTGACCGGCTTCGGGTGCATCGAAGTCGCGGTGAGCGACGGCGCAGCGGCGCAGCGCGGCTCCGACCGGCCGGCATCCGGCGCGCCGATCGCGCATCGCGTCGCCAACATCGTCCGCCGCCAACAGGCACAGGGCAGAGCGCGCTACGTCGATGCTGGCGCGCTTCAGCTCGGTGGACGGCAGGCGAGTCTCGCCGACCGGCTGCGCCTGCTTGCCGACGAGGTGCGGCGCACGATCCTGGCGCTCGCGCCGGCCGAACTCGCGCTGGAGCAGGCGTTCGCACACCGCAGCATCTCGGCGGCGCTACGGATCGGGGAGGCGCGCGGCGTGGTCCTGGCCGAGGCGCGGCGGCTCGGGCTCTCGATCCACGAGTACCCACCGGCCCGCGTGAAGCTCGCGGTCGGCGGTCGCGGCAACGCCGGCAAGGATGCGCTGGCCCGCCTCGTGGCGCAGCAGCTCGGCCTGCGGACCGCGCCGACGCCGCGCGACGCCAGCGACGCGCTGGCGGTCGCGTTGTGCCGCGCAGTCGAAAGGTCCTCACCCGCAGCTTGCCTGCCGGCAGCCGGCTCGGTGTAATCCGCGGTGTTTTCGGGCGACCGCGCCCGGCCCGGTCAGGGGCGATCGCGGTCATTCGCGCGGTTGACGTTCCCGGGAGGGACATTGATTCGAGGTCCGATTCCTCCAGCAGCACGGGCGCTCGGTGCGCCGTTGCGCACGCTCGTCGAGCACCTCGAACCGGGTCTGACCGCGCTGCAGGAAGAGATCGATCTGGATGGCCGCTGCACGATCGATCTGCTCGCCGTCGATGCGAGCCGGCGCGCGGTCTGCTGCTTCGCCGCAGGGGAGCGCAGCGACACGCGGCTCGCCGCCGAGCTGCTCGAAGCGCGCCGCTGGCTCGAGGCGCACGCCGGGCTGCTGGCGCGGCTGCTAGCCGGGCGCAGCCCGCGTTTCGATCTGCCATCACGATTCGTCGTCGTCGGCAGCGAGCTGCCCGACGCGGCGGTCTCGCTGTGGCAATCGCTCGGGATCGACGAGCTGGAGCTCCACGAGCTGCACCGCGTGCGGTTCGGTGCGCAGGAGCTGACCGGGTTCGCGCGCCGCGACCGTTTCGGCGCCGACAGCGACGACGCAGCGACCGGGGCGTCGGCGTACACGGTGCCGAGCGGGATCACGCAGTCGCCGGCGCGTGAGCTCTGCAGCGACGCGATGGAGCTGTTGCAGCGGCTGGATCCGCAGATGCAGGCGTTCGGCGACCGATTCGGCCGGCTGTTCTTCGTTGCAGAGAGCAGGCTCGTCGAGCTGCGCGGCGCCGGTGACGAGCTGCAGCTGGCGATCGGCGACGCCGCACCGGTCACCGTGCGCAACCGCTACGAGCTGGACCGCCAGCTCGACCGCGCGCTGCGGCTCTACCTCGAGTTGCAGGGTCTGGAACGGCCAGGGCAGGGGGCCGCGTCCGCCGACCCGTCTTTCGCCGCGATCGAGCGCAACATGCGCGCGGCACGGCTTTCCGAATCCGAGCAGGCTGCCCTCGGCCAGGCGTTCGCGGAGGCCGGCGTCGCTGCCGGCACCGGACCGCCGGATTGACCGGCCGAGCGGCTCCCGCGCGGGTGACATGTTTCCACCCTGATGGAGCCGAATCCGAGCGTCGCCGACGCGACGCATCCGCTGCAGCGGTTCTGGTCGCGCTGGCGACCGGGAGCGGCCGGCCCACCGCCGGAATCCGCCGCAGCGGTCGACGAAGCCGTCGTCATCGCAGTCGCGAGTGGCAAGGGCGGCACCGGCAAGTCGTTCTTCGCGACCAGCCTGGCAGTCCATCTGTGCGACCACGGCAGCCGCGTCACGCTGGTCGACTGTGACTTCGGGCTCGCGAACGACCATCTGCTGCTCGGCGTGACGCCGCGGCTGACGATGCAGCATCTGGTCGAAGGGCGCGCTTCGATCGAGCAGATCACCGAGCGGACGGTCTACGGACCGCGGCTGGTGCCGGGCGCGTCCGGGATCATCGCGATGACCGAGCTGGGCGAGACTCGGATGCTGCACCTCGGCGATGCGCTGGCGACGCTTGCGCGCGATCAGGACGTGCTGCTGTTCGACGCCGCGGCCGGGATCACGCCGCAGTCGATGCTGACGTTGCTGGCAGCACAGGTCGTCGTGCTGGTGACCAACCCTGAGATCGCGGCGCTGACGGATGCATATGCCGTCGTGAAGTGTCTCGCGCGCCATCCGCAGGCGCCGCCGATCGGTGTCGTCATGAACCGGGTCCCGGCCGCCGGCGTCGGGCGGCCGGCTTTTCAGCGGCTCGCCGATGTTTCTGTCCGGTTCAGCGGCATCTCGTTGCATTACCTCGGTGAGATCCCTGAAGAACCTGCCGTCATGCAGCGTCGCCTCGGCGACCCGCCATTGGTCGCGAGCCACCCGACATGCGAGGCGGTGAACGCACTGCGTCGGATCCGCGGCCGGCTCGAAAGCCTCGCCGGCGGGCTCGGGCGGAAACGGCTGCCGGCCGGGGAGGGCTTGGCGGCGAGATTCCGGCAGCGGCTGAAGTGACGCCGGCGCTGCTCCCCTCGGAGCGGCGGCTGTGGTTGCGGATCTGGTTCCTGCTGCTGCTGGTGATGCTCGCGCGGCTGTGCTGGGCCGGCTGCTCCGCCGTGCTGCCGTCGCCACCGACGATCCAGCCGATCCGCATCGATCCGAACCGCGCCACGCTCGCCGAGCTGCAGGCGCTGCCCGGCATCGGCCCGGCCCGCGCGCGCGCGATCGTGCTGCATCGGCTGCGTCACGGCTGGTTCCGCCGGCTCGACGAGCTGACCGCCGTCGACGGACTCGGCGGCGTCACGCTCGAGGAGCTCCGGCCGTTCCTGCGCGACCCGGCCGGTCCGGATCCACCGCCCGGCGGGTAAGTTGCGCCGCGATGGAACTGGATCCGGTATGGATCGCCGACCGCGTCCGCGCCGCGCTCGCCGAGGACCTCGGCGCCGCAGGGGACCTGACGACGCAGGCGACGGTCCCGGCCGGGCGGCGCGGGCAGGCGCGGATCCTGGCGCGGCGCGCCGGTGTGCTGTGTGGCCTGCCGGTCGCGCTCGAAGTGCTGCGCCAGGCGGACGAGCAGATCCTCGTCAGTGAGGCCCGCGCCGAGGGGCAGCGCGTCGCACCCGGCGACGTGCTGCTCGCGTTCTCCGGCCCGGCCCCCGGCATCCTCGCCGCCGAGCGCACCCTGCTGAACTTCCTGCAGCGCCTGAGCGGGATCGCGACGCTGACGAGCCAGTTCGTTGCCGCCGTCCGCGGCACCGGCGTGCGGATCCTCGATACGCGCAAGACGACGCCCGGCCTGCGCCCGCTCGAGAAGTACGCCGTGCGCATCGGCGGTGGCGACAACCACCGCGCCGGCCTACACGACCAGATCCTGATCAAAGAGAACCACTTCGCGATGGCCGCACCCCGGCCCTACGCCGACGTCGTCGCTGCGGCGGTCGCGGCGAGCCGGGCGGTGCCGGTCATCGCCGAGGCGCGCGATCTCGAGGAGGCGCTGGCTGCCGTCCAGGGTGGTGCGCGCGTGATCCTGCTCGACAACTTCGCCCCCGGGTCCGCACTGCGCGAGGTCGTGGCGGCCGTGCGCGGTGCTGCGCGTGAGCTCGGCCGCGACGTCGAGATCGAAGCCTCCGGCGGCATCCGCCTCGACAACGCGCGCGCGTTCGCCGATTGCGGCGTCGACCGGTTGTCGGTCGGCGAGCTGACCCATTCGCCGCGCGCGTTGGACTTGTCCCTGCTGCTGGATCCGATGCCGTGAACGACAAGGGCGAGCTGCGGTTCGAGGTGCGGCCCGATCCGAAGGTGGTGCGCGAGCTGCGCCGGCTCGTGCGCGAGGCACTGATCCGGCTCGGGATCGCCCCGGAGCGGATCGAGCCGGTGCTGCTCGTGCTCGACGAGATCGTCAGCAACGCGATCGAGCACGGGCGTGAATACCGTGGCGGGAACGTGCCGATGATCGTCGTGCTCCGCCGCAGCGGCGCCGCGCTGGAGCTCGAGTTCGAGGACCCGGCCGTGCCGCAGCCGCTCGTGCAGCAGCTCCGCGAGGCCTTCGCCTGCGACCCGCGGACCTGTCCGCCGCCAGAGAACGAGCGCGGCCGCGGGATCTACCTGGTCGCCGAGGCGCTGCGCGACGTCGAAGTGCGCAGTGCAGCCGGCGGTGGGTTGCACCTGCGCGGACGCTTCGCGGAGACGCTCGCTTGACGCGGCTGTTGCGCGCAGGCGTCGCTGCCTATGCACGCCTGCCGCACTGGGTGCGTTGGTTGTTGGTCGCGGTGTGGGCGACGCTGATCTGGTTCGCGTCTTCGACCGAAGGCAAGCCCGGGCCGTCCTCGTTCTGGTGGTCGTATGCGCACAACTTCGGCCATGTCGTCGTGTACGGGATCCTCGGCGTGTTGTGGATGTGCGCGGTGCGCGGTCCGCCACGGATCCGGCTGCTCGGCGCGCTGTTGATCGCCGCGGTCTACGGCGCGATCGACGAATGGCATCAGAGCTGGGTGCCGCGCCGCTCACCTTCGGCTGGTGATCTGCTCAGTGACATCCTTGGTGCAGCATGGTTCGGCTGTGTGCTGCTGTGGATCGAGCAGCCATCACGCCGGCTCGCATGGGCGACGCTGCTGCTGGCCCCGCTCGCGTGCGGTGCCGTCCTGCTCGCGATGCACGCCTGACGGCGGTGACCCTGCGTGTTGTCCTGCACCCAGGACAGAACCATGCGCGAGAGTGCGTTGCGGGCGCGCGTTCGCAGTTGGCACGCGATGTGCGTCCGGTCCGGCATGTTCCGCAACAGCTTGCTCGTCCTGGCCCTGCTCGGGCTCGTTCCGGCGGCGACCGCACAGATCCAGATCGGTGCTCGGATCGGCCGCCACGTTTCGGTCGGTGCAACGGTCGGCAGCCACGGCGTCGGGGTGCGCGTGTCCGCGACGCCGTCGCGTGGTGCGCATCGGTACGACTCCCACCGGCACGGTTCGCATCGCCCCGCCCCGGTCCACCACCAGCGCGGCCACTTCCAGACGGTGACCGAACGCGTCTGGGTCCCCGGTTGCTCGCGCCAGGTCTGGGTCCCGGCGCAGTACGGTTGGATCGTCGACTCCTGTGGTCACCGGCGCTGGGGCGTCATCTGCGCCGGCCACTACCAGACGGTGCAGGAGCCGGGCTACTGGAAGACGGTGACGCGTCGCGTTTGGGTGCCGGCCTGCTGAATGGCCCCGGCCGCTGATTCGCGAGCCCGCGCGGCGCCCGCTACAACGGCAGCATGCGCGAGGCTCCCGAGGATCGCTTCGACCACCCGTTGATCGAGCGTTACGCCGGGCGCGAGATGGCGGCATTGTTCTCGCCGCGTTCGCGCCACGGCACCTGGCGCGATCTCTGGATCGCGCTGGCC
>CAZABP010000042.1:24713-42489 GCA_964483245.1 uncultured candidatus Brocadiaceae bacterium | reverse complement strand
TCGTCGTGGCCGCCACCCATGCCGGAGCCACGCTTGCGGCCGACGGCGTCGATCTCGTCGAGGAACACCAGGCACGGGCTGCATTCGCGTGCCTGCTTGAACAGGTCCCGCACGCGGCTCGCGCCGACGCCGACGAACATCTCGACGAAGTCGGACCCGGAGATGCTGAAGAACGGCACCTTCGCCTCGCCGGCGATCGCTTTCGCGAGCAGGGTCTTGCCGGTGCCGGGCGAGCCGACCAGCAGCACGCCGCGCGGGATCCGCCCGCCGAGCTTGGCGAACTTGGCGGGGTTCTTCAGGAACTCGACGATCTCCTGCACCTCCGACTTCGCCTCGTCGATGCCGGCGACGTCGTCGAACGTGACGTTGGTGCGGTTCTCCTTGGTGTACAGCGCCGCGCGGCTGCGCCCGAACGACAGCACGCTGCCGCCGCCCGGCGCGCGCATCTGGCGCAGGATGAAGAACCAGATGATCAGGATCACCAGCAGGTACGGTCCGACCGTCCCGAGCAGGTAGATCAGCGTCGGGTTCGACTCGGTGACGTGGAACGCGGTGCGATCCAGGCTCAGCGACCGGTCGAGCACGGGGACCTCGGCCGCCAGCAGCGCCTCGCGCGCCTGCTGCAGCGTCGCGCCGCCGCCGGCCGGAACGCGGACGTAGCGATCCGGTTCGTTGCCGCTCTGCACGATCGCAGTCAGAAACGCGCCGTGGTCGATCTTCGTCTCGGGGCGCGGCTGGTCCTGTGGCCGCGGGCGCCCCGGCAGCACGTTGAAGAAGAACGCCTGCTTGACCGCGATGTCGCCGCCGTCCAGCTCCGCGAGGAACGCGCCGACGCCGCCGGTGCGGTAGCGCTCGGCATCCATCTGCGGGGCCAGCGCCTGGACTTCGCGGATCCAGGCCAGGTCGTCGCGCGCGAACTCGCGCAGCACGATCTCCATCGCGAGGTCCTGCCGGCCACCTTCGGTGTAGGTCGCCTGGACCGTGCCATCCCGGAACGTCAACGCCGTGATCCGCCCCTCGAACAGCCGCCGGTAGAAGTCGTAGATCGTCGCCTGCGGCTCGGAGTTCGACTGCGCGACGACCAGGAACAGCGCCGACAGCAGCGCGAAGATCAGTAGCGCGCTGCCGATGCCGCGAGGCTTCTTGCCGGCCGGTTGCTGCTCGGGACGTTGGGATTCGGGTTTCTGCATCGAGTCACGTGGACCTGGCACGTCCGGCTCGGTCGCCGCCCCGCCAGCTTATCGGCCGGTCGGGCAGCCGGCCCGCAGTCGGCTCCGGCCGCGTGCCGGTCGTCGGGCGCTGGATGGAACGGAATGCGTGCGATTGCAAGCTGTTGCCGCTACCGCGGACGTCGGTCATCGTGCGGCCTCGTCGGCGACGTCCTCGACGATCTTGCGGGCGAGGTCGTAGCTGGCTTCCTGCTCGGCCGTGCTCTGGTCCTCACCGAGGGCCGGACGGTATTCGGCCAGATCGACGTACGTGCGGCGCATCAACACGCTGCCGCTCTGCGGTGCGACGAGCTCGGCATGCACGGCGTAGCGCAGCGCCCCTTCGCGCAGCGGCTCGCTCGTCCCGGTCACCAACGTGCGCGAGTCGATCCGCTCGATGCGCACGCGCAGCACGGCGTCGGCCGCGCTGGCCGGCGCCCGTCGCCAGCCGAGCCGCGTCGTCAGCTCGCGGTCGAGGGAGCGGGTCAGCTCGATCTCGCGCCGCTGCCAGAACGACTCGTTCGTCGCGACGTCGAGTGCGAACGTGCGCGCGACGCCGGGCGCCGCGGGGCTGCCGAACGTGTAGCCGCAGCCGGCTGCCAGCAACGCGAGCAGCGCGATGCCAACCGACCGGCGCCGGGCGCTCACCGTGCCGCCAGGCGCGCGCGCGCCTCCTGGCCCGCCGCCGTGTCCGGATAGTCCGCGCTCGCCTCGCCCAGGTGCCGCAGCTCGCCGGTCTCGTTGCCGACGCGGCGATAGAAGTCGGCGATCAGCACGTGGCGTTCCGCGATCCAGGTCCGCACCTGCGCCAGCGCCGCCTGCGCCTCCGCGACGAAGCGCGGGTTCTCCGGCGCGCCGGCGAGATAGCCGGCGAGCTCGTTGCGGGTCAGGCGCAGCTCTTCGAAGTCGTACTCCGGCCCGAACAAGGCGTGGAAGCGCGAGATCGCGATCCGGAACAGCGCCAGCTGCGCCCACTCGCTGTCGCGGTGGCCGAACCAGAGCTGCTTGTAGTACTCGAGCGCCCGCTGGTACTCCTCCTCCTGGAACATCTTGTTCCCCAGCAGGTGCAGCGCGTCCGCCTTGAAGCGGCTGTTCGGATAGCGGCTGACGAAGTGATCCAGCACCGCGATCCCCTCGTCGGCGTCGTTGGCGAAGATCCAGAAGCTCCACGTGCTCTGGATCAGGCGCTTGCCGGCTTCGAACTCGACCGCTTCGACCTCCGGCTCGTACAGCGAGAACTTGTGATCGTCGAGGAACGCGCGCGTGACGCGGAACGCCGGCCACCAGTCGCCGCTCTCGAGCAGCGCGCGCGCGCGGCGCGCCTTCCAGCGCTCGAGCGCGGCCCCCTCGTAGGCATCCTCGCCGATGTGTCCGAGCAGACGCGCCGCGTCCGCTGGGCGGCCCTCCTGCAGCATGACCTCGGCGACCTGCAGCGCCTCGATCGGGTCGGTCGTCGGCGGTGTGTAGGCACAAGCCGCAGGCAGCAGCAGCACAACGAGGAGCAGCCGGCAGCGGCCGTGACTCACTTGTCCTGCGCAGCCGGGGCCGGCGGTCGGATGTCCCAGACCGGAGTCCACTCTCCGGCGACCGGCGCGAAGCCGAGCTCGCGGATCCGGCGGTCGATGTCCGGCATGTGTGCGCCGCCGTAGTAGATCGCCAGGCGGTCGTGGCGCTCACGCTCGCGCTTCAGCACGTCGATCGCGCGCTCGTTGCGCGCGCCGAGCAGCACGCTCGGCTTGCCATCGGCGTTGTCGTCGAAGCCGGCCGCGACGCGCTCGATCTGCTCGAACTGCGGGGCCAGGATCAGCTTCAACGCCCAGGCCTTGCGCCCTTCGCGGATCGCCTTGACCAGGTCCGGTGGCTTGTGGCGCGGCGCGGCCGGCTTCGCCTCGCCCGCCTCGTCTTCCTCCGGCTCCTCCGGCCGCAGCTGCGCGCTGGTCATCGCCTTCAGCATCAAGGTCACGATCGACTCGCCGCGCTCGCGCTGCATCCGGCGGAACTCGGCCGGAGTCAGGTCCGCGTGCACCAGGTTCTCGACCTGGTAGTCGATCCCGTCGAGCTGGAACTCGACCTCGAGCCCCTCGGTGATGATCCGCTGGAACCCGGTCAGCGCGCCGCCGGCCTGCCCGGGCAGCGGCCGCTGGTCCGGTTCGGCGATCAGCTCGTACAGCACCGCGTCGAACCCGGCGAAGCGGCGGTTCAGCTCGTCGAAGTGCTTCGCGTCGGCGACGTGCACCGCCGGCACCAGCGTGACCTCGCGCCCCTGCGCGTCGCGGTAGCGGACCAGCTGCACCTCGAGCCGCGCGTGCTCGTCGTCGACCTGCACGTAGCGCATGAAGTCGAGCGGCTCCTCCGGCTTCGCTGCCGGCGTCGCGGCGGCGCCCTGCAGCTGCTGCGGTTGCTGTGGCTGCTGACCGGCCGGCTCCTGGGCGCAGCCGGCCGCGCAGCAGGCGGTCGCGACGGCGGCGAGGAGCAGGAGAGGTTTCATCGTGCGGATGCGTGCCGCGGGGATCCGGGCCCCGCGCGTTGTAACGCGAGGTCGCGCAGTCGCAATCGTCGCTCGACGGCGCGCTCCACGAGCCGCCCGAGCAGGGCCGCTGCATCGCCGAAGTCGCCATCCGGATCCTGCTCGGCCCACGCGCGCGCCGGAAGTCCGTTCAGGTGCGCGAGCCACGCCCGCGCGCGGCGCGGTGTCGCGGGTCCCTGCGTGCCGCCGTGCTCGGGACACTCGAGCGCGCCGGTGCGCGGCACGACGCCGAGCTGCGGGCTCGCACGGCCGCAATGCGAGCAGTGGAGCCAGTCCGGCAGCACGCCGAGCCAGGCCAGGAAACGCTGCTCGAGCCCGGTGAGGACGCGCGGCAGCTTCGCCAGTGGCGCGCGCTCGCACAGGCGCACTGCCCCGGCCAGCAGCTCGAACAGCTCGTGGTCGCCACGGCCATCCAGCAGCGCGCCGTCCAGCAGCTCCTGGACGTGGCTGATCGCGAGGAAGCGGGCCGGCTCGCGCAATGCACGGGCTTCGTGCAGCAGGCGGAGCCGGGTGGCGCTGCGCAGCGTCCCGGGCCGGCCGGCGAGGTCGGCTTCGATCAGGTTCAGCAGATCCAGCTTGCCCAGCGCATCGCTGGCCGGGCGGTGCGCGCCCTTGACGAGGACGTGGATCCGGCCCTCGTCCGGCGTCAGCACCACGACCAGCCGGCTGCTCTCGAACAGATCGCTGCGGCGCCAGACATAGCCGCGGATCCGGGTCACTGCGTCACCGCGTCCCCGTCACCGGATCACGTCGCCGACGGATGCGGCGACAGCACGGTCAGCCGCAGGCGCACGATGCGCCGGTCGTCGGCCGCCAGGATCCGGAACTCCAGGTTCCCCGACGAGAACGTCTCGCCCGGCTCCGGGATCTTGCCCAGGTGGGCGAACACGAAGCCGCCGATCGTCTCGTACTCGTCGTCCTGCGGCAGTTCGGTGCCGAGCAGGTCGTTGACCTCCTCGATCCGCGCGCGCCCGGCGACCTCGACGACCCGGTGGTCCTCGATGACTTCGATCTCCTGGACCTCCGGCTCGTCGTACTCGTCGCTGATGTCCCCGACGATCTGCTCGAAGATGTCCTCGAGCGTGATCAGCCCGGCCGTCCCGCCGTACTCGTCGAGCACGACGGCGATCTGCGTGCGGCTGGTCTTGAAGCGCTCGAGCAGTTCGTGCACCTCCATCGACTCCGGCACGAACAGCGGCTGGCGCGGCCGGCCGACTTCGCCGGCGGTCGTCGGTGCGTCCGGCGCGGCCGTGCTGGCCCAGCCGAGCGCATCGCGGACGTAGAGCATCCCGACGACGTTGTCGATCGTGCCGTCGTAGACCGGATACCGCGAATGGCCGCCGCTGATCGCGAGCGTGATCGCGTCCTTCATCGCCAGGTCGGCCGCGACGGCGCAGATGTCGGTGCGCGGCGTCATGATCGAGGCGACGTCGAGGTCCTGCAGCTCGACGATGTTCTCGATCCACCGCTTCGGCTTCTCCTCGAGGGCGGTGTCCGACGTGCTGTCGGTGACCGCGGCCAGGATCTCCTCGGCGATCTCCTCGGTGTCGGTCGTCGGCTGCTCCGGCACACGGAACACGCGCAGGGCCAGCCGGCTGACCAGGCGCAGCGGCACGACGAGCGGGTAGTGCAGCCCCAGCCGGAGCAGGCGCAGCGGGGGCAGGCTCGCCAGCAGCAGGGCCTCGGCGTAGCGGTTGGCGACCAAGGACGGCAGCAGCCCGCAGAACAGGACCGCGACCAGGATGAACGCCGTCGTCGCCCAGGGCGCGAGCGCCCCTTCGACCGAGATCTGCAGCGCGAGCAGCGAGCCGAGGACTCCGCCGATCGCCAGCGTCCGGGCGATGATCTGGTACTCGAGGGCGAGGTCCGCGAACGGGTCCTTCGGCTCCGGCTCACCCGGCTTGCGCAGCCGGCGCTGCAGCTTGGTCGGGCTGTAGACCAGCAGGGCAGCCGCCACGTGCGCGCCGAACCCGGCCAGGACCAGCAGCAGGATGGCCAGGAACAGAGGAAGCGGGGCGATGCTGCCTTCGAAGATCAGGCGCAAGCCCTCGGCCGAGCCGGGGGCGGAGATCAGCATCGGGCGCGGGCCTCCTGCGGAAACGCCGCAGCCGGTTCGACGGACGGTTTCGCGGGTCGGGTTGCCCGGCGTCGCGGTGGTTCGAGCGGCCCTGGAGACGGAGGCTCTGCGTCGGGATCACTCACGGGAACGCGGAGCATAGGGCGGGCGAGCGTGGCCGGTCCAGCCGCCGGCCTGCGCGGCGCGGAACAGGCGCCGCCATCGGGCGGCGGGATGCCGCCCGCCGGCGCGCCGGAGCCTGCGGTTCAGGCAACTGCGTCGACGTCGGCATCGATCGAGAGGCGGTTCTTGCCGCGCGCCTTGCTGGCGTAGAGCGCCCGGTCGGCGCGGCCGAGCAGGCCCTCGCAGGTCTCGTCCTCGGGGTTGAGGCCGGCCAGGCCGACCGAGATCGTCAGCCCGAGGTCGAGGTCGATGCCGGCCTCCGAGACCGCCATGAACAGCCGCGTCGCCAGGACCGAGGCGTCCTCGAGCGACGTCTCCGGCAGGATGATCAGGAACTCTTCGCCGCCGTAGCGGCAGATCAGGTCCGCCTTGCGCATCGTCCGGCGCAGCACCTCCGCCGTGCGCCGCAACGCCAGGTCGCCGACCAGGTGGCCACGCGCGTCGTTCAGCTTCTTGAACTCGTCGACGTCGACCATGATCACGCTGAGCGGCGAGTGGTTGCGGCGCGCCTGCGCGACCTGCTGCTCGAGGAACGAGACCCCGGTGACGCGGTTGGCGAGCCGGGTCAGCGGATCGGTCAGCGCGAACCGCTCGGCGCGCGCGAGGCGGCGGCGCGTCAGCTGCGTCTCGATCAGCAGCCGCGCCGTGCTGGCGAGGCAGCGCACGTTGTCGAGCTCCGGTCCGCGGCGGATCGATTGCACCGACAGCGAGCGGTCCAGGACCAGGAACGACGTCATCGCGCGGCCGCTGGCGAGCGGCGCGATCAGGGCCTCGTCGGCGCCGAGCATCGCGAGCAGGCCGTGGTCGGTGCCCGGCTCGGTGCCGACCAGCAGCGCGTCGCGGTTCGCGGCACTCTGTTCGAGCGCCTCGCGTTCGGCCTGCGTCGGGACCAGCACGAACGGCTCGAGACCGCGGGGCGACAGGTCGGTCTTCGCGCGCAGCCAGGCCTTGCCGAGCGTGCGGTTCCAGTGCAGCACGAACGCACGGTCGAAGTCCAGGTAGCGCACGCCGGACGCCGTCGTCACGGTCGTGATCGCGCGGTAGCGGCTGCCGTCGCCGCAGTCGAGCAGACGCAGCATCAGATCGACGAACGGCCCCTTCTGCCGCGTCGGGAACAGACGCAGGTCTTCACTCGGCTCGACGCGGACGACCTCCGGCTCCTGCTCGGCGGCTTCCAGGCCGAACCGCTCCAGCGCCTCGTGCACTTTGCGCCGCAGGTCCAGCCGCGCGAGCCAGCGTGCGTCGAGCCCTTGCGCGATCAGCGGATCGACGCTGCGCAGCGGGTGCGGGAAGCCGGCCGCGAACGCCGCCGCGTGCGCCTGCAGGACCAGCGTCACGGCCGGAGTCGTGCGACTCCCGCCGCTGCGCAACGCGTCGGTCGCCTTCAGCAGCCATGGCGGCAGGCGCCATGCATTCGCGAGCCGGTCCCAGCTGCCCGCTTCGGACTGGCCGAGGCGGCGGATCGAGAGCAGCTCGAACCAGCTCGGCAGATCGGCCAGCAGGCCCAGCAGGTACCCGTGCCCCGGTTCGAACAGGACGCTCTGGTCGGCCAGCGACTCGGCGGCGAACGCCGTCGCCAGCGCGTGGAACCACAGCATCCGCAGCGGCGCGGTGCCAGCGACGTCGCTGAGCGGTGTCTCGAGCGCGCGCTGCAGGTTCAAGGAGCCGAGCGCGTGCCGCAGCTGTTCGAAGCTGGCGACCGGCTCGTCGAGCTGGTGGACCGGGGAGTACGCGATCCGCAGCGCCCGGAACGTCGCCAGCGGGTCGAGCGCCAGCAGCTGCAGCGTGCATTCCTGCGCGGTCTGGCCCCAAGGCCAGCGCTGGCGGATCCGGCGGCGGAGGTCCCGCATCGCGAGTACCGAGGGGAGCTCGGCGAGCGGGTGCATGGATTGGGCTCGGCTCGGGTTCACAGCGTCTGCGTGGCGGGCCGGGATGGGCCCAGGTCTGTCCATCGGCTCGGCGGGGCAAACCGCTCAAGCCGACTGTTCGGTTTGCCACTCCGGCCGTGCCAAGGTGTCCTCCAGGCGCTACGGCAGGATCGGGCAGTGATCCGTAAGGCCCGGAATCTGCTGGGCTTGAAGCGCCGTGCGGAGTCGCACGCGAGCGTGCCGGAACGGTTGGCCCGGGATTCGCACCAGGGTTGTCCCATGACCGCGATCCTCCCGGTCCCGACGGCCATCCGACCGGCCCCCCGTGCCGTGCCGCGGCGGACCTGCCCGGCGAGCCCGACCCAGGTGCCGGCGCCGGTGGTGGCCCCGCTGGTGACCGACGACTCGCCCGATGCGCGCGCGACGCGGCTGATGGATGAGTTCCGCCGTACCGGAGCGCGAGCGGTGTTCGAGGAACTCGCTGCCCTGGTGCAGCCGCAGCTGCTGGCACGGGCGAGGCGGCGCTGCCGCCTGTTCGGCGATCGCCTCGACCCGCACGAAGTCGTGCAGGACACGCTGGTCAACGTGTTCCGTTTCCCGGACCGGTTCGAGCCGCGGCGCGCGCAGGCGTTCCGCGTCTGGTCGTCGCGGATCCTGGACAACGTCGTCCGCCGGCGGCTGCGGGACGAGCGGTTGCGCGTGCCGGTGCTGCTCTGCACGTCGGAGCGGCTGGCGAGCGAGGTGGACCCTGGCGTGGCCGACCCACCCCAGGCAGTGGCCGATCAGGAGCTCGCCTGCACGCTGGGCCGCGCCTTCGCGATGTTCCTCGCTGCGTATCTGGAGGCGTTCGAGACGCTGAGCGAGCGGGAGCGGTTCGTGTTGCAGATGGTCGAGGTCCACGGGCTGCGGTATGCGGATCTCGGCGCGATGCTCGGGATCCGCGGCGATGCGCTGAAGATGGTGGTGTTCCGCTCGCGGCGGCGGATCTTCGAGCGGTTGCAGTCGCGGCTCTGCTCGTAGGGGACTCGTAGGGGAGCCGGTTCCGGCGCGCGGCGCGTTCCTGCTTCGCTTTTCGCGGCGCGCGCGTACGGTCGCGCGGGATGCCGGCGCCCGAGTCCGCGGATCTGCTGCTGACGCATTGCCGCGAGCTCGTGACGCTGGCGGACGGGCCGGCACAGGGGCCGCGGCGTGGCGCGCAGCTGCACAGCGTCGGGGCACTGCGCGACGGCGCGGTCGCGATCCGCGGTGGCCGGATCCTCGCCGCCGGACCGCACGCCGAGATCACGCGTGCGTTCACGGCGGCGCAGGAGCTGGATCTGAGCGGGTTCGTCGTGCTGCCGGGATTCGTCGACGCGCACACGCATCCGGTGTTCGTCGGGACCCGTGAGGAGGAGTTCCACCAGCGCTGCGCCGGCAGCGATTACCTCGCGATCGCGGCGGCCGGAGGGGGGATCCTGTCGTCGGTGCGGGCGCTGCGGCGTGCCAGCGAGCCGGAGCTGACGGCGCAGGTCGCGCGGCATCTGGACGCGTTCCTGTTCCATGGCACGACGACGATCGAGGCGAAGAGCGGGTATGGGCTCAGCACCGCGGACGAATGCAAGAGCCTGCGCGCGCTGGCGGCGGCGGCGGAGCACCACCCGCTGACCGTCAAGCGCACGTTCCTCGGCGCGCACGAGTTCCCGCCGGAGTTCCGCGAGGACCGCGAGGCATACGTGCGGTTGATCGTCGACGAGATGTTGCCGGCCGTGCGCGACCTGTGTGACTACGCCGACGTGTTCGCCGAGCCGAAGGTGTTCGATCGCGAGCAGTCGCTACGCGTGCTGTCGGCGGCGCGCGCCGAGGGGCTGCGGCTGCGCGTGCATGCCGACGAGATCGAGCCGATGGGGGGCGCCGAGCTCGCGGTCGAGCTGCATGCCGACTCCGCGGATCACCTGGCGCGGATCTCGGAGGCCGGCATCGACCAGCTCGCCGCGTCGCAGACGACCGCCGTGCTGCTGCCGGGGACGTCGTTCCTGCTGCGCAAGGGGATCCAGGCGCCGGCGCGGCGGATGATCGAGCGCGGCTGCATCATCGCGCTGGCGAGCGACTTCAATCCCGGCTCGTGCCATGCGCGGTCGCTGCCGCTGATGATCTCTCTGGCGTGCGTGCTGTACGGGATGACGCCGGAGGAGTGCATCGCGGCGACGACGATCAATGCCGCGTTCAGTCTGCAGCTGGATCACGAGATCGGGACCCTGCACCCGGGCAAGCGCGCCGATCTGGTCGCGCTCGAGCTGCCGAGCTACCGCGCGCTGGGCTACGAGTTCGGCGGCAATCCGGTCGCGCTGACGATCAAGGACGGCGTGCCGGTTGCGGCGAACGTGCACGATCGGGATCCTGCGTTCTGAGCCTGTTCCCGGATCCTCGCTGATGGATGAACCGCTGTTCGAGTGCGTGCCGAACTTCTCTGAAGGCCGTGATGCCAGCAAGGTGCGTGCGCTCGCGGATGCGCTGGGCGGCGTGCCAGGCGTCGTGCTGCTCGGTGCCGAGCAGGACGCGGCGCACCACCGCTGTGTGATCACGCTGGCCGGCGCGCGCGCCGCCGTCAGCGAGGCGGCCGTGCGCGGGGCGCGCAAGGCGATCGAGACGATCGACCTGCGCGAGCATCGCGGCGAGCACAAGCGGATGGGGGCGATCGACGTCTGTCCGTTCGTGCCGCTGAACGGGGCCACGATGGCCGACGCCGTCGCGCTGGCCGAGAAGGTCGGCGAGCGGATCGGGCGTGAGCTGGAACTGCCGGTGTTCCTGTACGCCGAGGCGGCGCGCCGCGAGTCACGGCGCGTGCTCGGGAACTTCCGCAACAAGGAGTTCGAGAAGCTGCGGGAGCTGGTCGGGACGGATCCGGAGTACGCGCCGGACTTCGGACCGGCGCGCATGCATCCGACCGCCGGTGCGGTTGCCGTCGGCGCGCGGCGGTTCCTGATCGCCTACAACGTCAATCTAGCCACCGCCGACGTCGCGGTCGCCAAGCAGATCGCCAAGGCCGTGCGCGAAAAGGATGGTGGGCTGCCGCGCGTGCAGGCGATGGGGTTCTTCCTGGATGATCGCGGGCTCGCGCAGGTCTCGATGAACCTGCTCGACTTCCAGACCACGTCGATCCGCACCGTCTACGACGCCGTCGCCGAGCGCGCGCGTGCTGCGGGCGTCGACGTCGTCGAGAGCGAACTGGTCGGCTTCGCGCCAGCGGCGGCGCTCGACGCGGCGACGGCGTCGCACGTGAAGCTGCGCGACTTCGATCCCAGACGCCAGATCGTTGAGGCGGTGCTGGGGTAAGGGGCGGGGAAGGGGGAGGACGGGAACGGAACGGGCCCGGGCCCGGGCCCGGGCTGGGGGAAGGCGAGGAAAGGGAAGGGGAATGGGAAGGGGCGCTTGTGGAGCCGTGGACCCGTGGAGCCGTGGTGCGACCGAGTGTCGTCAGACCCCGAGAGTCGCGCCAGATTGGCAGGCTTCGCCGTGTGCGCGCTGCCTGACAGAATGGCGCGACTTTTGGGGTCTGACCCCTTCGGTATCAGCGGAGGGTGAGCGGGAGCGTGAGCTCCTGCATGTGGTCGGTGTTCCAGTCGCGCAGGATGTCGACCTGGATCTGGTCGCCGACCTTGTGTGGGCGGAGGGCGGCGGCGATGTCGGCAATGCTGCGAATCGGCTTGCCGTCCACTCGCAGGATGATGTCGCCGTAGAGGGCTTCGCCGGTGGGCAGCACGCGCTGGCCTAGCAGGCCGGCCTGCTCTGCGCCAGTGCCGGACAGGACCTTCGTGGTGATCACGTGGGGCCGGCCTTCGATCGGATACTCGATGGCCTCGATCCCCATCTTCGGCGGCTCGTCGACGGTGCCGTTCGTGCGTTCGGCGCGGATCAGGCGCGGGACGACGTCGTTGAGGCGATCGACCGGGATCGCGAAGCCGAGCCCGGCGCTCGAGCCGCTCTCGGTGAAGATCGCCGTGTTCATGCCGATCAGGCGGCCGGCGCTGTCCAGCAGCGGACCGCCGGAGTTGCCGGGATTGATCGCGGCGTCGGTCTGGATTGCGCCCTGGATCATCGTCGTGGCGCTGGTGCGGACGTTGCGGTTCAGCGCGCTGATGACGCCGCTGGTGAACGAGTTCTCGAACTCGTACGGGTTGCCGATCGCGAAGGCGGCCTGGCCGACCTTGAGGTCGCCGCTGGTGCCGAGCGGGATCGGGCGCAGGTTGGTCGCGCCCTCGACGTACAGAACCGCGATGTCGTTCTCCGGATCGACGCCGACGACCTGCGCGGTCGCCTCGCGGCGCGCGCCGGCGAAGCGCACGTAGACCCGCGTGCCGAGCGGGTTGCTGCGCGTCGCGATCTCGCGGCCGGCGACCACGTGGTAGTTCGTGACCAGGAACCCGCGCTCGTCCCACACAAACCCGGACCCCGCGCCGGGCGGGTAGTCGCGGTACTGCCACCCATTCGACACGCGCACGCCGGGGCTGCGGATGTGCACGACCGAGACCTGGTTCTCCTCGTGGATCCGGATCGCGGTCTGCTCGAACTCGGCCAGGCCGCCGCGCGCGGTCACGGCGCGCGGCGTCGCCTCGTAGCGCGGCGGCGCGCCGGCGAACCGGTCGAACATCAGGTACGCGGTCACGACGAACGCGGCACCGGCCAGGATCAACGGCAGCGGCGACGCCCGCGGGCCCCTCCCGTCGAAAGTGGTCACGGCGCGCGCACCGGCTTGGGCCACAGCTCCTGCCAGTCCGGCGCCGTGGCGTCCTGCTGCGCGCGGAGCTGCGCCATGCCCTGCGGCGTCAGCTGCACGCGTTCGAGCGCGGTCTCGGCGAGCGCGCGCCCGCACGCCTCGGCGATGCCGGCCGGATCGAGGCCGTGGTACTCGTAGACATGCGCCGGCGTGCCGCTCTTGCTGAACTTGCGCACGGCGAGCGCGATCTGGCGCGTGCCGGCGATGGAGCCGAGGTTGTCGAGCAGGCCCTCTTCCCCGTCGGTCACGCTGACCAGCGGGATCCGCCGGCCGGCCAGATCGACGGCATCCTGCGCGCCGAGCGCCGCGCCACCCCGCAGGTGCAGGCTGCCGTCCACGCCGAGCCGCTCGCGCAGATGGCGGTAGTCGTCCTTGCGCGCGAGCAGGCCGCACAGCAGCTCCGGTGAGCTGGCGACCGCGATGTTGGCGTGGATCCCGCGCTCGAGCAGCAGGTCGCCGGCCGCGAGCGCCTCTTCGACCAGCGCGCCGAGCACGAACAAGTGGACGACGTTCTCACCCGGGCTGTAGCCGCGGTACCCGCGCCAGTCGCGCAGCCAGTACGCACCCTGCAGCACGTCTTCGCGCAGCGCATTCAGGATCTCCTGATCCGCCAGCGCCGGCACCTCCGCCTCCGGCAGCCCGCCGTCGGCCGCGCTGGCGCCGAGCAGCGCGCCTTGCGGCAGCTCGCGCTTGAAGCGCACCTGCCGTCGCAGGTTCTTCAGCAACAGCTCCTGCTTGATCCCGCGCGTGACGCAGCGGATCAACACGCCCTTGCGTCCGCTGTTGTCCCCGGTCATGTGCCGCCGGATCGCATCGCACAGGATCCAATCGAGCTCTTGCGCGAACGACGGCTCCCAGGTGACCAGGTTGGGGATCTGCAGGTCCGACTTCCACGAGTGCTGCGCGCCTTCCGGCGCCAGCGTGACGCCGGACGGCGTGCCGACCAACACGAAGCCTGCACCCCAGTACAGGTCGTAGTACAGCTGATCGAGCGCGCGTTTGATGAAGAAGTCATAGACCGTCATCATCGGCAGGAACGGGATTCCGGCGAGGTCACCCATCTTCCCGAACGAGCCTGCCGCCGACATGCAGTTCGCCTCGGCGATCTCGAACCGGATGTGCCGCGTCCAGGCCTCGTCGGTCGGCGCGAGTCCCGGCCGCAGCCGCTCCTGCAGCGCGTACTGCTTCTGCCAGTCCTGCTCGGCGCTCGGACCGTAGATCTTCTCGTCCATCGCCGGGTTGATGTTGGTGCTGGTGCCGACGTCCGGCGCCATCGTCAGCAGCAGATCGGCGACCGAGTTCCAGCGCTTCTCCGCTGCCGACAGCTGCCGCCCCGGATCCTTGCCGGCACGCGCCAGTTCGTCGTGCACGCCGATCCGCACGAGCTTGGCGGCGCATTGGCCCCACATCCACTGCGTGTGCGCCAGCGGGACCAGCTTCAGGTTGATCTCCAGGCTCGGCGGCAGCCCGCCGACGTCCTCCAGCTCGCGGCGCACGCGCGCGAGATTCTTGGCGCGCCGCGCCGAGATCGCGTCGATCTGCTCGCGCAGCTGCGCGCCGCGCTCGGCCAGGAAGGCGCCTTCCGGCGTGTCGGCGGCGAACTGCTCGTACGGCCGCTCCCAGGACAGCCCTTCCTGCTGCAGCAGCGCCTCGACCTCGTCGCGCTCTGGCAACGCGGAGTGGTTGCCGGGCGACGCGCGGCACTCGAGTCCACGCCCCTTGATCGTGTGCGCGACGATCAGCGTCGGCGTGCGCGAGTCCTGCTTGCTCGCCTCGTAGGCCGCGATCAGCTCGGCCAGGTCGTGACCGCCGAGGTCGGCGAACATCCGCAGCACTTCGTCGTCGTGCAGCGTGCCGAGCAGCTTGGCCAGCTTCGGATCCTGTTCGAGCAGCGCGTCGCGCACGACGCCGGCGTCGTTCTTCCACAGCAGAGACTGGTAGTGGTAGTCGGAGAACCCCTCTTCGAGCGCGCGCTGCAGCGCAGCACCCCCCGGCCGCGCGAACAGCTCCTTGCGGAAGCGCCCGTGCCAGAGCTGGATGACCTCCCAGCCGTTCGCCTCGGCCGTGCGTTGGATCCGCATCGCATCGGTCGATTTGAGGCCGCGCTTGTTCGGGATCCGCGTGCCGTCCAGGTTCTGCCGGTTGTAGTCGACGATCCAGGTCACGTTGCCGAGCTCGCGTTCGGCGACCTCCGGCAGCACCTCCATCAGCGAGCCCTCGCGGAACTCGCTGTCACCCATCATCGCCCAGAAGTGCGGCTGCGGCAGCTCGGCGTAGCCGTGGTTGCGCGCGTAGCGGTGCGCCAGCGCGAGGTAGACCGCGACGACCGGCGGGATCCCGACCGACCCGGACGGCAGGAAGTGGAACGAATCCGGATCCGCCTCGGCGTGGTACGACTGGAACACCGCCGCGCCGTCGTGCGGGAACGACCGCAGGCGGTCCATGACCGCTTCCGCCGCCGCGGCGTCGAACCAGCTGCCGTCCGGATGCCGGAACAGTCCCAGCAGGTGGTGCAGCGCGTGGTCGCTCGGCGACGCGTGTGGTTTGCAGCAGACGTAGTCCTCGGCGTCGCGCACCCACAGGTGCAGCGCCGCCAGCAGGTCGATGCAGGAGGCGCAGGCGGCGGGGTGCCCGCCGACCTTCGGATCCCCCGGCTGCACGTCGTCGCGGTGGTTGGCCCGCCAGATCATCGCGTTCATCTGCACGAACGCGCGCCGCGCGATGCGGCCCAGCAGGTCGAGGTCGGGCTCAGAACGGGCTTTGGCCATGGCGCGGGACGTTGGCTCGGGGAGCGGGCGCGACAACGTACGTCGACTGCTGCGGAGGATCCACCGGCCTCGTTGACGCTCGATGCGCCCCCCCTAACCTCCTCGCCCCTCCAATGGCTCTGCCCAGCGTCGCGATCGTCGGCCGTCCGAACGTCGGCAAGTCGAGCCTGCTCAACCGGCTCGTCGGCCGCCGCATCGCGATCGTCGAGCCGACGCCGGGCGTGACGCGCGACCGGCTCGCAGTCGAGCTGCGGCATGGCGAACGGCGGTTCGAGATCGTCGACACCGGCGGCATGGGTCTGTTCGACGAGATCGAGCTCAAGGACGCGGTCGAGGCGCAGATCGAGACGGCGATCGACCGCGCCGACCTCGTGCTGTTCGTCGTCGACGCGAAGGCCGGCTTCGTGCCGGCCGACCAGATGGTCGCCGCACGGCTGCGCAAGGTCGGCCGGCCGGTGCTGCTGGTCGTCAACAAGGTCGAGGCGCATGCCGACGAGCTGCTGCTGCCGCAGTGGCTGCGGCTGGGGTTCGGCGACCCGCTGGCGACCAGTGCCCTCGAAGGGCACGGGATCACCGAGCTGCTGGACGCGATCGTGGCGCGGCTGCCGGCCGCGGTCGAGGACGACGAGGAAGAGCGGCCGACCGAGCTGAAGTTCGCGATCGTCGGCAAGCGCAACTCCGGCAAGTCGACGCTGATCAACGCGCTCGCTGGTGAGCCGCGCGTCATCGTGTCGGAGATCCCCGGTACGACGCGCGACGCGGTCGACGTCCGGATCGACTGGGACGGGCACGAGCTGCTGGCGATCGACACCGCCGGCGTGCGGCGCAAGCACAGCATCCAGGACGCGATCGAGCTGTTCAGCTACACGCGCGCGACCGAGAGCATCCGCCGCGCGCAGGTCGTCGTGCTGCTGTTCGACGTCACCGAGCAGATCTCGCTGGTCGACAAGAAGGTCGCTGCGTACTGCGTCGAGCACCACAAGCCGGTCGTGCTGGCCGGCAACAAGCTCGACCTCGCCGACCGGCTCGATCTGCAGCGTTGGGAGGAGTACATCCACCAACAGCTGCCGGGGCTCGACCATGCCCCGGTCTGCTTCCTGTCGGCGCGCGACGGGCAGCAGCTCGAGGCGCTGCTCGAGCTGGTGCTCGACCTGCACGCACAGGCCAACACCGAGATCCCGACCCCGAAGCTGAACCAGGTCCTGCAACAGGCCAAGACGCGGCTGCTGCCGCGCAGCCGCGGGCTGCAGCCGAAGCTGTTCTATGGCACGCAGATCGGCCGCGATCCGCTGCGGCTGTTGATCTTCGTCAACGAGCCGAAGCTGTTCCGCGGGCAGTACGACCGCTACCTGCAGAACCAGTTGCGCGATGCGTTCGACTGCGGCGAGGTGCCGTTGCAGCTGGTGTTCCGGCGCCGCGAGAAGGTGCAGCTGGAGCCGGAATGACGGCGCCGCGCGTCGCGATCTGCATGCCGGCCTACTTCGCGGCGAAGACGCTCGCGGCGACGCTGGACGAGATCCCCGACCGCGAACGCTACGACCTGATCCTCGGCGACGATGCGTCGACCGACGGCACCGCGGAGCTGGCCGAGTCGCTCGGCCTGTTCGTCGTGCGCAGTCCGCACAATCGCGGCTACGGCGGCAACCAGAAGCAGATCTACCGCGCCGCGCTCGAGCGCGGCGCCGAGATCATCGTGATGCTGCATCCCGACGGGCAGTACGACGCGAGCCTGATCCCGGCGTTCGTCGGCTTCGTGCAACGCGGCGTCGCCGACGTCATGCTCGGCAACCGCGTGCGCACGCGCCGCGAGTGCCTCAAGGGTGGGATGCCGTTTTGGAAGTACGTCAGCAACCGCCTGCTGACGATCCTCGAGAACGTCGCGCTCGGGCAGAACCTCGGCGAGTTCCACTCCGGGTTCCGCGTCTACCGGCGCGCCGTGCTGGAGGCGGTCCCGTTCGAACGCAACAGCGAAGACTTCGTGTTCGACTCGGAGTTCATCGCGCAGGCGGTCTGGTTCGGCTTCAAGGTCGCCGACGCGCCGATGCCGGTGCGCTACTTTCCCGAGGCATCGAGCATCAACTTCCGCCGGTCGCTGCGCTACGGGCTGTCGACGTTGCGCGTCGTCTCGCAGTACCTGCTGGCGCGGATCGGGATCTACCGCGCACGGATGTTCCGCGCGCCAGACGTCGGGCCTGCGAAGTTGGCGCGATGAAGCGCGCCGGTCACCAGTGCGCGACCGGGTAGAAGTTCCTGACGGCGCGATGCCATCGAGGCGTTGACGCACGCCGATCCCGAGGCCAGACTCTTGGCTCGTTCAGAAGGAGCCCTGATGAAAAAGTTGAATACGAAGGCAGTCGCGCAGTCGCGCAGTCGCGCAGTCGCGCAGTCGCGCAGTCGCGCAGTCGCGCAGTCG
>CAZABP010000042.1:0-24613 GCA_964483245.1 uncultured candidatus Brocadiaceae bacterium | reverse complement strand
CTAGCACTCTGCTCCTGATCGCCGCGGCGTTCGGGTCCGATCGGATCACTGCGCAGGTGATCGATCCGCCGCGTGAGAACTACGTGTTTCACATCTACGTGGATCCGATGTTCGGGGACGACACGCGGGCGACGGCACGCAATCCGAGCACGACCGCACCCACGCCGCCGCCGGTGCCCCAAGGCCCGCTGCTGCCGCTCGACCGGCACCCGGAGCCGGCAAACCCCACCAAGCCGATCACCGGCTTCCTGCAGCACGCTCCGTACCCGTTCAAGACGCTGACGGGTGCGAGCGGCGCGCTCGCGTGGATCGACGCCAACTTCCGTCCGGGTACCGGGCTCGGCACCTTCTTTCCGTGGCAGCATCCGGACAACACGAAGGTACGGAAGGTCACACAGGTCGTCGTGCACTGCCTGCCGGGTCTCTACGGCCCGTACTCCGAACCTGCGCTGCCTCGCCTGGATCCGGCGTCAGGGCTGCCATTCAACGGTGAGGTCTGGCCGGCCATCATCCGCGATCACGTCTCGATCCAGGGCACGTCGGCGCTCGACACGATCTTCGACGCGCGTGGTGGATTCACGCACGTTCTCGAGGTCAGCGAGGATCGGGCCAACCTCAGTTCGACGGGCCAGTACGCGCACACGCAGTCCTTCATCGATTCGGTGACAGTTCGTGGTGCCCGTGTCCGCGAAGAGGATCCTGCCCGGGGCGAAGGCGCTGGGATCTACGTTCATCCTCGTCGCACGGCAGACACGGGACCGTCTCAGTCCCGGATCTTCATCACGAACTGTGTGATCACGAACAACATCGTCGGCATCGCGCTCGATTCGTATCTGAGCGTGTCGAGCAACATGGGGGCGCGCCCACGCATCATCAACAACACGATTGCATGGAATGCGTGTGGACTCTGGTGCGGCAGCACGAATGCAGTCGGGATCTCCGCCCATGCACCGACCGTCATCAACAACATCTTCGACTCTGGAAGTCCACCGGGAAACGTCGCCGGCATCAGTGGCTTCGAGGGGCTGCACGCGCAGGACAAGCAGGTGATCAGCGTCGGTGGTTGGGTCCTGGCGGGTGGCACCGGCGTCGACTTCAACGCCTGGGAGGTCGGTTTTGTGAACCTCGGCGGGGCGATCGGGCCGGGCTTCCCGGGAACGAACGTCGGTCACACGATCCCGTTGACGGGTCCGAGAGTAGACATCGCGCCATTCACCCGTGCGGGTGGGGCGCGCCCCGGCTCGCTCTACATCAACGACATCTTCCGCAACTCGCCCGAGGGAGGCACGGGCTTGGAGTACTCCGCGCATGACTTCCGCCTTGCGCCGAACGTCAGTCTGACGACCGCACCTCCAGGAGCGACGGTGCCCCCGCTGCGCAACTTGCTCATCAACATGGGCCTCGACGATGTGACGCCGCCGAGTGGGTTCTTGAAGTACCCGATCGTGATGGGCAACGCGTGGACGCTCGTGGAGCCACCGGGTCTGACCCCGCTTGCCGACGAAGCCCGGATCGATGGTTGGGACTGGAGCGGCGAAGGGTTCGGCAACAACCGGATCTATCTGCGTCCGGGATTCGCGGCCGGGTCGTACGGCCCGCCGGAGGCGGAGTTCGAATCGATCATCGACATCGGGTTCCACGAGCTCGGCGATCTGACGATGGCTGGCTACCTCGTGAGCAGCCGGATCTACACGCGGATGGACGCAGCGCAGGGAGGTGTCACGCTGCCGGATCGCGGTCGCGTCTTCTACTTCAACCTGATCTACGACGGCACCAGTTACCCGCCGACGAGCTTCACGCGACCGCGGATGAACGCCCCCTTCGGCCAGAGCTACTACTGGTGGCCGCACGTGCAGAACGGCGGAGCGTCGGATGCAAATGACGGCAACTTCACGAAACTCGTGGCACCGCCGCCGCCGCCGCCGCCGCCGCCGATTCCGACCCGGTACGCGCTCATCAATCTTCTGAGCGTGGGTTACAACTCGATCCCGCGCTCGCTCCAGTGTGACTTCACTCCCCATCTGCTCCCGGACGCGCATCCGTACTGGAGTGACATGATGTGGATCTCGCTGGGGAGCCCGGGAGACATCTATGCAGCGAATCCCTGGTACGAGCGAAACGCGTCGAATCCGTTCGGGACCAGGGACAACCCGACTCTCTTTCACAACGTCGGTGGGACGGTGCACATGAACCCGGTAGGTGTGTTCAACTACAAGACAACGGGCACGCAAGACGCGACATTGAACCCGCCTGCGACCTACCTCGGCACCGGCACATGGCTAATACCACCGACGGCCGCATTCGGGCCCTGGTCCCCGTGCGCAGGTGGCGCGAACTACACGATCGGGACCTGGGGTTATGGCGACTCGCAGACCGGCTGCCCCGACGTGATCCCACCGCTGTCCGGCCTAGGTGAGCTGGGCGTGCGTTACAACTGTGAGGTCGGAAACCCTTGGAGCAACCTGCAGACGTTCTTGGCGATCCGCAGCGAAGCGATTCCAGGCGAGGGGTTAGCCGCCCAGCCCAAATCGCGGCTGCCAGCCGCTCCGACCAGGGAAGCGACTCTCGAGCGCAATCGCGAGGCTTCGTTCTGGATCCTCGAGCGCTTCCTGAAGCGGCAGGAGAAGAAGTGATGGAACCGCTTCCGAACCGCGGGTCCGTCTCCTGCTGCATCGCGATCGCGCGTCGCGCTTGCTTCGCGGGACTGGGCGTCGCCTTCTGCGGCGTCATGGCCCATGCGCAAGTGCCGCAGTTCCGCTACTTCGACACACCGCTGCTCCCGCACAGCGACCACACGTCGCCGGTGCTCATCGCCGACATGGACGGCGACGGTGACCTGGACTTGATCGAAGGTCTCGCACCGTACCAGCAGGATCGCTGCGGTACGGTGTGGCTGAATCGCGGGAACGGCCGCTTCGATGAGGTCGGAATCTCGACGAAGGGCTACCCAGGGTACTTCTTCCCAAGCGCACGCGGCGACGTGGGCGACGTCGACGGCGATGGCGACATCGATCTGGTTCTTCCCCGCTGGTTCAACATCTACGTTCCACCGTCTTCGCCGGACTATCTCTACCGCAACGACGGCAAAGGGAACTTGGCGATCGACGTGACGAATCCGATCCCGTTCGTCAGGGACGAGACGGTGAGGGTGAAGCTGTTCGACGTGGATCGTGATGGCGATCTGGACCTCTACTGCGCCAATTCGGATTCGACCGACCGCCTGTTCCTCAACGATGGGAAGGGCAGGTTCACCGACGTCACGTCGACGCACCTCCCAGCGATCCCGGAGCCGACCATCGACGTGTTCGTCGCGGACTTCGATGGGGATGGGTGGATGGATGTCGCGACGGTCGCGGGTAATGGCACGAGTCCTTCCTACAGGCGACTCGTGATGTTCAACGATCGGACTGGAAGGTTGCTGCGAGTCACGCAGATCCTGCCAGACGTGTACGGCCTCCAGATAACGGGGGGCGATCTCGACGGTGATGGTGACGTCGACCTGGCGTATGGAGTGAGTTCGACGAACCCGTACCAGCTCCTTCTGAACGACGGAACCGGAAGGTTCTCGGACGCGACGCACCAGCTTCCACCGCAGAACTGGCCGACTTCGCGCGTGACGTGGGGTCACTTCGAAGCTGCCGACGCCGATGGGGACGGGGACCTGGACCTGATCGGTGCGTCCATGCAGAAGATGCAGGGCAATTGGAACATCGGCCTGCTTCTCAACGACGGCCGTGGCTGGTTCACCGATGTGTCGCTCCAGTCGACGATGCCGCCCTACACCGGATCGGGGGGCTACGCCGGCATCGCCGATCTGGACCGCGACGGCGACATGGAGCTCCTCCAGGTACAGGGCCTCACCGGCGCTCATGTGCGCATGCTGAACGGCGCCACGCGCCACCTCCACACAGCTTCGACCGCGAAGCTCGGCGGCCAGTTCGAGCTCGAGTGCTGGACCCCGGGCAACCACTACGTCATCCCGTACGCCGGCACCAAGTCGACCAGCATCGACCTCCCCGGCATCGGCCGCTGGACCATCGACCTGCAGGGCCTCCTGCCGCTGCCGCTCGTCCCAGTCGTACAAGCCCCGATGCAGAAGCTGACCCTCCCGATGCCGACGGACCCCGGCTTCGCCGGCCTGGAAGTCCAGCTTCAGGCGATCGACTTCTGGATCGGCACCAGCGGCGCGCAGTTCCGCGTCACCAACCGCGTGTCGACGACGATCGTGCGCTGAGCGCCCAGGCCCAGGCTCACTGCCGCATCCGCAGCCGCAACCCGTCGTCGTCGGCGCGCAGCGAGATCCCGAACCCCTTCGCCAGCTTGGCGAACGACTCCTGGCGCTGGCGGTTGGCCAGCAGCATCGCGACCGGCAGCGGCAGCGGCATCTGCTGCTCCGCCATCTGCTCCTGCATGCGCTCGCCGAGCGCACGCAGCATCGGCGCCAGCCGCGCGCCGAACGCCGGCGTCACGATGAACTGCGCCTGGCCGGCGAGCTCGCTGTCGATCCGGGCCGGCTGCTTGCCGCCGCCGCGCAACACGTTCTCCAGGTTCTGCTGCGCCGGCTTCGGATCGCCGACCGCGGCGCACAGCGCGAAGAGTCCATCGCGCTGGTCCGCCATCACGGTCAGCTCACCGCGCGTGAACTGCAGCCGCCCGAGCGAGTCGCGGCGCGGGGCGCCGGCGCCGAGCAGCGCGCCGAGCGACTTCTCGGCCGCCGTGATCAGCTCCTCGCCGCTCTCCGGGTCGGTCGACAGCAGGAACACGAGCTCGGTCACCGGCGGCAGCGCGACGCCGGGTGCCACCTCGAACGCTTGGTCCTCGAGCTTCGGCTCGGCGACATAGCAGCCGAACTCACCGGTCCAGCAGCGCAGCAGGCAGCTGACGAACTCCTTCGCCTGCGGATCCACGGTCCGCTCGAGCCCGAACTCGCGCAGCATGGTCGGGAAGAACGGCCCGAGGTTCGCCTGCATCAACACGCCAGGGTTCCACGGCAGCCGTTCGTGCAGCTTCGGCGCCGGCTGTCCGGCCGGCAGCAGCGCACCGGCGAGCCCCTGCTCCGGACGCAGGTTCCAGTGCAGGTCGACGTTCCAGGCCCCGCGCGTGCGCGACGCGGCGATCCCGAATGCGGTTCCGGTCGGGCCGCCGACTTCCTGCAGCTCCGCCAGCTCGTTGGCCGGCAGCATCCCGGCGAGATCGAAGAACACGTACAGCGGGCTCTTGCGCAGCACGTCCCGCAGCCGTGCGCGGGCGACGTGCATCGTCGGCGTCGCACCGTCGGCGAACGCGTCGCCGGCAGCGTCGAGCGCCGGTGCGTCCTTGCTGATCAGCCAGCGGTAGCCGTTCGGCGTCGGCAGGTCGCGCAGCGGCACCATCGTCGGTGCCGCCCCGCCCGGCCGCGCCGGCGAGCCGAGCGTCAGCCAGTCGCGCAGCGGCAGCTCGTCGGCGGTGTCGAGCACCAGCCAGAACGCATCCGGCTCCTGCGTGCGGCCGCGGTTCCAGCCGTTCGGCACGTAGCCGTGCGCGCGCAGCGGCAACACGCGGCGGTTCAGCTGCGCGAACATCTGCTGCGCCGGCGGCGGCAGCATGCCGAGCTGCTGGCGGAACTGCGCCATCTGCTGCTCGAGCTGTTTCAGCATCTCGGCGACCGCGGGGTCGCTCGCGCTCGCGATTCCGAGCTCGAAGAACGGCTGCAGCTGCCGCGGGGCAGGAGCAGCGACGGCGAACAGACCGGCCAGGACGACCGGACCCACGAACCTGCGGCACGCTTGCATTCGGATGCTTTCCCCGGGTGACGTTGCTCGACGTCATCGGCCGCAGCAGCGGACTGGATTCAGCTCACCTGCAGACGCTCCCGCAGCGCCGTTGACAGCGCGCGATCAGGGGACGCGCCGCACGTCGACCAGTCGCTGGCCGGCAGCGCGCAGCTCGACGAACAGCGGGCCGGGCGCGCGCGCCAGCGGGTCCAGCTCCAGCGTCGCCGTCGCCCGGCCATCCGCCCCGGTCCGGCTCTGCACGACCGCATCGCGGAAGCGCAACACGAGCTCCGCCCCGCTGGCCGGTTCACCGGCCGTCGTCGCGACGCGCACTTCGATCTGCAGCGGCGCCACCGGATCCGGCTCGACGTGCAACACCCAACGTCGCTCGTCACGTGGACCCGGCATCAGCACGCGCAGTCCGCGCAGTACGAACGTCGCGCCGGCGCCGCGCGCATGGATCCGCACCATCTTCGGCCCGGGTGCGAGGGACGCATCGAGTGCGAGCAGGTAGCGCGCGCGCCGCGCCTGCAGCTGCAGCGTCGCGACCGGCAGGCCATCCAGCGACACTTCGCACGGTCCGACCGGCTCGGTGCCGAGCGGCTCGAGATCGATCTCGAGCTCACTGGCATGCCACGGCAGCAGCAGTGGAACCGCGCGCCGCGCCTGGCCCGCTTCCGGAGCGAGCCCGTGCAGATGCAGGCGTTCGGCCAGCGCCGTCTCGCTCCAGACCACGATCGGCGGTGTGTCGAGCTGACCGGTCCGCGCCAGCACCGCGCGCGCATGCTCGCGCACCGGCTGCGGCAGCGCGGTGCCCGGGTCCATCGGTTCCTGCGCGGTCAACCGGATGCCATCGAGCTCGACGGGACCGTCGAGTGCTTCGAACCGCAGCGCGGCCGGAGGTGCCGGCAGCCGCAGCACACGTCGCTGCCAGGTGGCGCCGGCGTCGGCGAGCAGGCCCTGGTCTGCCGCACCGATCTGCAAGCGCGCCGCCGCCGACGGCGCGCGCAGCTCGAACGACAGCCAGGTCGCGTCGCCGGCGGTCAGCTCTTGCGAGACGGCGCTGCCGGCCGGCAGCCACAGATGCTGCTCGCGGCGCCACGCATCGCTGCGCACGGCGGCCCGCGCGCGGGCCGCGGAGGTCCAACCGCGCAGCCCGTCGGCAAAGCTAGCGTTCTCGATCCGCGCTTGCCCCGGCGTGGCCGGATCGAGCAGCACGAAGCCGAACGCACGCGCGTCGAGCTCCCGCATCCATTGCGGCAACGGTTCCCCGTCGTCCGCATCCGGCAGCAGCAGGCGATCGACGAGGACCGGTGCGCCGTTGGCCCAGCTGCGGGCGGTGTCGGCGCGGTCGAGCGTTTCGTCGAGCGTGCGTCCGGCAGCCACGCTGACGAGGTCGGGGGCTGGCAGCTCGCCGCGTTCCGGCAGGTCCCCGGGCGGCAGCTCCAGCGCGAACGGTGGGCCGCTGGCTGCGCGCACCGCGGCGGCGCAGGCGGCGGCCGGTCCGTGCAGCCAGGTGGCAAGGTCCGCCGAGCCCTCCGCTGGCAGCGAGAGTTGCAGCAGCAACACGAGGGGCTGCGCCTGCAGCCGCGCCGCCAGCGCGCCGCACAGCTCCGGAAGCTGCGCGGTCGCCACGTCCTCCGGCTCCACCAGGACTGCCGTGTGCAGGCCATGGTCGGCCGCGGTCTCGACCAGCAGCGTGAGCCGCGCGAGCTGTGCCTCGTCGAGCGCCTGCGGTGCCGCGCTCTGCTGGAAGCGCGCCAGCGGTACGCGCACCGCGATTCCGCCGAGCCCCTGATCGCGCAGCGCGCGCAGCTGCTCGTCGAGCAGCCAGGGTTCGAACGTCTCCCACGGTCCGTGCGGGCCGCCGAACTCCGCCGCGCAGAAGCGGAATCCCGGCGCCTGCAGCGCCGCTGGCGCCGGGATCCGCAGATCCCGCTGCCACTGCAGCTCGCGCGGCGGCCGCGCGAAGGCTCCCTCACGCGGCCGCGCCGGCCGCCACAGTGCGACGCCCAGCAGCAGACCGATCGCGGTTGTGGCGGCGCCGCCCATCAGCACGTACTGCGAGCGGCTGCGTCTCATCGGCCCCGCCTCTGCGGGCGGGCGATACCCGCCGTGCGCATGCAGCGGAGAACCGGCCCGACGCTCATTGCCGCCAGAACCTGGGCGCGAGCAGCACCAGCGGCGTCATGACCTCGAGCCGGCCGAGGATCATCTGGAATGCGAGCAGCAGCTTCGACCAGGCGGCGAGGTCCCCATGGCTGCCGTACGGCCCGAGGTTCAGGACTCCGGTCGTGACGGCGTAGTACCCCTCGCCGAGCGGTTGCACGCTCGAGACGGCCGGGCCGGTGCAACCCATCGCGCTCGCGCAGGCGCTGAACGAAGTCAGCAGATCGAGCCGCGGGTCGAGTGCCAGCGCCAACGTGCCGACGCCGATCGACAGCAGCCACAGCACGCCGAGCGCGAGCGCCGCCGAGATGATGCTGTTGGGGATCACCTGCTCGCGCAGCTTGATCTTCTCGACGCTCTTGGGCCGGATGAAGTGGCGCAGCGTGTAGCTCAGCAGCTTGAACAGGATCAACACGCGCAGAATCTTGAAGCCGCCGGCGGTGGAGCCGGTGCAGCCGCCGATCAGCATCGCGACCAGCAGCAGCAGGATCGCCGCGCGCGGCCAGTTCTGGAAGTCGGCGCTGGCGTAGCCGGTGGAAGTCAGGATGCTGACGACCTGGAACGCCGCATCGCGCAGGCAGCGGCCGAAGTGACCGTAGTCACGCACGATCCCCAGCGATGGATCGCGCACCGCGCGGCCGTCGAGCCAGAGGATCAGCGCGACGACCAGGACGAGCCCGGCCGTGATCGCCGCGTACAGCCGGAACTCCGGGTTGCGCAGGATCGCGAACTCGCGCAGCCGGGCCCGCCCGACCGCAGCGAGCAGCGTGAAGTTGCAGCCGGCCAGGAACATGAACAGGATCGCGACCCCTTCGATTGCGACGCTCTCATAGGCGCCGATCGAGAGGTTGCGCGTCGAGAACCCGCCGGTCGCGAGCGCGGTCATCGCATGCGAGATCGCATCGAACGGGCTCTGTCCCGCCAGCCAGAACAGCCCGAACGCCAGCGTCGTCAGCAGCGTGTAGACCAGCAGCAGCGAGCGCGCCTGCTCGCGCATGTGCGGCTGCAGGTTCTCGGTGGAGACCGTGATCTGCTCGGACTGCAGCAGGTCCTTGCCGGTGATGCCGGCGGCAGGCAGCAACACGATGAACACGAGCACGATCCCGAGCCCGCCCATCCACTGCAGTTGCGCGCGCCACAGCAGGATGCTCGGCGGGAGCTGCTCGATCGCGAACGTGCGCTCGCTGCCGAAGATCGTCGACCCGGTCGTGGTCAGCCCGCTGATGCTCTCGAACAGCCCGTCCGCCAGCGTGGTGACGGCGCCGGACCACAGGAACGGCAGCGCCCCCAGACAGCCGGCCAACAACCAGGCGAGTCCGACCGCGGCCAGACTCTCGCGGCGGAAGAACTGCGTTTCCGTCGTGCGCCCCGCCTGCCACAGCAGGATCGCGGTCACGAACCCGACGCCGGTCCCGGCCGCGAACCCCATCTTGGGCGACAGCTCCGGGGCGACCGGGCCGTCCCCGAACAGCGCCACCAACAACGGGATGCACTGGGCGCCGGTGAAGAACAGCGCGAACCCCGACAGGATCGACGCGACCCGCGCGAAGTTCATCGAGCCCGACGTGGTTCCAGGAAGAGCCTCATCGCGATCGGCGGCGGAGCATAGGTACGCACCCGGCGGAAGGAACCGCGGGTTCCGCTCCGGGACCCGTTGCTATAGTCCGGCCGATCGTGATCCGCGCTCCGAAGGCTCATCCGGTCACCCTCGTCGCGTTGGTAGCGCTCGTCGGCTGCGCGGCGCCGCGGCACTGGCAGGAGCTCGACGTCGGCGACCGCGACTTCGAGCAGGTCTGGACGACGTTCGCCGAGATCTCGCGCAAGACCGGCCATCCGGCCGGCAGCGAGACCGACCGCGGGCTGCGCGAGTTCGTCTCCCGCTGGCGGGAGCGGCCGCTGCCGTTCGGCAAGAGCCGCCGCACGCGCGTCCACGGCAAGTTCGAACGGGACGAGACGACGCGGGCCTGGCTGGTCAGCTACCGAGTCGAGGCGCAGCGCGTCAAGGACTTCGCCCGTGCCATGGAGCCGTCGCCGGACGATTGGGTCGCCGCCGGGCAGGACGACCAGCTCGAGCAGCTGATCGGGGCGCAGATGCAGACTCAGCTCGGCATGATCCGCTTGCAGGGACAGTGAACCCGATCGACCGCGCGCCGCAGCTCCTCGTCGTAGTCTCCAACGAACCCGCCCGCGCCCCGCAACCGCCGAGAACGCAGCCGTGACCCTCCCCGTGCACAGTTGGTCGGCCGAATCCGCGCGCTCCGGCGCCGTGCGCGCCGCGCTGCCGGTGCTCGGCTATCCGATCGTCGCCTGGCGCCACCGCGGACTGGTCTGGAACTTCTTCCGCCGCGAGCTGCTCGGACGGTTCCGCGGCTCGCTGCTCGGCGTGTTCTGGGTGCTCGCGCACCCGCTGTTCCTGTTCGGCGTCTACTACGTCGTGTTCGGGTTCCTGTTCGGGCCGCGCGGCTCGGATGGCCGCCCGGATGCGATGTTCCCGTTCTGGCTGTTCAGCGGGTTCATCGCGTTCAATTCGTTCGTCGAAGGGACGCTGCGCTCGTGCACGGTCGTCGTCGAGAACGGCAACCTGGTCAAGAAGGTCGCCTTCCCGTGCGAACTGCTGGTGCTGCATCCGGCGCTGGTGGCGATGATCGTCTACGTCGTCGGCACGTTGGTGCTGCTGGCGGTCGGGATCCCGCTCGGTCACGTGCAGCCGGACCTGCACATGCTGGCCTGGCCGCTCGTGCTGGTCGTGCACTTCGCGACGATCGTCGGGCTCGGCATGGTGCTCGCGAACTGGTACGTGTTCGCGCGCGACGTGATCCACCTGTGGGGGATCCTCGCGCAGGCCTGGCTGTTCCTGTCGCCGGTGTTCTGGTCGTACCATGGGCTCGCGCAGGTGCTGGGGAAGGAGTGGACCGACGTGTTCACGTGGAATCCGCTGTACCCGTTGCTGCTCGCGCACCGGCAGGTGCTCGGCGTCGGCAACGATCCGACGCGTCCGCTGTGGTTGATCGAGACCCCGCTGAGCCAGAACCTGGGGATCTCGGCGATCTGGGCGATGCTGTTCCTCGCGCTCGGCTACGGGATGTTCATGAGCCGGCGGCACAAGTACGCCGACCTGGTGTGACATGACCGAGCTCGGGATCTCCGTGCGGCAGCTGTCGAAGACCTACCGGATCTACGGCAATCCGTACGCCCGGCTGCTCGAGCGGATGCCGTGGAACAAGCGTCCGCGCCACCGCCAGGTGCACGCGCTGCAGGACCTGACGTTCGACGTCCCGACCGGATCCTGCGTCGGTCTGGTCGGCGGCAACGGAGCCGGCAAGTCGACGCTGCTGAAGATCCTGACCGGTACGACGTTCCCGTCCGCCGGCAGCTACACGATCCGTGGCCGCGTCTCGAGCCTGCTCGAGCTCGGCGCGGGGTTCCACCAGGACTTCACCGGCCGCGAGAACATCTACATGAACGCGGCGATGATGGGGTACTCGCGCAAGGAGACGCACGCGCGGTTCCAGCAGATCCTCGACTTCAGCGAGCTGCACGAGTTCATCGACGCGCCGATCCGCACCTACTCGTCCGGCATGATCTGCCGGCTCGGCTTCTCGGTCGCGGTTGCGTCGGACCCGGACGTGCTGATCATCGACGAGATCCTGGCGGTCGGGGACATGCACTTCCAACGCAAGTGCGTCGACCGGATCTGGGACTACCGGCGGCGCGGCAAGACGATGTTCTTCTGCTCGCACTCGCTGTACGACGTCCGGCAGATCTGCGACTCGGCGATCTGGCTGCGCGGCGGGCGGATCCAGATGCACAGCGACGCGGTCGCGGTCACCAACGAGTACGCGACCTACGAGAACGCGTTGATCGCCTCGGCCGAGCGCGATCCGTTCGCCGACGAGGCGGAGAAGGTCGCCGCGAAGGACTCCGAGGCGCACCCGCGGATCCTGTCGGCCCGGTTGGTCGACGTGCAGAGCGGCGAAGCGCGCAACACGTTCGCGTCCGGCGAAACGATCGCGATCCGGGTCCACGTCAAGAACGGCCGCGTCCCGGTCCCGCTGGTCGTCGCGGTCGGCTTCACGCGCAAGGAGGGGACGCTGATGTGCACCGCGCACAGCGGCATGGACGGCGTGCCGATGGAATTCGACGAGGCGATCGTGACCGTGCGGTTCCCGCAGACCGACCTGCTGTCGGGCGAGTTCGTGGTGCCGGTCTGGCTGCTGGACCAGAACGGGCTGCACCGCTTCCACGAGCGGCCGACCGAAGCGAACCTGATCGTGCAGAACCGGACCAAGGAGGTCGGCCTGTTCCGCCAGCGCCACGAGTGGGACGTGCAGGTCATGGTCGCGAGCGGAGGTGGGAGCGCGGCGCAGTGACCGAGCTGTCGGTCCTGTTCGTCACCTACAACTCCTGGCGCGTCTGCGTCGATGCGCTGGAGTCGCTGCTGCGGAATCCGCCGACGCGTGCCGACGGCTCGGCGCTGCCATTCGAGGTCGTCGTCGTCGACAACGCATCGCCGCAGCGCGATCCAGCGGCCGAAGCGGACCTCGCCACGCTGCTGGCGCGCTGCGACGGCCGGCTCGTGCACCACCCGCACAACGGCGGCTACGCGCAGGGGATGAACGTCGCGCTGGCGCAGTCGCGCGGGCGCTGGCTGTTGGTCTGCAATCCCGACCTGTTGTTCGCGCCCGGCTGCATCGACCGGCTGCTGCGCGCCGCCGAGCGGGATCCGACGATCGGCGCCGCGGCGCCGGAAGGCTTCTGGGACCCGGACTTCGAGATCCGGCTGCCGCCGAACATCCTGCCGACGCCGGGCGACCTGGTGCGGTACACGCTCGCCGCGGTCTCGGAGCGGTGGGGTCGCGACTACTCGATGCGCCGCACCAAGCGCGCGCTGCCGATCTGGCGCGCCGCGCGCGACCTGCCGCTCGAGATGCTGTCCGGCTGCTGCTTCTTGATCGCGCGCGACGTCGTCGCGCGGGTCGGCGGTCTGTTCGACGAGCGGTTCCCGCTGTACTACGAGGACACCGACCTGTCGCTGCGCCTGCGCAAGCAGCGGCTGCGCATCGTGCAGATCGCCGGGGCGCGGATCGTGCACCTCTACAACAAGTCCGCGGCGACGGACCACGCGCTGGCGATGGAGCGGTACTGGATCAGCCAGGAGCGGTGGTATCGCAAGTGGTGGGGACTCAGCGGCGGCTGGCTGCACAGCTGGAGCCGCCGGGTGCTGCGCGGCAAGCGCGCGCAGCGGCGCGCGGCGAGCGGCCCGTGGCCGCTGACCGCCGACCTCGGCACCGGCAGCGCGCCGGTGCGGATCGAGCTGCCGCCGCAGGTGCGTGAGTTCGTGATCGAGATCGCGCTGGATCCGAACTTCCTGCTCGCGGCGGGTGCGCTCGGCAGCGGCAACGTGTGGTCCCCTGGGGCGGCGGCCTGGAGCGGGTTCGCGCCGGGGATCCCGTTCTTCTTCCACGGCGTCGACCTCTCGGGCCCGCAGCCACGCTCGCTCGGCGTCTGGCGCTATGTCCGCGCCGCGGTGCCGGTCGCGGTCGGCGAGGGGGTCGCGTGACCGCGACGCCGGCGCTGTCGGTCGTCGTGCTGTCGTGGAACACGCGCGAGCTGACGCTCGCCTGCCTGCGCGCGCTGGCCGCGGATGCGGCCGCCGGACCCGCGCGCGAGGTCGTCGTGGTCGACAACGGCAGCCACGACGGCTCGGCCGACGCGATCGCAACGGCGTTTCCCGAAGTCCGGCTGCTGCGCAACGCGCAGAATCTCGGCTATGCGGAGGGGAACAACCAGGGGGCGCGCGCCGCGCGGGGCGAGTGGCTGTGCCTGTTGAACTCGGACACGGAGGTGCGCCCCGGCGCGTTGGCGACGCTGGTCGGATTCCTGCGCGCGCACCCGGAATACGGCGCCGCCGCGCCGCGGCTGTCGAATCCCGATGGCAGCGTGCAGAGAGCCTGCATGCGGTTCCCCGGGCTGGCGACGGCGCTGTGCTTCGACACGCTGTTCGGCAAGTTCTGGCCCGGCAGCCGCGTCGAAGCGCGGTACTTCATGCGCGACTTCGACCACCTGCAAAGCCGTGACGTCGATCAGCCGCCCGGCGCCTGCGTCGTGGTGCGGCGGGAGGAGTACCTCGCGCTCGGCGGGCTCGATCCGGAGCTGTTCCTGTTCTTCAACGACGTCGACTTCTGCCGGCGGCTGTGGCGGGCTGGCCGGCGCATCCGCTACGTGGCGGAGGCGGACGTGCTGCACCACGGCGGCGCATCGACGCGCGGGCATCCGCAGTTCGTCGTGGTCTGGCATCGCAACCGGCTCGCGTACTACCGCAAGCACTACGGCCGGCTCGGTGGGTGGTGGATCCGCGCGATCGTGCGCTGGCGTGGGCTCGAGGAGTGGTTCCGGCTCGGGCGGCGGCATGCGGACGCGGCGACGCGGCAAGCGGCGCGTGCGGATCTGCGGGGTGCGTTGCGCGAGATCCTGGCGCCGGCCGGCCGGCATGCGGGCGGCAGTCCGTGAAGATCGCGCTGCACTGCCACAACTTTCCGCCCGAGTTCGAAGGGGGGACCGAGCGGGTCACGCGTGCGCTGGCGCGCGCGCTGCGCGCGGGCGGCGACGAGGTCCGGATCATCACCGGCAGCGAGCAGCCGCACGCCGGGACCGATGTCCTCGACGAGGAGCTGGACGGGATCGCGGTGCATCGGATTCCGCGGCGCCCGGACGAGCCGTACGGCGTCGACCTGCGGCGCGGCCGCGTGCTGCGCCTGGTCGAAGATCTGTGGACGTCGCACGACGTCGACGTCGTGCACGTGCACCACTGGTCCACGCTGAGTGTGCGGATGCTGCGCTCGGCGCGGGTGTTCGAGCGCGCGGCGCTGGTGACGTTGCACGATCTGTGGACGGCGTGCATGCGGTTCTTCCGCCGGCCGCCCACGGGGATCACCTGTCCGGAAGGCGCTGGCCGCGACGCCTGCGTGCCCTGCGCGGCGCGCGATCTCGAGGTGCCGCTGCACCGGCTGACCGGAGCCGTGCGCGTGCGCGACCGCGAGGTGCGCGCCGAGCTGCTCGCGGCGCAGTTCGTCTGTGCGCCGAGCGAGGCCTGCGCGGAGGCGGTGCGCGAGCACCTGCCATGGACCGGCCCGATCGAGATCGTGCCGCACGGCCTGCTCGAGCCGGCCGGCGAACGCGCGCAGCCGAGCACCGGTGCGTTGCGGATCGGCACGTTCGGCAACCTGGTGCGCGACAAGGGGGTGCGGCTGCTGGTCGAGGCGATGGCCGGAGTCCCGGGTGCCGAGCTGCATCTGCACGGCAGGTTCCTGGAGCCGGGGTTCGAAGCGGAGCTGCGCGCGCGCGCGCGCGAGCTGGGAGTCGCGCTGACCTGCCATGGCGCGTTTTCGGCCGGCACGGCGCACCCGGCGCGGCAGCTCGACGTCGCCGTGTTCCCGTCGCTGTGCCAGGAGACCTACGGGCTGGTCGTCGAGGAGGCGCTGGCGCGCGGAGTCCCGGTCGTCGTCAGCGACGCCGGGGCCCTGCCGGAGCGGATCGGCGCGGGCGGCTGCGTCGTGCCGCGCGGGGACACCGCGGCGCTGCACACCGCGCTCGCACGGCTGGCCGGCGACCGCGAGGCGTTGGCGCAGTTGCGCGGGGGGATCCCACAGGCGTTCGCGACGATCGCGACTGCTGCACAGAGCTACCGCGAGCTGTATGCCCGCGCCCTCGCCGCCCGATGACGCACTGCTTCCCACCTCTGCTCGCGCGTGACGAGCTGCAACCGCCGGTCGTCGTGCTGGCAGCACACCCCGACGACGAGGTCATCGCCTGCGGCGCGATGCTTGCATGGCATCGCCACCAGGGTCACGCCGTGACCGTCATGCATGCGACCGACGGCGCTGCCGGGGACCCGGGCGGCCGGTTCGGTGACATCGCGGCGCTGCGTCGCGCCGAGGGGGAGGAGGCGCTGCGGCGGCTCGGCGTGATCGACCTGCGTCGCCTCGGTCTGCCGGACGGTCAGCTGCCGGAGCACCAGGCAGAGTTGCAACAGGCGCTCGGCACCCTGCTGGCCGAGCTGCAGCCGCGGACGCTGTACTCGTTTTTCTTCGCCGAGTCGCACCGCGATCACCGCGCCGTTGCGGCGGCGCTGGTGGCCGGCGCGGAACGGCTGCGGCCGGACTGCCGCGTGCTGCTGTTCGGCGTCAACCAGCCGGTGCCGGGCGCGGTCATGTTCGACACCAGCGATCTCGAGCCGCAGAAGCAGCACGCGCTCGCGGCCTACGCGAGCCAGATCGCCTACAACGACTTCGTCGCCAAGATCCGCGCCCGCGACTACGCGGCGACCGTCAACATCGAGGATCCCCGCGTGCGCAGCGCCGAGGTGTTCGCCGACCTGCGCCCGGCGCAGCTCGCCCGCGCGCGCGAGCTGACCGAGGCGCTGACCGGCCTGTGGCTCGGAGCGGACGCATGAGCACAGGACGGTTGGTGTCAGACTCCAAGCCGCCCGTTTCGGGAGGGATGGAGTCTGACACCAAGCGTCCGGTTTCGCTGGTGATCTCGGTCTGGAACCGCTGCGCGGACCTGCGCGAGAACCTGGCGGCGATCCGGGCGCAGACGGTCGCGCCGCTGGAGACGATCGTCGTCGACAATGCGAGCACCGACGGCACGCCGGAGATGGTGCTGGCGGAGTTCCCCGAAGTCGTGCTGATCCGGATGCCGCACTCGCGCTACGGCGCCTGCGAGACGTTCAATGTCGGGTTCGCCTCCGCGCGCGGTGAGTTCGTCGGGATCCTCGACGACGACGTCGTGCTGCCACCGACGTTCGTGGCGCAGATGCTCGAGGAGTTCGCGCGGGAGCCGGAGACCACCGCGATCCTGTCGCCGAAGGTGGTCGAGCCGGGGATGCCGGAGTGGTACCTGACCTCGCCGCAGGCGAACACGCCGCGCTACATGGCGACGTTCCGCGGCTGCGGCAGCATGGCGCGCGCCGCGGCGCTGCGCGCGGCCGGTTGGTACGACATCCGGTTCTTCATCTTCGGCAACGAACGCGACCTGACGACGCGGCTGCTCAACCTCGGCCATCGGGTCAAGCTGTTCCCGGCGGTCGAGGTGTTCCACAAGGCGCCGTTCGGGATGCGCCACGGCAAGCGGAGCCTGTACTTCCACGTGCGCAACTTCTGGCTGTACGCGTTCAAGTACGTGCCGTGGTCGCGCGTGCTGGCGTTCCCGTTCCTGTTCCTGCGCAAGGGACTCGGTGGCAAGCAGAAGCAGTCGGCGGTCGGGGACGCGGTCGGGACGATCGGCTTGTTCGACGCGATCCGCGGCGTGCGGTTCGGCTGGTTCGTCGTGCTGCGCGCGACCCTCGCCGCGCTGTGGCACCTGCCGTATTGCCTGAAGCGGCGCCAGGTCTGCCGGCATCCGGACTTCGAGCTGCCGGTGTCGTAGGTGACCGTGCCGGCTGTCTCCGCTGCGGTCGTCAACTGGAACGGGGTTGCGTACCTCGCCGACTGCCTCACCGCGCTGCTGGCGCAAGAGCCGGCACCGGCCGAAGTCCTGCTGATCGACAACCACTCCGACGATGGTTCGCGTGAGCTCGTCGCGGGCAGGTTCCCGTCGGTGCGGATCGTGGACACCGGCCGCAACGGCGGGCCGGGACTCGCCCGCAACGTCGCGCTGGCGCAGGCGCGGCACGAGCTGCTGCTGCTGGTCGACAACGACGTCGTGCTGGAGCCGGGTGCGCTGGCGGCGTTGCTGCGCTCGAGGGACGCCGGCGGCGCGCGCACGGCGATCGTGCAGGCGCGCAGCGTGCTCGCCGAGCGGCCGGACGTCGTCCACTACGACGCGGCGGACGTGCACTTCCTCGGCCTGCTGGTGCTGCGCAACTTCTTCCGGCCCCGCGTGGAGGCGACGGCGCCGGCCGGACCGGTGGGGGGCGCCGTCTCGCTGTGCATGCTGGTCGACCGCGGTGCGTGTCTCGCTGCCGGAGGGTTCTTCGAAGAGCTGTTCTTCTTCTTCGAGGACACCGAGTTCGCGCTCGGCCTGCGCTTGCGCGGCCACGAGATCCGGCTCGCGGCGGATGCGATCGTGCGCCATCGCGGCGGTACGCAGGGCCTGTCGATGCGCGGCGAGGGCGCCGCGTTCCCGGCCCGGCGCGCCTACTACCACAGCCGCAACCGGATGCTCGTGCTGCTGACGACTGCGCGCTGGCGCACGCTGCTCGTCACGCTGCCGAGCCATGCGCTGTACGAACTCGTGCACTTCCTGTTCGCGCTCGCGCACGGGCACGCGCTGCCCTGGATCCGCGGCAAGCTGTCGCGCCTGACGCTGTTGCGGGCCGCGTTGCGGCGCCGGCGCGCGCGGCAGCACGCTCGCGTCGTCGCGGATCGCGAGCTGTTCGTCGCGGCCCCGCTGACGACCAACCCGGGCCTCGCCGAGCGCGGCCTCGCGGCCGGCGTGCGGCGCGTGCTGGACCGCTGCTTCCGCTGGAACTGGCAGCTCGCGCGGTGGGCCCGTGGCTGAGCGCGTCGCGGCGATCCTGCTGAACTTCCGCACGCCGCAGGCGACGCTGCAGTGCATCGCGGATCTCGCGGCGGAGCCGGAGCTCGCGCTGCTGCTGCTCGACAACGGTTCGCAGGATGGCAGCGAGGGGACGCTGCGCGCGGCCGTGGCCGGTCGCGGTGAGTTCCATGCATTCGCCGCGAACCTCGGCTACTGCGCGGCGGTCAACCACGGCCTGCGCTGGGCGCGCGCGCGCGGCTGCGAATACGCGCTGCTGCTGAACCCGGACGTGCGGCTGCCGGCCGGCTTCCTGCGCCCGCTGGTCGACGTACTGGCACACGATCCGTCGGTCGCGGCCGTCGCGCCGACGATGCTGCAGCCGGACGGGACGGTGTGGAGCGAGGGGGCGGATGTCACGTTCGCCCCGAACCTGGCGCGGTTGCGCCACCAGGGTGCCCCGCCGCACCCGGTCACGCACGGACCGGAAGCCGTCGACTTCGTGCCGGGGGCATGCGCGCTGTACCGGCTCGCCGACCTCGCCGCGATCGGGGACCTGGACGAGCAGTACTTCATGTACTGGGAGGACGCCGACCTCGGCGCCAAGCTGCGCGCGCACGCGCGCAAGATCGTCTGGCTGCCGTGGGTGCGCGTCGTGCATGCGCCGAGTACCGCTTCCGGCGGCGGGGTCACGCCGCTGCGGAAGTACTTCTGCGCCGCCAACAGCGTGCGTTACCTGCGGCGGCACGGGACGGCGTCGCTGTGGTTGGGACTGGCGGTGTGCGATCTCGGCCTGTGGCCGCTCGCGTTCCTCGCGCATCCACGTGCTGCGCTGGCGAAGCTCGCCGGCCTGCTGCGCGGGCTACGCGGCACACCACTCGGCCCGGCCGACGTCGAACGATGGCTGCGCCGCTCGCGGCGCCCGGCTACGGTGCCGGCGTGAAGATCCTCTGCGCGCTGCACGCGTTCGCGCCGGAGACGCACGGGGGCACCGAGCGCACGGTCCAGGCGCTGTCGCACGCGATGCAGCGGGCCGGGCACGAGCTGTTGATCGTCGCCGGCGCGCTGCAACCGGCGGCGAGTCCCGAGCTGGAACCGGTCGAGCTGCCGGGCCTGCGCCTGCTGCGGCTGCACCGCTCGGATCTGTACTACGAGGATTGGTACAAGGCCTGGTCGCCGGAGGCGAGCGCAGCGTTCGCAGCGCTGCTCGCACGCGAGCGTCCCGACGTCGTCCACGTGCACCACTGGATCCGGCTGTCGAGCGATCTGGCGCGGCTCGCGCGCGCTGCCGGCGCGCGTGTTGCGATCACGCTGCACGACTACTACAGCGTGCTCGCGCGGCCGATCCGGATGGTCGGCGAGGACCGCGTGCAGGCCCCGCCGGCGCTGCCGTTCATGAACGAGACCGAGCGTGCCGAGGCGTTTGCACTGCACCGCGACGACTTCCTCGACGAGCTCCGCGCGGCGCACCTGTTGTATGCCGTGTCGCGCTCCCATGCCGACGCCGTGGCGCAGTTCCTGCCGGAGCCGGTCGCACCGATCGCCGTCAGCCGGCCGCCGCTGCTGGCGGTCCCGCCGCGCGCGGTCCGGCCCGCACAGCCGGGGCGCCGGCTCGTCAGCTGGGGCTCGATCTATCCGGCGAAGGGCACGCACGTCCTGCTCGACGCGCTGCGCCGCCTCGGCCCGGATTCCGGCGTCACGCTGGACCTGTTCGGCGGGATCGCCGATCCCGCCTACGGCGAGCAGTTGCGCCAGCAGGCACAAGGTCTCGCCGTCCGGTTCCACGGCCGTTTCACGCACGAAGACCTCGCGCGCTGCGAGGCGGACTTCGCCGTGTTCCCGTCGGTCTGCCACGAGTCGTACGGCTTGACGCTCGACGAGGCGGCGTGCTTCGGCTGGCCGGTGCTCGCCGCGGATCTGCCCTCATATGCGGAGCGGATTCCGGATGGCACCGGGCTGCGGTTCCGCGCCGGCGACGCCGCCGATCTCGCGCGGTTGCTCGCCGATCCGCGGCTGGCTGCGCTGCGTCCCGCAGAGCCGGATCCGTGGACCGCCGAGCAGGCGGCGGCGCAGTTGCTCGCGGACTATGCGCGCGTGCAGCCCGGCGGTGCGCTGCCGCCGCCGCGCGTCACCGACGCACGCCGGATCCGCCACCTGTGGCGCCGCGGGGAGTGGCGGCTGCATCTCGCGTACTTCCGCGCGGACCCGTACGCGCCGCCGGAGGACTTTCCGGCCTGATCGCGGCGGCGGTCCCTCGTGCAGGACGCACGCGGCGCCGCCGTGCCGGGGGCGATCACCTGGCGTCGAGGATCGCCGCGGCGCGCGCCCGCAGGGCCGGGTCATCGGCCGTGCGCCACGCGGCGACCGCGTCGTAGGCGCGGGCGTTCGCCAGCGCTTCCAGATACGTGCGCATGGTTCCCGGCATTGACCGCGCGGCGCCTGCCGGACGCGCTGGTGTAGCTCAGCCGCCGGCGTCCAGCTTCGCCAGCAGCTCCTCGTTCGTCGCGCTGGCGCCGACCAGGCGCAGCAGCTCCTCGAGGCCCGCTGCCGCATCCAACCGATCGAGCCTGCGCCGCAGCGTGCGCAGCTTCGCCAGCTCGTCCGGCGGCAGCAGGTTGTCTTCGAGCCGCGTCGCCGTGCGCGCGATGTCGACCGGCAACAGGAAGTGCAGCTCCGCGAGATGTGGATCCAACACGATCTCGCAGTTCGCCTTGCCGCGGAATTCCTCGGCGATGACGTCGTTGACCCGCGAGTCGGTGTCGGTCAGCACGGTGGCAAACACGGTCAGCGAGCCGCCCTCCTCGGTGCGGCGTGCGGCGCCGAACAGCCGCTTCGGCTTGACGATCGCGGCCGCGTCGAGGCCGGCACTCAGGATCTTGCCGGAGTGCGGCAGCTCGACGTTGTAGGCGCGCGTCAACGCGGTCAGCGAATCGACCAGCAGCACGACGTCGCGCCCTGCCTCGACCATCCGGCACGCGCGCTCGGCGACCAGCTCGGCCAGCGCGACGTGCCGCGCCGGCGGTTCGTCGAATGTCGACGCCGCGATTTCACGGCGATGGTCGGGCCCGGTCGCGCGCGCGAACTCCGGCACCTCTTCCGGCCGCGCGTCGACGAGCAGCACGATCACGTACAGCTCCGGGTGGTTGGTCAGCAGCCCCTGCGCGACATGCGCGAGCAGCCGGTTGCGCCCGGTCAGCAGCGGCGTCTGCAGCAGCACGCGCTGGCCCTTGCCGATCGGCACGAGCAGGTCGAGCAGTCGCACGTCCGGTGCGCACCCGGGCGAGGCGAGGCGCAGCCGCGAGGCGGGCAGCAGCGGCGTCAGGTCGTTGAACGGGATCCGCTTGCGCAGATCCCCGATCGTTGCGCCGTTGACCGCCTCGACGTGCAGCAGCGCGAAGTACTTCTCACCGTCCTTCGGCGGCCGTACCGGGCCGGCGATCTGATGGCCCGGCTTCAGGTTCAACCGGCGGATCTGGCTCGGGCTGACATAGATGTCGTCCGGTCCGGCGGCGTACGAGTAGCGCCGGCTGCGCAGGAAGCCGAACCCTTCGGCGTGCACGTCCAGCACCCCTTCGGCCCAGCCGAGGCCGCTGTTGGTCACGCGCCGGCGCAGGATCTGGAAGATCAGCTCCTGACGCGCGAGACCTGGTGTCGCCTCGACCCCCTCGGTGGCGGCGAGGTCCAGCAACTCCGCCATCGGCATCTGCTGCAGGCGCGGGATCAGGTCGTCCGGCCGCTTCGCGGCCTCGTAGATCTCGTTGCGCGCGTGCTCGTCGAGGTTGCGGATCTGGGGCGCAACGCGCTCCGGATCCGGATCCCGGCTGATGGGCCGGCTGTGCGCAGCAGGGCGCCGGCCCTCGGGAAGAGGTTGCGTGGACATGGGGCAGAGTTGCGGCCGGGCCGGGATGCCGGCTGACCAGCCGTCGAGTCAGCGCTGCCGCTGCAGGTCCTCCAGGATGGACGCCACCTGGGCTTTCACGGCCGGCAGCGGCAGATCGTTGTCGATGCTATAGCGGCAGCGGGCGCGCTTCACGTCCAGCGGTGCCTGATTTGCCTCGCGGCGGTGCAACTCGCCGTCGTCCCAACCGCGTGCCCGCGCCCGCGCGAGCCGCGTGGATTCGCTGGCAGCGACGAATACGGCGACGTCGCAGCGCTCGATCAGCCCGCCCTCGAGCAGCAGCGGGACATCCAGCAGGACCGAATGCCCAGCCGCGCGGGCCTGGTCGAGCCGCGCGAGCAGGGCCGCCCGGATCGGCGGGTGGGTCAGCTCCTCGAGGTCGCGCCGCGCCTGGGGGTCGGCGAACACGATCCGCGCGAGCTGTTCCCGGTCGAGCCGGCCGTCCCCCGTGAGGACCGTGGCGCCGAACCGCGCCGCGATCGCTGCCAGCACTTCCGGGTTCGCCGTGACCGCGCGTGCCTCGGCGTCGGCATCGAGCAGCTCGAGCCCGTGCTCGGCGAACACGCGGGCGACCGTCGACTTGCCGGAGGCGATGCCGCCCAGGAGGCCGATGGCAATGGGTGGATCCGGAGCGAACTGCGCAGGCATCGCGGCAACCGGCGCAGTGCGACGCACATACGTCACCCGCCGGGGCCCACATCGTGGGCTAGACTCCTGCGGTCTCCAAGCATCCGGTCTCGCTGGCACGCTTGACCCTTTGCTCGGCCGACTCTTAGTATCCCGCGCCCCTGTCGCCTTCCGAACTGGTTGTCGCAACCGGATTTCGGCCCCCAGGCGGAATCAGACGGGGGTGCCCCGACCCCCTTCGCCCCGCGGCGCTGCGGCGCCGACCGTTTCCGACTTCCCCGTATCAGGAGCATTCGTCCGATGCATTCTCGTCAGCGTGGCGCAGCGCACGTGAACATCATGTTCTTCCTGCTCATGCTGGTCCTCTTCCTGGGCGCACTCGGCTTCGGCTATGTGCAACTCGGGCAGGTGACCGCCATGGAGCAGCGGGTCGCCCAACTCGAGCAGGAGAAGAACCAGGCCAGGGGTGAGACGCTGATCTACAAGCACCTGGTCGAAGAGCTCGGCACGGTCGTCACCGACGCCGGCACCTACGAGGGGAAGACCGGGTTCGACTACGCGCAGGCGATCGGGCACCAGCCGGCAGCGCTGGAGAACGTCCCGTCGGCACCGAAGCTGAAGGAGCTGCTGAGCTCGTTCGGTGCGGACCTGAACGTCCCGGACTCGCAGCGCGGCACCGTCGACAAGGTCCTGAGCTACGCCAAGTCGGAGTTCGACAAGGCGAAGGGCCAGATCACGGCGCTCGAAGGGCAGCGCACGGCGGCGTTGAACGAGTCGCAGACCCTGCGCTCGCAGCTCGACAAGCTGACGGCCGAGAACCAGGCCCAGGTCACGCGCCTGACCAACGAGCACTCCGAGCTGCGCTCGTTCATCGAGAGCACGTTCCGCGAGAAGGACAACGTCACGCTGAGCCTGCAGAACGAGGTGCGCACGCGCCGCGAGGAGCTGCAGAACGCGCAGGCCGCGCACACCGCGCAGATGCTCGAAGTCCGCAAGGAAAAGGACCGGCTGACGGCGCAGAACTCGGCCGTCACGCAGCGCCTGAAGCTGATCAACCCGCCGGACGTCGCCGACGGCTCGGTCATCTCCTCCTCGCAGGCAGCCGGCCTCGCCTGGATCGACCTCGGCCGCAAGGACATGCTGCAGCCGGGCACGGTCTTCCGGATCCGGAACAACAAGGGCGAGCAGAAGGCGGTCGGCAAGGTCGTCCGCATCCAGCAGGACCGCTCCGAGATCGAGATCAGCGAGCTGGCGGATCCATTCGACCCGGTCGCGAAGGGCGACCAGCTGTTCAACGACCTCTACTCGCCGAACGTCCGCCGCAACATCGTGCTGATCGGGCGCTTCAGCTATCCGCTGACCAAAGAGGTCGTGAAGATGCAGCTCGAGCAGCTCGGCAACAAGGTCTACGACAAGCCGATGCCGGGCGTCGACCTCGCGATCATCGGCCAGGACTCGATCAACGAGACCGGCGACGGGTTCATCAGCGTGACGGAGACCCCGGAGTACAAGGACATCCAGTTCCTCGGCTGCGAGATCATCACGCTGCACAAGATCCGCGACCTGCTGCGCCTGGACTGATCCACTCAGCTTCTGCGCAAGATCGACGGGCGTGGCGGATGCCACGCCCGTTTTCGGGCGCTCCTGACGTTCCTGTGGGTGCCGCAGGAGCGTAGTTCGGCCGCGTAGC
>CAZABP010000041.1:0-43288 GCA_964483245.1 uncultured candidatus Brocadiaceae bacterium | reverse complement strand
AGTGCAGGTTCTTCTGCACCTGGTCCTCGGCGCGCCACTTCATGTTGTCGCGCAGGTAGTCGAAGCCGAACTCGCTGTTGGTGCCATACGTGATGTCGCAGGCGTACTGGGCCTGCCGCTCCTGCGGCATCATGTGCGACTGGATGGCGCCGACGGTCAGGCCGAGGTACTCGTAGACCGGCGCCATCCAGTCGCGGTCGCGGCGGGCGAGGTAGTCGTTGACCGTGACGATGTAGACGCCGCGGCCGGTCAGCGCGTTCAGCGCGGCCGGCAGCGTCGCCACCAGCGTCTTGCCCTCGCCGGTCGCCATCTCGGCGATCTTGCCCTGGTGCAGCACGGCGCCGCCGATGATCTGGCAGTCGAAGTGCCGGAGCCCGATCGTGCGCTGCGCGGCGACGCGCGTCAGCGCGAACATCTCCGGCATCGCGTCTTCGAGCAGCGCATTCCCGTTGCGCACCTTGTCCTTCCAGTGCACGACGCGCGCGCGCACGCCCTCCTGATCGAGCGCCTCCGCCATCTCGGCGAGGCCCGCGACCTGGCGGACCAGCGGGTCGTAGGCGGCCAACGCGCGTTGGTTGGCGGAGCCGAACAGCTTCTGCAGGGACTTGCCGAGACGGGCGGGCAAGGCGCCGAAGTCGAACTTCATCGGAATCGGATCCTGATCCGCACGCGGCGGATCACCAGAGTCAGAACCAGCAGCCGGGTCGGAGGCTGCGCCGTGCGGCGCGCCGGTGCACCCCCGCGTACGGGGGGCGGGCCCTCAGCTCGGATCCGGCGCGCGCGGTTCGGCGGCGCAGCGGCGCAGCAGGTGCGCCGGGGCACGGTAGTCGGAGACCGCGGCGACGGCGCGCGCGGGCGCCGCACGCGCCCGCGGCGGCGTCACCGGTTCGGTGCGCGAAGTGAGCACTGCCAGCGCGATCTCCGCGCCGGCGACCGATGGCGCGCGCAGCTCGCCGGACGTCGGCATCCCGACCAGCACCAGCCACAACAGCGATGCGAGCACCGCGGCGGTGCGGCCGGAGCTCGTGGCGGGGCTGTGCGGGCGGTCGGTCATCAGCGACGCCCACCCTTTTCGGCGGTCAGCAGCCGCCGCACAACCTGATACAGCAATTCCTCCTGGAACGGCTTGGCCAGGAAGCCATCGGCACGGCGCACGTCCTCGAGTTGGATCCGGCTGGCAGTCGTCAGCAGCACCGGGATGTCGTGCGTGACTGGATTGGCGCGCAACGCCGCGATGACTTCGAGCCCGTCCATCTCTGGCAGCTCGTAGTCGAGCAGGATCAGGTCCGGCAGCTCGGCCGCCGCCGCCGCGAGGCCGCTCGGTCCATCATGCGCCTTGCGCACGACGTAGCCCTGTGCCTGCAGCAGCGACTCGACGGTCGCCGCCAGATGCACCTCGTCGTCGATGACGAGGATCTTGCGCGCGTCGCCGGCCGGGCCGGCCGGCCCGATGCGCTGGCACGCGATCTCGTGCAGCGAGGCGGCCGTCGGCACGCCCTCGGCCGCGAACTGCGCCTCGATCCGCTGCTTCAGGTTCGTGTTGAACCGGCGCACCGCCATCCAGGCGTCGTAGTCCGGGAAGTCCGGCCGGATCTCCATCTCGTCGTGCGTGTCGACGCCGAAGTAGTACTCACCGGCGACCAGGTGCTCCTGCAGCAGGAGCTTCATGAACGGATAGTTCCGGTTGCCCAGCCGCATCGTGTAGCGCGTGCAGGCATGCCCGGGGAAGTCTTCGATCCGCTCGCGCTGGAACTGTGCCAGCACCTGCTCCGCTGCCGCGTCGTCCGGCAGATCGAGGCTCGGCATCCGGCGCGGCTTGCCGCCGCCGTAGGCCAGGTCGAGGTAGATCGCGACGGCCTTGGCGACCAGGCCGCGGGTGATGCCAGCGAGCTTCATCGGCGCGCGGCACCCTCCACCGGGGGGTTCGCACGCGCACCGCCGGCATGCGGCACCGCAGCGCCCGGCAGCCGCAACGTGCCGACCAGCTCGCGCACGCTCAACTGCTCGGCGGCCAGCAGCGCCTGCAACTCCTCGAGCAGCCGCGGCATCGCCGCCGGGTCCACGAACTGCCAGGTGCCGACCTGCACGGCCGACGCGCCGGTGACCAGGAACTCGAGCACATCGGTCGCGCTCGCGATCCCGCCGACGCCGACGATCGGGATCCGGACCGCCTGCCGCACCTCGTGCACCATCCGCAGCGCGACCGGCTTGATCGCCGGCCCGGACAGACCGCCGGTCGTGCTCCCGAGCACCGGCGCGCGCTTGCGCCAGTCGACCGCCATCCCGATCAGCGTGTTGATCGCCGTGATCGCATCGGCGCCGCCCGCCTCGACCGCGCGGGCGATCTCCCCGATCCGCGTCACGTTCGGCGACAGCTTCGCGAGCAGCGGCAGCCGCGTCACGGCACGGACCGCGCGGATCGCCTGCTCGGCATTCGCGGCGTCGGACGAGAACAACAGCCGCCCTTCCTGCACGTTCGGACAGGAGAGGTTCACTTCCAGCGCGTCGACTCCGGCAGCGCTGAACCGTTCCGCCAGTTCGACGAACTCGCCGACCGACTCGCCGCCGATGTTGACGATGACCTTCGGTCCGAGCGTCTGCATCCGCGGCAGGGTCTCGGCCAGGAAGTAGTCGGCGCCGCGGTTCTCGAGGCCGATCGAGTTCAACATCCCCGCCGGCGTCTCGAGGATCCGCGGCGGCGGATTGCCGGGCCGCGGCTTGACCGTGACGGTCTTGGAGACCAGCGCGCCGAGTTGCGACAGATCCCCGAACGTGCGTCCTTCCCACCCGGACCCGAACGTGCCGGACGCACTCATGATCGGGTTGGCGAGGATCAGCGATCCGACCTGGGTCTGCAGCAACGATCGATACTCCGCGGCGGACAGGATCTTACGTCGCCGATCCCGCCGGGGCCAAGCCGCGGTCAGGGCTGGGCCGGCGGCGCCTTCTTCTGCCGCAGGTCGTGCAGCAGCAGCAGCACGAACAGCGTGATCGCGCCGATGCTGATGCACGAATCGGCCACGTTGAAGGCCGGGAACGTCGTGCGGTCCTGCGGTGTGCCGACGAAGAACAGCAGGAAGTCCCGCACGCCGCCGCGCGGCTCGGTCAGGTTGTCGTAGAGGTTCCCGATCGCACCGGCCATCACCAGCCCGAGCAGGAACTGCTCGATCCGGCGTGTTGCCGGCAGGCGGCGCAGCGCGATGTACAGGATCACGAGGATCGCGACGAACCGCAGCGCGATCAGTCCCGCGGTGAACGACTGGAACAGGCCCCAGATCGTCCCGGTGTTCCAGGTGGTCACGAGGTGGAAGCTGACCGGTCCGCTCCAGACCACGACCTCCGGTCGCGCGCCGCCCAGCACCTCACCGTGCTGCGGCACGTAGTCGAACACCCAGGCCTTGCTCCACAGATCGAGCGCGACCAGCGGGACGATCGGCGCCCAGAACCACGGCCGCGCCAGCGACCAGCCCTGGGACGGGGTTGCGGTCAGCGTCCCCGCCACCGCCATCAGGCGATCTCGCGGCTGCGCTCGTGCTCTTCCTGATGCCGGACGCAGTAGCGCGCCCACGGCAGGTACTCGAGGCGGTCCTTCGAGATGTACGGATCCGCCTTCTTGGTCACCTTCTTGGCGGTCTTGGCCGGCTTCTTGCCCGGCGGTTCCTCGTTCTGCTCGGCGCAGACCGGGCAGAGACCGAACTCGTGCTCGCCCTTGCCATCGATGCGGCTGATCGCCTCCTCGATCATCTGCATCGTCTCCTCCTCGTTCTCGATCAGCCCGAGCAGGAAACCCTGGTCGTAGTTGTCGCTGCCCTGGTCGGCGAGGTGGTCGACCGATGCATCCTGGTCGGAGGCACGCAGCGCCTCTTCTCGCATCGAACCGACGTCTCCGCTGAGGAGTCCGAGCTGGTGCACGAGCAGCTTGCGGTACTTGGCAAGTTCAGTCTTCGTCGGCTTGGGCATTGGGGAACGACTTGCTCGAGGTCTGTGGGCCAGGTCGGCATCGGCCTCCCGCAACGTCGGGCCGCCACAGCTCCTGACCGATTCCCTTCCGCGGACGGGAGCGTGCCGCGAAAGGGGCGCGGACCATAAGAATGCCCTGATGAAGGGTCAAGGCGGCCCCGACCGGTTGCGGGAGTTGCATCGGGAGCGCAAGCTCCCGCACTCGATGGCCACCGCGCGGACGGTCCTGGCCGACTTCCTCGTCTACCTCGGCGCCGAGCTGCAACTGTCGCGGCACAGCGTTGCGGCGTACCGCCGGGACCTCTCGCGGTTGCTCACCGGACGGGAACAGTTGCCGGATCGGGCGGAGATCCAGCGCCACCTCGGTGAGTTGCGCCGCACGCATGCGCCGGCTTCGGTCGCGCGCGCGATCGCTGCGATCCGCGGGCTGTTCCGGTTCGCGACGGCGGAAGGCCACGTCGCGACCGACCCGACCGAAGGTCTGCTCGGGGCGCGGCTCGAGCAGAAGCTCCCGCGCGTGCTGTCACCGCGCAACATCGAAGCCCTGCTCGCGGCCGAACCGGACGACACGCCGCTCGGCCTGCGCAACAGCGCGATCCTGCACGTACTGTACGCCGCCGGTTGCCGCGTCAGCGAGGTCGCCGGGTTGCGCATCGGCGATCTGGTCGCCGAGCACCGGCTGCTGCGGGTGCGCGGCAAGGGGGACAAGGAGCGCATCGTCCCGCTGTCGGAGCGGGCACTGTCGCTGTTGGTGCGCTGGCTCGCGCAAGCGCGTCCGCTCTGCGCGGCGCGCGCGCGGGTGCCGGCCGACGCGCTGTTCCTGTCGCGCACCGGCCGTCCGCTCGAGCGCGTGCGGCTGTTCCAGATCGTCGCCGCGGCGGCGCGCCGCGCCGGGATCCGCATCGCCTGCTCGCCGCACAAGCTGCGCCACTCGTTCGCGACCCATCTGGTGACCGGCGGTGCCGACCTGCGCGTCGTGCAGGAGTTGCTCGGCCATGCCTCGCTGGCGACGACGCAGATCTACACGCACGTCAGCGACGCGCGGCTGCGGCGCGTGCACGAGCAGTTCCACCCGCGGCGCTGAGCAGCCACCGGCGGCACGGCAGCGCGCGGGCGAAGGCATGGCATTTGCGCGCTGTGGCGCATGCTCCGCCGCGCCGGACTGCTCTGCTGCCTGCTGCTGGTGCCGACGGCATCGCTGGGTGCGCAGCAGGAGCCGCGCACGCAGCCGCAGGCGCCGGAGCAACCACAGACGCAGCGTGAGCCGCAAGCCCCGACCAGCGAACCGTCGGCCGAGGATCGCGCGATCGAGCAGCGGTTGCGCGCCGCGTTCGGCGAGATCCACGCCTTCCGCCAGCTCCGGCTGTCCGTCCGCCACGGCGTCGTCGAGCTGACCGGGCAGGCGCCGACGCTGGTCGCGCGCGAAGCGGCCGACCGCCTCGCGCGCGCGATCCCCGGTGTCCTGTACGTCGAGAACCTGACCGAGTTGGCAGCGCTCACCGAGCCCGAGCAACCGGGCGCGGCGGCGGATGCGAGTGGCGCGACCGAGCGCGACCAGCGCATCGCCGAAACGATCCGGCGCATGTTCGCACGCCTCGACGATCTCGCCCGGGTCGAGGTGGACGTCGTGGCCGGCGTCGTCGAACTGCGCGGTCGCGCGCGGGACGCCGGCAGCAAGGCGAAGGCGGAGGAACTCGCCAGGAACGTCGAGGGCGTGGTCTACGTCAGCAACGAACTCGAAGAGACCGTCGACCTGCAAGAGCGCATCCTGCCGACGCTGGAGCGGATCCTCGGCTTCGTGCAGGACGCCGTGCTGTTCCTGCCACTGTTGGTGGTCGCCTCACTCGTGTTCCTCGCGCTGTGGTGGGTCGGGCGCCTGCTGGCGCGCCTCGATCGGCCATACGCACGGCTGACGCGCAACCGGCTGCTGCAGGGGATCTACCGCCAGCTCGTGCGCACCGGCCTGTTCCTGCTCGGGCTGTTCCTCGCGCTCGAGATCCTCGGCGCGACGACCTTGGTCGGCGCCGTGCTCGGCACCGCCGGCGTGGTCGGCATCGCGCTCGGCTTCGCGTTCCGCGACATCGCCGAGAACTACATCGCCAGCATCATCCTGAGCGTGCGGCAGCCGTTCCGGAACGACGACCTCGTCGAGATCGACGGCAACCTCGGCACCGTGGTCCGCATGACGATGCGCGACACCGTGCTGCTGACTCCCGACGGCAACCATCTGATCCTGCCCAACTCCACCGTGTTCAAGAGCCGGCTCGTCAACTACACGCGCGCGCCGCTGCGGCGCTTCGACGTCGCCGTCGGCCTCGGCATGGAGGTCGACCTGCAGGACGCGATGCGCCACGGCCTCGCCGTACTGCAACGCCTCGCCGGCGTCGCCAACGAGCCGCAACCATTCGCGCGCGTCGAAGCCCTCGGTGACTCGAACGTCGCCGTGCGCTTCTTCGGCTGGGTCGACCAGCGCAGCTGCGACTACGGCAAGGTCAAGAGCGAAGCCGTCCGCCTGATCAAGCTGTCGATGGACGAGCACGGCATGGAGATGCCGGTCCCGCAGTTCCGCGTCGAACTCCGCCGCGCCGGCCCCGAACCCACCACCGAGCCCGCACCGCAACGCACCGCGCACACCGAAGCCGCCACCGCCGACGTCGAGCCCGAACGGCAGATCGAGCAGCAGGTGGATCATGATCGCCGCACGTCGGACGAGGAGAACCTGTTGGCGAAGGACAGTTGAGCGGGATCGGGTTGGGGATCCGGTTCGGACGGGACCGGGACCGTGATCGGGTTCGGGCGGGATCGGGAGACGGGATCGGGAGACGGGATCGGGATCTGAATCGGAGCCGTGGCGACCACGCCTACGTCGACTCGGGCGCAGCGATCCTGCAGCGACAGCCCTGACGATCCGCCTGCGCATTCCGACCCGGTGCCGGTGTCCGGTTCCCGACCGGGTCCCGCCTCCGCCTCCGCCTGCGCTCCCAGCGAGCCGCGACGAAGTCGCGGCGAGCGGCCTTCCGGCGAGACGCGCCGTAGGCGCGGCGAGCTAGCCAGTCGCGGCGAGCATTCACTCACGACCGGCGAGCTGCTCATGGATCTGTTCGGCAACCCTTCGTGGCATCCCCGGCACCGCCGCGATCTCCTCCACCGTCGCCGCGCGCACCGCGCTCAGACTCCCGAAGTGCCGCAGCAGTTTCCGCCGCCGCTCCGGCCCGACGCCGCGGATCGCATCGAGCTCACTCGCCAGACTGCCGCGCACCTTGCGGTGGTAGGTGACGGCGAAGCGATGCGCTTCGTCGCGCACGCCGGCCAGCAGCCGCGTTTCGGCGGCGCCGGGCAGCAACGGGATCGGCTCACGCGCGCCCGGCAGGAAGACGCGCTCGTCGCTGGTCCGGCGCGCCGGCCCGCGGCCGAGCACGCGGCTCTTTGCCAGGGCGGCGAGGGCGACTTCGTCCGACAGCGCGAGCTCGTCGACGGCGGTGGTGGCTGCGCTGAGCTGGCCCCGGCCGCCGTCGATCAGCAGGAGGTCCGGCAGCTCGTCGTCGCCGTCGCTCTGCAGGCACAGCGAGAGGCTGCGGCGCACCGCTTCGGCGAGCGCATGGAAGTCGTCGCGCGCAGCGTCCCCCTGGATCCGGAACCGCCGGTAGCCGGCCTTGTCCGGCCGGCCGCCGACGAAGCAGACCCGCGAGGCGACCGTACCCTTCCCCTGCGTCGTCGAAACATCGAGGCCGTGGATCCGGTCCGGGGGTGTGGCGAGGCCGAGTCGGTCGGCGACCGCCTGCACCAGCATCGCGCCGCGCTGCGCCTCGTCCGCCTGCATCGCGTCGACCAGACGTGCGTTCTCGGTCGCCATCTCGAGCTCGCGGCGCCGCAGCCCGCGCACCGGCTGCAGGATGGCGACCCGGCTGCCGCGGCGTCCGGCGAGCCACGCCTCGAGCAGGTCCTGGTCGGCGACCGGACCGGGGACGAGCACGCGCGGCGGCAGGTACTGGTCTCCCTCGTAGTAGCGCTGCAGCAGCTCGCCGAGCAGCAGCTCGTCCGGCAGCTCGCTGCGCAGCTCGAACCGCCGGCTGCTCTCCAGCTGTCCGTCGCGGAACGCCAACACGACCGCGACGACCTCGCTGCCGACGCGGTGCAGGCCGAACGCATCCTGGTCCGCTTCGCCGGCACCGACGACGCTCTGCGGCTCGGCGACGTGCCCGAGTGCGGCGAGCTGCTCCTTCAACACCTGCGCCCGTTCGAACTGCAGCGCCTCGGCCGCCTGCTGCATCTGTTGTTGCAGCTCGCGCCGCAGCCCCTGCCTCCGCCCGGCCAGGATCGCACAGGCGCGGTCGATCTGCCGCAGATACGTGTCGCGGTCGATCAGGCCGACGCAGGGCGCCGGGCAGCGGCCGATCTGGTGTTTGAGGCAGGGCCGGCTGCGGTTGCGGAACACGGTGTCGGTGCAGTCGCGCAGCGGGACGACCTTGTGCAGCAACCGGAGCGTGCGGCGCACCGCCTTCGCCGATGCGTACGGACCGAAGTACCTCGCCCCGTCGTCACGGCGCCGCCGCACCAGCCGGAACCACGGCCACGGCTCTGTCGGATCGATCCGCAGCAGCAGGAACGCCTTGTCGTCCTTCAGGCGGATGTTGCACAGCGGCTTCCGCTTCTTGATGACCGTGTTCTCGAGCAGCAGCGCTTCCGCTTCGGTGCGCGTCGCGACGAACTCGACCGCGGCGGCGCGCTGCTCGAGGAACCGCAGCAGGTAGCGGCCGTCGCCGCCCGGCTTCAGGTACGAGCGGACGCGCGCGCGCAGGTTGGCGGCCTTGCCGACGTACAGCGCGCGTCCCGCGGCATCCGTGAACACGTAGATGCCGGGAGAATCCGGAAAGCGCGCGACTTGCTCGGCGACCGCGGGATGCACGGTCGAGAGTCTAGGACAGCGCTCTGCTTGGCAGCCGCCGGGGTTCGTCGCCGTCGCCAACGTCACCGGGATCCTCGAGCGGGCGGGTCCGGCGCATGGCCCGCCCGCGACCTGCCGGCAGCACCGACGCACTGGCTAGGATCCAAACCCGCGGATGGATGACCCGAACGAGACCCTGGTGCTGCTCCGGCGCTGGCACGCCGGCGATGGGCAGGCCTTGGCCGATCTGGTCCACCGCGACGAGACCTGGATCCGCGGCGTCGTGCGGCGGCGGCTCGGGCCGCTGTTGCGCCCGCACGTCGAATCGGACGATGTGCTGCAGGAAGCGATGCTGCAGGCCTTGCGCAGTGGGCCGCGGTTCCTGCTCGCCGACCGCGAGCAGTTCCGCGCCCTGCTCGCGCGGATGGTCGAGAACATCCTGCGGATGAAGCTGCGCGGCATGCAGCGCCAGCGACGCGACGTCCGCCGCGAACAACGGCTGCACGAAGAGCACGCCCCGCTCGACCTGACTGCGAGCGCGACCAGCCCCAGCCAGGCGGCGGCCCGAAGTGAACATGCCGGCTGGCTGCAGCTCGGCATGGAGCTGCTCGACGAGGAGGACCGTGAGGTGATCCGACTACGGCAGTACGAAGGCTGGGAGTTCACGGCGATCGGAGCCGAGCTCGGGATCCAGCCGGATGCAGCGCGGATGCGGTTCCAGCGCGCGCTCGGCCGGCTCGGCCAGGTCGTGCAACGGGTCCGCGCGCAGGGACTGGCGACGCTGCTCGGGCGGCAAACCTGACCGATCCCTCAGGCGGCCTACAGCTCCAGCTCGGCCTTCTCCAACCGCCAGATCTCGTCGCGCAGTTGCGCGGCGCGCTCGAAGTCGAGATCGCGCGCCGCCGCAAACATCCGCTCGCGCAACGTCTCCAGCCGCGAACGGAGCTCCTCCCGCGTCTGGAACCGCCGCGGCGCGCGCACTTCCGCGCGTGGCGTAGCGCGCTCGCGGCGGCCGCGGCCGCGCGCCGCCGGCTGCTCCTGCTCGTCGGCTTCGAGCTCCAGCAGCTCGCGGACCGGTTTCACGATCGTGCGCGGTGTGATGCCGTGCGCCGCGTTGTACGCGAGCTGCTTCTCGCGGCGCCGTTCCATCTCCCCGATCGCGGCGCGGATCGAGTCGGTCTCCTGATCGGCATACAGGATCACGCGCCCGTGCTCGTTGCGCGCGGCGCGCCCGCAGGTCTGGATCAACGAGGTCCGGCTGCGCAGGTACCCCTCGCGGTCGGCATCCAGCACCGCGACCAGCGCGACCACCCGCAGGTCCAGCCCTGCGCGCCGCAGGATGATCCCGACCAGGCAGTCTAACGCGCCGAGCCGGAGAACGCGGATCAACAAAGCGCGTTCGATGCTGTCGATGTCGGAATGCAGATAGCGGACGCGGATTCCGACGTCGCGCAGGTAATCGGTCAGCTCCTCGGCGCTGCGCTTGGTCAGCGTCGTGACCAGGCTGCGGAAGCCGGCCGCGGTCGTCTCCCGCACGGCGCCGAGCAGGTCGTCGACCTGCCCGCGCGCCGGCCGGATCTCCACGGGCGGATCGACCAGCCCGGTCGGCCGCACGACGAGCTCGGCGATCCGGTCCTGGCTCTGCTGCAGCTCCCAGGCCCCTGGCGTCGCCGAGACGTGCACGACCTGGTTCTGCAGCGTGCGGAACTCCTCGAACGTCAGCGGGCGGTTGTCGAGCGCCGACGGCAGGCGGAAGCCGAACTCGACCAGCGTCTGCTTGCGACTGCGATCGCCGAGATACATGCCGCCGGCCTGCGGGATCGTGACGTGGCTCTCGTCGACGAACAGCATCCAGTCGTCGGGGAAGTAGTGCAGCAGCGTCGCCGGCGGCTGCCCGGCCGCGCGGCCGTCGAGGTGGCGCGAGTAGTTCTCGATGCCCGGGCAGACCCCGGTCGCGCGTAGCATCTCGACGTCGTGCCTGGTGCGCTGCTCGAGCCGCTGCGCTTCGAGCAGCTTCCCCTTGCCGCGCAACTCCGGCAGCCGCTGCGCGAGCTCCTGCTCGATCGCGTCGCACGCGTGCGCCAGGCGCTCGGTCGGCGTCACGTAGTGCGTCGTCGGATAGATCGTGATCTCACCCAGCTCCCCGAGCACCTCGCCGCGCAGCGGATCGATCGACAGCAGCGCGTCGACTTCGTCGCCGAACAGCTCGACGCGGATCGCGCGCTCGCTCTCGTAGGCGGGGAAGATCTCGATCACGTCGCCGCGCACGCGGAACCGCCCCGGCGCGAACTGGTAGTTGTCGCGCCGGTACTGGATCGTCGCCAGCGCGCGCAGCAGCGCGTCGCGCTCGAGCCGTCCGCCGCGCGCGATGTGGACCGACAGCTCGCGGTAGAACTCCGGACTGCCGAGGCCATAGATGCAGGAGATCGACGCGACGATCAGCACGTCGCGCCGCTCCATCAGCGAACGCGTCGCCGAGTTGCGCATCCGCTCGATCGTCGGATTGATCGAGGCGTCCTTTTCGATGTACGTGTCGCTGGTCGGGACGTACGCCTCCGGCTGGTAGTAGTCGTAGTAGCTGACGAAGTACTCGACCGCGTTGTCGGGGAAGAACGCGCGGAACTCGCTGTAGAGCTGTGCGGCGAGCGTCTTGTTCGGCGCCAACACGAGGGCGGGGCGCTGCAATTGCTCGACGACGTGCGCGATCGTGTAGGTCTTGCCCGATCCGGTGACACCGAGCAGCGTCGTGTCCTTGGCACCGGCCCGCAGCCAGCCGCTCAACGCCGCGATCGCAGCCGGTTGATCCCCGGCCGGGGCGTGTTCGCTGGCCATCCGAAACCGCTGCTCTGCGCTCATCGCCTGCCGTGCCCAAGTGGTTGACACCCCGGCGCGCAGGCCATTAGCGTGCGCCGCCCGCCGCCCCGAACGCCTGTCCGAGGAAGCGACCGCGAGTGGCTGACCGACGTCCCCCTTCTGCGCGAAAGTCCAGCGCCCGTCAAGCATCGGCGCGCGGCCGCACTCCCCGTCCCGATGCCGATGGCAAGATCGGCATCCAGTGCTCGCACTGTGGCGCACAGTACCGGCTGCCCGAGGAACACCTCGGCCAGACCATCAAGTGCGCGCAATGCAAGGCGTCGTTCATCGCGAAAGCGGGACGCGCGCGCATCAAGGCGAAGTCGCCGGCGCCGATGATCTGGGGCGGGATCCTCGGCGTCGTCGTGATCGTCGGGATCGGCATCGCGATCGGCAACAGCGGTGGTGAGCCGCCGCCGCCGCCGCCACCGATCGTCCGCAAGCCGGATCTCGGGATGGGCAACGAGCGCGTGCAGTCGGTCGTCAAGTGGGCGCACGCCGTCAAGCAGAAGGACCGCTTCGTCGCCGAGCCGTTGATGGACTTCGCGAGCCTGCAGCGTCAGCTCGGCGTCGAGAGCGCGACGCCGTTCGCCGCCGCGCCGAGCGACGTGCAGGACAAGATCAAGGACGCCGTGTTCGAGAAGCTGTACACCGCGGAGGAGACGGTCGCGCTGCGCGATTTCACGGTCGACGACGGACGGCTGCCGGAGGAGGGGATGGCGACGGCATCGAGCGGCCGGGTCGTGCTCGGCGGTGCCGCCGACGACCGCGAGAAGTACAAGCACTACGACCCGCGCATGCAGCTCGGCGTCGACTTCGTCTGGCAGTCGCCGCACGCCCGCGTGACCGGGTTCGAGGTCCTGAAGATCCCCAAGCTCCCGCCGCCGCGCGAGACGCTGACGCCGCTGAAGGAGATCCCCAAGGCGAAAGAGGTCGAGCGCGTGATCCATGGCCAGAAGGTCAAGGTCATGGAGTCGGAGATCGTCCCGCTCGGACATCTCGAGGACACGCCGGAGCCGCTGCGCAATGAGATCGACGATCAGATCGCCAAGCTGGTCGCGATGGACGCGCCGGGTGGGCAGGCGATGCGGTCGCGGCTGCGGCTCAAGGAGATCGGCCGGCCGGCGATCCCGCGGTTGTTGAACAAGTTCTATGAGATCAAGGGCGACAACAAGGACGAGATCGAAGCGCTGGGCCGGCTCGATCGCCTGCTGCGTGACATGACCGGCGTCGCGTTCAACTACACGACGGTCACGCAGGTCGGGCAGACCGCGGAGTTCGGCAAGGAGGAGCGGGAGTCCGCGTTGCGCCAGTGGTATGCGTGGTGGCGCGAGTGGCACAACCGCGACTACACGTACAACATCCAGAAGGAAGACGACGAGACGATCTTCCTGACCGACGAACAGCGGAAGGCCCGTGAGGCCGCGAGTTCCGGCAAGACCCCGGACAAGAAGTAGACTCTCCCGGAGTCCCGTATGAGCCTGATCCAGATCGTGTGCGCCAACTGCGGCGCGAAGTACCGCCTGCCGGAGACGTTCCAGAGCGACAGCGCCCGCTGCAAGGCGTGCGGCGCGACGATCGACGTGGCGGCACAACGCAGTTCGGCGGCCGCCGGGACTCCGCCCGCCGCGGTGCCCCCGACGCCTGCGAAGCCGGCAGCCCCGGCGCCGAAGCCGGTCCCGGTCGCGAAGAAGCCGGTGGCACCGGCACCCGTCCCGGTGAAGCCCGCGGGCCGCGCCAGTGGACGCACGGGTGCGCGCGCTGCGAGCCGTGCCGAAGAGGCGGGCGCCGAGCTGGCGGCGACGCGCGGTCGCGCAGGTCGGGCCGGAGCCGCGACCCGCGAGCGCGGCGGTCGGCGCCGTGGGGGTGAGGAGCAGGCGAAGGGCGGCAAGGGTCTGCTGATCGGCGGCAGCATCGCGGCGATCGCGATCCTCGCCGTCGGCGCGTGGTTCGTGCTGCGCGACGACGAGCAGCCGGCCGAGAACCAGACGGCGCAGACGCCGGCCCAGCCGGCCGCACCGGATCCGGCGAAGCTGGCCGCCGATCGCGCCGCTGCCGAAGCAGCGGCCCAGGCCGAACAGCAGAAGCTCGCCGAGGCCGCCGCCGCCAAGGCCGAGGAGGAGCGCAAGGCAGCCGAGGCCGCCGCGCAGAAGCAGAAGCCGGCCGACGCCACGGCACCCAAGGCCGAAGAGGCGATGACGGCGGATCAGGTCTTCGATCCCAAGACGCTCGACGAGCTTCCGCTCGCCGAGGACGTCACCGAGGAGGAGAAGACCCAGATGGCCGAGTGGATCGCGACGGCCGACGACGGTGGCCTGCAGTGGACCCGCGTCAAGGACGACCTCGCCGGCATGAAGTACAAGGCGATCGCGCCGATCGTGAACCGGCTGCGCACGATCGACTACTTCAACCGCTCGGATTCGATGATGGCCTACGAGCTGAACCAGCTGCTGACCAACATGCTCGAGGGGCTGAATGCCGGCTTCGAGGCGGTCACACTCGGCGAGGAGCCGGTCGAGCCGAAGCAGGCGGACCACAACGCGAAGACGGTGCGCGTGTGGCAGAAGGCCGCGCAGATGTACGGGTCCGAAGAGAAGTTCAACGAGTTCCTGAAGCAGAAGCGCGAGCGCCGCAAGGAACAGGACAAGGGTCTCAGCGACCGCTGAGCGTCTAGTACGCCAGCGCTGCCCCACCGGAGCGCGGGTCCGCCACCGCAGTCCGCAGCCCGTCCGGACCGATCGCGATCGCCTGGCAGCGCCCGATCGGGCGTGGCTTCTCGGCGAATCGGTGTCCGAGCAGCGTCAGCGCCTCGCGCACATCCGGCACCAACGCCTGTGGCTCCCAGTCGAGCGTCTCCGGCTTCCACTGGTGGTGCACGCGCGGCGCGGCGACCGCGGCCGGCAACGGCATCCCGTGGTCGAGCACGTTCACGACCACCTGCAGCACCGTGTTGATGATGCGGCCGCCACCCGGACTCCCGAGCACGAGCACCGGCTTGCCGTCGCGTAGCACGATCGTCGGCGTCATCGACGACAGCATCCGCTTGCCCGGCGCAATCGCGTTCGCACGCCCACCGATCAGCCCGTACTGGTTCGGCACGCCCGGCTTCGCGCTGAAGTCGTCCATCTCGTTGTTGAGCAGGAACCCGGCCCCTTCGACCACGACGCCCGCACCGAACGTCGCGTTGATCGTCGTCGTGCAGGCGACCGCGTTCCCGGCGGCATCGACGACCGAGAAGTGCGTCGTGTCGTCGCTCTCCTTGGCTCCCGGTGGCAGCCCAGGTCCGATCACGTCGCTGATCCGGTCAGTGCGGAACCCGCGCCGCAGCCGATCGGCGTATTCCTTGTCGATGAGACCCGCGACCGGAACCTCATGGTGGTCCGGATCACCGAGCCAGCGTGCACGGTCGGCGTAGGCGCGCCGCATCGCCTCGGTCAGCAAATGGATCGAGCGCGAACCGCCCCACCCGAGCGACGCCAGGTCGTACGGCTCGAGCAGGTTCAGCATCTGCAGCAGCGCGACCCCGCCCGACGACGGTGGCGGCATCGACAGGATCTCGTGCCCGCGGTAGCTGCCACGCAGCGGGGCCCGCTCGACGACGCGGTAGGCGGCGAGATCCTCGGCCGTGATCCAGCCGCCGTCACGCTGCATCTGCTGCGTGATCGCGCGCGCCGTGTCGCCGGCGTAGAACCCGTCGAACCCGCCTTGCGCGAACCGCTGCAGCGTCGCCGCCAGGTCCGGTTGCACCAGCCGCTCGCCCGCCTGCAGCGGCCGGTCACCGCGGAAGAAGATCGCACGCGTGCTCGGGTGACGCGCCAGATCAGCCTGCGCGTCGGCCAGGTCTTCCGCGAGGAACCGGCTCACCAGGAACCCTTCGCGCGCCAAGCGGATCGCCGGCGCCGCGAGCTCGGCGATCGGGCGCGTGCCGAACCGCTCCAACACCGCGAGCATGCCGGCCGGACTGCCGGGCACACCGGCGGCAGTCACGCCCTGGCGCAGCAGCGCTTCGTCGACCGTGCCGTCGGCACGCAGGTACGTCCCGGCATCGACCGCAGCCGGCGCTTTCTCGCGGAAGTCGAACGTCGTCGCCGTTCCATCCGCCAGCCGCACCAACAGGAAACCACCCCCACCGAGGTTCCCGGCCTGCGGATGGGTGACCGCGAGCGCCAGGAACGTCGCCACCGCCGCATCGACGGCGTTGCCGCCGGCCAGCAGCACGTCGAGTCCGATCCGCGCCGCCATCGGCTCGGCTGCCACGACGGCGCCTTCGCGTCCGGTCGCGACCTGATCGTTCGTCAGCCCCAGCCGCCCCGCCGCCAGCAGCAGCGGGACCCACAGCCAGGCCGTGCGCCGGGCGATCACCGCCCGCCGGCGCCGCCCAGCCCTTCGCTGACCTGGACGCCGGTGTCCCGCAGGTACTGCAGCACCCGTTCCACCTCGGCCTGCTCCCCTTCGAGCTCGAGCGCGATGAAGCCACCCTCATCCGTGACCGACGCGCCGCGGATGTTGACAACCACGTCGAACTGGCGGTTCAGCTGGTACAGCAGCGGCTGCTTGACGAGTTCCTGCGAGAACTCGAAGTGGATGTTCTTCTTGGTCTTCACGGGCGTGCGAGTGGCGGCGCGAGGCGGCGCGGCCGGAGCCAGGGGCGGGCACGCTATCCGACCCGGCCTTGCACGGGAACAGGCTCGTGCCTACGTTCCTCGGCCGCTTTTGGTGGCATAGCCAAGTGGTTAGGCAACGGATTGCAAATCCGTGTACGCCGGTTCGATTACGGCTGCCACCTCCATGGCTCTGCCTCGCGCTGCTCGCCGCGGCATGCGTGCCCGCGCACAGCGATTACCTTGCCGTCCCGCTGCGGACGGCGGGCGATGCGGATCTCGCGCTGGCGGAGATCGACGTGCCACTGGCGCAGCTGCGCGACGCGCTGCCCGGCTGCGACCTGACCGAGCTGGCGGTGTTCACACATGGGCGTGAGCCCCTCCCGGTCGAGCTCGTCGATCGGGACGGCGACGGCGAAGTCGACCACCTGCGCACCTGGTCGCCAGTGCGCGGCGACGGCAGCACCAGGCTGCAGTTCGTCTGTCCGGCGGCGCCCGGTCCGCGCGGCGAGCGGCCCGGCAGCGTGCGCGGCGCGGTCCGCCTCGACTGGGCGGGCGCAACGCGCTGAGCGATCAGCGCGCTTCGACCAGCATCGGCTCGCGCAGGGAGTCGGCCTTCTCGCGCCCGACCAGCGCGGCGGCGATCGCCAGCGCGAACTCGAATGCGGTGCCGGGTCCGCGGCTGGTGATCAGATTCCCATCGACGACGACCGGATCGTGGCTGACCCGGCCATGCCCGGCGACGACGCGCTCAGCAGACGGGTGGCACGTGAAGCGTCGCCCCTTGCCCACTCCATGCGCGACCAGCGCGGTCGGCCCGGCACAGATCGCCGCGATCCAGCCGCGACGCTCCTCCTGTGCGCGCAGGCGCTTGCCGACCTCCGGGTCGTGGGCGAGCCGCTCGGCACCGCCGCCGCCGCCCGGCACCACGATCGCGTCGTAGTCGCCGGTCGCCGCTGCCAGCGCGAGATCCGGCACGAGCTGCACGCCGCGGCTGCAGCGGACCGGCTTGCCGTCGCGCAGACCGGCGAGCTGCACGTCGAGGCCGGCGCGGCGGAGCACGTCGGTCGTGATCACGACCTCCATCTCCTCGGCGCCCTCGGCGAGCAGGATGAGAACCCTTGGATCCGCCATCGTTGTGACCTCCAGCACGCGACTATACTTCTGCGCCTGCTGCGGCCTGCATGCGCTGGTTCTGGACGTTCAGCTTCTGGGTCATCGAGATCGCGATCCTGTTCGCGACGATTCCGCTCGTCCTGTTCCTGTATCTGCCGCTCGTGATCCTGAAGGCGGCGTTCGCCGCGATCCGCGCGATGGCGTCGGGCCGACGGAACGCGCAGGCGCCGGCCGAGGCCGGCTGATCCGCTTCCGCCTCAGCCGGGCACCCGCAGCGGCCGATCCAGGATCCGATGCGGCTCGATCGCCTGCTGCCCGGCCTGCTCTTGCTGGCACTGCTGTCCGGCGCCCTCCGGGGCGCGCAACAGGCGCCGGTCCGGCCGTGGGTCGGTCTGACCGAGCCGAGCCGGAAGGCGGTCCTGGCCTTCGTCCAGGATGGCCGGATCACGGAGCTGCTGGCGGCCGAAGGGGAACGCGTGAGCGCCGGCCAGTTCCTCGCGCGGCTGGACGCGACGGTGCAGCAGCTGGAGCTCCGCCGGCTCGAGATCCTCTGCGACGGCGATGCCGACCTGCGCCGGGCGGAGCTCGAGCTGGAGCTGGCACAGCGCGAAGAGGCGCGCGCGGCCGAGCTGCTGGCGCAGGAGATCAAGTCGTCGGCCGAGCTCGAGGCGCGGCGGCTGGCCACTGCGATCGCGCGGGCACGACTCGAACTGGCCCGGCAGGAACAGCGCGCGCGCGAAGTGCAGCGCGAGCTGGCGCGCGAGCTGCTGGAACAGCGTTGGCTGCGCAGCCCGTTCGACGGCGTCGTCACGCAGCATCTGCTGCGCGCCGGGGAATCCGCTGAGCGGCTGACGCCGGTGCTCGAGGTGCAACGGACGGATCCGCTGCGCGTCGAGTTCGCCTGTCCGGTGGCCGAGCTCGCGCAATGCCGGCCCGGCACGCAGTTGATCGTGCACCCCGGGCATGGCGTGGCGCCGCGCCATGGGCTCGTGGCGATGGTCGGCCCGCAGATCGATCCGGCGAGCCAGACAGTGCGCGTCCGGCTGGAGCTGCCGAACACCGAGGAGCCATGGCCAAGCGGTCTGCGCGTCGAGGTCGAACCGCTTCCGCAGGCGGACCCGGCGCCGGCGCCAGCCGGGCGCTGACCCAGGCAGGGCGTCGATGAGGCGCGACGCAGTCCGGCGGCCGCCGCAGCCGGCCGAACGCAGCGGGGATTTGGGAACAGGCTCTCAGCCCGGCTTGCGCGGATCGCCGCGGTGCTTCCCCCACTCGCCGCACATCCGCGCCGGATCGAGCAGCTCGTCGAGCTTCGCCGCCGGCAGGTCCGTCATCTCGGCGGCGACTTCCCGCACCGTGCGTCCGCTCGCTGCCGCCGCCTTCGCGATCTTCGCCGCGGTCTCGTAGCCGACCGCGAGGTTCAGCGCGGTCGCCAGGATCGGATTGCGCTGCACGAGCGCGGTCGCCTTCTCGGTGACGTCGATCCCATCCAGCAGCTTGGTGCGGAACATCCGCGCGCCGTTGGCCAGCAGCTCGATCGACTCGACCGCATTGCGCGCCATGAACGGCATCATCGTGTTGAGCTCGAACTGCCCCTGCGAGTTGCCGAACGCCACCGCGGCGTCGTTGCCGAGCACCTGCCCGCACAGCATCTGCACCGACTCGCAGATCACCGGGTTGACCTTCGCCGGCATGATCGAGCTGCCCGGCTGCAGCTCCGGGATCCGCAGCTCCCCCATCACGCTCGAGGACATCCAACGGATGTCGTTCGCAATCTTGAAGAACGCCGTCGCGAACGTCCGGCAGGTGCCGCTGACCTGCACGACGATGTCGAGGCTCGCCTGCGCCTGGAAGTGGTCGCCCGTCTCGCGGATCGGCAGCCCCGTCCGGCGCGCGAGCTCGCGGCAGATCCCGGCGGCGAGCCGTGGGTCGGCATTGATCCCGGTGCCCACCGCCGTGCCACCGAGCGGCAGCTCGCAGACCGCCGCCAGCGCGTCGCGCAGCCGCGCCGCGGCGCGGTCCACCTGCGCCGCGTAGCCACGGAACACCTGCCCGAAACGGATCGGCATCGCATCCATCAGGTGCGTGCGCCCGGTCTTGACGACTCCGAAGTGCTGGTCCGCCAGCGCGTGCAGCCGCTCCGCCAGCTGCCCGAGCGCCGGCATCAGCTGCTCGTGCAGCGCAAACGCGATCCCGAGCTGGACCGCGCTCGGGAACACGTCGTTGCTCGACTGCCCCATGTTGACGTGGTCGTTCGGATGCACCGCCTTCGCGCCACGCGGCTGGCCGAGCAGCTCGCAGGCGCGGTTCGCGATGACCTCGTTCGCATTCATGTTCGACGACGTCCCGCTGCCGGTCTGGAACACGTCGACGACGAACTCGGCGTCGAGCTTGCCGGCGGCGACCTCCTCGGCCGCCTTGCCGATCACGTCGGCCAGCTCCGCCGGGAGACGCCCGAGCTCGCGGTTGACCTGCGCCGCCGCCGCCTTGATCGCGCCGAGGGCGCGGATCACCGGCGCCGGGATCGGCCGCAGGCTGACTGGAAAGTTGTCGCGGGCCCGAGCCGTCTGCGCGCCATAGTAGGCGGCAGCAGGCACCCGGATCTCGCCCATCGTGTCCCTCTCGGTGCGGTAGGAATCGGCCATGGTTCGCAGTGCTGCGGATCGTTTAGACCGCAGCGGCTGCGAAGTCTCCCGGTTTCTGCCGGGCGGGCTCCGGGGGCCGGCCGAGCGAGCGGGGGTGGCGGAACGGCAGACGCAGCGGACTTAAAATCCGCGGCCCTTCACCGGGCATGAGGGTTCGATTCCCTCCCCCCGCACCAGCGCGCGCGCCTACTTCAGCATCGTGCCGTTGCGCTTGTTGAACTCGCTGACGAGGCGGCTGGACATGATCTCCTGCTTGTCCTTGTCGGTCAGCTCGATGACGACGGTCGCGCCGCCCGGACCCTTGCCGATGAAGGTCTTCGACAGGCGCATGTGGCCGCTCTGCTGGAAGTCCTGGTGGCCTTCGCGCGTGCCGAACACGTAGTAGCGGCCGTTCTTCATCTCCTGGACGTAGTAGCCGCTGTCGACGAAGCCGGCATCGGCAGGCTTGGCGCTGGAGGAGGAACTGGACGAGGAGTTGGTGCTCTCGCAGGCGGCGAGGCAGCAGACGGCCGTCAGCGAGAGGAGGATCGCGGTTCTCTTCATGCGTGTGCTTCCTTTGCGGTGGCAGAGCGTTAGGGGAAGCACTTCGCCGCGGTCAAGCGCGGTGTGTGCGGCAGACGCGTGTTCCGCGAAGGCTTCGCCGCTTCCTCACCGATCCTTCATCCGATCACGGCGCCAGCGGCACCCAGAGCGCAACGGACTCCGCCGCGATCCCCGCCGCGGCGTACCACAGCAACGCGTAGGCCCCCACCCACGCCAGCGGTCCCGCCATGCGCCGCCATGCGCGCACGTCGATCACCCACATCGCGAGTGCGAGCGCCTGCGCCGACAGCCCCGCGCTCAACACGCCGAACGAGCCGCTCCACGGCTCCACGGTAATCGGCAGCCACCAACTCCAGACCCCGGCGGCGAACAGCAGCAGGATCCCGGGTACGGCGATCCGCGCGGTCAGCGGGACCGGCTCCTCCGATCCCTGCAACCGACGACCGGCCGCCACCCCGAACGCGGTCACCGCGAGGGCAGGGATCAGGTCCAGCAGCCCGACGGGAGGCAGCAGCTCGTGAGCTGCGAGCGCGGGGCGCGCGCCATCGAACCCCCACGCCACCAACAGCACCAGCATCGCCAACGGCACGAGCCGCCGCGGCGCCACGAACAGGTACGCAGTCGCAACCAGCGCGAAGCAGATGGCGACCTGCTGCAACAGATCCGGCAGCTGCAACTCCACCCATGACGGATGCCAGCCGAACTCCGGCGCCCAGGTCACGACCGGCCACGCCGACAGCAGCAGGCCGAGCAGCCCGATGCACACGCTGGTGCGCAGCACCCAGCCGATCAGCGCGCCGCGTGCGGCACCGGCCTCGGCGCGGCGTGACAGCTGCTCGGGGAGTGCCGCCCCGACGGTGAAGAACAGGCAACCAGCCGCCAGATCCGCCAACGACGCCCCGACCGCGCCGCTGCGCCGCAAGGCCTCCGGCCAGGCGCCGTATGCGGTGAGATGGTCGCTGACGATCAACACGAGGATCGCGATCCCACGCAGCGCGTCGATCGCGAGGCGGCTGCGTCCGATCACGGGGTTGCTGCGAGCGCCGCGCGCACGTGCCCCCCGCAGGCCGCCAGCCGCGCACGCGCCTGCGCCGGCGGAATCCGCAGCCGCTGCGCGACGATGCAGGTCTTGACCTCGCCACCACTCTCGGCGAGGGCTGCCGCCGCCGCCGCCGCATCGAGCCCGGTCACGCGCGCGACGATCCCCAGCGCGCGGCGGCGCAGCTTCTGGTTCGTCGCCGCGACGTCGACCATCAGGTTCCCATAGCTCTTGCCGAGCCGGATCATCGCTCCGGTCGACAGCATGTTCAGCACGAGCTTCGTCGCGGTGCCGGCCTTCAACCGCGTCGAGCCGGCGAGCACCTCGGGCCCGACCAGCAGCGGCAGGAACAGATCCACGAGCGGCGCCAGCTCGGCCGGGTCGTTGCACGTGATCCCGATGCACGCTGCCCCGCGCGCGCGCGCCTCGCCGAGCGCGCCGAGGACGTATGGCGTGCTGCCGCTCGCGCTGATCCCGACGACGACGTCATGCGGGCCGACGGCATGTGCCGCGATGTCGGCGCGGCCGGCCGCGGCGTCGTCTTCGGCCCCCTCGACGGCCTGCAGCATCGCCTGCGAGCCGCCGGCGAGCAGCGCGACGACCATCGCCGGCGGCGTCGAAAACGTCGGCGGACATTCCACCGCGTCGAGCATGCCGAGGCGGCCGGACGTACCGGCGCCGGCGTACAACAACCGGCCGCCACGTTGCAGCACGACCGCGATGCGTTCGATCGCCGCCGCGATCTGCGGCGCAATCGCCGCGACGGCGGCGGTGGCGCGCTGATCTTCGCGGCACATCAACTCGACGAACGCCTGCGCTGGCATCCGGTCCAGCTCAGCCGACGCGTCGAGACTCTGCTCGGTCGTCGGCGGCTCGGATCGCTCGGTCGATCGCATGCGTTGCGCGGCTCGCGCGGCGAGTATAGCTTCGCGCGCCAGTGACCGACGCGCGCGTGGAGGCGGCACGGTGCGGCTGGACCTGATCGACGCCGTCGTCGTCGGGATCTACGTCGCGCTCGTCGTCGCGATCGGACTCGCCGTCAGCCGCGGGCAACGCGGCGCGACGGACTACATGCTCGGCGGGCGCGCGTTGCCGTGGGGTGCGATCCTGCTGTCGATCGTCGCCACGGAAACCAGCACGGTCACGTTCCTGAGCGTGCCGGGGTTCGCGTGGGCGCGCGACCTGACGTTCCTGCAGCTCGCCGCCGGCTATGTGCTCGGGCGGCTGGTGGTGGTCTGGTTGCTGCTGCCGCGCTACTTCGAACGCGAGCTGTTCACCGCCTATGACCTGCTGTACCACCGGTTCGGGGCCGGGGTCCGCACCGTCGCATCGGCGCTGTTCCTGGCGATGCGGACGCTAGCCGACGGACTGCGTCTGTTCCTGACTGCGATCGTCGTCGAGGAGGTGTTCGGGATCGGCCTGGAGCTGGCGATCCTCGTCACCGGCTGCGCGACGATCCTCTACACGTTCTTCGGCGGGATCCGGGCCGTGATCTGGACCGACGTGATCCAGTTCGGGGTCTACATGCTCGGCGCCGTCGTCGCGTTCCTGCTGCTGCTGCGTGGGCTGGACGGTGGTTTCGCGACGGTCCTCGCGCAGACCGGCAAGCTGACCGCCATCGACGCCCGCTGGGTGCTCGACGACGCGTTCGTGCTGCCGGCCGGGCTGGTCGGCGGCGCATTCGTGTCGCTCGGTACGCATGGCGCCGACCAGATGCTCGTGCAGCGCTACCTGTGCGCACGCAGCCGTGCCGACGCAGCGCGCGCACTCGCCTGGAGCGGCGTCGTCGTGTTCGCGCAGTTCGCGCTGTTCCTGTTGATCGGGGTCGGGCTGTACTGCTGGTACACGCAACACCCGCCGGCGACCCCGTTCGTCCGCCCCGACCGCGTGTTCGCCGCCTTCCTCGTCGACGAGCTGCCGGCCGGGGTGCTCGGTCTCGTGCTGGGTGGCGTGTTCGCGGCGGCGATGTCGACGCTGTCGAGCTCGCTGAACTCGTGCGCGACCAGCGCAGTGCAGGACCTGTACCGCCCGCTGCTGGCGCCGGCGGCCAGTGAACGTCACCTGCTGCTCGTCGCGCGGCTGTGTACGGTCGGGTTCGGCCTGCTGCAGATCACGGTCGGGATCGCCGGGCAGCAGTTGCCCGGCAGCGTCATCGAGCGGGTCATGGAGATCGCCTCGTTCACGACCGGGATCGTGCTCGGGATCTTCTTCCTGAGCCTGCTGCCGTGGCGGGTCACGCAATTCGCGGCGTTCGTGGCGCTGCTCGGTGGGTGCGCCGGAATGCTGGCCTTGCGCCTGACGACCGATCTCGCGTGGCCATGGTTCGCCTGCTTCGGCTCGCTCGGAACCTGCCTGCTCGGCATCCTGGCGCAGATCGCATGGCCACGCGCACGTTGATCCTCGCTCTCGCCGTAGCTGCCAGCGCCGGCGCACCGGCGCAGGACGTGGTGGCGAACGGCATCGACGTACTGCGTGCCGAGCAGTTCGCGCGGCTGCGCGGCAAGCGGATCGGGCTGATCACGAACCACACCGGCCGTGCGTTGGACGGGCACAGCACGGTCGAACTGCTGCATGCGGCGCCGGACGTCGAGCTGGTGGCCCTGTTCTGTCCGGAGCACGGCTTCGAGGGGAAGCTCGACGCGCTGGTCCCGGACGCGCGGGATGCGCGCACCGGGCTCGCGATCCACAGCCTGTACGGCAGCACGCGCAAACCGACGCCGGAGAGCCTCGCCGGGCTCGACCTGCTGCTGTTCGACATCCAGGACGTCGGCTGCCGCTTCTACACCTACATCTCGACGATGGGTCTCGCGCAGGAAGCCGCCGCCGAGGCCGGCATCCCGTTCGTCGTGCTCGACCGGCCGAATCCGCTCGGCGGCGAGATCGTCGAAGGCCCGCTGCGCGACGCGGACGCCGCCTCGTTCACCGCCTGGCACCCGCTGCCGATCCGCCACGGCATGACGATCGGCGAGCTGGCGCGGATGTTCGCGGCCGAGCGCCGGCTCGGCGGCGCATCGGTCGTCGTCGCGATGCGCGGGTGGCGCCGCGCGATGCCGTTCGATGCCACCGGTCAGGTCTGGATCGACCCGTCGCCGAACATGCGCTCGGTCACGCAGGCGCTGCTGTACCCGGGCATCGGCCTCGTCGAGTTCACGAACCTCTCGGTCGGGCGCGGCACCGATGCGCCGTTCGAGCAGATCGGCGCGCCGTGGCTGGATCACCGGCGCCTCGCCGCCAGTCTGAATGCCGCCGCAATCCCCGGCCTGCGCTGCGTGCCGATCGAGTTCACGCCGGCGGCGAGCCGGTTCGCCGGCGAGTCGTGCCGGGGCGTCCGCTTCGTCGTGACCGACCGCGCAGAGTTCCGCCCGGTGCAGGCAGGCTTGGCGCTGGCCGGCTTGCTGCGCGAGCAGCCGGACTGGGACTTCGCGCCGTACGCCAAGCTGCTCGCGCACGACGCGACGTTCGCCGGGCTGGGCAAGCGCGAGAACTGGCGCGCGCTGCATGCCGGGTTCGCGACCGACGTCGAGCGGTTCCTGGCGCGGCGTGAGCCGTTCCTGCTCTACCGGTGATCGCCGCTGCGATCAGTCGTCGTCGACGTCGTCCCAGTTGCGGCTGCCGCCGCCACCCTTGCGATGCCGTGGCCCGAAGTCGTCGGGTTCGTCCGGTTTGGCGGGCGACTTCGGCTTGCGTGACCAGTCGCGCTCAGGACCCCGCTCGTCCCGCCGCCCCTCGCCGGCGCGACGGCCGCCAGGAGCAGCCGGCGGACCGAAGTTCGGATTGCTGCGCGGCGCCGCGTCGTCCCGCCGCGGGGCGGAGCGCACCGCGCCATCGCCGCCCGGGCCGCCCGGGCTGCCGTGGTTGCGTGGCCCCGGGCCGCTGTTGCCGCCGGGCCCCGCCTCGCGCTCGCGCGCCTCGTTGACGCGCAGCGGTCGCCCGTTGGACATGTTGCCGTCGAGGGCGGCGATCGCCTTCGCGGCCGCGGCGTCGTCGACCATCGTCACGAACCCGAAACCGCGTGGCTTGCCGGTCTCACGGTCGATCATGACCGTGGCGCTGCGCACTTCCCCGTGCGGACGGAACAGGTCAGCGAGCTGTTCGGACGTCAGCGTGAACGGCAGGTTGCCTACGTAGATCTTCTTGACCATCGGCGGAACCACAGGGACCGCAACTGGCGCCCTGCGGTTGCACGCGCCGTCAGTCCCGGGGCCGGTGCGCCCAAGCTCCTGACGTCACGGTCACAGGCCCAGCCGGGGCCGAAGCCTAGGCCGGCCGGGCCCGAAGTCCAGAGGGGCCGGGCGCCCCGCCGCCGGTCACTCGCCGATCGCAGCCGCGACCAGGCAACCGCGCGCAACAGCGGTCAGCGCATCCTCGGCGCGGAAGATGCGACCGACCGGGATCGGGAAGTCGATCTTCGAGAACTCGTCGCGGAACACCTCGATGAATCCGCCGACCATCGAGGTTCCGCCCGCACAGGCGACGTCGATCGGCTCGTTGAAGCTCGGCATGTTCTTGCCGTTCTCGAACCGGTTCTTGATGTTGGTCAGCACGTAGCTGATCAGGTTCCGGTAGTAGATCGCGACGGCTTCCTCTTCGCGATTCTTCGGATCGCGGATGTCGACCCCGCGCTCCTTGATGTAGGTCGCCTTCGACTTCTTGATGCCGAGCACGTTGGCGACGTTCTTGTCGATCCAGTCGCCGCCGCGCGCGACCGAGAACGACAGGCACGGGATCGACTTGTAGGCGACGCAGGCGTTCGCCATGCCGCCGCCGAACGACAGGCCGATGCCGGTGAAGTCCTGCTCCGCCAGCTCGCTGAACACGACCGCGTGCGCTTCGTTGATCGCCTTCGCGGTGTAGCCCATCTTGCCGACCAGGCTCTCGAACAGGCCCTGGTGGTAGACGACGTTGTTGTCGACGTCGATCGACTCCGCCGGGACGCAGAAGTAGCACTGCTCCCCCGGCTCGAGCGGCTCGCCGAGCACCTTGCTGATGATCAGCTTGATCATCGGCATCGCGTCGACCTCGTTCGGGCTGATCAGACCGTCGCTCATCGGCCGGCGCGTCTCCTTGCCGAACACGTTGGCGAGCTCGAACGCCGCCTCGCCGATGACGACGAGCTTGCCGTTGTGCACGACGTACGGCACCTTCAGCTTCGTCAGCATGTTCTTGCTGTAGACGTCGCTGTTGATGTCGAGGAACGCGTTGCGCTCCAGCGTGACGGTGACGCCATCCTCGGTCTGCATCGCCGCAGCGATGTTGGCCGTGCCGATGTCGAGACCGCGGCCGGGTGCGACAGGACGCGCCGCCGCCCGTGCCGTGGCAGTCCCTTCGAACGTGTGCTCTCTCTCGTTGCTCATGATCCCGTAGTCGGTTCTGACCGTCCCCTAGTTCTCCCGATGGTGCGCGCGCCTGGCGACCCCGCCTCAGCCGCCGCCCTTGAGCTTGCGCAGCTTGTCGAGGTTCGCCCCGATGCCGCTGCCGGACTTCTGCTTGGCCTGCACGTCGTCGATGTTCGACTCGAGCTGCTGCTCGGTGTCGTGCTTGAACAGACCATCGAAGTTGACCGAGTCCGCCTCGACCGCGCTGCTGACGCCGATCTTGCGGCCGAACTTCTCGAGCCGCTCGTTCAGCGAACCGGCGAGCTTGTCCAGCGCTGCCGCGATCGTGCCGGACTCGCCGCCGGCGGCCGGCGCCGGCGCTGCTGGCGCGTGCGCCATCGACGCCTTCAACGTCGCGACTTCGTTCATCAGGCGCATGACCAGGTCGGTGCTGCCCCCGGTCGCGACCGCGCCGGTCGCACCGGCGGCGACGAGCTCCTCCAGCTCGGCGACGCGCTTCAGCGCCGTCTCGAGCTCGAGCCTGGTCTGCTCCAGCTCCGACGCGGTCGCACTCGCCTCCTGCTGGCGCGCCGTCAGCGAAGCCGCGAACTCCTCACGGCTGCGCGCGACGAGCTGCTCGACCTGGCTGGGGTCGACGGCGCCGGCCACCGCCTCGTCGACCGCACTGCGGATCAACGACGCGATCTCGTCGGCATGGATCAGCCGGACGCGCTTGCGTCCCTGGCTGCGAAGATCCTCGAGCGTTGCGGCACGAGACCGCTGCTGCAAGGCTTGCTTGACCTCGGCGATCGACTCCATCACTCACCCTGGACGCTCCGACCGCTACGGCGGAGCAGCCCTGGGCCCTTTCGGCGAAGCCGGATCCGGACTTGAGATCGGGGTCCCGCCGTGGTCTCCCGCCGGCCGCATCGGACCAGCGGCGATGTCCCGCCGTGCGAACGCCGCTGAGAGCGCGTTGTGCCGGCGCGTCATCCCGCGCAGGGACCGGTCGCCGCGTCGCGGCGCTTGCAGGCATAGGCCCAAACGCCGCAGCGGCGCCGGCGGGTCATCCATCGCCCCGGTTGGTCGCCGCGTCGCGGCGGTTGCAGGTAACTAGAACGGGATCTCGCCGTAGTCGACCTGCTCTTCGCCGCCACCCTGGGCTGCCGGTGCGCTGCCTGCGCCGCGCCGCGACTCCCCGCCGCCCCCGCCGCCCTGCCCGCGGCCGCCGAGGAACTGGAAGTTCTCGACGACGACCTCGAGCTTGTTGCGCTTGCCGCCGTCCTGCGTCTCCCAGGTCGAGTACTCGAGCCGCCCCTCGACGAACAGCGGGCTGCCCTTCGAGACGTACTTGCTGAGGATCTCCGCCTGCTTTCCCCACACCGTCAGGTCGACGAAACAGGTCTGCTCGCGTGGCTCGCCGCCGCCCTGGCTCGGGACGCGGCGGTTGATCGCCATGCCGAACTTGCCGAGCGCCTGGTTCGATTGCGTGTAGCGCAGCTCGACGTCGCGCGTGAGGTTGCCGAGCAGGATCACCTTGTTGAAGTTGGCCATGTCGTTCCTTGCTCGACCCGCGGCTGCGGGACGAAGGCGCGGAGTGTAGCGATGCCTTCGCCGCGGTTGTATCGTGCGGTCCACACGGTCAGTTCTCACTCCACGCCGCGGTGCGGCGTCACGGGCAATCCATGGGATCCACGCAACAGGAGAAACGGCGCGCGCCGCGGGCGAGCGCATCCTTCCCCCTGCAGCTCGCGCCAGCGCGCCCCCCGGTCGGACAGCCGCCACCGCAGGCGGCGACGATCCGCGACATCTCGACGATCGGGTTGTGCTGCTCGCTGCCGGAAGCCGTCGGCGAGATGACGCTCGTTCGGCTCGCCCTGCAGCTCCCGGGGCAACCGGCTGCGCGTACGCACGAAGTCACGGGTGTCGTCGTGCGCTGCGAACGCGACCGCCGCGCCGGCGCCGGCTACGAACTCGGCGTCTACTTCACCGACCTGACTGCAGAAACGCGTAGCGCGATCGGCGCCTACGTCGCTTCGCAGGTCGCGGTCGAGGTCAAGCGCGCGGTCAAGTAGCGCGGCAGCCCGGCGAGATCCGCGCTCAGCTCCACCTCGGTCAGGAACGACTGCTCGCGCAGCAGCGCCAGCGCTGCGGCATCGGCCCCGGCGCCGGTCTCCAGCAGCAGCGGCGCGCCCGGCCGCAGGTGCGCGGTCACGCCACCCAGGATCCTGCGGTAGCTCGAGGCCGGATCGCCGGCCGCCGTGAACAACGCCGCCGCCGGCTCGTAGCGCCGGACGTCGTCGGCCAGCAGCTCCGGCTGCGCCGGGTCGACGTACGGCGGATTCGAGACCAGCAGGTCGAACCGCTCGTCGGCGCCGATCGGACTCCAATAATCGCCGTGGCGCAGCTCGATCCGGTCCGCGACCGCATGCTGCGCGGCATTGCGCGCCGCAACCTGCAGCGCGGCTTCGCTGCAGTCGACGGCGACGACCGTCAGGTCCGGCCGGTGCTTCGCGAGCGACACGGCGATCGCTCCGCTGCCGACGCCGAACTCGAGGCAGCGCGAGTGCGGCGGCGCCTGGCGCAGTGCGAGCTCGACGAGGCCTTCGGTCTCCGGGCGCGGGATCAACACCGAGGGTTCCACGGCAAACGTCAGCCCGTGGAACTCGCAGGTCCCGGTCAGGTACGGCACCGGCTCGTGCTCGCCGCGCCGTGCGACCAGCGCACGCAACGTCGCGAGCTCGGCGGCGGCGAGCGGCCGATCGTGCTGCAGGTACAGGGCCAGGCGCGAGATCCCGAGCACATGCGCCATCAGCAACTCGGCCGACAGCCGCGGCGCGTCGACGGCACGGCGGCCGAGCCAGTCGGCCGCCGCGCGCAGGACTTCGAGCGTCGTCTCCGGTTTCGGGGAGCGGGTCAGCGCTTGCGCCTCTCGGCCGACGCGGTACGGGCGGCGGCCGCCTTCTGCCGGTTCACCGCGGCACCGCCGAACAGTCCCTGCAGGAACGTGCCGAACGCGATCAACGAGCCGAAGAACACGAACAGCTTGCCCGGCCCGAAGTAGCGGAAGAAGTTGCCGATCTTCACGTAGCGGTCCGGATCGTCGCGGTTCACGAGCGTGCTGAACAGATCGCCCCAGCCCTCGACCATCTTGACGCCTTCGGTCGTCGCGGCGCGGACCGCCGGCTCGCTGAACGCGCCGATGATGTGGATCACCGACCAGACCAGCGCGAAGAACGGCAGCACGAACCACTTCAGCGACGGCGGCCTGCCGAAGCTGATCGCGACCCACGCGCTCCACACCAGGCCGAGCGCGATCACGAACATGATCCCGCCGCCGAACGTGCGGTAGCCGAGCAGCCCGAGGTCCGGGCCGAACGGCATGATGCACCCGAGGAACATCAGCACGCCGCCGAACAGCATCCGGTAGTACGCCTTCGATGCGGCGCGGTTGTAGAACGGCGCGGGCAGACCGGCGCGCACGACCGGAACCGCGTCCGGCGCCCCGGGCGGGATCGGGGCCGTGGTCTCGATCGGCTCGAGGGCCTCGAGCTCGGGAAGGTCCGCGGAGTCGGTCATCTGGTTCTCCTGACGCAGTCCTGGAACGGGGGTTGGGTCGGGGCAGGGATCATCGCGACGGCGCGGGCTGACGCCAGCACTGCGTGACGGCCGGACGGCGAACGGGCCGCGCGGCGGTCCAGTTCACAGCTCCTCGATCCGCTGGGCGCGGTCCATCGCCAGCAGCTCCCGGAACACCGGGTCGAGCCGGCCGGCCATGACGTGATCCAGCGCGAAGTTCTGGTTGAGGCGGTGATCGGTGACGCGGTTCTGCGGGAAGTTGTAGGTGCGGATCCGCATGCTGCGGTCCCCGCTGCCGATCTGGCTGCGCCGCTCCCCGGCGCGCGCTGCGTCCGCCGCCTCGCGCTGCATCTCGTACAGCTTGCTGCGCAGCAGCTTCATCGCGCGCTGGCGGTTCTTCAGCTGGCTGCGTTCCTCGCGGCACAGCACGACGATCCCCGACGGCCGGTGCGTCAGCCGCACCGCGGACGAGACCTTGTTGACGTTCTGGCCGCCCGGGCCGCCGGCCCGCGTGGCCTGGAACTCGATGTCCGAGTCCTTGATGTCGACCTCGACCTCCTCCGCTTCCGGCAGCACCGCGACGGTCGCGGCCGACGTGTGGACGCGCCCCTGCGTCTCGGTCGCCGGCACCCGTTGCACGCGATGGCCGCCGCTCTCGAAGCGCAGCAGCTGGAACACATCCTGCCCCTCGACCGAGAACACGACCTCGCGGAACCCGCCGAGCTCGGTCGGCGATTCGTCGAGCAGCTCGATGCTCCAGCCCTGCCGCTGCGCGAACGCCGTGTACATCGCCAGCAGGTCGCGCGCGAACAGCGCCGCCTCCTCGCCGCCGGTCCCGGCGCGGATCTCGACGATCGCGTTGCGCCCACCGTCGCTGGCCTCCGCGAGCAGGTCGTCGACGAGCTCGGCGAGCACCGCGCGGACCTGCTGCTGCAACCGCGGCAGCTCTTCGCGCGCGAGATCGGCGAGCTCCGGGTCCGCACCGGCCGAGATCAGCGCCTCGTGCTCCTCCACCTGCCGCGCGAGGCTCAGGTAGCGGCGGTAGCGCTCGACCGGGCGGCGCAGCCGGCCGAGCTCACGATGCATCGCGGCGAGCTGCTCGCCACGCGCGGCGCCGGCCGGGTCCGCGATCCGGCTGGTCAGCTCCTCGTGCCGCGCGACCAGCGCATCGAGGCGGGACTGGGCCCGGCGCGGGAGTTGGTCCACCCGGCGACTCCGCGCGGCTCAGACGCGGGCGCCTGCGGTCACGAGCCTTCGCCGCCCTTGGCTGGTTCGGCGCTGCGGCTGTAGCGCTTGCGGAACTTGTCGACGCGGCCCGCCGTGTCGATGAACTTCTGCGCGCCGGTGAAGAACGGGTGGCAGTTCGAGCAGATGTCGACGCGGATCTGTTGCTGCGTCGAGCGGGTCTCGAACTTGTTGCCGCACGCGCAGGTCACCGTGCAGATGTAGTAGTGCGGGTGGATGCCGTTCTTCATGGCTCGTCCTGGAGGGCGGAGGAGTCTAGCGCCGCGGCTCGGCGGCGCCAGACTCCTAGCGCAGCCAGCGGCGCAGGCGCACCAGCTCGGCCGGCGCGAGCTCGAAGTCCAGCGCAGTCAGGCCCTCCAGCGTGCTGCGCCCACCACGCAAGGCCGCCAGTGCGTCGAGGAACGCCGCGCGGTCGAGCGGCGCGAGGTCCTGCAGCGGTGCTGGCAGCAGGATCGCGGCCTGCGGCCAGACCGGCAGGTCCGGCCCGGCGGGTGGCGGCGGCGGGGCCAGCAACTGCAGGAATCCGCGCTGCACGAGAAGCACCGGCGCGACGCCGGCCGGCAGGCTCTCGCGTCGGAGCGCGACGAGGATCTGTTCGGCGCGCCCGCGCAGCGACCCGAGCAGCCGCTCGCGCGCGCCGCTCTCGGCGGTCGGCACCGGCTCCGGAATGGGAGTCGCCGCGGTCACTCCGCCGCTGCTGCTGCCGATGCGCGCGAGCACCAGCAGCGCTGCTGCAGCGAGCAGCGCAGCGAGCAGGAGGCGCAGTTGCAGGCGCATGGTGTGCGAGGACCGAGGCGTCCCGTGCGGCGCGACCCGGTCGGCCCGGCTCGGCCGGGAGGCGCACGCTATGCCGGACCGGCAGCTGCGATCAATGCGCGAACCGCCGCGACCGACAGTCCGACCACGACGTCGAGGTCCCCGGCGACCAGCGTCATGAACGTGCAATCCGGATCCTGGATGCCGTACGCGCCCGCCTTCCCGTGCCAGTCCCCGCTCTGCACGTAGCGGGCGATCGCGGCCGCGTCGCGCTCGCAGCGGACCGACGCCGTGCAGGTGCGCTCGAACAGGGTCCCGCGCGCGAGGTCGACCAGGCAGTGCGCGGTGTGGACGGCGTGCGTGCGGCCGGCGAGCGCATCGAGCATCGCGGCTGCTTCGCCGGCGTCGGCAGCCTTGCCGAACTCGACCCCGTCCAGTTCGACCACCGTGTCGACTCCGAGCAGGAACCCGGACCCGGCCGGGCGAGGCGACGGCTGCGCCTTGCTGCGCGCGCGCTGCTCGGCGAGCTCGCGCGGCGATCCGTGCCCGTCCGGTTCGGGGCCGGGTGCGACCTGCACGAAGTGGATCCCGGCGGCGTGCAGCAGCTCGACGCGGCGCGGGGAGGAGGACGCGAGGTACAGCGCCGGCGGGCGCGCGTTCACCGCTTGCCGGCGGGAGCCAGACGGCCCAGCAGGCAGGATGGGCAGAGCACCGGCTCGAGCCGCACCTTGCCGCCGCCGAGGTCCGGCCCGACCTGCAGCGGCACGTGACCGAACGGCGTCAGCAGCGTGCGCAGCTCGGTGAAGAACTCGGCGACGCCGCCACCCTTGGGGTCCATCCCGAGCCGCTGCACGACGCGCTGCGTCGCGCGATCGGAGAAGACCGCCTCTTCGATCGCGAGCTGGTGGTTCAACCAGCGCTGCACGCGCTGCGGAACCGCCGGCACGCGGTTGAAGAAATTGGTGCGGTCCGCGATCCCGGCTTCCGGCAGGAACTCGAGCGTGACCCCGTTCTGGTCGTTGTAGATCTGCGCGATCGAGTCGCGCAGGCTCGTGCAGCGCTCGTACAGATCCGGGATCGGGAAGTCCTCGAGCAGCTCGGCGACCTCGAACGCCTCGCTGACGCGCAGCTCGTTGCGGTCGACGAAACTCTCGCTGATGCGCCGCAGCGCCTCCTGCCCGTAGCCGCACGGCTGGTCGTGCGCGACGATCGCGTGGATCAACGCCGAGACCCAGTCCTTGCGCACCGGCGCTTCTGGCGGCTGCAGCGCCGCGAGCTGCGTGCGCAGTGCCGCGAGCGTGCTCGTGAATGCTGCTTCGGTCGGCGCGATCGGTGCGTGCGGATTCGGCGCGGCGTCCGGTGCCGCTGCCTTGGCGCGTGCCTTCGTCGCCGACTTGGATTCGTTCTTCTTCGGGTCAGCCACCGTGTGCCCCGCTTGCTCGACCTGGCGTCGGACAGCTCCGCTGCGACGGCGGAGACGCGCTCCTCGTGCTACGAGGACTTCTGCTGCTTCTGCTTCTGCGACCGCGTCTTGCGCACCGGCAGCGTGATGCCGGCCCGACGGATGAGCGAGCGCACCGTGTCGCTCGGCTGGGCACCGACGCCGAGCCAGTACGAGACGCGCTCCGCGTTCAGCGACAGCTGGCCGTCGGCGCGGCGGAGCTTCGGCAGGTAGTAGCCGAGCGTTTCGAGGATCCGGCCATCGCGCGGCGAGCGCGAGTCGGCCGCGCAGAGGCGGTACGTCGGGTGGTTCAGGCGACCGAAACGCTTGAGGCGTAGCTTGACGACCAAGGAGACTGCTCCAGTGCGGGGCGGATGGATTCGGGTGCGCGCGGCGGTGGCGGGGTCTCGGACCGGGGTCGGGCCGCCGAGCCGCGAAAAGGGCGCGGGAGTCTAGCGGCGGACCGGAGCAGGGGCCAGAGGGCGGGGCGCCTGAATTGCGCTCCGCGGGGCCCGCGGTCAGCGCCGCCGGTTCAGGAAGTCCCGCAGCCCGCCGCCGCCGCGTCCCCCGCCGAAGCCGGGCGGCAGCTTGCCGCCGCCGGGCATCCCCTCGCCGCCGAGGCCGCCCAGGCCACCGAGCGCAGAGGGGTCGAGGCCTGGCATGCCGCCCTTGCCCATCTTCTGCATCAGCTTCTGCATCATCTTGAACTGCTTGATCAGGTCGTGGACCGCCTGCAGCTCGTTGCCGCTGCCGGACGCGATGCGGCGGCGGCGCGGCAGGTCGATCAGATCCGGATTGCGCCGCTCGCGCGGCGTCATCGACTGGATCATCGCCTCGACGCGCTGGAAGCGGCCGTCGTCGAGGTCGACCTCTTTCAGCATCTGGCCGACGCCCGGCAGCATGCCGAGGACCTTCTTCAGCGGGCCGAGCTTGCGCAGCATGCCGAACTGCTGCAGGAAGTCCTCGAAGTCGAACTTCCCCTTCTGCAGCTTGCGCGCGGCTTTCTCCGCCTCGCGCTCGTCGATGACCTGTTGCGCGCGCTCGACCAGGCCGACGACGTCCCCCATGCCGAGGATCCGGCCGGCCATCCGCGGTGGATCGAACTCCTCGAGGTCGTCCGGCTTCTCGCCGGTGCCGACGTAGAGGATCGGGCGGCCGGTGACCGCCTTGACGCTGAGCGCGGCGCCGCCGCGCGCATCGCCGTCCACCTTCGTCAACACGACGCCGTGCAGCGGGAGTCGGTTGTGGAACTCCAGCGCCGAGTTGACGGCGTCCTGGCCGAGCATCGCGTCGCAGACCAGCAGCACGCCGTGCGGTTTGCAGGCGGTGTGGATCTGCTGCAGCTCGCGCATCAGCTCGTCGTCGATGTGCAGTCGGCCGGCCGTGTCGAGGATCACGACGTCGTGCAGGCCGCGGCGGGCGGCGTCGATGCCGCGCTTGCAGACCTCGACCGGGCGCACGCCGGGGGCTTCGGCATGGACCGCGATGCCGAGCTGCTTGCCCAGCGTCTGGAGTTGGTCCACCGCGGCCGGACGCTGCAGGTCGGCGGCGACCAGCAGCGGGTTCTTCTTCTTCTGGCGGCGCAGGGACAGCGCCAGCTTGGCGCAGGTCGTCGTTTTGCCGGAGCCCTGCAGGCCGGCCATCATCAACACCAGGGGTCCGTTGGATGCGACCGGCAGCGCGGTCGTCTCCCCGCCGAGCAGCGCCGTCAGCTCGTCATGGAAGACCTTGACGAACTGTTGTCCGGGGTCGACCGCGGAGATCACCTCCTGGCCGAGCGCGCGCGCCTTGACTGCTTTCGTGAAGTCGCGCGCGACCTTGAAGTTGACGTCCGCCTCGAGCAGCGCCTGCCGCACCGCGCGGATCCCCTCCTCCACGTTTGCTTCGGTCAGGACCTTCTTGCCGACCAGGGCCCGGTAGGCCGAACCGAGCGCGCCCGCCAACGAATCGAACATCGGGCGGGATCATGGGCCCCGGCAGCGACCTGTCAAAGTGGCGCGACTCGACTCGTCAGACGAGAAGAGGATCACGGGATCCGCAGCTTCGCGCCCGGCGCGGCGGTGAACGGGAACGCCCGCACGGCGCCGGTCTGTTCGTCGCGGATCTCGACGGAGTACGAGCCGGGGAGGACCGGCAGCGGGTGCTTCGCACCGGCGCGCAGCGTCCACCGCCACCGCGGCTCGCCATCCGGCGCATGGAACGTCACCAGGAACGACTTCCCGTCCGGGATCTGGTTCGCGACCGGCACTGCGATCGTTGGCGTGAGCTGCAGGCGCAGATCGGGCAGAGCGCCGCCCGATGTGTCGACGATCCATGTTGCGGCCGCCGTCCGATCCACGGTCATCGCGTGGATCAGCTGGCGCCCGCGGCCGACCCCTTCCAATGCGAATCGACCTTCCGTGTCGGTGCGCACGGCCATGCCGTTGCCGAGCGGCGCATCCGGTGTGCAGCGGTCGAGCCGTACGTAGCTGACGGTTGCGCCGAGCGCGGGGTTGCCTGCGGCGTCGGTGACGAAGCCGGCCACCTCTGCCTTCGGATCGACGGCGATGACCCCGAGGTCGACGTCGCTGCCCGGGTCGAGCCGCACGAACCGGTGGTACAGCTCGTGCTCTGGCGCGAGGATCGTCAGCTCGAGGAGCCCCGGCGGCAGCTCCTCGCAGACGACCAGCCCGTCGGCGCCGACGATCGGTGTTGGTCCTCCACCGATCCGCGGATCGCCGAAGCCCACGAGCGCACCGACCAGCGGCAGCCGTGTTTGCGAGTCGACGACGCACATGCGCGCGCGCGACAGCGTGGACCTCACCTGTGTTGGATCGACGATGAACCGCACCTCATGCTGACCTGGCTGTGCGAGCTGCTTCGCAACGACGACGTGCCGGTTGACGAGACTGACCCACACCGGTGGTGCCCGGTCCAACTCGAGCACCCCGAGGAACTCCGGCGGCAGCTTCACGCCGCGGCCGAACCGGTTGTCACGCCACGCGCCGATCCCGAACGCGTCGTGCACCGAGCCGTGAGCCGTGATCGGGAGCGACTCGCCCGGCTCTTCCAGCGTCGCCGCGCCGAGGATCCCGAGCTGGATGCGCCAGAATCTTGCATCGGTCAATGCAGTCGCGAGCGGCACGCCATCCGGCGTGACCGCGGCGACCTTCAGCTCGAACGAGCGCTCCAGCCGCAGATCGCGGCGCAGGAGGCCACCGTTCAGCTCGAGGTCGAACCTTTGCATCCTGAATCCAGGCACGTCCACGGTCAGGCTCCACGTCCCGGGCGCGAGGCCGGGGATCGCGTAGCCGCGCTCGCCGTCGATGCTGCACGACACGCCGCGCGGGTCTCCTTCGCGCAGCGCACGCAGCGTGCCTTCCGGCACGGCCGCGCCGTCGTTGCTCCGCACATCGCCGAACAGCAGCGTCCCGGCCAGACCCGCAGTCGGATCGTCGATCGCCTGCTGCCGCGCCGGCGCGGCCGCGCCGGACTGCGTGCGCTCCGCCGCGGCCGCCACACCGGACGTCTCCGTGCTCGTCGCACTGCGTGCCTCGGGGGCATCCGACCGCGCGTTCTCCGCCGGCGCATCGCCGGCATCCCTCTGCCCGAACAGCAGCCAGAGCAGCGCAAGGATCGCGAGCGTCTGCGCCACAACGGATGAGATCAGGAATCGCTGCACGAGGATCTCCTGTGATACCAAAGGGGTCAGACCCCGAAGGGATCACGAACACCGCAGCAACCTGTCAAAGTGGCGCGACTCGACTCGTCAGACGAGAAGAGGATCACGGGATCCGCAGCTTCGCGCCCGGCGCGACCGTGAACGGGAACGCCCGCACGGCGCCGGTCTGCTCGTCGCGGATCTCGACCGTGTAGGACCCTGGAAGCATCGGCAGTGGATGGCTCGGACCGGGACGGAGGTTCCAGCTCCACAGGGCTTCGCCCGCAGGATCGCGCACCGTGACGAGGCAGGTCTTCGACTTTGGCAGCGAGTTGTCGACCTGCACGGCGATCGACGTCGCGAGTCGGAGCTGCAGGTCTTCGACTGCGCCGTGGCTCGTATCGACGATCGCCGTGGCCAGTGCACCGTCCTGCGCACGGGCCTGGATCCGGTACCTCCCGCGACCGACGCCCCACAAGTCGAACTTCCCCGCAGCGTCGCTGCTGGCGCTGAAGCCGTTGTTCAGTGGAACGTCCGGCGCATACCGCTCGACCCGGAAGTAGCTGACGCGCACACCGCTTGCCGGCTGGCCATCAGCTCCGACGACGCTGCCTCCGAGCTTGGTCTGCGGATCCAGCGCGATGACTCCGAGATCGAGATCGCTCCCCGGTTCGAAGCGGACGAACGTGTGGTAGGCCTCGTGCGTCTGCTCACGGATCGTCAGCTCGAGGATTCCTGGTGGAAGGTCCTCACAGACGACGACGCCGTCCTCACCCACCTTCTTGCCGACGCCGCTGCTCTGGCGGTCGCTGAAGTCGACGTTGGCGCCAACCACCGGCCGCCGCGTCCCCGAGTCCACGACCTGCAGGCGGGCGCGTCCCAGCACCCCTTGCAACGCGTCCACTGCGACGACGAGCCGGACCTCCTGTTGTCCCGGTTGCGCCAACGTCTTGCCGACGACGACGTGCCGGAACACGAGGCTCACCCAGACCGGCGGTGGCGCATCCAACTCGAGGACGCCTGCGTACTCGTCCGGCAGCTTCGGACCGCGCACGAACGTGAGGTTGTCGCGTCACTGGCCGACACCCAGTCCGAGCACGGTCCGATTGACCGTCATCGGAAACGCCGCCGGCGGCTCCTCGAGCGTCGCAACCCCGAGCAGACTCATCGCGATCCGTGACAGCTTGCTCTCCTGCAGCGCACGACCCAGCGGCTCCCCTTCCGGCGTCACCGCGATCACCTTCAGCGCGTGCGTCGCGTCCAGCAGCAGATCGCGGCGCTGCATCCCCCCCGTCAGCTCCACCTCGACCTGCTCCGTCTTGAACCCCTCCGCGCGCACCGTCAGCGTCCACTTCCCGGCGACGAGCCCCGGCACCGCATAGCCGCGCTCCGCTTCGACGTTGCACGACACCCCGCGCGACTCCCCCTCGCGCACTGCGTACACGCTTCCCTCCTTCACCGCGGCGCCGTCCTTGCCCGTGACCCGCCCGAACAGCAGGGTCCCAGCCATCCCGGCCGTCGGATCGACGACCATCGCCTGCCGCGCCGGCTCTGTGCGCGGCTCCTCTGTCGGCGCTTCGCGCCCGCCCGCGACGCTCGCCTCCATCGGCGATGCCGCCCCGTCCCGCGCTCCCTCGAGCACCGCCCCCGTCCCCGGCGCCTTCGGCTCCTCCATCCCCCCCACCAGCAGCCACGCCAGCACGAGGATCACCAAGCCTTCCGCGACCACACACGCGACGAGGAATCGCTGCACGAGAATCTCCTGGGTCCGGACTTCGAAACGCGCACTCTACGCGCGCGCCGAGGAGAAACGGTGCGGCGCCCACGAGGTTCGTGCGCGCGAACACAAAGGGGTCAGACCCCAACCGGCTACGCGAGGCCGCTACCCGTCGTTCAGCCGCTCGATGTCCGCCCCGATCGCCTGCAGCTTCTGCTCCAGCCGCTCGTAGCCCCGGTCCAGGTGATACACCCGCTGCACGTCGGTCTGCCCGGTCGCGACCAGCCCCGCCAACACGAGACTCGCCGACGCGCGCAGATCGCTCGCCATGACCGGCGCGCCGGACAACCGGTCGATCCCCTCGACGATCGCGGAGTGCCCCTCGCGCCGGATGTGCGCGCCGAACCGCAGCAGCTCGGTCGCGTGGATGAACCGCTCGGGATAGACCTTCTCGGTGATCACCGACACGCCATCCGCGCGCGTCATCAACGTCATGAACTGCGCCTGGATGTCGGTCGGGAACCCCGGATACGGCAGCGTCGTGACGTCGACGGCACGCACGGCACCACTCGCGGTCGGAATGTTGCGCACCCAGTCGTCACCCCACTCGAGCTGCGCGCCCGCCTCCTGCAACCGATCGATGACGGCGAACAGATGATCCGGCCGCATCCGCGTCACGGTGACCGGTGAGTTGGTCATCACGGCGCCGACCAGGTACGTCCCCGCCTCGATCCGGTCCGGAATCACGGTCCAGTCGCAGCCGTGCAACCGCTCGACGCCGTCGACGGTGAGCCGCGAGCTCCCGATCCCGTGGATCCGCGCACCGCACGCGTTCAGGAACTCGCACAGATCCACGACCTCCGGCTCCATCGCAGCGCCTTCGATCGTCGTGCGGCCGCGCGCGAGCGTCGCAGCCATCAGGATGTTGGCGGTGCCGAGCACGGTCGAACCATGCGCTCCCATCATGAACACCGTCCCGCCGTGCACCGGGCCGCTCAGGAACACGTAGCCATCGCGCAGCTCGGCCCGCGCACCGAGCGCGCGCAGCCCCTTGAGATGCAGGTCGACCGGGCGATGTCCGAACACGCACCCGCCCGGATACGACACGCTGGCCTGCCCGCGGCGCGCCCACAGCGGCCCGAGCAGCACGAACGACGCGCGCATCTTGCGCACGAGGTCGTACGGCGCGATCTGCACGTCGCCATTGCGCACTTCGAGCTCGAGGCTCCCATCCGGATGCCGGCACGAGCGCACGCCGAGGACCTCGAGGATCCGCAGCATGTTGTCGATGTCCTTCAGGTGCGGAACGTTGCGCAGCCAGATCGGGCCGTCGACGAGCAGCGAGGCAGCGAGGATCGGCAGCGATGCGTTCTTGCTGCCCGACGTCACGACCGAACCGTTCAGGTCGCGACCACCGCGGATACGGATGCGATCCACCGAGAAACCCCTCCAGGGGCGAGACGCCCGCCGCAGTCGGCAGGCCAGCCCACCGCCGCGTCTGACCACGCGCCGGAAGACCGGTAGGGGGCGGTGTCTGACCGCCGGCACACGCACCGGACCCGACCGCCTACCGCCCAAAGGCTGCCGAGCACGGCGGAGCCTAGCGCGCGGAGTTCTCCATTCCAGCCTGCGGTTGCCACGATATGGAAGGGACGTGACCGCCGAACCGAAGCCATTGCGCGTGCTGCTCGTCAGCCACGGGCTGCCGCCGGAGAGTCTCGGTGGTGTCGAACAGCACGTCGACGGGCTCGCGCGCGCGCTGGTCGCCGCAGGTCACGACGTCGAGATCTGGACGCGCACGTCGGCAGCGGATCGCGCCGAAGGTGAGGTCGTCGCCGATCCCGGACAGGCCTGTCGGACCACACGCGTGGTCTATCGCTACTCGCAGGCGACTTCGCTGCAAGGTCTGTACGAAGTGCCACTGCTCGACGCGGCGTTCGAGCGCTTCCTCGCCGCGCGGCCGCAGTTCGACGTCGCGCACGTCCACCATCTGACCGGCATGTCGACCGGGCTCCTCGCCGTGCTGCGCGCCAAGCGGATACCCACGCTGTTGACGCTGCACGACTACTGGTTGCTCTGCCCGCGCGGACAGATGTGGGACCGCGACGGGCGCGTCGTCGACGCCGTCGATCCGCAGCGCTGCGCCGCCTGCCTGCAGCCGACGTTTGCGTCGTGGCTGCCGCCGGACCGCGCCGAGGGCCTGATCGCCGAGCAGCACGCGCGCGCGCGCGCCCTGCTCGCTCTGCCGGACCGCCTGCTGATCCCGTCCGCGACCGCGATCCCCCCGTTCGCCGCGCTCGGGGTCGATCCGGCGCGCATCCGCGTCGTCACCAACGCCGTGCACACCGACCTGCTCGCGAGCGTCCCGCCGCTCGCGCCGCACGACGGTCCGCTGCGTCTGGGCTATCTCGGCACGGTCATGCCGAGCAAGGGCCTCGACGTGCTGGTCGACGCGCTGCAACGGCTGCCGCCGCGCACGGCGTCGCTGGCGATCCACGGCAACACGGTCCCGTACCACGGCGACGAGGGCTTCGCGACGCGCGTGTTCGCGCGCCTGCGCCCGGGCGACGCGGTGACGTATCACGGGCCGTACGGGTCCGCCGACCTGCCGGGGATCCTGACCCGGCTCGATCTCGTCGTGGTGCCGGCACTGTGGCGCGAGACGTTCGGCCTGACCGCGCGCGAGGCGATGGCCGCCGGCCGCCCGGTCGTCGCGAGTCGGATCGGCGGCTTGGCAGAGGCGTTCACGAGCGGCCGAGAAGGAATCCACGTGACACCCGGTTCGGCCACCGAGCTCGCCACGGCGATCGCGGGGCTGGCCGCGGATCCGGAGCGCCTGCGCCGGATGGGACACGCCGCACGCGGCGGCGCGCGCAGCTTCGCCGCGATGGCCGCCGAGCTCGCCGGGCTCTACCGCGAGGTCGTGGCCCACCGGCTCGCTTGACCGTCTGCACGCGCGTTCCTACCCTTCTCGCCCTTCCACGACCGCCTGCGGCAACCGGACCGCGGGCCCCCACGCCGAGCCCGAGGCGAACGACGAAGGTGACGGACACCGCCAGCAAGCACAGCTCTCCGATCGAACTGGTGACCGGCTCGATCACACCCGACACCATCGAACAGTTCCGCCGCGAGGTGTTCCGCTCGGTCGACGACCTCGAACGCCTGCGCGACTGGCTCGCGAACCCTGCGGCCAAGGGATTGCCGCGCGCCCTTGCGCTGTGGGCGCTCGGCCGCCATCGGGACGCGTTGCCGCTGCTGCAGCAGCACGCCGAGACGCCCGGTATCCCTGCCTGCATCTCGCGCAGCCTGCTCACGCTCGGCGACCCGCAGGGTGCCGAGCAGGCGATTCCGGCCAAGCCGCGCACCACGGCCGAGGTGCTGGCGCGCCTCGAGGCGATCGCGGCCCAGCGGGATCCGAAGCGGTTCGCCGACGCACTCGCGCAGAGCGAGGGGATGCTCGAGGAGATCGACCGCGCCTATCTGCGCGGACGTCTGGTGGAGCTCGAAGGCCGCACGACCGAAGCGATCGCCATCTACGACCAGGTCGTCGCGCAGGACCCGCGCCACCGCGGTGCGCTGTTCCGGCTCGCGGTCAACGTCGACCTGCGCGGCGAGGACGAGGAGGCACGCGAGCTGTACGAGCGCCTGCTGCTGATCCCGCCGGTCAACTCCTCCACGGTCATGAACCTCGGCATCCTGTACGAGGACGCCGGCAACTACCGCCGCGCGATGCAGTGCTTCGACCTCGTGCTGCAGGCGGATCCGGAGAACTCGCGCGCGCGCCTGTATCGCCGCGACGCAGCCGCCGCGCTGAACATGTACTACGACGAGGATCAGGAGCGCCGCGAGGACAAGCGCAACCGGATCCTGCGCACGCCGATCAACGACTTCGAGCTGTCGGTGCGCAGCCGGAACTGCCTGATCAAGATGAACATCCGCACGCTCGGCGACCTCGT
>CAZABP010000040.1:0-44836 GCA_964483245.1 uncultured candidatus Brocadiaceae bacterium | reverse complement strand
CTGTGATCAGGATCGGCAGATCGGCGCGTGCGAGCCGGTCGATCTGCGCGCGGAGCTTCTGCATCGCCGCGCTGTCGCCGATCAGCTCGTCGTTGCGCCGGCGCGTGACGCGGTCGGCGATCGCGAGCTGCCGCTTGCTCTGCGCCAGATCCTGCTGCAGCCGCTCCTCGTGCAGCAGACGGTCGGCGGCGATCGCGGCCTGGTCGGCCAGGACTTCGAGGTGCTGCTTCTCGCGGGGACCGAACGCACCGGCACGGCTGGGGTGCTCCACGTACAGCGCCCCGGTCGCACCACCGGCGGAGCGGAACGGCACGCAGACCGCGGAGCGGACCCGCAGCTCGCGGACACTCTGCATCTCGACCAACTCGCGATCGGCCAGCGCGTCATCGGCGGTCAGGCTGCGTCCGGTCTGCATCGCCCGGTGTACCAGTGAGCGGGAGAACGCGGCGGCGGCCGGCGCCGCCTCGCCGCTCTGGAACTCGAGCCGGAGCCCATCCGGCCGCGAAAGCAGCAGCAGGCCGTGGCGGCCGCCGGTCAGCGTGACGGCGGCATCGAGCAGGGCACCCATGGCCTTGCCGAGATCCGCTTCGCTGGCGAGCCGGCGGTTGACCGCAAGGAACGTGCGGAAGACTTCGAGCGGGACGCTGCCGGGCTGGGATTCTGCGGGCACCGGCGGATCCTCCCCGGTCAGGGGTGGTGGCGTCGAGTCGGCCAACGGGGCGGTGACCTCGATGCGCTGCAGTGCGGCGCGGACCTGCGCGTGCAGGTGCTGTGCACCGGCGTCGGCCAGTCGTCGCTCGGCGCTCCGCAGCCGCTGCAGCGCGTCGTCGCGATTCCCTTCGGCGAGCGCGAGCAGCCCGAGGTTTGCGTCGGCGGTCACCGCGCCGAGGTCGTCGCCGACATGCTGCAGCATCGTGCGCGCCTGGCGTTGGTGCTCGCGGGCGGCGGCGTAGTCACCCAGATCCTTCGCGAGCACGCCGAGGTTCATCAACGTCGAGGCCGTGTGCCGCACATGTCCCAGGCGCCGGTGGAGTGCGGCTGCCTCGGTCAGCGCCTCCCGCGCGGTGTCCAGGTCTCCCTGTGCACGTCGCGCGAGGGCGAGGTTCGTCAGCACCGCGGCGCGCAGATGCGGCTGCTGCTCCGCCGAAACCCGTGCCAGTACGCGCTCCGAGATCCGTGCGCACTCCGTGTGATTCCCGCCACCCAGCAACGCCGATGCACGCAGCGCCAGCAGACCCGGCTCCTCCTGCCCCTCGGTGCGCCGCAGCACCTCGGCCAGCTCGCCGCGGTGGTACGCGATCGCGGCGGCGACGCGGTTCGCCCGTTCGGTGTCCTGCGGCACAACCGCCAGCGTGTCGGCGGCTTCGTGCACGCGCCCGAGATCCAGCAGTGCCCGCGCGCGCAGCACCGGCGCATCGTGCGCCAACATGATCGCGGTCGCCGCTTCGCCACCGACCAGCAGGCCGCGCACCAGCGCATGGCGGAGCCCCCGCTCGGCCTCCGGCTCGAGCTGTGCGGCGGAGTCGCGCCAGGCACGCAGCGCCGCGCCCGGTCTGCCGCTGGCGGCGGCCCGCTCGACATCCACCGGATCGGGCGTGACCGCGCTGACGTCGCCCGCCGTGCGACCCGCGGTGGCGTCCGGCCAGATCCAGCGCATGCCATCCGGCACGATTGCGCCCGCGTCGACGAGGCCGTGCAACGCGCGCGTCAGTTCCGCGGTGTCGCGGACGCGCAGCGAGGACGTCGCGACCGCTTGCGCGACGTCCGCGCTGAGTCCGACGCAAGCCTGCAGATGCTGCGCGATCCGCGCACGATCGAGCGCCGGTAGCTCGCGCACGCGGGCTCCGCTGCCGGCGCGGTCGAGCCGGATGGCGCCGTCACCGTCGACGAGCTGGCGCAGCTCCGGGTGTGTCGCGAACGCGTGCAGCGCGAGCTGCCCGCGGTCGGCGGCCGTGCCCCCGCGCAGTTCGATCGCACCCTCCGGCGGTGCTTCGGCGAGCACCTGCTCGAGCCATGCGCCCCAGAGTGCTACCGGGTCCGGCACCAACAGTCCGAGCCCCGGCCTGCCGCCGGCGCCGGCGAGCAGCTCGAGTGCCTCCTGCGCGTCGGCGAAGCGCCGTGCCATCTCCGGCGCCAGCAGGCGGGGCAACAGCTTCGGAAACGGCGCCGGGAGCTCGTCGAGCGACACACCGAGGGCGGCCGGGAGGCCGTCGCGCAGCAGCCGCGCCGAGAAACCCGCGAGCGGCCTCGCCTGCGGTCGCAGCAACGCCAGCAGCGTCGCGCCGAGGCCGTACAGATCGGTGCGCGCATCCACGGTCAGTCCGAGATGCTGCTCCGGGGCCGCGAACAACGGCGTGCCGCGCTGCGCGCGTTGGCTGCCGCGGGCACCGAGTCCGAAGTCGAGCAGCGCGAACCGCGTCGGTGCCCCGGGCGGTCGCTGCAGCAGGTTGGCCGGCTTCAGATCGAGGTGCAGCAGCCCGCGCTGATGCACGTAGCCGAGCAGCTCCAGCAGATCGGCCGCGAGTTGCGCGAGTCGGTCGGGATCCAGCGCCGGCGGCTCGGACAGCGGCGTCCCGGACAGGAACACGCGCAGCAGCCATGCCGCGCCATCGGCATCGACGCCGCTCGCGACGACGGCCGGGATCGCTGGATGGTCGAGCGACTGCACGAGGCTCGCTTCGAGCGGGCGGATGCCGGGCGGGAGCAGCTTCCAGACGTACTCCGACCCGTCGGACCCGCGCGCGAGGAACGTCCGTCCCTCGCTGCCGCCGAGCTCGCGCAGCAGCTCGTAGCGGCCGGCCAGCTCCGGCGGCAGCTCAGGCCAGGAGCTCACGCACGACGCGACCGTGGACGTCGGTCAGCCGGAAGTCGCGCCCCTGGAAGCGGAACGTCAACCGCTCGTGGTCGATGCCCAGGCAGTGCAGCAGCGTGGCGTTCAGATCGTGCACGTGCACCGGATCGCGCGAGATGTTGTACGAGAACTCGTCGGTCTCGCCGTGCACGTGGCCGCGCCGGAAGCCGCCGCCGGCGACCCACATCGTGAAGCAACGTGGATGGTGGTCACGGCCGTAGTTCTCGCGCGACAGCGGGCCCTGGCAGTAGACGGTGCGGCCGAACTCGCCGCCCCAGACCACCAGCGTGTCGTCGAGCAGACCGCGCTGCTGCAGGTCGCGGACCAGTGCCATGCACGGCTGGTCGACGTCGCGGCACTGCTTGGGCAGGTTGCCGGTCATGTTCTCGTGCTGGTCCCAGCCGCGGTGGAACAACTGCACGACGCGCACGCCGCGCTCCACGAGCCGCCGCGCCAACAGCGCACAGCGCGCGAACGTGCCCGGGACCTGCACGTCCGGGCCATACATCGCGAGCACGTGCTCCGGCTCGGTGCTGAGGTCCATCAGCTCCGGCACGGCTGCCTGCATCCGGAACGCGAGCTCGTACTGCTCGATCCGCGCGCGGATCTCCGGATCCCCTTGCTGCGCCAGCGCGCGCTCGTTCAGCCGGCGCAGCGTGTCGAGCATCCGGCGGCGCACCGGCCGCGTGATCCCGGGTGGATCCGACAGATACAGGACCGGATCGCCTTGCGCGCGCAGCGCGACCCCCTGGTGCTCGCTCGGCAGGAAGCCGGCACCCCACAACCGGGTGTACAGCGCCTGCGCCTCCCGGCGGCCGGTCCAGGTGGGCGTCATCACGACGAACGCCGGCAGGTCCTGGTTGACGCTGCCGAGACCGTACGAGAGCCAGGATCCGAAGCTCGGCCGGCCCGGCTGCTCGGCGCCGGTCTGGAAGAACGTGATCGCCGGGTCGTGGTTGATCGCTTCGGTGTGCATCGAGCGGATCACGCACAGCTCGTCGACGACGCTGGCCGTGTGCGGCAGCAGCTCGCTGACCCAGGCGCCGGTCTGCCCGTGTTGCGCGAACCGGTACGCCGACGGCGCGATCGGGAACCGCTTCTGTCCGGACGTCATCGTCGTCAGCCGCTGCCCGCGCCGGATCGACTCCGGGAAGTCCTGGTCGAACCAGCGCTCCATCTCCGGCTTCGGATCCCACAGATCCATCTGCGATGGTGCCCCGGACATCACGAGGTAGATCATCCGCCGCGCGCGCGGCGCGAAGTGCGGCGCGCGGCGCGGTCCACCGGCCGGCTGCGGGTCCTGCTGCGCTGCCAGCAGGTTCTGCAGCGCGGCGACCCCGGCGATCGAAGCGGCGCTGCGGCCGAGGAACGCGCGGCGGGTCCAGATCGTCTCGTTGCGGTCCATCAGCGTTTCGTGATCGTCTCGTCGAGGTTCAGCAGGACCGATGCGACGACGGACCATGCGGCCCATTCGGCCGGATCGCGCGCCGGCTCGACGGTGCTCTCGCCAACGCGGACCAGCTCCGCTGCATCGCTGCGGTGCTGCGCGTAGTGCAGCCGCTGCTCGGCCAGCAGCGTTGTCAGCTCCTCGAGCTCGGGCGGCTCGGGGAGACGTCCGGTCACGAGGCGGAACCCGTGATGCAGCCGCGCCGCGTCCGGCTCGTCCCGCGCCAGCAACCGCGCCGCGAACGCGCGCGCCGCCTCGGCCGCCTGCACGTCGTTCAGCAGCGCGAGCGCCTGCAGTGGAGTGTTGGTGCGTGGCCGGCGCACCGCGCACGACTCCCGCATCGGAGCATCGAACAGCAGCAACATCGGTGGGGGCGCGGTCCGCTTCCAGAACGTGTAGAGGCTGCGCCGCCACAGCGCCTCGCCATGGTCCTGCTGGAAGAACCGCGTGTTGCTGTCGGCGTAGCCGACCGCCTCCCACAGACCCGGCGGCTGGTACGGCTTGACGCCCGGGCCGCCGATCCGTTCGACCAGCAGACCGGAGATCGACAGCAGTGAGTCGCGGATCACTTCGCCATCCAGGCGATGGCGGGGGCCGCGCGCCAGCCAGCGGTTGTCCGGATCCTCCGCGGCGGCGGCAGGGGTCGACGCCGAACTCTGCCGGTACGTCGCCGACGTCGCGATCAACCGCAGCATCCGCTGCACGTCCCACCCGGACTCGACGAACTCGACCGCCAGCCAGTCGAGCAGCTCCGGATGGCTCGGATACGCCCCCTGCACGCCGAAGTCCTCCGGCGTCGCGACGAGTCCGATCCCGAACACCTGCTGCCAGAGACGGTTCACGTAGACGCGCGCCGTCAGCGGGTGGTCCGGTTGCAGCAGCCAGCGGGCGAAGTCGAGCCGCGTCGGCGTGCCGTCGGTCACCAGCGGCGGCAGCACGTCCGGCACGCCCGGCTCGACCTGCTCCCCCGGCTGGTCGTAGCGGCCGCGCCGCAGGACGTGCGTCGGCGGTGCGGTCTCCGGCGCGCGCAGGACCAGCGTGCCGGGAATGCTCGCCTGCAGGTCGAGCCGCTGCTGCGCCAGCTGCTGGCGCCGCGCCTCCAGCTCGCGCCACTGCGGATCGAACTGCTCGCGCCAGTGCCGGCGCAGCAGTGCACGTTCGTCGTCCGCAGGTGCCGCCGCGGTCACTGCCGTCAACACGGCCGCCGGCACCGCCTGCGTCTGCTCGCCGTGCACGCGGAAGAAGAACCCGCAGTCGCCGCCGCCGTTGACCAGTTTCACCAGCAGGCGGTTCTCGCCCGGGTGCAACGTCAGCGTCACCTCGTCCTGGTCCGGCGCGACGGCGCGCGCCACCTCGCGGTCGAGGCGCAGCGCCCCGTCGTGCCACAGCTTGATCCCATCGTCGCTGCCCAGACGCAGCGTCAGCTCGCGGTGGTTCGGCGAGGTGATCGTGCGGGCGAAGTAGAACGCCGCGTTCTCGGCGCGGAACGTGTGGATCGTGTTGTCGCGCAGGCCTGTCCGCTCGCTCCACGTCAGCTCGCCGTGAACCTGCGTTGCGGCGGGATCCTGTTCCGGACCGAACTCCGTGCGGAACACGGTGGCGAAGTCGGCGCCGCGGAACGGACCGATCTGCTGCCATGGCGACAGCGTGACCGGGGTCACGTCCGCCGACGCGCTGACCGCGATCCGGATGCGCCCGATCGTGTGGCTGGGGTGGCCCGACTGATAGCCGAGCTTCAGGTGCAGCAGCGTGCCGCCGGTGGAGCCGAACGGCTCGGCTGCTGCGGCGACCAGGAACCGTCGCTGTTGCTGGCCTCCGAGCAGTCCCCAACCGCTGCGCTCGCTGTCGTCGAGCACGTCGCCGGCCGGATAGCGCTGCTGGTTGTAGTCGGCGCTCGCGGCGCGCAGCGGGACCTTGCTGCGTCGCATCGGATCGATCGCCGGGGCGACTTCGAGCTCGAGTCGGCCGAGCACGATGTTGCCGTTGTGCGCGCGGCCGACGCGGTCGCCGGCCGCGGGATCCGGGATCGCCTCGATCCGCAGCGCGTGGATCTGCGCCAGCGGTGTGTGCAGCACGAGTTCGTGCACGTCCTTGGCCGGGTTCTCGCCGGTGAAGCGGACCGAGCCGTCGGGCAGCAGCTCGGTGGTCGCGCCGCCGCGCGACAGCGCCGAGCGCGGGGTCGCGGTCTGCCAGAGTCGGCCGAGCACCTCGGCCGTGCGGCGCGCCCAGGCGGCGATGGCCGCCTCCTGCTCCGGTGCCGTGATCGACATCGCCTGCTCGACGGTCGTGATCGCGGCGGCCAGCTCCGCGCTGCGTGCCTCCTGGTCCGCCGACGGTACCTGGATCGACGGCGGCGGCAGCGGGATGTTGCGGTCGCTCGCGTCCCCTTCGACGTTCTTCCAGAACGCCAGCATCCGGTAGTAGTCGCGCTGCGAGATCGGGTCGTACTTGTGGTCGTGACACTGCGCGCAGCCGAGCGTCGTGCCGAGCCAGACCGTCGCCGTCGTGTCGACGCGGTCCATCGCGTACTTGGCGAGGTACTCCTCGGCGATCAGGCCGCCTTCGGCCGTCGTCGGCAGGCAGCGGTGGAACCCGGTTGCGACGAGCTGGTCCCGCGTCGGTTCCGGCAGCAGGTCACCGGCGAGCTGTTCGATCGTGAACTGGTCGTACGGCAGGTTGCGCTGGAATGCCTGCACCACCCAGTCGCGGTACGGCCAGATCGTGCGCAGGTTGTCGAGGTGGTAGCCGTGCGTGTCGCTGTAGCGCGCGGCGTCGAGCCAGTAGCGCGCCATGTGCTCGCCGTAGCGCGGCGATGCGAACAGGCGCGTCAGGACCCGGTCCTCGGCCTGCTGCGAGGCATCGGCCAGGAACGCATCGATCTCGTCGGTGGAGGGCGGGAGACCGGTCAGATCGAGCGTGATCCGGCGCAACCAGGTCGCGCGGTCGGCAGCGGGCGAGGGCACGAGGCCGCGCCGGCGCAGCTCCGCCTGCACGAAGGCGTCGATCGGGTGCGCGGCGCCGGCGGGCGGAGTGTGCTTCCGCGGCGGCACCAGCGACCAGTGCGGTTCGTATTCCGCGCCGGCCAGGATCCAACGCCGGAGCTGGTCGAGCTGCGACGTCGAGAGCGGCTTGCCGAGCGACGGTGGCGGCATCCGCTCGCGCGGGTCGGCGTGCACGATCCTGGCCAGGATCGCGCTGGCGGCCGGCTGCTCCGGGTCGATCGCTTGGACCCCGGATTCGAGCCGTTGCGTCGCGTCCTCGCGCCGGTCGAGCCGGAGGCCTGCCTTCCGCTTGCCGGCGTCCGGGCCGTGGCACGGGAAGCAGTGCTCGGCGAGCAGCGGGCGGATCTCGCGCTGGAACGACGGCGCCTGCGCGACGACGGTGCCGGTCAGCCCGACCGCGCACAGCCAGCGCGCGAGCTGCCGGATCGGGATCGCATGGAAGGGCATCGCAGGACGGGTCGCGGCGACGATAGGTGCGGGTTCCATCGCTGTCCACGCGCGGGCGCTGCGTAAGCTGCGCGCCGTGGATCCGAGCCCGGCCGATCAGAGACTGCGCACGGTCTGCTTGCTGTTGCTGACCGGCATCGCGCTCGGCGTCGTGCTGTCGCTGATGCGTGCGGTCATGACGCCTCTCGTCGTCGCGCTGTTCGTGACGATGGCGCTGACCCCGCTGTCGCTGTGGCTCGAGCGCAGGCTCGGGCTGCGGCATGGACCGGCAGCAACGCTGGCGCTGATCCTCGGCGTGTTCGCGCTGGTGCTGGTCGGCTTGCTGATGACGACTGCGGTCGCTCAGATCAGCGCCTACACGGAGACCTATGCCGATCGGATCCGCGCGCTGCTCGACCGTGCCGACGACGTCATCCCGGTGCAGCGGCTCGGGATCGACGCCGACCAGGCGCGCGAAGTGGTCGCCGGGCAGATCGGGAGCCTCGCAGGTGGCACGGCGCGGGCACTGCTCGGGCTCGTCTCCGACGGGGCGCTCGTGCTCGTGTTCACGATCTTCCTGATGTTCGGGCGGCGCGCCTGGCGGCCGCGCGCGGGGGGCTTCTGGGCCAGGTTCGCGGAAGGCACACAGCGTTACATGGCGCTGAAGGTGATCACGTCCGCGGTGACCGGCCTGTTCGTCGGGCTGTTCCTGTGGATCCTCGGGGTCGAGCTCGCGGGTGTGTTCGGGCTGCTCGCGTTCCTGCTGAACTTCGTGCCGCAGATCGGCTCGGTGGTCGCGACGCTGCTGCCGTTGCCGGTCGTGCTGTTCGATCCGGAGACGACGACAGCGACGATCGTGTTGGTGCTCGCGGTGCCGGCGCTGTTCCAGATGGTGATCGGCAGCGTCGTCGAACCGGCGCTGCTCGGGAACTCGGTCGACCTGCACCCGGTCGCGATGCTGGCCGGGCTCGTGTTCTGGGGCGTCATGTGGGGATTCGTCGGCGTCCTGTTGGCCGTCCCGCTGACCGCGTTCGTCAAGGAGGTCATGGCGCGAATCGAACCATTGGCGCCGCTGGCCGATCTGATGTCCTCCGGCGCCACGCGCACGCCCGCCGTCATTCCCCTCCAGGTACAGCCATGACCCAACCAGAGCCGCAACCGGGCGAGATCGTCTGGACCGACCTGACCGTGCGCGATGCACCGCGGGTCGCCGAGTTCTACGAGCAGGTCGTCGGTTGGCGCCGGTCCGGCGTCGCCATGGGGGACTACGAGGACTGGGCCATGCTGTCCGCGACCGGCAAGGGGGTCGCCGGAGTCTGCCACGCGCGCGGGATCAACGCCGATGTGCCGCCGCAGTGGCTCGTCTACATCCAGGTCGCCGATCTCGATCGAAGCTGCGCGCAATGCCGCCAGCTCGGTGGCGAAGTCCTCGTCGGTCCGCGCCCGCTCGCCGGCAAGCGGTTCGCCGTGATCCGCGACCCTGCCGGCGCCGTCTGCGCACTGTTCGGGGTCTGACGAGAAAAGTCGCGCCAAGATGGCAGATCGGCTCGCGGCGGCATTGCTGGTCGCGCACGTCGCGATGGTCGCGTGGCTGGGGTTCCTCGTGCCGTGGACTGCGGACGAGCTGACGTATCTGCAGGCCGGGATCGCGCTGCGCGCCGAGCTGGAGTACTCGCCGTTCGAGACGATCCTGCATGGACCGCCGGCCCTGCTTGCGAACCAACTCGCGGCGTGGCTCGGCGCGCCGCTCGAGCCGCTCGCCGACTACAAGGGATTCGGCCGGCTTGGGATGCTGCCGTTCGTCGCGCTCGCGGCGTTCGGGCTGTGGCGCTGCGCGCGTGAGCTCGGTGGGCCGCGGCTCGGGCTCGCGGCGCTGGCGCTCCACGTGCTGAATCCGCTGCTGCTCGCGCACGCGCCGCTGATGACGCCGGACGTGGCGTTGACCGCCGCGTGGATCTGGACCTGTTGGATGTTGGTGCGGTGGCACGCCGAGCCAGGCTGGGCACGTGCGGTCGTCGCGGGGATCGCATTCGGCGCGGCCCTGGCGACGAAGTTCCTCGCCCTCGGGCTTCTGCCGGCCTTCGTAGCCGTCTGGTGGTTGGCGCGGACGCGCGTGCGCGTGGTCCCGCACGCCGCGGTCATGGCGCTGGCTGCGTGGGTGACGTTGTGGCTCGGATACTTCGTGGTACCGCCCGGCTACACGGTGGAGATCCGGCAGACTCCCCGCACCGAGCGGAACGCGCACGATACGGCGTCCGGCGTCGTCAGCGACGCGCTGCGCCGGGTCGCCGCGCTGCCGGGCCTGCCGGTGTTGCTCGGGACGCTGCCGGAGCCGTTCGTGCGCGGGATCGACTTCCAGCAGTTCTTCGCCGAGCAGGGAGGCGCCAAGCTCGGCGACCGCCGCGGGCCCGGGTTCGCGAGCTACTACGCGCTCGGCCTGCTGGCGAAGCTCCCGCTCGCCTGGCTGCTGCTGCTCGTGCTCGCCACGTTCCTGCGCGGACCGCCGTGGCGGGCGGGCGTCGGTTGGATCCTCGCCGCGGCGAGCGTGCCGCTGTTCGCCTGGCTCTCGCTCGCGACGTCGAAGCAGATCGGCGTGCGCTACGTGCTGCCGCTGCTGCCGCTGGTAGCGCTCGTCGCGGCGCGGCCGCTCGTGCAGCTCAGCCGCAGTTCGCGCCGGCACGCAGTCGCAGCCGCGCTGATCACGCTGCTCGCCGTGCTCGAGCTGGCGGGCGCGTGGCCGCGTCCGTTGAGCTGGAGCAACGCGATGTTCCGTTCGCGCGCGCACCTGTGGTTCCACGACTCGACCTGCGCCTGGCCGCCGAAGTACCCGGCGCTGTCGCCGGAGCTGTGGCTCGACCCATGGGTCCCGGATCCGGACCGCGCTGCGCTGCTGGCCCGGCACCCGGAGGCGGTCGAAGTGTCTGAGCTGTCCGGCCCACGGCTGGGGCCGGTGCTCGCACACTGGCTGGTCTGCGGTGCCGACGATCCGCGCGATCCCACGCGCCTGCATCATTGGCTGCGCGGTCTGACCCCGATCGATCGCGAGGGGGAATGGTTGCTGTTCGACGCGACGCCAGCGGAGTGGACTGCTGCGCGCGGTGACGATCCGCGTGCCCGCATGGAGCTGGGCGTCGCGATGCTCGCTGCCGGTCACGTCGACGAAGCGCGACGGCTGCTGGAAGCCAATCCGGACCCGGATGCCGCGGCGGCGTTGCTGCTGCTGACGCCGGACCTGGCGCCGGCACTGCAGGCGCAGATCTGGGCCGGGTTCGGACGCTTCGATCGCGTGCTGGCGCTCGGCGACGCCGCGCCCGCTGCACTGCGCGCGCGCGCGCTCGCGCAGCACCAGCGCTACGAGGAGGCAGCATCGCTGCTGCAACAGGAGCTCGCTGCGGGGCGAGGCGATGTGCCGGAGATGCTGCAACTCGCGCATCTGTTGGTGGAGCTGCACCGGTTCGCCGACGCGCAAGCGCTGCTCGCGCAGACGCAGCCAGCCGAGGCCGCACCCCTGGCCGAGGCCTGGCGTTCGTTCCGGCGGCTCCTGGCGACCCAGCAACAGACCGCGGCGCAGCTCCAGGCGCGGATCGGAACTCCCCGGCTGCGGTAGAAGCCGTTTCACAACGCCTCCGCGGCTGCGGCCGGCCTCCGCACCCGAGGGCGGCGTCGCGCGATCTGCGGCGAATCCACCGATTCGGCTCCGATCGCGCTCCTTGCCCTCGGCCGCGCTGGCTCGGCCTCGCCTGCGAAGCACTCGTGAAACGACTTCCAGGTCCCGGGTTTCTTTTCTGCCCACTGTCCGGGGCCGCCGCGGGAGCCGAGGATCCGCGCCGCTCCACCGAGGATCCCCGATGACAAGAAGCCTGTTGCACGCAGCCCTGCTGCTTTCCGTTCCGCTCACGACCCCGCTGCTGCCGGCGCAGCGCGAAACACCGAAGTTCGAGTGGCAGAAGCGCGCCACGGCGCTCGACTACGGCGTCACGCCGGTCGGCAAGCACTCGCTGGCCGACCTCGAAGTCGGCGGCAGCTGGCGGCTCGGCATGAACGAGGCGAGCACCTGGCAGCTCGAGATGCCGCTGTTGGCCGGTGAGACGCTGCTGCCCCCGGGTCACTACCGCGTCAGCCTGCGCCGCGCCGGCGAAGAGCAGCTCGCGATCGTGCTGGCGGGAACCGGGCGGGCGCTGGGTCTCGGTGACGCCGACCTCGAAGTGAAGGGTCAGCTCGGCAAGCTCCCGAAGCCGACCAGCAAGCTCGAGATCGGATGGCGCGCGAGCAAGAAGGCACCGAGCGGTGCCCAGAACCGCGAAGTCGCGCTCGAAGTCCGGTTCGGTGCGCACCAGTGGAGCGCTGATCTCGTGGCGCTCGGTGGCAAGCCGACGACGCGGCTGGGTGGCTACATGCTGACGACGTTCGCGGTCCCGGGCGACCTCGTCCTGCAACGCACTGAGCGCCCGGTCCCGGTGGCGACGCTGCGGCTGCGCAAGGAATCCTCCAAGGCACCGGACGGCTGGAACCTCGTGCTCGCTGCCGACGGTGCGAAGCTGGTGCCGTGGATGCGTGCCCCGACCGATTCGTTCGGCTTCGGCGCCGTCGTGCCGCCGGATGAGAGCTGGACGACTACGGGCACGATCGAGGAGACGGAGTCGCCGGCCGAAGCCGAGGCGACGCTCGATCTGCGCGATGCGAAGCTCGAAGGAGGAGAGCTGACGTTCCAGCTCGCCGCTGGCACCAAGCTGTTGGCGATCAAGCTGCCCGAACCCAAGGGGAAGGCAGCGGAGAAACAGTAGCTGCCGGTCACCGGTGGTACGGCTCACCACGCAGGATCGTGACCGCGCGGTAGATCTGCTCCGCCAGCAGCACGCGCACCAGCTCGTGCGCGAACGTCAGCTCCGACAGCGACCAGACCATCTGCGCGCGGGCGCGCACGGCGTCCGGCCAGCCGAGCGCGCCGCCGACCGCGAACGTGATGCGGCCCGGTTGCGCGCCGAGCCAGCGCGCGAACGTGACCGAGTCGAAGCTGCGGCCGCGCGGGTCGAGCACGACGAGCGCATCGTCCGTTGTGACGCGCGCGAGGAGTGCCTCGGCTTCCAGCGCCTGGATCCGGGCCGGCTCCATCGCCGGGCTCGTGCGGACGGTGAGCTCTTCGACCTGCAGCGACCACTCTGGCGGCAGCCGCTTGTGGTACTCGTGCTCGGCGGCGCGCACGAACTCCTGCTTCGCCCGGCCGATGCAGAGCAGGCGCAGCCGCGCCATCAGACGGCGAGTTCTTGTTGCAGCCGCTCGAGCAGCGCCTTGGTCGCCCGGATCCCCTCCGGCTCGGTCAGCCGGTTGCCTTCGTATTCGATCCCGATGTACCCGCGGTAGCCGGCGCCGACGACGAGCCGCAGCATCCGCGTGTAGTCGATCGTCGTCTCTTCGCCTGCGGCGTCGAAGTCATAGCTCTTCGCACTGACCGCCCGTGCCGACGGCATCAGCTCGGCGACGCCGAGATAGCGGTCGTAGCTCTGCTCGCGGTCGATCCGGAAGTTGCCGAAGTCAGGCAGCGTGCCGATCCGCGCGTGCTGCACGCGGTGGATCACGTCGGCCAGCCACGCGCCATGCGACGACCAGCCGCCATGGTTCTCGACCAACACGCTGAGTCCGTACGGATCGGCCCGCTCGCAGAGCCGCCGCAGTCCGTCGGCCGCGAGCTCCGCCTGCTCTTCGCGCGTGCCGGCGCTCTGCGCGTTGACGCGGATCGCATGGCAGCCGAGCGCCGCCGCCGCTTCGAGCATCGGGACGTGGTTCTCGACCGTCGCACGCCGCCGCTCCAGGTCCGGATGCCCCACCTCGCCGAGGCCGTCGCACATGATCAACAGGCTCTGCACGCCGACGTCCTCGGCGCGCAGCCGCAGCTCGCGCCAGAACGCACCGTCGCGGGCGCGCGCCCGGTAGAACGTGTTGACGTACTCGACGGCGTCGATCTCGTAGCCGCGCGCGATCGCGGCGAAGTCGGCCGGGTCCAGCACCGGCTGCGAGCGCCCTTGGAACGCGCGGTGCAGCGACCACTGCGCCAGCGAGATCCGGAACGGGATCCGCTTCGGCGGTGGGGCGGGTGCCGGCTGCGGCTGCGAGCAGGCAGGGATCGCGGCGGCACCGAGCATGCCGAGTTGCAGGAACGAGCGGCGCGACAGTCCGCCGGCGGGTGGGACACGCATCGGGCGGCGATTCTGTTCGGTACCCTCGCAGCGGCAAGAGCGAGCTCGCGCGGATAGCGTGCGCGACCGCCGATGGGAGCCTCGCCGTGCCTCGCCTGGATCGTCGCGCTCGGCCTGCCGGCGTGGTCCGCCCTGCCAGCACAGGACACCTGGGCGCGCGTGCAGCGGGACGGGGTCCTGCGCTGGGGTGTCGACTGGTCCGGCGGCGCGCCGTTCGCGTTCCTCGATCCGCGGCAGCCGGACCACCCGGTCGGGTTCGAGATCGACCTGGTGCGCGCGCTGTGCGCGCGGCTCGGCGTGCGTTCGGAGCCGGTGCGGGCGGACTGGCTCGCATTGATCGACGAGCTGCGCACCGGACGGATCGACCTCGTGTTGAACGGGCTCGAGGTGACGCCGGAGCGCGCGCGGGTCGTCGACTTCACGCAGCCGTACTTCCGCTACGAGCAGCAGTGGACCGTGCGCGCGGCGGACCGCGGGCGGTTCGGCGGCATCGCCGATCTCCGCGGCCATCGGATCGGCGTGTTGAACGGTTCCGCGTCGCTCGACGTGCTGCGCGCTGCCGGGTTCGAGCCGGCGCAGATCGCGCAGTACGACGACTCACTGGCGCCATACACCGAGCTCGAGCTCGGGCGGGTCGACGCGGTGTTGGCCGAGTCGATCATCGCGGCCTACTACGCCGGCAGGAATCCGGCGCTCGCCAACCTGCCGCAGACCTTCGCGCCCGGGGTGTATGCCGGGGCGGTGCGCCCGCAGGAGCTGGCCTGGCTCGCGGCGCTGGATGGCGCGCTGCAGCAGCTGGGGGAGGACGGCACGCTCGGCGCGATCTACGCCCGGTGGGGGATCTGGGACGCGCGGCAGCGCGAGCTCGGGATCGCCCCGCCACCGGCCGGGGAAGCCGAGGCCACGCCGGCCGCGACCGCGACTGCGAGCATCGTGCCGATGTTGCTGCAGGCTTCGCTGACGACGTTGCTGTTGACGGCACTCGCGATGCCGTTGGCGCTGGTTGCCGGGCTCGCGCTGGCATTGGCGCAGGCGAGCCGGCGCGCCTGGCTGCGGTGGCCGGCGCGGCTCTACGTCCAGGTCGTGCGCGGCACGCCGCTGCTCGTGCAGATCTTCCTGATCTACTACTCGCTGCCACGCCTGGGCATCGCGCTCGGACTCGGCGATCTGCTGACCTGGAACAACGTCGCCGTCGGGGTGCTGTGCCTGGGCGCGAACTACGCGGCCTACGAGGCGGAACTGCACCGCGCCGGCATCGAAGCGGTCGGCACGCGGCAGCGGGACGCCGCGCTCGCGCTCGGGCTGCTGCCGCGCACCGCGTTCCTGCGCATCGTGCTGCCGCAGAGCCTGCGCACGATCCTGCCGGCGATCGTCAACGACCTGATCTCGATGCTGAAGGATTCCTGCCTCGTCAGCGTGATCGGCGTGCCGGAGCTGCTCGGGGCGGCGCTGGCGATCGGAAAGGCGCGGTTCGAGGTGCCGGAGCTGCTCGGATCCGCCGCCGTGCTGTACCTGCTGATGTCGCTCGGTGCCGACTGGCTCGGCCGCCGGCTCGAGGCGCGGCTGCGCAGCGAAGGGAGCCCGGTCGTCGCATTGCGCGAGGAGTCGCACTGATGGCGGGCGCGCTGGCAGTCGAGCGGCTCGTGCAACAGGTCGGCGGACGCGTGTTGCTGCGCGAGGTCACGTTTGCGCTGCCGCGCGCCAGCTGCACGGTGCTGCTCGGCAGCAACGGCAGCGGCAAGTCGACGCTGTTGCGCTGCCTGAACCGGCTCAGCCCGTTCGTGGCCGGCGATGTGCGGCTGGAGGGTGAGCTGGTCGCTCGGGGTGGTGAGTCCGACGCCGCGAGCGCGGTGGCGGTCCGGCGGCGGATCGGACTCGTGTTCCAGCGCAGCGAGCTGTTCCCACACCTCGACGTGCTCGGCAACGTCGCGGCCGGTCTGCGTTGGGGGCTGGGCATGCGGCGGCCGGAAGCGGAGGCCCGGGCGCGCGCCGAGCTCGCACGGTTCGGGATCGAAGCCTTGGCCGCCCGGGATCCGCGCACGCTGTCCGGGGGCCAGCAGCAGCGCGTCGCGCTGGCCCGCGCGCTGGTCCTCGCGCCGGCCGTGCTGCTGCTCGACGAGCCGACTTCGGCCCTCGATCCCGCCAGCGTTGGGGAGGTGCAGGAGCTGCTACGTGAGCTCGCGGCGCAGGCGCGCGCCACGCTGTTGATCGTCACGCACGACCTCGGGTTCGCGGCGGGACTTGCGCAGCAGGTGCTGTTCCTGCACGACGGACGGATCGATGCCAGCGGTGGGCCCGAGATCCTGCAGCAGCCGCCGACCCAGGCTCTACAGGGGTTCGTCGCGCGGCGCTGGCACCAGGACCCAGGTCCGTCGTATCCCTGATCCCATGAGCCGACCCGGCCGGAGCCTGTTCCTCGCACTCGCATTGGGGGCCTGCACCGGCACCGAGCCGGAGCCGAACCCGTCACCTCACCAGGACCCGATCATGACGAAGCCGTCCGAGCGGCCCTCCGACCCGACCCGAAACGTGAGCAAGACCGACGAGGAGTGGCGCGCGCAACTGACCCCGGAGCAGTACCGGGTCATGCGCGAGTGCGGGACCGAGCCGGCGTTCACCGGCAAGTACTGGAACACGAAGACCGCGGGCGTCTACCTATGCGCCGGGTGTGGTCAGGAGTTGTTCCGCAGTGAGACCAAGTACGACTCGGGCAGCGGGTGGCCGAGCTTCTATCAGCCGGCGGCGCAGTCCTCGGTCGCGACGCGCCAGGACGTGAGCCACGGCATGGTCCGGGAAGAGGTCACCTGCAGCCGTTGCGGCGCGCATCTGGGTCACGTGTTCGAAGACGGACCGGCGCCGACCGGATTGCGGTACTGCATCAACTCCGCCGCGCTGGATCTTCACGAGAAGAAGTAGCGCGCGGAATTGAGGGCCGCAGATTGTCTGCGGGCGCGCACGCGGGGAGCATGGGGAGGTTTCACCTCCCCCCGAACTGAGAGTCGAACGCAATGCGAACCGCAATGGCATGGTCATGCCTGTCGGCATGCCTTTGGATCCCAGACATCTCCGCACAGGAACCGGCCAGGTCGAAGCCGAACGTGCTCGTGATCTGGGGCGATGACATCGGCACCTGGAACATCAGCCACAACAACCGCGGCATGATGGGCTACCAGACGCCCAACATCGACCGGATCGCGAAGGAGGGGCTGTCGTTCACCGACTACTACGGACAGCAGAGCTGCACGGCGGGGCGCGCGGCATTTGTCGGCGGCAACGTTCCGGTGCGCACCGGGATGACGAAGGTCGGGTTGCCTGGCGCTGCCGAGGGTTGGCAGAAGACCGACGTGACGATCGCGACGGTCATGAAGTCGCAGGGGTATGCGACCGGTCAGTTCGGCAAGAACCACTTCGGGGACCGTGACGAACACCTGCCGACGATGCACGGCTTCGACGAGTTCTTCGGCAACCTGTACCACCTGAACGCGGAGGAGGAGCCGGAGAACCGCGACTATCCCGGCGACATGGTCCTGCCGAACGGCAAGACGTTCCGTGAGCAGTACGGCCCGCGCGGCGTGCTGCGCTGCAAGGCGGATGGCAAGGGTGGGCAGACGATCGAGAACACCGGGCCGCTGACGCGCAAGCGGATGGAGACCGTCGACGACGAGACCCTCGCGGCAGCGAAGGAGTTCATCCAACGCCAGCAGCAGGCGGGCAAGCCGTGGTACTGCTGGTGGAACGCGACCCGGATGCACTTCCGCACGCACGTGCGCGCCGAACACGAAGGCATCGCAGGACCGAGCGCGGACGAGTACCACGACGGCATGGTCGAGCACGACCGGCACGTCGGGCAGTTGCTCGACCTGCTCGATCAGCTCGGGATCGCTGGCAACACGATCGTCTACTACTCGACCGACAACGGCCCGCACTACAACACGTGGCCCGACGCCGGCACGACACCGTTCCGCAGCGAGAAGAACAGCAACTGGGAGGGTGCGTACCGCGTGCCGGCGTTCGTGCGCTGGCCCGGCCGGTTCCCGGCCGGCGAGACGCGGAACGGGATCGTCGCGCACGAAGACTGGCTACCGACGTTCGCCGCGGTGGCCGGCGCGCCGGACATCAAGCAGCGGCTCGCACAGGGCGTCGAGTTGAACGGGCGGAAGTACCGCAACTACATCGACGGCTACGACCAGACGGATTACCTGAGCGGGAAGGCCGAGAAGTCGCCGCGGCGCGAGTTCTTCTATGTCAACGACGACGGGCAGGTCGTCGCGATCCGGCTCGGCGACTGGAAGGCGGTGTTCCTCGAGAACCGCGCGCAGGCGTTCGAGGTCTGGCGCGAACCGTTCACCGAGCTGCGGGTGCCGCTGCTGTTCAACCTGCGGCGCGACCCGTTCGAGAAGGCACAGCACAACTCCAACACCTACAACGACTGGTTCATGAACCATGCGTTCGTGTGTGTGCCACTGCAGCAGGTGGCCGCGAAGTTCCTGCAGTCGATGACGGAGTACCCGCCGTCGCAGAAGCCGGGCTCGTTCAACCTGGACAAGGTGCAGAAGGCGATCGAGGCGGCCGCGCGTGGACGCTGAGCCACGCGGCGCACCAGGCCGCCGGCCGGCGCTGCTCGCGCTCGCGCTGCTGGCGGCCGGCTGCGCCAGCGTGCCGCCGGCGCTCCCGTCCTGGCAGGACGGCCCGACCCGCGCCTCGATCGTGGCGTTCGTCGAACGAGTGACCGACCCGGCGTCGCCGCAGTTCGTGCCGGTGCCGGAGCGGATCGCCGTGTTCGACAACGATGGGACGCTGTGGTGCGAGCAGCCGGTCTACTTCCAGCTCGCGTTCGTGTTCGACCGCGTGCGGGCGCTGGCACCCGAGCATCCCCAATGGCGCGAGCAGGAGCCGTTCCGCTCGGTGCTGGCCGGTGATCCGGCCGCCGCGCTGCACGACAAGGAGAACGCCGCGAAGCTGGTGATGGCGACGCACGCCGGCATGAGCGCAGATGAGTTCGCGGCGATCGCGCGCGATTGGGCGGCGGTGGCGCGGCACCCGAGCGGCATGCGCTACCGCGAGATGACGTATCTGCCGATGCGCGAGCTGCTCGAGTACCTGCGCGCGCACGGGTTCAAGACGTTCCTGGTCTCCGGCGGTGGCAGCGACTTCATGCGCGTCCTGACGCAGGATCTGTACGGAGTCCCGCCGGAGCAGGTCGTCGGCAGCACGATCGCGGCGCAGTACGAGCTGCGGGACGGCTCGGGGGTCCTGATCCGCCAGCCGAAGATCGAGTTCGTCGATGACGGTGCCGGCAAGCCGGTCGGGATCCACCGCCTGATCGGACGCCGGCCGATCTTCGCCGCCGGGAACAGCGACGGGGACCTGCAGATGCTGCAGTACACGACGCTGGGCAATCCGCGCCCGGGCTTCGCGCTGCTGGTGCACCACGACGACGCGGAGCGGGAGTTCCGCTACGACCGCGAGTCGAAGATCGGCAAGCTGGATGCCGCGCTCGACGAGGCGCGCGCCCGTGGCTGGACCGTCGTCAGCATGCGCGACGACTGGCGCCGGGTGTTCGAGGGCGCGGCGGGCACGGACCCGCGCTGACGGCGCGGGCCCGAGCGGCGATCAGTGATCGCTCTTCTTCGCTGGGGCGGCTTCGCTCGGCGCGGCGGCTTCGCCGGCTGCTGCCTTGGCGTCGAGCTTCGCGGCGCAGCAGGCCTTCCCCTCCGCCTTCCCCTCTTCGCAGCAGTCGCCGGCCTTCTCCTCGTCGGCGCAGCAGGCGTCGGTCGCCGCTTCTTCGGCGCTGCAGCATGGCTTGCCGGCCGGCTCGGCTTGGGGCGTGCTGGTTGCGCTGGTGGCGCCGGCTTCGGAGCAGGCCCCGAGTGCCAGCAGCAGGGCGAAGGGAACGATCAACGTACGGATGCGCTTCATGGGTTCGATCACGCGGCTGGGAGCACGCGGTGCGGAAGGATATTCCGCAACCGCGATCCGGCAACGGCCGGCGCTTGGTCGTGGCTCCCTCCAGCGCGATCATCGGCCCTCGGTATGGACGTCCTGTTCCTCTGTGTCGCCAACTCGGCCCGCAGCCAGATGGCCGAGGGGCTCGCGCGCGCGATCGCGCCGCCCGGCGTGCGTGTCTGGTCGGCCGGGTCGCGCCCCGCCCGGCTGAACCCGGTCGCAGTCGAGGTCATGGCCGAGCTCGGCATCGACATCCGCGCCCAGCGCTCCAAGGGGATCGGCGACGTGCCGATCGCGCAGATCGACCGCGTCGTGACGCTGTGTGCCGAAGAAGTCTGCCCGGTGCTGCCCGGGAAGGCCGTGCACGAGCACTGGCCGTTGCCGGATCCGGTCGCCGTGGACGGCGATGCCGCGGGGCAACGCGCCGCGTTCCGCGCGATCCGGGACGAGCTGCAGCGGCGGCTCCGCACGTGGTTCGAGGAGCTCGCGTGATGCTGCCGGACGTCACGGACTTCTGCCGGCTCGTGCTGCTGCGCCATCCGGAGCTGGACAGCGCGAGCCGCGACCTCGTGCTCGGCGGCGGCGAGGCCGAGCTGAGCCGCCGCGGCCGCGCGCGCGCCGCCGAGTGGACCACGCTGCTGGAAGCCTGTCCGCCCGGAATCGTGTTCAGCGGACCGGCCCGCCAGTGCGCGCTGCCCGCGCGTGTGCTGGCCGATGCGCGCAACGTCGACCTCGCCACCGACGAACGCCTGCGCGACCAGCGGATGGGGGCGTGGGAAGGGCGCGCCTGGGAGGACGTCGTGCGCGCGGAACCGGATCGCGTGCGCGACTTCTTCGCCGAGTTCGGCGAGCACCGCGCGCCGCAGGGAGAGAGCCTCGGCGAGGCGGTTGACCGCGTGCTGCAGTGGTGGACCGCGCACGCGGCGGGCCTGCTCGGGAAGACCGCGGCGGTCGTGCTGCCAGGCAATCTGCTGTCCGGCTTCGTCGCCGCGATGCTCGGGATGCGGTTGTCACGCAGCCCGTGCCTGCCGCTGCCGCACGGCGGGATCGGCGTCGTCGACGTCTATCAGAACGGCGTGCGGGTCAGCGCGTGGAACCCGGACGCGCTGAGCGGCTGAGGCGCGCAAGCGCCATCACTTCTTGTCGGCTTCGCCCGCCTTCTTCTCGCCCTCGGCCGCGGCCGGCGTCGGGGTGCCGCGCGCGACCGAGACGACGCGGCGGATCTGGACCTGAACGGGTTCCTCGGCGCCCGGGGGCTGCACGACGACGACCATCGTGAACGTGCGGGCCGCCTTGCGCAGCAGGCCGTCAGCCGCCGAGATCTCGGTGCGTGATTCGAACTTGGGCGTCTCGATCGTGGCGCCTTGCAGCTGCGGCGGGAGCTCCGCGCCTTCCTTCAGTTTGATCTCGTCGGATGCTACCTCGAGCACGATCGCGTCGCCGTCGGCCTGGACCAGTTTGTGCGTCGACTTCATCTGCAGCGCGACGGTCCCGGTCAGGACGTCGTCGTCCTTCCAGGTGTCGCCGGTCGCGACCGGTTCCTTCGGCAGGTTGCCGAAGAACTGGACCTGCTTGCGGATCGCGTCTTCGGACAGCGTCGATGCACTGGCGGAGGCAACGGCGAGTTCCTCCGGCAGCGACTCGCGGACCTTGGCGAGGACCTCGTCGAGCTTCTTCGCTTCGACGACTTCACCCTTGGAGTCGAACACGAACTCGATCGAGTGCCCGACCAGCGCGGTCATCATCGCGACCGCCGGGTTGTCATCGGCGCCAGGCTTCTGCTTGCGGGTGTCGAACTCTTGCTGGCCCATCATCCCCTGGTCCATCTTGCCGGACATCGCGACCCACGTGATGCGGGCCGTCACCTTGCCATCCTCGGCGACGTCCAGGACCTCGACGTCGTAATCGGTCTTCTGCTGCAGGCTGTTCTCGATGTCCTGACCCATGACGCTGAACGACTGGGCGGTCGTTTCCGTGACCTCCAACCGGGCTTGCGTGCCCTTCTTGGTCTGGACCTTCAGGTCGTGGGCGCCGCCGGCGTCCTGTGCCAGCAGCGAGGGGAACAGCAGGAGCGGGACGAACGCAGCGGCGAAACGCATCGGATAGTTCCTCATCGAATGGGAGTCGCGGCAACGTAGCCGGGCGGCGGCAGGAAACGTTGCACGTGGATTCCGGCATGCACTGGTCGTGGTCCCCGATCCTGCCGGTCGGCTCAGCGGGGGAGGATGGTGAGGCGCTTTGGCTCGGCGTCCCGCACGTGGGCTTGCCAGAGTTGTCGGATGTGCTCGGTCTCGAGGTCAGCGAGCGTCGTACCGACTTCGTCGATCCGGCAGCCGAGCGCGAGCGAGGCGTACGCGAGCTGGAGCAGCAGGTTCGCCTTGACCAGTTCCGGGTCGGTGCCGAAGCCGCCCGTGAGCCCGCGCGGGGCGGCCGGGATCGGGTCGAACTGGCGCGCGATCTGGTCGAGCTGGAACTCGAGGCGGACCGCATCGAACGGAGGCGGGTCCTTCGCCTGGACGAGTTCCGCGAGCCTGGCCGAGACCGGCTCGGTCTGATCCGGACTGCCGACGGCGGCCGACAACAGCAGGATCTGCCCATCGGGTGCGGGTTGCTCGATGGAAACGAACACGCGCGCATTCGCCCGCGCGAGCTCGCGATCCCGGGATACCGCGTGCTGCAGCAGGCGCGCGAGCAGGAACGCGCTGGCGCGGCTGCGCGCGTCACCCGGCAGCGGAAACCAGACCAGCACGTGCGTGCGCGGCAGATCCCAGCGGACTTCGCCCGGCGTCTTCGCGGCGGCGGCCTTCGCGGGAGGTTCCGTCGCAGCTTCCTCCGGCAGGTCCGCCGCGGCAGGAGGCTTCGCGTCGAGCTCCTCGGTCAGGACCCTGAGAACCTCGGCCGGCGCCAGCGGGCCGGAGGTCAGGATCCAGACCTCGCCGCTCAGCTTCGCGCGGGTGGCGATCGCACCGGGCAGCTCCTCGACGGTCACCTGTTGCACGTCGCCGAGGATCGCCGCCTCGGCGCGGCCGTGATGCAGCGCCTGCGCGAGCGCCGCGAGCGCCCACTTGTGCGTGAAGCCGCTGCCGACGGTCGCGTGCACCTCGCCCGCGATCGCCTGCTGCTCGCGTGCGAGCAGCTCGGCGCTCAGCCCGCGCACGCGGAGCCAACGCCCATGGCGGCGTACCGCGGTCTCCGCCTGCGCCGCAGGTGCCAGCGATTCCAGGCGCAGCTGCGCACCGGTCGTTTCGCCGTTGATCCGCATCCCGTCGACGACGAGCGGACCGGGATCGACGCCGCGCAGCAGCGCGTGTTCGACGAGATGCGACAGTTGCGCTTCGCCGGGCCCGTCGGTCAGCAGTCCGCACGGCAGGAACGTGAACGTGAGCTGCGAGCTGGCAGCAGGATCGTGGAGGATCGAGACCCGCGGCCCTGCCGCCAGATTGGCGTGCGACCAGACGGGCGGCGCCGGTTCTGCCTGAGCCGTGAGTGCGGCAGTGCACAGCACCGCGCCGGTGCGGTGTGCCTGCCGGAGCAGCCGAGTCAACCGCCCGGCCGCCCTGGGGATGCGGGCCTGGGCGACCTCGGCCCCTGCGTCGGAGGACGCGCCGGCGGCGTCGCCGCGATCCGGTTCGTCAGCTGTAGATCTTGGCACGTCCGAGCCGAGCACGCGGTGAGCATACCGGGTTGCATGTGCCGCGAAGCTCCGCGGTGCGCGACGCTCGTCTCGACCGTTCCGTCGCCCTGGCGCCGTTCTCGTCGATGCCGAGCCGCACTCGGATCCGCATGGACTCAATCGCCGGCGGTCCTTTCAGGCCTAGCGATGCGAGGCGCAGCCTTTTGCTGGCCGACCGCGGGCTGCGAGAGGTCGATCAGCGACCGCAGTTTGGGATTGGCCGCACTGGTGCGCGCGGCCACGGTTGCGCGGACTGCGGAAGTCGGAGCCGTCGTCCAGTTACGGGTGTCTTGCTCCGACCACGACCTGACCCGCTTGCGACATGCCGAGCTGCGGAGTCGGAAACGGGACGAAGGACGCGCCCTGCAACAAGAAACGTTGGCCCACCAACCCGGCCAAGGCCGGGATCGGCAACGTGACGCTCGCCTTGCCCGGACCGCCGACCGCCATCGGGACCTGGATCGGCGCCGGGAATACGTACAGCGTGCACAGCGGAAAACCGATGGGCGCCAGCGAGACCGACACCGCGGGCGGGATTCCTACGAGCAGCAGCGAGCTGACGATGCCGGTCGGCGGCAGACCGGTGAGCTCGACGTCGAACGGTTGACCCCGCCACGGAAGGGATCCGGGGGCAGGCCCCAGACGCGGTACGCCAGTCGTCCCGAGCGCACACCCCGGGGGTTGGAGCAGCGCGAACGACGCGGGATTCGGGTTGGAGCACTCCCAGAGATCCCCTCCGCTGACCGGGTACCCGCCGAACGCCCAGAGCTTCTGTCGCTTGGAGTCGTAGGCCATTGCGTGATAGCCGCGAGCCGGTGGTTCGTTGAGCTGCGTGCACTTGTTCCAGGCGCTTCCGCGCAGCTCCCAGGTGTCGCTCAGGTAGCCGCCCGGGCCCGAACCGCCGAAGAGCACGAGCGCCTCCCGCGTCGGGTCGTAGACGAGCCTGGCGTGATCTCGCGCCGGCGGTGTCGGCGGATTCGGCGAGAGCTGCGTCCAGTTGCCGCTGGCCGAGTCCCAGCTCCAGGTGTCGCCATAGGAGCCTGAGCCGGACCAACCGCCGAATAGCACGAGCCTGCGGCCGATCGGGTCGTAGGCGAGTGCGGCATTCCAGCGCACACCGGGAAGCGTGCCACCGGGGACGCGAAGTGCCCACGTGGCGCCATCCCACGACCAGAGGTCGTTGCGAGGACTGCCATCGTGCCCACCGAACAAGAAGAGCTCGCCGAGGCCCGCGTGGAACGCGGCGGCGTGGCCGTGCCGCGCAGTCGGACTCGTGGCGGGGGTGCGTTTCGTCCAGTTCCCCGACTTCCAGCACCAGGTATCACCCAGGTTCGGTCCTCGTGCCCAACCGCCGTAAAGAACCGTCTCGCCTCGGACCGGATCGTAGGTCAGGGTGTGATAGCCGCGCGCGGGAGGGATCGCGGTCGGCGCGGCTTCGGTCCATCCCGATCCGGACCAGAGCCACGTGTCGTCACGGACGCGATCGTTGCCCCGGTTGTCGACACCGCCGAACAGCACATCGTTGTCCGCATTCTCGTCGTGGGCCATCTGCGCTGCATACCTCGGCGACGGCATCGTGCCCTCGATCCGGGTCCACGTGGAGCCGTCCCATTCCCACAGGTCCGAGAGCTCGTCAGTCGGAGACGGACCGACCGAACCGCCGAACAGCACGATGCGGCCTCGCTGAGGATCGAATGCCATGGCCATGCCATTGCGGGCAGATGGTCCGCTGGTCGCTTTCTGGCTCCAGTTGGTCCCGCTCCACTCCCAGGTATCGCCGAGGTGCGCCGTTCCGGACCAGCCGCCGTAGAGCACGACCACGCGCCGGATCGGATCGTAGACCATGCGGTGGTGGTAGCGCGGCGAGGGGCGTTGGGGCGGAGATGCCTGCGTCCATGCCTGACCGTCCCAGAGCCAGGTGTCCTGCACCGGCGCGCCATTGCTGTAGCCGCCGAACATCACGGAGGCACTCTGGTCCGGTGCGTAGGCCATCGCATGCCCGTACCGTCCGCCCGGCAGACTGTTCTGCAGTACCTGCACCCAGCCCGCGCCGTTCCACTCCCAGGTGTCCGCGTAGTTGCCATTGGCGTAGCCCCCGTACACTACGGCACGTCCCCGGGCCGTGTCCCATGCCATTGCGTGCAGATAGCGACCCCCCGGCGAGCTGGCAGGGAAGATCCTGGCCCACCCGTTGGCCGTGCGTAGCCAGGTGTCGTTCACGTAAGCGCCCCCGTTCCAACCCCCGAACAGCACGAGCTGGTTCCTTGCGAGATCTGCGACCACCTCGTGTCCGTATCGCGAACCTGGACCACCGTCGCGCTGGGTGCGGGTCCAGTTGCCTCCGGCGCGGACCCAGGTGTCGTCCAGCAGCGTGTCGCCGGTGCCGCCGAACAACACCAACGAGCCGGTGGCTGGATCGGTGGCAAGCGTGGCGTACACGCGCCCTTCGGGTCGCGGAACCTGCTTCCACTCGTGCTGGGCAGACAGGCCGGCGATGGAGATGAGGAACGTACAGATCCTGGCGGTGCAGCTGTGCATGGTTCTGCATGCCGACGCGCCATTCAGGCGCGGGCGCCGCAACGGATTCGCGGAATCCCGTTGCGGTGCGCCGTTGCGCACGGCGCGTACTGCAGCGTTGAACGTCTTCGAACTAGGAGATCTCGCGGTGCAGCCACGCCCGCACGAATGCCCAATCGTGCTCGACGGTGCTCGCCGACACGCCCAGCACAGCGGCGATCGCGCTGCTGTTCATCCCGCCGAACACCCGCATGTCCGCGATCCGTTGCCAGCGCGGGCGCAACCTGCCCAGGCGGTCGAGCGCCGTTTCGAGATCGAGCAGGAGTTCCATCGGCGGAAGGCGAGCCGCGACCTGGTCCGGCAGCTCGACGGCGTGCATGCGGCCGCCGCGCTTGCAGCGCTGCTGGCGCCGTGCCAGATCGAGGACCAACCGCTTGATCGTGCGCGTTGCGGCCGCGAGATAGTGGCTGCTGTTCTGCCAGAGCGTGCGCTCTGCGCCAAGGCGCAGAAATGCGTCATGGACCAGCGACGTGGTCTGGCACATCGGATCGTCGCGAGTCAGATGGCGGAGCCGCATGACGCGACGGCGAAGTTCCGGTTCGACGAGCCCGAACAGCTGGTCCGCGGCGCCCGGGCAGCGGGCTTGCGCTGCCTGGAGTGCGAGGGTGATCGTTCCACGCGGTGGTTCCGCGCCAGAAGTATGCATGGGGTGCACGCGGCCCGGGAAGGGTGGGATGCTACACCGCCATGAGATCGCCAGGCCAGGATGGCGCCGTGGATCTCGAGCGCGTGCATGCGCTGTTCCTGACTGCGCGCGAGCTGGACGGCGAAGCGCGTGCTGCGTTTCTCGAGGAAGCCTGCGGCCGTGATTCCAGATTGCGGACCGAGCTCGATGCGCTGCTGGCGCATGACGCAGCCACGACGCGGCAACTGCGCGGACCGGCGTGGCAGGCACTGGCTGGCCCAGCAAGCGCCGAGCTCCGGATCGGCGAGATCCTGGGCACCTACCGGATCGAGGCATTCCTCGCGCGCGGAGGCACGGGACACGTCTTCATCGCGACGGATCTCACGCAACTGCGCGAAGTCGCGCTGAAGGTGATCGCACCAGCCCGGCTCGACGGGCCATGGCGCGAGCGCGTCCTGCGTGAGGTTCGGGCCGCCGCTGCGGTGTCGCATCCACACGTCGTGCAGGTGCTCGGGTGGGGCGAAGACGTTTCGCGCGGGCTCTGGTTCTGCGCGATGCGGCGGGTTTCAGGGCCGACGCTCGCGGAGCTGCTCGATCAGCTCGCTGCGCAGGGCCAGCCCCCGGCGCCCGCGATCCGCCGGCTGATCGTGCAACGGCTGGCGGAAGTCGCATCCGGCCTTGCCGCGCTGCATCGGGCCGGTCTCGTGCATCGCGACGTGAAGCCGCAGAACATCGTCCTCGACGCAGAAGCTTCGACCGCGCCGTTGGAGTGTCCCGCCGTGCTGGTGGACCTCGGTCTCGTTGGCTCCGCAGATGGGACGGGAGTCGCGTCGACGCTCTGGGCTTCGCCCGACTACGCAGCGCCGGAGCAGCTGTTGGGTCGGCCAGCACGGCCGACGTGCGATGTCTTCGCGTTGGGTGTCGTGGCACATGACCTGCTGGCAGCTCGGCGGCCGGGCGCTCGCGGCCGCCCGAGCGCGACGTCGTTCCCGTCCTTGGGACGACTGGTGAGCGGCCTGGAGCCGAAGCTCAGTGCCGTGATCGCGATGGCGACCGACCCCGATCCCGAATGGCGATACCGCGACGGCTCGGCAATGGAGCGGGATCTGCGCGCGGTGCTGGCGAACGCGAGCGTCGAGGCGCTGCGTGTGCCGGCCCTCGCGCGCTGGCTGCGGCTCGTACTGCGGGGTTCGCGGGCGCGCCTGTCGACCGTGGTGCGCGCCGGCTCCTTCCTCGCCGCGGGGGCGGCGCTGATGCTGGCGTTCCAGCATGCGCTCGCGATTCTCGAATCGCAGCAAGCCTTGGCGAAGGCATGGGAGGCCGGAGACCTGCCCGGGGTCGCCGTGGCACTCGACACGCGTCCGGCCTTGGCGGGCATCTTCGATCCCGATCGGTTGCAGGCGGCATCGCACGAAACACCGCACCCGTCGGACGCGCTGGCGCGGGTCATGTCGACAGGACGGCGCGGCGGATGGGACTCGGCACTCCTGCTCGCGGCCCGTTACCTCGAGCGTGACGGTCTGCATGCTCATCCGGAGCTGGCTCGGTTCTTGGTCCATGCGCTGCAGACCGGATTGCGGCGGACTGCGTTGCAGCTCGCGGCCCGGATCTGCTTCGAGCGGCCCGTCCGCGATGCCGCGGAGGACGCAGCCAGCGCACCACTGCGCACGGCGCTGCACGACGTGCTCGTCACCGCGCAGGAGGCGGAACTCGCGATGGACGCCGTCGTGGCGCTCGGCGGCTGCGGTGACTCGAACACGATCGATCGGCTGCTCGCCACGTGGGAGCAGATACGGCGCGAACCGGACGACGCGTGCATCGAGCTGCAACGCGTGACGTTGCATGCGCTCGCCGCGCTCGTGCGACGGCGCGCGGCAGCAGCAGGCGGGATCCGTCGCCTGGAGCCGGGCCAGTTCGAATCGCTGCGTGCAGCTGCGGAGGCCGCGATGGCGGACGCCCAGGATTCGAACGTCGCGCCAGCGCGTATGGAACGCGCCGCCGCCGAACTGCTGCTGGAGCTGGGGCTCGCACGACACGAGGTCGCGACTCCGGTCAGGCTGCCGTTCCACGATCCGCGCCACGGCCTGTTCGTCCAAGCAGCGTCGGGCGACACCGGACTGCGCTCGCGGATCCTGGCCGGGCAGGATCCCCTGCCGCTGCCGGGCGCGCCTGCACCCGCGCAGGAGTGGGCCCGCGCGGCGGATCTGGGTTTCGCGGCCGGCCTGCTGGGCGATCCGGACTGCGTGCGCGTCTTGCGCGTGTTCGCCAAGCAGGGTCGGGATGCGGAAGCAGGATCGGCGCACTTCGAAACCGGCCTCGTGCATGGCGCAGCTCTGTTGCGTGGAGTCGCCATGCAGGACGTGCCGGATGCAGACTCACATCTCGGAGTAGGGCTGGCGGGGCCGGGCGCATTCGAGCCGTGCGCGACATCGGTTGGGCTGGTGGATGGCAATCCGATCCACGGGGTGACACTCTGTCATGGCAGGCCGCTGGTCGTCGATGACGCGGATTCGGTGGCGCTCCGCCTCGCATCCCTGGGGGCGGACGAACTCGATCCGACGGCGAGCTACGTGCGGCTGTCAGCTCCTGGGAACTCCGCCCTGCGCTGGCAGACCACCATCGTGCCGGACAGATTCGGCAACGCCATGCTGCGCATCTGGACGCAACAAGGCGCGCGTGCCGCACTGCCCTGGGATGGCAACGCGGCGATCGACGTCCTCATGGATGGGCAAGTCCTGATGCGCGCACTGCGGTTGCGGGGTACGGCGGCATGCGAGCTTCGGCTGCCGATCCGCGTTCCCGGGCGGGCGCAGCGGGTCAGTTTCGAGATTCAGCTCGCTGGCGAGGCGACGACGACGGTGCGGATCTACCGCGTGGGCTTGTTCACGGATTGAAGACGCAGTCAGGGCAGCTGTGCGGCTGCATGTGCAATGGCCAGTCCACCTCCCCGTCCACGATGTGGTCCGCGCAGAACCCGGTTGCGCTGCGCGACCGAAGCTTTGCGAAGCAGGATAGCCGCACGGTAATGCCTCCGGTCAGATGACGCGCAACCTGCGGTACGTGCCACGCGGCACCGTGGCTCCTGCTTCTGGCGATGCAGGTGCATGCCGGCGTGACCGGCGCGGAGCGATCCGAGGCTATTTCCGAGCGGCGCCGTACTTGGTCAGCTGCAGGCCGCCGTCGAACAGCAGCCCGACGCCCGGTGCATAGCGCTTCGCCTCACGCTCCCGCGGTTCGAGCGGGGTCGTCTCCTCGGTGCGCAGCACTCGTTCGAACTTGCCGGCCGGGCACTCGTAGCGATCGGTCGTCGACATGACCTCGGCGCGGTCCATCGCGATCTTGGGCGCGATCTCCTGGTAGTAGCGCGCGCCGATCAGCGGGGTCGCGGGCAGGAACAGCCCATAGCGCGCGCCATCCTTGCCGGACTGCCAGGCACCCTCGTGCCCGACCAGCCTGCCGTCCTCGTAGACGTCGACGTCCTCGCCGAAGTAGTAGACGTTGTTGGTGCGGCGCGAGATCGCGAAGTAGTCGCGCGTCACTTCCTCGATCTGGCCACCGAGCTCCTCGCGCTCCTCGACGACGCGGGTCTCGACGCCGTCGATCTGCTTCGTCTCGTCGAGGACGCGGATCGTGATCTTCGCCTGCTCGTCCCCCTTCATCCCTTCCAGGACGAGCGTGTAGCCCGGCTCGAGGATGAAGAACGGATTGCGGCCGGTCGGGCCGAGATCGGTCTTCTCCTCGCCGAACTGGTCGGTGAACTCGCGGTCGGCGGTGTCTTGGGCGGGGCGCGGATCCTGCGCAGTGGGAACGGGCAGCAGGAGGGCGGAGCCGGCGAGCAGCAGGAACGGGAGCAGGGGGCGGCGCATCGGGACTCCTGGGTCAGGGTGCCCGGCATCATGCCGCGAACGCTGCCGGGACGCCGGTGAACGCTGCTTCAGGGTTCGTCGGCGAACGGCCGCCCGCAGTGCGGGCACGCATGCGGTTGTCCAGTGCGCGCCTGGTGCTCGCGGCGCCGGCGGGCGACCTCGTCGGCGTAGCCGGCGGCGACGATGCCAGTCGGAATCGCAAACATCGCGATGCCGAGTACCGCGACGAACGAAGCGACCAGCCTGCCGCCGGTCGTGACCGGAGCGAGATCGCCGTAGCCGACCGTCGTCAACGTCACCATCGCCCACCACATCGTCGCCGGGATGCTCGAGAAGCGCTCTGGCTGTGCCTCATGCTCGAGGTGGTGGACGATCGTCGCCGCGACGATCAACAACATCGTCAGCAGCGCCATCATCGAGGCGAGCTCGAACCGTTTGGCGCGCAGGACGTGCGCCAGGCTTTGCAGTGCCACCGAGTAGCGGCCGAGCTTGATCAGCCGCAGCAGCCGCATCGTCCGCAGCGCGCGCAGGTCGATGCCGCCGGCCGGGACGTACTACGGCAGCACCGCGAGCAGGTCGATGATCGCAAACGGCGTCGCGGCGTAGCGCAGCCGGCCAGTGATCGGATCGCGATAGCGCGGATCGGCGACACACGCGATCAGGCGCAGCACGTATTCGAGCGTGAACACGAGCACGGACACGAACTCGATCCACAGCAACAGCCGGTGGAGGTGCGCGTCGAGCTCCGGCAGCGACTCGACGATCATCGCCGCCACGTTCAGCAGGATCAGGCCGACGATGACCATCGCCATGATGTGTGCCGCCCGAGAGTCCCCCTCGAGCAGCTCGTGCAGCCGGCGGATCATGGCGGGATCTGACGGCGGGCTCGGAGGCTTTGCCAGCGCGCACTGCGACGGCGCAGGGGATGGCGAGGTGCTCGTCGCGTACGACGCCACGGAGCGCATCGCAGCCGGCGGCCGGGCAGCCAGAGGCTGCGCCTCGCTTCGCTCGGCCAGCAGCGGCCGCCGGCGATCATGCATGGCGGGTTGCGGCCCGGCGCCGGCGGGGAATGCTGCGCACCATGGAATCTGCACCGCACCCGGTCGGCCGCAACGAACCATGCCCCTGCGGAAGCGGCCGGAAATGGAAGCAGTGTCACGGTCGCCTGGCGGTCCGTGCGCCGTCGTTGCTGTACGGCCGCGCGGCACGCGAAGCGGCGACAGAGAAGCTGATGCGCCACGCGCGGCGTGCTGAGTACGTCGCGCACGCACAGTTGGCCTGGCAGACGTTCTGGGGCGAGCGCGGGGTCGTCGAGGACGAAGGGCTGGCGCGGATGGCGGCGATTCCGAACGTGCAGGGTTGCTTGTTCGGCTATCTCGCGGCTGACCTGGCGCTTCCGGACGGCCGATCGCTGGTCGAGCGATTCCTCGCGAAGCACAGCCGTGAGCTGCTGTCCGAAGAGCGCGCGTACCTCGAGGCGCTCAGCAGCAGCGCGGTCGGTATCTATGAGGTGCTGGAGGTCCGGCGAGATCGAGGCTTCCTGGTCAAGGATCTGTGGCGCGGCAGCGAGATCGAGCTCAGCGAACGGGCGCTGACGTCGCAGGTGAGGCCGTTCCACCTGCTCGCCGCCCGGTTGATCCAGGGCGGAGACGGCACGACACAGATCGAAGGCGTCTGGGTGTTCGCCGCGCAGGACAAGCAGCAGATCCTGGCGCGCCTCGAGGCCGCTGCGCGGGAGCCGGGACCCCAGCAGGAGGACGAACGCGCGTTCTTTCGCCGAGTCACACCGCTGTTCCAGCATCTGTGGATCGAGCTGGTTGCCGAGCGGCCCCTGCCCCGCCTCGAGACGACGACTGGCGAGCGCATGGTCTGGTGCACCGTCCGCTTCGAGCTGCTCGACCGGGCGAGGCTCGAGACAGCGCTCGACGCCGCCGGGATGTTCGCGCGCGACGAGGATGGTGGCTGGACGTGGAGTGAGCCCTGGAACGGCAGCGAATCGATGTCGCGGACGCTGGGGCGGCTCCGCATCGGGGACGGCGTGATGGAGCTCGAGACGCAGAGCCGCGCACGTGCGACGCGGGGTCGCGCCCTGCTCGAGCAGCTCGCACCCGGCGCGATCGAGTTCGCGGGACGCCGCGAGAAGGACATGCAGCGAGCGCTGGAACAGCAGCGGCGGCAACGGACCGAGGCACCGCCGCCGGTCGTGGAGGAGATGGGCGACGAGGCACGCGAGATGCTGCGGCGCGTGATCGATCAGCACTACCGCAGTTGGCCGGACCATCCGTTGCCAGCGCTCGAGGGGCGCACGCCGCGTCAAGCCGCATCGAGCGAACCACATCGCGTCGTCCAGCTCCTGAAGGTGCTGGAGTCGAGCGGCACGCCAGGCATCGACTACGACTTCGCGTGGCTCTGGCAGGAGCTCGGATTGCAGCGGCCGGGACCAGGCCAGCCGCGCCCGTCCTGACGCGAGCCCCGCGCCGCGGCACCCGGGTCGAGCATCTCCCCGGGCGCACATGTCAATGCGCGCCGCCGCGGGGCTGGATGGCGTCCTTCTCGACGTCTCACCCCGCGCCGCGGCGCGCCCAGGTCACGCATGCGCGCCGCCGCGGGGCTGGATGGCGTCCTTCTCGACGTCTCACCCCGCGCCGCGGCGCGCCCAGGTCACGCACCCCGCGCCGCGGCGCGCCCAAGTCACTTCTTGCGGGCGTACGTGATCCGCATCGTGTGCAGCATCTCCGGCGTCTTGAACTCCAGGTCCAGGACTCGCTTGTCGGCGCCGTGGTACGTGATCACTTCCTTGCAGTCCATCGGCTTGCCGGCTTGGTCGATGCCCGTGCCCACGAGCGTGATCGTCGACTTCTCGGCGTCGTAGTTGCCGCGCGTCTCCATCCAGACCGGGGTCCAGGAATCGATCCAGTAGTTGACGTACTGCTGGCTGCCGGGGTCATACGCGTACAACGCGTGCCCGCTGAACGGCTGGCCCATCATCTGCCCGTTGAAGTCGGTCCAGATCCACGCGCCGCCGCAGATCGCTTGCACGGTCTCGGTCGCCGGCTCGCTGGTCGGCGGCTGGCCAGGCTCCATCGCCATCTCGGTCTTGGCATTCCAGACGCCGATGTCCTTGTGCAGCAGCTCCTGCTCCTTGGCGAGCGGAGTGCTCGGCTTGGCGGCCGAGGCGGCGACCGGCGCTGCGCCACCCTTGCTGCGGGTGCGCGTCATCTGCATGCACTGGACCTCCTTGCCGTCGGGGGTCACCAGGTAGCAGGTCTCGACGTGCTGATCCGGGCTCTTCAGCACGACGGTGCTTCTCATGTCGCCGTGCGGGGTCTTGCCGGTCCAGGTGAACGTCTTGGTCTTCTCGTCGTAGCTCGCCTTCCACTCGCTCGCGCCCGGCTCACACGAGCTGGCGCAAAGGCCGCGGTAGGTCTTCTGGAACGGGTCGTAGCCGACCAGGAACAGCATCTCCATCGGCTGGCCGTTCATCTCTCCGCGTCCGACCGACTTCAGCCAGAGTCCGTTGCAGATCAGCTCGGCGTGCTCCGTCCCGGTGCACTCGGTCGGCTTCTCCATGCCCTCGATGCCGGGCATGGCTTCCATCTTGGTGACGACATCCCACGTGCCGGCGAGCGACGCGAGGACTTCGTGCTCCTTCAGCTTCGGGTTCGGCATCGCGGCTTGTTCGCCGGCAGCCGGTTCTTGGGCGATGAGGGTCGTGGAAGCGGCGAGCAGCGCCGCGAGGAACAGTCGGGTCTTCATCGAGATCTCCTAGGGGGGTCGGCCACGAGGCTTGGCCGCATGGGGAAACGAAGGCCGGGAATCCTATGCAGCGCAACTCGGCACTGAGGAGTCCCGCGTGGCTGCTACGGCGGGCGGAACCGTTCCGGCTCGCCGCAGCAACCGACGGCTTGGAGGTTAGGGATCCGTTAGGTATAGCGCAAGCATGCTCCGCTGCATCCTGCACCTGGACATCGATGCGTTCCTGGCCTCGATCGAGCAGATCGTCGAGCCGAGCCTGCGCGGGCGGCCGGTCGTCGTCGGCTCCGGCGTCGTGGCATCCCGTTCCTACGAGGCGAAGGCCCGCGGCGTGCAGACGGCGATGGGGATGGTCGAAGCGCGGCGCCGCTGCCCGGAGCTGGTCGTGCGCGACGGCGACGCAGCGCGCGCCGAACGCTTCCGCCAGCGCGTCGCCACGGTGCTGCGCGGGTTCACGCCGGTCGTCGAGATCTGTTCGCTCGACGATCTGTACGGCGATCTGACCGGACTCCCGGAGCTCGGTCCGATCTGGACGCCGCTGGCGGCGCAGGCGCTGGCGGCGCGGATCCGCGCTGCGGTCATGACGGCGACCGGCCTGTCGGTGGCGCAGGGGATCGGGACCAGTCGTGTCGTCGCGCGCATGGCGACACGCCATGCGAAGCCGGGCCGGATCCACGTCGTCGCGCCGGGAGACGAGATGGCGTTCGTCGGTGCGCACGCGCTGCACGATCTGCCGGGCGTCGGCGGCCGCACCGCAGAGCTGCTCGAAGGATTCAACCTGGCGACGGTCGCCGACCTGCGCCAGCTCGACGTCGCCTTGCTCGAGCGGATCCTCGGCGCGCGCGGCGTGCAGCTGCACTGGCGCGCACAGGGCCGGGATGGCGATCCCGGCAGTCGCACGCCGGCCGTCGTCGAGTCGGCGCCGGTGCAGTCGATCAGCCGCGAGACTTCGTTCACCGCGGTGTTGCCGGATGGCGACGGGGAGCAGTTCCTGGCCGGCATGCTGGCGTATCTGCTCGACCGCGCGGCGGCGGAGCTGCGGCGCCAGGCGCTCGCCTGCCGCACGGTGCAGGTGCGCGTGCGGCACGTCGACGGCGCGCAAGGGGAAGTCGGCCGCGCGCTCCCGGCGGCGAGCGACCGGACCGACGAGCTGTTCGCGATGGCACGTCCGCTGTTGACGGGACTGCTGGCGCGGCGCGTGTTGGTGCGGCTGGTCGGCGTGACGCTGCTGCGGCTGGGGCCGGCGCGTGCGCCGGCGCCGGTGCTGTTCGCCGATCCGGCGTTGCGCCGGCACGAGCTGTTCACGGCCGTCGATCGGATCCGCGGGCGGCACGGCTTCGGCAAGGTCGTGCTCGGCGCGTCGACGTTCCTGCTCGGCAAGGTCGCGCAGACGCGCGATGGGTTCCGGCTGCGCACGCCGTCGCTGACGAAGTGAGCAGCTGCGATGGCGTTGGTGCTCGCGCATAGCCACTACTCGCTGCTCAGCGCGCCCTGCTCGCCGCGTGCGCTGTGCGAGGAGGCGGTGCGGTTGGGGATCGCCGCGCTGGCGTTGGTGGACGGCAACGGGCTCTATGGATTGCCGTTGTTCGCGGCCGAGGCGCGGCGCGTGGGGCTGCAGGCGCTGTTCGGAGTGGACCTGCTGTGGCGCGGCGAGCGGCTCGTCGTGTTGGCGCCGGACCACGACGGCTACCGCGCGTTGTGCCGGCTGGTCACGGCGCTGCAACTGCACGAGGACTTCGATCTGCTGTGGAACACGGCCGCGGCCGGCGACGCGCTGTGGTTCCTCTGCGGCGATCCGGCCTTGCTGCTGCGGCTGCACGGACGCCTGGCACCGGGACGCCTGTGCGTTGCGTTGCCACCGCGCGACCATCGGCCGGGACCGGCGCCACCGGCTCACCACGAAGGTCGCAAGCTGCCGGAGATCCCCTCGTTCGCCGGGCGGCGCGAGCTGATCGCAGCGGCGGAGCTGCTCGGCCTGCCGCTGATCGCCGTGTTCGACGTCGACCGTGCGCGCGCCGAGGATGCGATGGCGGCGCGGCTGTTCGCCGCCGTCAAACACAACCGCGCGCTCGACCTCGCGGCACCGCTGCGCGGTGAGGCGTTGCCGGATGCCGCGCGCCGGCGCGAGGCGCATGCCGACCAGCCGGCGGCCGGGCGCATGGCAGCGCACGTGATCGCGAGTTGCACGCTGCAGCTCGACCGCCCGCGCGCGCCGATCTTTCCGCCCTACGAGCTGCCGGACGGGGTGCCGGCGGAGCAGCAGCTCCGGTGGCTGGCCGAAGCCGGGCTCGCGCGCCGGTTCGAGGCGCCTGGGCCGGTGTTGCGCGACCGGCTCGCGCACGAGCTCGGCGTGATCGAGCAGATGGGGTTCGCGCCGTACTTCCTGGTCGTGCACGAGATCGCCGAGCTGGCGCGCGCGCGCGGGATCGATCTGATCGGGCGCGGCTCGGCCGCCGACAGCCTCGTCTCGTTCGCGCTCGGGCTGACCGATGCCGACCCGATCCGCTACGGGCTGCTGTTCGAACGATTCCTGAACCCGGCGCGCAGCGACCTGCCGGACATCGATCTCGACTTCTGCTGGCGGCGGCGCGACGAGCTGATCGCCGCGGTCTACGAGCGGTGGGGTGCCGACCATGTCGCGCGGATCGCGACGCACACGACGTTCGCGCTGCGGGCGGCATACCGCGAGGCGGCGAAGGCGCTCGGGCTGCCGCCGCGCGAAGTGGACCGGCGTTCCGGCTTGCTGCCGCCGCACGGCCGGCATGGCGTCGGCGAGATCGACGGCGTGCCCGGGTTCCACCGCACGCCGCCGGATGCGCGCGACGCGGCGATCCGACGCGCGACCGCGCGGCTGCTCGATGCGCCGCGGCATCTCGGCGTGCACCCGGGCGGCATCGTGATCACGCCCGGTCCGCTGTGCGAGCACGCGCCGCTCGAGCGCGCTGCGAAAGGGGTCGTCGTGACGCAGTACGACATGCACTTCGTCGAGGCGCTCGGGCTGGTCAAGATCGACCTGCTCGGCAACCACGCGCTGACGATCCTCGCCGAAGCGCGGCAGGCGCTGGCGGAGCTGCGGCTGCCGGTGCCGGCGCGCGCCGCGATGCGCGAGGACGATCCGCGGGCGGCCGAGCTGCTGCGCGAAGGGCGCACGCTCGGCTGTTTCCAGACCGAGTCCCCCGGCATGCGGACCCTGCTGCGGCAGATGCGTGCCGAAACGATGGACCGCGTGATCCAGGCGATCGCATTGATCCGGCCGGGGCCGGGCGGGCGCGGCATGAAGGCGCGCTTCGTGCGGCGGCTGCGCGGACTCGAGCCGGTCGCAGCGCCGCATCCGATCGTCGCCGATGCGTTCGCCGAGACGTATGGATTGATCCTGTACCAGGAGGACGTGATCCGCGCCGGCATGATGGTCGCCGGCATGTCGGCCGCCGACGGTGACCGGCTGCGGCGGGCCCTGACCAGGCACCACGGCGAGGACGCGGCGGCGCGGGATGCGTTCGTCGTCGCCGGGCTGAAACAGGGGATCCCGGTGCCGGCGCTCGAGGAGGTCTGGCACGCGATCGCCGGGTTCGCCGGGTTCTCGTTCTGCAAGGCGCACGCGGTCACGTACGGCCGGCTCGCCTACGAGTGCGCGTGGTTCAAGGCGCATGCGCCGGCGGCGTTCCTGGCCGCGATGTTGAGCAACGACTGCGGGTACTACGCGAAAGGGGTCTACGTCGAGGAGGCGAAGCGGCTCGGTGTGCGGGTGCTGCCGCCGTGCGTGCAACAGGGCGCGCGCGCGTTCACGCTGGTGCGCGACGGCCAGTCGCTCGCGATCCGCGTCGGACTCGACGAAGTGCGTGAGCTGCGGCCGGTGACCGCGGAGGCGATCCTGGTGGCGCGGCGGATCGGCGGGCCGTTCGGGTCGGTCGCGGATTTCCTGGCCCGCACGCAGGCGGCGCGCGACGAGACCGAGAACCTGATCCTGTGCGGTGGTTTCGACGCGCTGCGGCGCACGCGGCCGCAGCTGCTGCTCGAGCTGCAGCTCGCGCTGGCGCGGCCGGAGCGGCGGGAGCTGTTTCGGCGGGAGCCGCCGGTGTTGCCGGCATTGGCGGAGTACACGCTGGAGCGGCGCGTCGAGCTGGAGCTCGCGATCCTCGGCTACTCGACGACCGCGCATCCGGTCGACGCGCTGTGGGGCGGGGCCGCGACGCGCGGGACCGTGGCGTGTGGCGCGGTGCCGGAGCACGCCGGGCGGATCGTGACCGTCTACGGACAGCTCGTCGCGCTGCGCCGGATGCGCACGCGGCAGGACCAGCCGATGCTGTTCTGCACGATCGAGGACGGCACCGGAATCGTCGAAGCGGTGCTGTTCCCGGACGTGTATCCGCGGCTGGCCGGGCTGCTGCAGGGGCGCGGGCCGTTCCGCGTGCGCGGGCGGGTCGAGGTGCGGGAGGACGGGGTGGCGCTGCGTACGACCGGGATCGCCGGACCGGCCGCGCCGCGGTGAACCGGCGCGCCCGGCCGGTGCTTCGCGCTACTCGAGGTGGCTGCGCAGCATCCAGCCGCTCTTCTCGTGCACGTCGATCCGGCGCACGCCGAGGTCGACGCTGGCATCGTCGCCGGCGGCCTGGGCGGCGTGGACGAGCCGCCGCGCCGCATCGACGACGGTCGCGTGATCGGCGACGAGGTTGCGGATCATGTCGGTCGCCTTCGGCACGCCGGTGTCCTCCTTGACCGCTGCGCGCTCCGCGAACTGCGAGTAGCTGCCGGGCGCCGGTTCGCCGAGCGCGCGGATGCGCTCCGCGATGACGTCCACGGCGAGCGCGAGCTCGGTGTACTGCGTCTCGAACAGCGTGTGCAGCGTCGTGAACATCGGGCCAACGACGTTCCAGTGGTAGCTGTGGGTCTTCAGGTACAGCGTGTAGCTGTCGGCCAGCAGACGCTCGAGGGAGTCGACGACGTGCTTCTTCTCGGCTGGTTTCATGGCGGCTCCGATGGACCGGACGGGGATGGTACCCGGGGGAGGGGATACGACCTGGACCGTGCAAGTCCCAGACGCGCGCATGAATTGCAGCGCGGCAGGCGGCGGGGGCCGGTCACGGCGGCGTGACGATGCGACGGCGGCCGGGCTATCCTGCCGCCACGACCCGCGGTGCGCACCCCGGTGCACGCGCGTCCGACCGCGATGCCCGAGCAGACTGCGAAGGACGAACCGCCGCGCGGCAGGCGCACGTGGTGGAGCCGCTGGTGGCCGCAGCGCGGCGCACCGGACGCGCGCGAGCAACAGACCGTGCAGCAGGTGTGGGCCGAGCGCGCGCAGCAGCGCAGCGCACCGCAGCCGGTCGTCACGGCCTGGACCGACTCGCCGATCATCGACCGGCTGTACATCAACCGCACGATCAGCGGCGATCCGGACGTCAACTGGGTCACCTGGGTGGTGCGGAGCTTCCTGCCGCGGCGGATCGAGCAGTCGCTGACGCTCGGCTGCGGGCATGGTCCGCTCGAGCGGCAAGGGGTCGAGCTGGACTTCGCGGCGCGCTTCACCGCGATCGATGTCTCGCCCGGTGCGATCGAGATCGCACGGCGGCTCGCGGCCGAAGCCGGCTGCGCGGCCCGGATCGACTATCGCGTCGCGGATCTGAACACGCACCGGCTGCCGCGGGCGGCGTACGGCGCCGTGTTCTTCCCGCAGTCGCTGCATCACATCGAGGCGCTCGAGTGGTTGCTGGACGATGTCGCGGCCGCGCTCGTGCCGGATGGGATCCTCGTGTTGAACGAGTACGTCGGACCGACGCGGTTCCAGTGGTCGGCGCGCCAGCTCGCGCACGCGCAGCGGCTGCTGGAGACATTGCCGGAGCGGTACCGGATCTCGCAGCGGACCGGCAAACCGAAGCTGCGCATCGCGGCGCCGACGATGGCGCAGATGTTGGTCGATGATCCGAGCGAAGCGGTGCGCTCCCACGCGATCCTGCCGGCCGTCGCTGCGCGGTTCACGACGGTGGCGCGGGTCGACTTCGGCGGGACCGTGTTGATGCCGCTGCTCGAGGACATCGCGGGGAACTTCGACCCGGCGCAGCCGGAGGATGTCGAGCGGTTGCTCGCGCTGTGTGCGGAGGAGCAGCGGTTGCTGCGCAGCGGTGAGCTCCCGAGCGATTTCGTGCTGATCGTGGGAAGGGGGATGGGGAAGGGAAGGGTTTGAACGGGAAGGGGACGGGCTCGGGCTGGGGCTCGGGCTGGGGCTGGGCGAGGTAGGGGAAGGGGAAGGGGAAAGGGCTCGTGTGGATTCGAGTGGTCCGGTTGGGGTCTGACCCCAAGAGTCGCGCCATTCTGTCAGCTCCGGCCGAAGCGGCAGGCTGGGTCGCGGTCGCTAGAGCGCGTGCTTCTCGGCGACGACAGCGCCCTGCTCGCGGAGCAGCGACTCGACGCGTCCCTCCGTCGTCGCGTCGGGCGTCTGCACGGCCAGCAGGATGTCGCCGGCATTGATCCGTGCAGCGAGGTTCTTGAGCGGGGCTGCGAATTCCGCGGGGTACTGCAGGACGTGATCCTGTTGGGGTCTGACCCATTTGGTACCACGCGACGAAGTCAGCGCGAGCGGGATGTCGGCGTGACCTGGACCGGCAGCGGGGAGAGGTCGCCGCGCACGAGGAGGTCGGTGGCGAAGAGCACTTTGCTGTTGCTGGTGAGCTCGATGTGCAGGCGGCCGGGCTTCGTCAGGATGCGGATCGGGGCAGGGTTGGTCTGCCACGCGAACGTAGTCAGGGACCAGTCGTCGTCGCCATCGATGCTGAGCCTGCTGGGTCGTGGCAACGCGGCGGGGCTGTTGAGATGCAGCACGACTTCGACGAGGTCGGTGGGTGCGGCGAGTTCGATGACGTGCATGGGGGATGCGTCGGCAGGGATTTCGATGCGGACGGTTGCGAAGTGGTCCTCGAGCGCTGGCTGGTTGGTGGCCGGATTCACGCGGTAGGAGCCGGAGGCAGCGCGGAACGGGGTGCCGGTGCGGACCGTGAACGGCGGCGCCGTGTCGTGGCGCAGCGTGAGTTCGACGTCCGGCAGCAGCCGCGCGCCGGAGCGCAGGTCGATGCGGACCAGACGCATCGAGTTGTCGGTGGCACGCGAGATCGGGACGGGACGGTCGAGCTGTCGGAGCGGGATCAGCGGCTGTTCGTGCGACACGCGCGCGGCGTCCTGCAGGGTGGCGCGGAGTTGGACGACCGGCGCCAGGTCTGCGTTCTCGATCGGCGTCACGAAGCAGATCGAGCCGGGCTCGCGTCGCAGCAGCTGCTGTGCCGCGCGGCGCGCGGCCGGATGCGCAGCATCCAGGCCGGAGGTCGCAAGCCAGTCGTGCGCGACGATCCGCTCCCCGGGCGCGGCGCAGGCCCAGAGTGCTGCGAGCGGGCGCATCGTGACCTGCAGGGTTCCGTCCTGCTGCGGCGGCGGGGCGAAGCCTTGGGCCCAAGGTTCGACGGCGGCGTGGTGCCGGTGCAACACGTAGGCGAGCCAGCGCCGGTCCGGCAGACCGCGCAGCGTGGCGACGCCGTCCTGCTCGACCAGCGTGGTCCAGATGCCATCGATCGCGTCGGGGTTGGCGAACTCCTGGTGGCCGTGATCCGGCGGCGGATCGAGGGTCGTGCGCGTCAGGACGACGGAACAGCCGGGCCGCGTCGAGCCGTCGGGACGCACGGCACGGATCTGCAGCGTGTGGCCGTCGTGCAGCAGGAGCTCCTGCTCGCCGCCCTCCAGGGTCATGGCCACCGGTACGTGCTCCTGGTGCCGGATGACGACGCGCAGAGGCGGCATGACGTCGAGCGAGACGAGGCCCTGCGCGTCGGTGACGCCGAGCATCTCGCCGCGCTCACGGATCGAGAGGACATCCGGTCCGGGCGCGAGGAACACGCGCGTGCCGGTGAGCGGCTCGCGGTCGCGGGCGCGCAACACGCGGAGCGTGGGGCCGCCGGTGACGGCGATGCGCGGGGCGGGTTCCGCCGTCGCCGGTACTGCCGTCTGCGGTTCGGTGTCTGGCGGCGCAGCCGGTGCGTGCGCGGCGGCATCTGCGGCCGTTGTTGGCGACGCTGCCTCAGCAGGCGCGCCGGATGTGGCTGGTGCCGCGCTGCGCGTGGGTAGTGGAGTCCACTGCCACCAGGCAAGCGCGCAGGCCGCCAGCACCGCGAGGCCCGCGACCAGCGCGCGCTTCCGAGTCGCAGGCTGCTGCTCCCGGCGGCGCATCGCGCGGAGCTTACCTGGCAAGAAGGGGGTCTGACCCCAACCTTGCCACGGTGGCAAGAAAGGGGTCAGACCCCAACCTTGCCACGGGATCAGCTACAGCCGCTGGTCGCTCCGCAGGAGTCGCACTTGAGGCAGGTGCCGTTGCGCACCAGCGTGAACAGCCCGCAGGCGCCGCACGGATCCCCCTCGTAGCCCTTGAGCCGCGCTTCGGCGACGAGCATGCGGATCCGCGCCTGCTCACCCGGCGTCGTCACGGGACGTGCGCGCGCGGCGACCGGCACGTGCGGCCCGCCATTGCCGCCGCGGCCGCGCGGCGCGTGGTGCAGGCCGGCGCTGCGAGGATGCAGCCGGTCTTCCGGCGGCGGCGGCTCGTCGCGGTCGTGCCGATCCTCCTCGTACTCGGTCTCGGAGACGATCTCCTCCTCGACGTACTCCGGTTCGCTCTTGCCGGTCGTGGTGTGCCGCAGGTCCTCTTCGCTGACCTGCGCCAGCTCGTTGCGGCCGAGATAGCTGATCGCGAGCTCGCGGAACACGTAGTCGATGACCGACGTGACCATCTTGATCCGGTCGTGTCCGGTCACGACGCCATTCGGTTCGAACCGCGTGAACACGAACGCATCGGCGAACTCCTCGAGCGGCACGCCATGTTGCAGGCCGAGCGAGATCGCGATCGCGAAGCAGTTCATCAGACTGCGGAACGCGGCCCCCTCCTTGTGCATGTCGAGGAAGATCTCGCCGAGCGAGCCGTCCTCGTACTCCCCGGTGCGGAGGTAGATCTTGTGGCCACCGACGACCGCCTTCTGCGTGTAACCGGCGCGGCGGTGCGGCAGGCGGCGGCGTTTGGCGAGATAGCGGTGCACGACCTTCTCGGTGATCCGCTCCGCGATCGCCATGACCTGCACGTCGGCCGGGGCACCGGACTGGTCATCGCTGGCGGTGCTGAGCGGCTGCGACAGCTTGCTGCCGTCGCGATACAGCGCGACCGCCTTGATCATCAGATCCCAGCTCATCCGATACGCCCGTTGCACGTCGGCGACGGTCGCATCGTTCGGCATGTTGATCGTCTTGCTGATCGCGCCGGAGATGAACGGCTGCACCGCCGCCATCATCTCGATGTGCGCCTCGTACGGGATGAACCGCTTGCCGTAGCGCCCGCAGCGGTTGGCGCAGTCGAACACCGGCAGGTGCTCCTCTTTCAGGTACGGCGCGCCTTCGACGGTCATCGTGCCGCAGACGAAGTCGTTCGCGGCGCGGATCTCCTCCTTGTCGAACCCGAGCCTGCCGAGCACGTCCAGGTTCCAGTGCCCGAGCTCGTCGGCGCTGAACTTCAGCACGTCCCGCAGGAACTCGTCGCCGAGCACGCCGCGCGAGAACGCGAACGAGACGTCGAACGCCGACTTCAGCGCGTCCTCGACCTTGCGCAGCGTCGCGTCGTCGAATCCCTTCTGGCTCAACGACTCATGGTTGATGTGCGGCGCACCGGCCAGCGTCTTGCGCCCGACGGCGTAGTGCACGATCGCATCCACCTGCTCCGGCGTGTAGCCGAGCTTCAGCAGCGCCGGCGGCAGGCTCTGGTTGATGATCTTGAAGTAGCCCCCGCCGGCCAGCTTCTTGAACTTGACCAGCGCGAAGTCCGGCTCGACCCCGGTCGTGTCGCAGTCCATGACCAGCCCGATCGTCCCGGTCGGCGCGATGACCGTGACCTGCGCGTTGCGGAACCCGTGCTCCTCGCCGAGCACCAGCGCCTTGTCCCACGCCTCGCGCGCGGCCTTCAGCAGCTCCTTGGGGCACTGCTTCGGATCGATCGCGCGCGGCAGCTTGGTCAGCCCCTCGTACTCCGCCGCCGGCGCGCCGTACGCCGCGCGGCGGTGATTGCGGATCACGCGCAGCATCGAATCGCGGTTGCGCGGGAACGCCGGGAACGGCTCGAGCTGCTTGGCCATCTCGGCCGACGTCGCGTAACTCTCGCCGCACAGGATCGACGTGATCGCGCCGGCGATCGCGTGCGCCTGCGTAGAGGCGTACGGGATCCCCAGCCGCATCAGGATCGTGCCGAGGTTGGCATAGCCGAGTCCGAGCGTGCGGTACTCGTAACTCTTCTGCGCGATCGCCTCGCTCGGGAAGCTCGCCATCAACACGCTGATCTCGAGCACGATCGTCCAGATCCGCGTCGCGTGGCGGAACGCCGCGACGTCGAACGACCCGTCGGCGTTCAGGAACTTGACCAGGTTCAGCGACGCCAGGTTGCAGGCCGTGTCGTCGAGGAAC
>CAZABP010000039.1:0-45085 GCA_964483245.1 uncultured candidatus Brocadiaceae bacterium | reverse complement strand
CCAGCATGTACGCCAGCTCGTCGTTGAACGCGCGCGCGTCCTCCTTGCCGTCGAAGTAGCCGTAGCGCTCGCCCCAGTGGGCCCAACACCCGGCGAGCCGGTCGAACACCTGCTTGCTCGAATGCTCGCCACCGAGCACCGGCTTGCCGTCGGCATCGACGAGCGGCTGGCCGCTCGCGTCGAGCTGCGGCACGCCGGCCTTGCGGAAGTACTTCTGCGCCAGGATGTCGGTTGCGACCTGGCTCCACTGGCTGGGGACCTCGATCCCCTCGAGGCGGAACACGACGGATCCGTCCGGGTTGCGGATCTCCGAGGTGCGGGTCGTGAATGCGATGCCCTGGTAGGGGGACTGCCCCTTCTTCGTGAACCGCCGCTGGATCTTCACTCCGCTACCTCCTGTCGCGTGGGGGGACACCGCCGCCCAACCCTCCGTGCCGAGTGCGGGGCAGCGAGGAGCCCTGATTGCCTGACCGGTTGCACCCGCAGCCCGCGCCGCGGGTCCCTGCTCCAAGACCGGTTCGAGAGGGTCCGGACCGTGCGCATGGGTGCGGGGTCCGGAGGGTCTCGGAGACGGGAGCGGCACTACATATGGGGCTGACCAGGGGCATGCAATCGCAAACTCTTGGGATGTTTTGCACAGCCTGCTAGCTCGGACCGCGTGCCGGGTTGCGCCGGATCCGGGGAGAACGATCCCCGCGGATCCCACCGCTTCTCCGCCGCCCAGCCGGGTGGATTACCGGGCGGACTCGCGCGAGGCCCCACGTGCGACCGGCCGGGGACCCGGCAGCAGGTCGCGCAGACTCACGATCCCGGCCACGCGCCCCGCGGAGTCGACGACCACGAGGCGCTTCACGTCGTGCCGGCGCATCCGTTCGAGCGCGAGCCGGGCTGGCGCGCCCGCCTCGACCGTGCGGACCTGCGCGGTGCAGAACTCCGTCACCCGCTCGCGCAGGCCGAGGCCGCGGGCCAGCGCCGCATGCAGATCGGTCCGCGTGCAGATCCCGAGCAGGGCGCCATCGGCGCCCACGACCGGGAACGACGCGAACCCATGTTCGTCGCCGGCAGCGAGGGCCTCGCCGAGCGTCGCCGTCGGTCCGAGGGTCACCGCCGGGCTGCGCATGACCTCGCCGACCGGCCGCTCGAGCCAGGCCGCGCCTGGATCGCGCGCCAGCAGCTCGCTGGCCGGGCGGAAGCGCGTGGAGGTGCGCTGCAACAGCTCGCGCAGCCGGCGGAACCGGCCGACGACGCTGTCGAAGCCGGACGCGCCGAATGCGAGCACCGTCGTCGGCTCGAGGGCGCGCGCGGTCGTCTGCCGCGTGCGCTTGCCGAGCAGCGAGCCTTCCCCGAAGTGGTCGCCGCTGCGCAGCGTCTCCTGCAGCAGCACACGGCCGGCCCCGTCGCGCTGCGTCAGCTCGATCGCGCCGTCGGCGACGACGTAGAACGCCGTGCTCGGATCCCCCTGGCGGAACAGGATCTCGTCCCGTTGCAGGTGCAGGTGCGTCACCGGCTGCGAACGCCTGGGCGAGATCACCGTCAGGTCGCGCGGGAAGAACAGCCGCAGCGTCCAGTCGACGACGACACGCAGCTTGCGGTCCAGGCGCGGCAGCTTCAGCAGGTAGACCGTCCGCCACAGCCACCACGCGAAGATCCCGGTCACGCGCAACCGGCCGAGCGCGGCGACCGCCTGGAAGTGCCCGAGGCTCGCGAGCTGCCCGAGGCTGCGATGGCGGAACGGACGCTCGGCGCGCCCGGCCATCGCAGCGGCCAGGTTGCGTGCTGCGCGATCCCCTTGCCGCGTCGCGAACTGAGCCGTCGGCGGCGCGATTCCGCCGTGGCCGTCGGGGACCTGGGCGCAATCGCCGATCGCCCACAGCTGGTGCTGCCCCGGCACGCGCAGCGTCGGCTCGACGCAGAGCCGGCCGCGCTCGAGCCGCAGTCCGAGCGCGCGCAGCACGGCGTGCGGCGAGTTGCCGATCGTGCAGACGACAGTCCGCGCCGGCAGCAACCGCCCGTCGGCGAGATGCACGCCTTCCGCCGCGACCGCGCGCACCGGCGCCTGCAGTTCGAACCGCACGCCGCGCCGCGCCAGCACGCGCTGCGCATGCGCCGCGAGACGCGGGTCCAGTTCCGGCAGGACGCGGTCGGTCGCTTCGACGACCGTGACGCTCGGCTCGATCCGCTGCAGCGGCGGGTAGTAGCGGCGCACTGCGCGCAGCAGGTCGTGCAGCTCGGCGGCCGTCTCGACGCCGCTGAAGCCGGCACCGACCACGACGAACTGCAGCCAGCCGGCGCGTTGCGCCGGGTCCGGTTCGACCGCCGCGCGTTCCAGGCGTTCGATGGCGCGGTCGCGCAGCGCCAGCGCGTCCCCGACGCTCTTCATCAGCAGCGCGTGCTCGGCCATGCCCGGAAAGCGGCCCACGTCGACGACGCTGCCGAGGGCCAGCACGAGCCGGTCAGTCTGCAGCGGGATCCGGGTCAGGTCGTCGACTGCGCAGTGCAGCTGGATCGCGCCGTCACCGGCCGGCAGCTCGATCCCGGTGACTTCGGCGCGCAGGATGTGGGTGCGCTTCAGCAGATGGCGCAGCGGACTGACGACATGCGTCGGCTCGAGGCTCGCACCGACGACCTCCGGCAGCAGCGGCTGGAACAGGAAGTAGTTCTCGCTGCTGACCAGCGCGATGCGGTACGGCTTCGGCAGCAGTCGTTCGAGGCGGCGTGCGCAGGCGACGCCGGCGAAGCCGCCGCCGGCGACCGCGACGTCGAAGCGGCCGAGGGAGTGCATGCGGTTGGTGTACCGCCGGCAGCGCGGCGGCGCGATCCACCGCGCCACGCTGGCAGCCCGCCGCCCCGCGCGCTAAGCAGTGGCCATGCGGTGGGTCGGGTCGGTATTGCTCTGCGTCGCCGCTGCGGCGCCCTGCGCTTCGCAGTCGCTCGCTTCGCTGGTTGCCGAAGCGGAGCAACGTGGCGCGCGCACCGGCGTCGTGATCCAGGACGGCGACCGGCAGCTGTATGCGCACCGCGCCGGCGAGACGTTCGCGCCGGCCAGCAACCAGAAGCTGCTGACCGCGGCGGCCGTGCTGCACGCGCTCGGCGTCGGCTACGAGTTCCGGACCCGGTTCCGGCTCGAAGCCGGCGAGCTGGTCGTGACGGCCGGCGGTGATCCGAACTGGGAGAGCGGCAGTGGCTTCGATCCGGCGCGGCTGCTGGCGCCGGTCGTTGCCGAGCTGCAGCGTGCGCAGCTGCGCACGCTGCGCGGCGTGCGCACGGAACCGGGTCGGTTCACCGGCCCCGCGCGCCCGAGCGATTGGCCGGCCGACCAGTTGGAGCGCGAGTACTGCGCGCCGACGTCCGGGCTGCTCGTGGATGCGAGCTGCTTCACCGCCTCGGTGCGTGCGCCGGCCAGCGGCAGCGCGGTCGTGTCCGAGATCGTGCCGGACGTGTTCACGCTGCGCGGCGGCATCGACGTGAAGCCGAAGGGCCGCGCGCTCTGGGGCCTGCGCGACAGCGGCGATGGGCTGGTCGCGTTCGGCGCGATCCGACCCAACGCCGGGCCGCTGACGGTGCGCGCGGCGGTGCGCGATCCGGAGCTGGTGTTCCGCCGGCTGGTGGAGCGCGAGCTGCAGCGGGCCGGGATCGGGCTGGATCCGGCTACGGCGGCTGTCCCGGACCGCGAGCTGCCGGACGTGCGGACGCCGCTGACGCCGGCGCTGCAGCGCATGCTCGTCGACTCGAGCAACGTGCACGCCGAGCAGTTGGCGCGCGTGCTCGGCGCGGAGCTCGCCGAGGACGGGACTCTGCGCGGTGGCGTCGCGGAGCTGCGGCGTCAGGTCGACGGCATCGTCCCGCTCGATGCGGGCTGCGTGCTGACCGACGGTTCCGGCCTCTCGCGCAGCAACCGCGTGACGCCGCGCGTGCTGGCAGCAGTGCTCCGCCATGCGCTCGCGAGCCCATGGGGCAACACCTGGCTGCAGGCCCTGCCGGCGGCGGGCCAGGATGGCACGCTGCGCGAGCGGTTCGGCGACGCGGCGGAGCTGGCGGCGCTCGTGCGTGCGAAGACCGGCTACATCGCCGGGGCATCGGCGCTGTCGGGCTACGTCGCGCTGGCGGACGGGCGGCAGCGCGCGTTCGTGATCCTGATGAACTTCGACGCCCGCAAGCCGATCCCGAACCGCGAGCTGAAGCTGTTGCAGGAGCGCATCGTCGCGGCGGCCGCGGAGCTCGGCGGGTGACAGGACCCGTCACGGGACCGGAGCTCGCCGACTGGCTCGCGCGCGCGGAGCGGATCGCGCGCGCCGGCGGCGACGTGCTGCGGGCGCACGCACGCCGGCGCCGCAGCGTGGTGCTCGAGTTCAAGGGACGCCGCGAGCTGGTGACCGAAGCGGACCGCGCCGCCGAGCAGGAGGTCGTGACCGCGCTGCAGCGCGAGTTCCCCGACCATGCGATCCTCGCCGAAGAAGGTGTGCGCACACCGCGCGGGCGCGCCGACAAGCAGCACGACTACCAGTGGATCGTGGACCCGCTGGACGGCACGACCAACTTCGTGCACGCGATCCCGTTCTACTGCGTGTCGATCGCGCTGGCGTTCCGCGGCGAGCCGGTGCTGGGAGTCGTGCACGCGCCGGAGCTGGACCGCACGTACGGCGCGGCACGCGGGCTCGGCGCGCACTGCAACGGCGAACGGCTGCAGGTCAGCCGGACCGCGCAGGTCACCGACGCACTGGTCTGCACCGGGTTCAGCTACAACCGCAACGAGCCGGGCGCGGAGTCGAACCTCGAGCGGCTGGCGCGCGTGCTGCCGCACTGCCGGGATCTGCGCCGCCTCGGCTCGGCCGAGCTGGACCTGTGCCTGACCGCGGCCGGGACCTACGACGGCTATTGGGAGCTGTATCTGATGCCGTACGACGTCGCGGCCGGAGCGGTGCTGGTGCAGGAGGCCGGGGGGCGGGTCACCGATCTGCAGGGTCGCGGCGACTGGCTGCACGGAGGCCAGATCCTCGCCACCAACGGGGCGTTGCACGACGAGATGCTCGCGCTGGTCGGCGGTCCCGTCGGGGCGGCGTGATCGATCGATCCCGGCTACGCTTCCGCGGCCTCCCCTCCTCCACGCGGCCCCGCTCCACCATGATGCGCCTCCTCCCGCTCGCTCCTTTCGCGGCAGTGTTCTGCACGCTGCCAGTCGCCGCCCAGGTTCAGAACCTCGTGTTCGAGACGCGCACCGTCGCGATCGACTCCGGCTGGATCGCCAACACGGCCGCCGCACGCGCGGTCGTGTTCACGACGACCGTGCGCCAGCCGGGTGCCGTCTGGTTGCGCTTGCACCTCGACGCATCGAACCTGCCGTCCGGCACCGAGCTGCAACTGCGTGCGCGCGCCGACGGCGCCGTGCAGCGGTTCGACGGGGGCAGCCTGCGCGACTACGCGTTCCGGTCGGCGTACTTCAATGGCGACGAGGTCACGGTCGAACTGCTCGCGGCCCCGGGCACGCGCGGCAACCGGCTGCACGTGCCGGTCGTCGAACTCGGTCCGCTGGTGGCACTGCCGGAGTCGCAGTGCGGTCCGACCGACGATCGCTTGCCGAGCACCGACAAGCGCTCCGGCAGGCAGTATCCGACCGGCTGCAGCTCGTGGTTGATCAGCGAGACGGTCGTGTTGACGGCCGGCCACTGCACGGCGAACGCCGCGCAGCAGATCCACTTCAACGTGCCGCTGTCGAGCAGCAGCGGGCAGCTTCGGTTCCCGCCGCCGTCGGATCAGTACGCCTACGACACCGCAACGCTGCAGCGTCTCGACTCCGGCGTCGGCTCCGACTGGACCGTGACGACCGTGCACCGCAACAGCACGACGAAGCTGTATCCAGGCCAGGTGCAGGGCGCGTGGTATGAGCTCGGCACCGTCCCGACCACGCCGTCCGGCAACAACATCCGGATCACCGGCTACGGGACCGGTGGCCAGCAGCCGGAGTGGAATCAGGCGCAGAAGACCCACGTCGGCCCGCTCAACACCGTGCGCACGACGTCGCTGTGCTACGTGACCGACACGACCGGCGGCAACTCCGGCTCGCCGATCATCCATGAGAACACCGGCAAGGCGGTCGGCATCCACACGCATGGTGGCTGCAGCACGAGCGGCAGCGGCTGCAACAGCGGCACGCGGATCGATCGCAGTGACCTGCAGGCGGCGATCGCGACTGCGTTGACGCGCAAGAAGGCCGGCAGCTCGGTCGCGTTCGGCAGCTCGTGCGGCGGCAGCGCCGGCACGCCGAACCTGAGTGCGGTCGGCTTCCCGGACCTCGGCGCGAACTACGGCCTGCAGGTCAAGGAAGTCGCCGCGAACCAGCCCGGCACGATGATGGTCGGGCTGTCCGACAAGAGCTGGGGCGGCTTCACGCTGCCGCTGTCGCTCGCGCCCTGGGGCGGGACCGGCTGCTCGCTGTTGGTCGGCGCGGACCTGAGCTTCCCGCTCGCGACCGGCAACGGTTCCCCGCTGCTGTCGACGACGCTCCCGACCGACAAGGGGCTGATCGGGCTGCTGCTGTATGCGCAGTACGCCTCGGTCGACAAGACGGTCAACGCGCTCGGCATCTCGATGACCGGCGGACTGAAGATCACGATCGGCGACTGAGAGATCCGGTCCGGGACTGACCCTCACGCCCCACGCTGATGTCCCCAATGCGCATTCCGGTCCCGATCCTGCTCAACCTGCTTACGCCGTTCCTGCTGCCTGCGCCGGTCCAGGCTCAGGGCGCCCAGGCAGATTGGACGTTCTCGTCGCTCGGCACCGGGATCGGACATAGCGGCCTCGTGCCCTCGGCGACGGCGCAACGGCGGGAGCTGATCGTCGGCTGCGGTGGCTCGAGCTTCGGCCCGAACCTCTACTGGGTGGTGCTGGCGCACGACGGGAGCGGCAACGGCTTCGAAGAGGTGTGGGTCTCACCGAAGTACCACGCGTCCGCGGCGCTGGTGGACATCGAAGCCGGCGAGCTCGGCGGCAAGCCGGGTCCCGAGCTGCTCGTGCTCCTCTCCGACGGGACCCTCGAGATCTGGAACCAGTCCGCGCGCACGCGCGAGACCTCGTTCCCGACCGGACTCACGGCCCCGACCGCGATCACGCTGGCCGACGTCGACGCGGACCAGGCGCTGGACGTGGTCGTCGTCGACGCCACCTCGATCCGTGCGCTGTCCTCGAGCGGGAGACTGCTGTGGCAGGTCGCGAATGCCGGTGGCTACGACGTCGTCGTGGCCCAGCTCGATACGGATCCGGCCCTCGAGGTGGCGACGACCGATGGCAGCGTGATCGACTGCGCGACCAGGCTCGCCGAGTGGCAGTGGCCGGCCGGCTTCGGTGGCTCGATGGCGGTCGCCAACATCGATCAGGATCCCCAGGCCGAGCTGCTGGTCGGCGAGATCTCCGGTTGGGTCCGCGCCTTCGACGTCGACCAGCGCGCGACGAAGTGGTCGTTCCAGGCGCACATCGGCCTGTCGGCGGCGATCGCCGCGGGAGACGTCGACCGGGATGGCGTGATCGAGCTGTTGGTCGGCAACGGCCAGTGGGGGGAGATCACGGCGTACGACACGATCACCAAGGCCAAAGAATGGGGCATCCGCAATCCGGACAGCGGCACGACCCGTGTTGCCTGGTCCGACCTGGACGGCGACGGCACCGCGGAAGTGATCTGGGGCGCGGGCTACGCGAGCACCGGTCGCGATGGGCTGTACATCGCCGACTGCGCCACGCGCCAGATCGAGTGGAGCAGCGTGGATCTCTCGGGACCGTTCTTCGGGCCGTTCCTCGGCGACGTGACCGGCGACAACGTGCCGGAGCTGGTCAGCGCGGCCGCGCAGTCGGACTCCGGCTACAGCGGCGCCCGGTTGCTGCTGTTCGATCTCGCGCCGCGCAAGCTCCGGTACGTCTCACAGGCCGTCAGCGGCTCGTTTTCGCCGCTGACCAGCCTGGAGCTGGTTCCGTTCCAATCGAGCAGCCGCCTCGACGCGCTCGTCGTCGCGGACCGCGTGCAGATCCTGACCTGGGACGCGACGGCGCAGGCCTTCCGCACCGCCTGGCTGCTGCCGTCGGTGCCCGGCTTCCGACCCCGGATCGCGACGCTGCACGACGTGCAAGGCGACCCGCGGCGCGAAGTGGTCGTAGGCTCCGACGACGACGTGCGCGTGTTCGATCCCACCTCGCAGCAGGAGCTGTGGCGGTCGCTGCCGCTCGGCTCGCGCGTGCAACGGCTCGCGTTCGGCGACACCGACTTCGACCAGGCCGCAGAGCTGCACGTGCTGCTCGAATCCGGCGTACTGCACGTGTTCGACATCGCGCCGCTGCAGGCGAAGACGACGCTGAACTACCAGCTCAGCCGCTACACGAGCCTTGCGCTGACTCCGATCGGACCGGGCGACCTCCTGCTGGTCGGTGAAGAGCTCGGCGCGATGACCGGGTACATCCCGGTCGGCGCGGGCTACTTCCCCGTCGGCCCGGTACCGGTCGGCACGGCGCGACTCGACTCGCTGCAGTGGTTCTTCCCGACGCAGTACTGGTGCTTCGCGCAGGGCGGCTCGATCCGCCTGCAGGACGGGCTCACGCCGTTGTGGCAGTCGGCGCCGCGCGAGCCGGGATTCGGGACGCGGTGGGTCTTCGATCCGACGACGAACTCGATCCTCGCCGCGGACACGCGGGGCCTCGCCGGTTACCGGTTGTTCTGACCGGGGATCGCGGCACGCGCCGCCTGCGTGAGCCGTTCCGCTTCGCCGGCGCAGAGCCGTGCGCGCTGCGGCTCACCGCGTGCCTCGTGCCACTGCGCCTGCAGCCAGAGCAGGCGCGCATCTGCGATCCAACGCGTGGCCGCGTCGATCGCGATGGCATCCGGCGGCAGGTCGGGAGCACGCCGGCGTGCCTGCACCAACAGCAGACCTGCCCGGCGGAGATCGTTGCGGTGCAAAGCCTCCTCGATCCGCGGGGCCCAGTGGTTTTCGACGTCGAGACGGTAGTTGTGTCCCCGGGCGACGAGCGGGCGTGGCTCGAGGTCGCGGGCCAGGAACCACGCGCTGCCCAGCAGCAGCGTGACCATCCACGCGAGCCGGACCCATGTGTGCGCGCGCGCGGCAGCGAGCATGCTCAGCAGTCCGAACGCAGCCGGTGGCAGCAGCAGCGCCAACAGCGGCAGCCGGAAGCGGCTCAACACGTAGAACAACACCAGCGGTCCGACCGTGACGAGCAGCATCCAGCCGTAGCTCGCCGGCAGCAGCCGCCGCCGCAGCGCGACGATCAGTCCGACCAGCGCCAGCGGGAATACGAACGAGAAACCGACCGGCAACCAGCGCAGCGTCGTCCAGACGGTCTGGTCGTACAGCAGCGACGTGTTGTTGGGGATCTCGAGCTCGTGCAGGACCTGGAGTCCCTTCTGCACCAGCAGCTGCAGCCAGCCGGACAGACTCTCGTGCCGCGCGATCGTCGCGCCGGCGACCGGCAGCATCGTGTGTCCTTCGTGCAGCACGGCCGCGACCTGCTGCGGGTCCGGATACCAGCCGAGCGCGGGCGGGTATCCAGGCGTGTTGCTGGCGGCGAACGTGACCGGGCCGACGCTGGTCAGCGCGAACGGCGCCGCGCCGACGGCGAGGTTGCGGGCGACGACCGGCAGCAGCACGAGCAACCCGCCGGCCGCCGCGACCAGCAGCGGCCGCAGCAGCTCGCGCCGCGCCGGCGCGCGCCACCAACAGGTGATCGCGACCGCGATGGCAAACGGCGCGAACGTCGACTTCAGCAGCGTCGCGACGCCGGCGCCGATGCCGAACGCCAGCCAGCGCGCCCGAGTCGGGATCTCGGCCGCACGCAGCGCGAGCAGCAGCAGGCCGAGCGTCGCGGTCGTGATGAACGCCGCGCGCAGCAGCACGACCTCGTAGTACAGCAACGGTCCGCACAGCACGGCGGCCGCACCGGCGACGACGCCGGCAGCGGTCCCGAACCAGCGCCGCGCCAGCGCGTACACCAGCGCAACCGTCGCGAGGCCGGCGGCGAACTGCAGCCAGATCATCGCCCACGGTTCCGGCCCGACGACTGCGTACACGGCCCCGAGCAGATACGGATACAGCGGCTCCTGATGGAACTGCGTACCGCCGTACCACCGGTTCCACAGCGTGACGTAGCGGCCGACCCAGGCGCGTGCCTCGTCGGTCAGCCGCTCTGGCGGGATTGCGTGGACCAACGGCAGCGGCGAGATCGGCAGCTCGGCCACGAGCTCAGGATGCGCGTCCAGGTATGCGGCGGCGACCTGCTCGTGCCAGACGTGGTACGGGTGCATCGGCTCGCGCTGCAGCAGGTCCCCGGCGGCGACCCGCTCGGCCCATGCGGAGAAGAAATGCATGTCGCTGTCGGGATGCATCCGCGCGTGCGGGATCGGTCCGCCAGCGAGCTCGAGCGCGAACAGCACGCGGATCAGCGCCGCGGCGAGCAGCAGCCAGGTCAGCGGCGCGCGCAGGTACCGCGACGTACGGTTCACGTGACCGATCCTGCAGCAGGCGCCGCGGCACCGCGCGGCGGATCCCTGCGACTGTGCCAGTGGCCGGACGAGGTCGACATGCCGCGGGATTGGGCCCGGTCCGTGCCGGCTGAGCAAGCTCGCGCCCGCGCAGCGTCCGGATCGCGTTGGGATCGTCGCGATCGCAGCGCACCTTCGCGCGGATGCGCGCCTTCGACCGCGCCCTGCCCGGCTGGACCCCCCTGACCTCAGGGCTACGATCCTCGCCCTTCCAATCCGGCCAGTCGATGCCGAAACAGGTCCGCAACGTCGTCGTCAAGGGTGCCCGCGAGCACAACCTGAAAGGCGTCGACGTCAGCTTCCCGCGCGAGAGCCTGACGACGTTCACCGGGGTCTCCGGGTCCGGCAAGTCGAGCCTGGCCTACCACACGATCTATCAGGAAGGGCAGCGGCGCTTCCTGGAGAGCCTGTCGAGCTACGCCCGGCAGTTCCTCGGCCGGATGGAGAAGCCGAAGGTCGAATCGGTGGACGGCCTGTCGCCGACGGTCTCGATCGACCAGAAGTCCGTCGGCGCGAGCCCGCGCTCGACGGTCGGCACGCAGACCGAGGTGCTCGACTTCCTGCGGCTGTTGTTCGCCCGGGTCGGCACCCCGGCCTGTCCCGAGTGCGGCGCGCCGATCGAGGACTGGAGCGTCGACCGGATCGCGACGGCGGTGCAGGAGCAGTTCGCCGGCGAGACGGTGCTCGTGCTGGCGCCGGTGATCCGCGAACGCAAGGGGGAGTACCGCCACGAGCTGGCCGACTTCCGCCAGCGCGGGTTCGTGCGCGCGCGCATCGACGGCGAGCTGCGCCGGCTCGACGAGGAGGTGAAGCTCGCGCGCTACGAGTACCACACGATCGAGCTGGTCGTGGACCGGCCGGCGGTTGCGCCGGATCAGCTCCCGCGCGTGCGCGAGGCGGTCGAGCAGGCGCTGGGCCTCGCGCAAGGGCTGGTCGTGGTTGCCGCCGGCCCGCACGAGCGGACGTTCAGCACCCAGCGCGCCTGCCCCAACGGGCACGGGTCGATCCCGGAGATGGAGCCGCGGCTGTTCTCGTTCAACAGCCCGGTCGGGGCCTGCCCGGCCTGCGACGGGCTCGGTGAGCAGTCGCGGATCGTGCCGGAGCTGCTGGTCAAGGATCCGGACGCCGGCATCCGCGACGGGGCGCTGCACGCGTTCACCAAGGACGGCCGGATCGTCTACAGCCGGATCGGGATGCGGCAGCTGGCGCAGGTCGCGGCCGCGCACGGTTTCGAACTGGACACGCCGTGGCGCAAGCTCGGGGCGAAGGCGAAGCGCGTCGTCCTGCACGGCAGCGGCGACCGCAAGTTCGAGTTCCAGTGGAAGCGCGAGGGGGAGCGCTTCACGACCGAAGGCGTCGACCGCAAGGCGTATCCGGGACTGGTTCCGCATCTCGAATCGATCGGCGATCCGGCCTGGGCGCGCCACCTCGATCGGTTCCGCGCCGCGAGCCCGTGCACCGCGTGCCACGGCACGCGCCTGGGACCGGTCGGCCGCGCGGTGCGGATTGCCGGCACGACGCTGCCGGAGGTCACCGCGCGGCCGGTCGCCGACGTCCGCACCTGGTGCGAGCAGCTCGCGCTGACCGGCAACGCCGCGCGCATCGGCGCCGACATCCGGCGTGAGATCGACCAGCGGCTGCAGTTCCTGCTCGAAGTCGGACTCGGCTACCTGACGCTCGACCGCCGCGCCGACACGCTGTCGGGCGGTGAGTCGCAACGGATCCGCCTCGCGGCGCAGGTCGGTGCCGGGTTGCGCGGGATCCTGTACGTCCTCGACGAGCCGAGCATCGGGCTGCACGCGCGCGACCAGGACCGGTTGCTCGAGACGCTGCGCGCGCTGCGTGACCGCGGCAACACGGTCTGTGTCGTCGAGCACGACGAGGCGACGATCCGCGCCAGCGACTACCTGGTCGACATCGGCCCCGGGGCCGGCGTGCATGGTGGGGAGCTGGTCGCCGCCGGTCCGCCGGAAGCGATCGCGCGTGAGCCGCGCTCGTCGACCGGCGCCTACCTGCGCGGTGAGCAGAAGCTGCCCTCGGCGGCGCGCGCGCGCGACGAGGCGCGCGGCGAGCTGGTCGTGCGCGGCGCGCGCCATCACAACCTGTGCGGCATCGATGTCGCGTTCCCGCTCGGACGATTGACTGCGGTGACGGGAGTCTCCGGCTCCGGCAAGTCGACGCTGGTCAACCTGATCCTCAAGCGTGCGCTGCGGCGCGAGCTGCACCTGGCGCACGACGTGCCGGGGGAGCACGAGCGGATCGACGGCATCGAGCTGGTCGACAAGGTGGTGGAGATCGACCAGTCGCCGATCGGCCGCACGCCGCGCAGCAATCCGGCGACGTACACCGGCGTCTGGGATCACGTGCGCGACCTGTTCGCGCTGCTGCCGGAGTCGCGGCTGCGCGAGTACACGAAGTCGCGGTTCTCGTTCAACGTGCACGGCGGCCGCTGCGAGGAGTGCGAGGGCGCCGGCGTGCAGGAGCTGGAGATGCAGTTCCTCGCACCGGTCGAGATCACCTGCGACGGCTGCGGCGGGCGGCGGTTCAACCCGGAGACGCTCGAGATCCGCTTCAAGAACCACAACGTCAGCGACCTGCTGGCGCTCAGCGTCGAGCAGGCGCTCGAGCTGTTCGGCGCGTTGCCGAAGATCGCGCGCGGCCTGCAGGCGCTGGTCGACGTCGGCCTCGGCTATCTGCAGCTCGGGCAGCCGTCGACGACGCTGTCGGGAGGCGAAGCGCAACGCATCAAGCTCGCGACCGAGCTGCAGCGGCCGGCGACCGGGCGCACGGTCTACATCCTCGACGAACCGACGACCGGGCTGCACTTCGCCGACGTGCACCGGCTGGTCGGCTGCCTGCAGCGGCTCGTCGACGCCGGCAACACGGTCATCGTCATCGAGCACAACCTGGACGTGATCCGGTGCGCCGACTGGATCGTGGATCTCGGACCGGAGGGTGGCGCCGGCGGTGGTCTGGTCGTCGCCGCTGGCACGCCGGCTGCGGTCGCGCGCGTTGCGGCGTCGCACACCGGGCGGGCGCTGGCGCAGGCAGAGAAGCCGTCACCTCGCACGCGCCGCGCGCGGCTGCGGCAGCGGGTAGCACCTCCACCGGTGGAGATCCGGATCGAGAACGCGCGGCAGAACAACCTGCAGGGGATCACGACCAGTCTCCCGCTCGACCGCTTCACGGTCGTGACCGGTCCGTCCGGCTCCGGCAAGTCGAGCCTGGTGTTCGACACGCTGTTCGGCGAGGGGCAGCGGCGGTTCCTCGAGAGCCTGTCGACGTATGCGCGGCGGTTCCTCGGCCGGCTCGACCGCGCGCCGGTCGACCGGATCGACGGATTGGGGCCCGCGATCGCGATCGACCAGAAGGCGGCCCCGCGCAGTCCGCGTTCGACGGTCGCGACGGCGACCGAGATCGCGGACTACCTGCGCCTGCTGTGGGCGCGCGTCGGCCGCCCGCACTGCCCGACCCATGGTCAGGAGCTGACGCTGCATCCGCCGAGCCGGATCGCGCGCGAGCTGGCGCGGGACCATGGCGGCGAGCGCGGGCAGGTGCTGGCGCCGCTGCGGATTCCGGCGGAGATCTTCGCCGACGCCAAGCGCCGTGCGGCCTATCTCGCCGAGGAAGCGGCTGGCTGGCGCAAGGACGGGTTCGCCCGGTTGCGGATCGACGACGTCGAGCTGCGGTTGGAGCAGGAGCTGCCGGCGCCGTCGCGGCCGGACTCGGTCGAGCTGATCGTGGATCGCTGCAAGCTCGACGACCGGACCCGGATCGTCGACGCGGTTGCGCAGGCGGAGGAGCGGAGCGGTGGGCTCGTCGTGATCCGCACCGAAGCCGGCGCACGGCTCGTCTACACGACCGATCGATCCTGTCCGCAGTGTGGGTTCCGCGTCCCGCAGCAGCCGCACCCGCGCTGGTTCTCGTTCAACCACCATTCCGGCGCGTGCACCGGCTGCGCCGGACTCGGCGTGCGCGTCGCCTGTGCTCCGGAGCTGTTGGTCAACCATCCGGACCGGCCGCTGTTCGATGGCGCCGTGCAGCATCGCGGTGCCGCGTTCACGTTCCTGACGCGCGACGGGGGGTGGTACGCGACGACGGCCGAAGCCGTCGCCGCCGCGCGCGGGTTCGATCTCGCGCTGCCGTTCCGCGAGCTGCCGGCGGCGGCGCAGCAGGTGCTGCTGTACGGCTGCGGCGACGAGAAGTTCGAAGTCACGTTCCGCAGCCGCAGCAGCGGGTCGCGCCGGACGTACCGGATGCAGGTGCCGTGGAAGGGTCTCTGCACGCAGATCGAGGAGTGGTACCGCTCGCCGACGCAGGAGCACGGCGATCAACGCTTCGCCGCGGTGCTGCGCAACATGCCCTGCCCCGAGTGCGACGGCGAACGGCTGCAGCTCGCGCAGCGGCACGTGCGCGTCGGACGCTGGACGCTGCCGCAGTTCGGCCGCGCGACGGTCGCCGACGCCGATGCAGCGCTCGCGGCGCTGAAGCTGGGCGCCAACGACGGCAAGATCGCTGCCGAAGTGCTGAAGGAGATCCGCAACCGGCTGCGGTTCCTGCGCGCGGTCGGGCTCGACTACCTGACGCTCGACCGCTCGGCGGCGACGCTGTCCGGCGGGGAGGCGCAGCGGATCCGGCTCGCGACGCAGCTCGGCAACCGGCTCGTCGGGGTGCTGTACGTGCTCGACGAGCCGACGGTCGGCCTGCATCCGCGCGACACCGAGCGTCTATTGGCGACGCTGCTCGAGCTGCGGGACCTCGGCAACACGGTCGTCGCCGTCGAGCACGACGACGCGGTGATCCGCGCGGCGGATCACGTGCTGGATCTCGGACCGGGTGCCGGCCATCACGGGGGACGCATCGTCGCGAGCGGCACGCCGGCGCAGGTCGCGCGCGCCGACACGGCGACCGGGCGCTGGCTCCGCGGCGAACGGCGGATCCCGGTCCCGGAGCAGCGGCGTGAACCGCGCAGCTGGTTCGAGCTGCAGGACGTCCGCGTCCACAACCTGCGCGGGCTCACCGCGAAGTTCCCGCTGCGCGTGATGACCGCGGTCACCGGCGTGTCCGGCTCCGGCAAGTCCTCGTTGGTGTTGGACGCGCTGCTGCCGGCGCTGCGCAGCGGCCGGCACAAGCTGGATGGCAGCAAGCGCTATCAGGTCATCGTCGTCGACCAGAGTCCGATCGGGTCGACGCCGGCCAGCAATCCGGCGACCTACGTGCAGGTGCTGACCCCCATCCGCACGCTGTTCGCGCAGCTGCCGGAGTCGCGCGCGAAGGGGTTCGGTGCGGGGCGGTTCTCGTTCAACGTCGCCGGCGGGCGCTGCGAGACCTGCGAGGGGAAGGGACAGCTGCAGGTGGAGATGCACTTCCTGGCCGACGTCTGGGTCACCTGCGAGAACTGCCGCGGGCGCCGCTACAACCAGGAGACGCTGAGCGTGCACTACCGCGGCAAGAACATCGCCGACGTGCTCGAGCTCGAGGCGGCGGAGGCGCTGGCGCTGTTCGGCAACCATCCGCGGATCGCGCGCCCGCTGCAGATGCTGTGTGACGTCGGGCTCGGTTATCTGCGCCTGGGGCAGCCGGCGACGACGCTCTCCGGCGGCGAAGCTCAGCGGATCAAGCTGGTCGGCGAGCTCGCGCGCCCGCACCACGGACACAACGTGTATCTGCTCGACGAGCCGACGACCGGGCTGCATCTCGAGGACGTCGCGCGTCTGGTGCAGGTGCTGCAGAAGCTGGTCGATCGCGGGGACACGGTGCTCGTGATCGAGCACCACCTCGACGTGATCCAGTCGGCGGACTGGGTGATCGAGCTCGGACCGGAGGCTGGCGATGCCGGAGGGCGGATCGTCGCGACCGGGACGCCGGAACAGGTCGCGGCTGCAGCGACGCACACGGCGCCGTTCCTGGCCGCGCGGCTGGGGCGGCCGGCGCACAAGCCGCGCAAGCGGCGGGCGGAACGGAGTGAGGCTTCGTGACGCGATGACCGACGCGCGCCCGCTCGTGGTGCAGGCGGACCACACGATCCTGCTCGAAGTGCAGCACCCGGCCTTCGCCGAGGCGCGCGACCGGCTCGCCCGGTTCGCCGAGCTGGAGAAGTCGCCGGAGTACGTGCACTTCTACCGCGTGACGCCGATCAGCATCTGGAACGCGGCGGCGCTCGGCGAGTCGTGCGCCGCAACGCTCGCGTGGCTGCAGGCGAGCTCGCGCTATCCGATCGCGCCGGCCGTGCTGACCGCGATCCAAGGTTGGTACGACCGCTTCGGCGCACTCGAGCTGCGGGCGTCGGCGAACGGCGCGCTCGAGCTGGTCGCGCAGGATCCGGAGCTGCTGGCGGATCTGGCGGCGCAGCAGAGCGTCGCCGCCTGCCTCGAGCAGCCGCCGAAGGGCACCCGCGCCCGCGTCCCGGCCGCGATGCGCGGCGAGCTGAAGCAGGCGCTGATCAAACTCGGTTGGCCGGTGCAGGATCGCGCCGGCTACACGGCCGGCGCGCGGCTGGCATTGGCGTTGCGGCCGCAGACCCGCGACGGACGGCCGTTCGCCGTGCGTACCTACCAGCAGGCGAGTGCCGCGGCATTCCATGCCGGCGGCAGCGAGGCGGGAGGCAGCGGTGTCATCGTGCTGCCCTGCGGCGCCGGCAAGACGGTGGTCGGAATCGCCGTGATCGCGATGCTGCAGACGCAGACCCTCGTGCTGACGACCAACACCGTTGCGGTCCGGCAGTGGCGCAGTGAGCTGCTCGACAAGACTTCGCTGCACGAGGACCAGGTCGGGGAGTACAGCGGCGACGTCAAGCAGATCCGCCCGGTCACGATCGCGACGTACCAGATCCTGACGCACCGCCGCAGCCGCATGGAGAGTGCGCCGCACCTCGAGTTGTTCCAGGCCGCCGACTGGGGGTTGATCATCTACGACGAAGTGCACCTGCTGCCGGCGCCGGTGTTCCGGACCACGGCAGGGCTGCAGGCGCGCCGTCGGCTCGGGCTGACGGCGACGCTGGTGCGCGAGGACCACAAGGAGGACGAGGTCTTCTCGCTGATCGGACCCAAGCGCTACGACCTCGGCTGGAAGGAGCTCGAAGGGCAGGGCTTCCTGGCCGAGGCGAGCTGCGTCGAGCTGCGCGTGCCGCTGAACAAGGAACGGCGCCAGCGCTACGCGGCCGCCGGTGCGCGCGAGCAGTTCCGCATCGCCGCGCTGAACGAGCGCAAGGAGGACCTCGTCGCGAGCCTGTTGCGACGGCACGACGGGCAGCAGGTGCTCGTGATCGGGCAGTACCTCGAGCAGTTGCAGCGGCTCGCGCAGCGGCTGCAGCTCCCGCTGGTCACCGGGCGGACCTCGAACGCCGAGCGGGAGCGGTTGTACGCGGCGTTCCGGCGCGGCGAGATTCCGCGGCTGTTGATCAGCAAGGTCGGCAACTTCGCGATCGATCTGCCCGATGCCAGCGTCGCAATCCAGGTCTCGGGGACGTTCGGCAGCCGGCAGGAGGAGGCGCAACGGCTCGGCCGGATCCTGCGCCCGAAGTCGGACGGCGGCCAGGCCTGGTTCTACACTCTGGTCAGCGAAGACACCTGTGAGCAGGAGTTCGGGGCGCGCCGCCAGCTGTTCCTGACCGAGCAGGGATATCGCTACGAGATCCGCTCCGCGGCGGCGATGTCGGACGGAGCGACCGGCTGAGATGTCCCTGTTCACGCTGCGCAGCCTGTTGTCCGGACGCGACCGCCGCGAGGTGGTGGAGCTGGCGCGTCGCTGGGGCGAGGCGACGCTGGATCCGCAGGAGGGGCTCGCCGCGGCGATGGCGGACAGCGAACGTGTCGAGCAGCGGCTGTTCGGGCTGCCACGCAAGCTGCGGGATCTGTTCGAAGGATTCCTCAGCGAGCCGGGCGCGTGCCGCTCGGCGCGGGTGCTGCATGCGTCGCTGAACGGGACCTGGCAGAGCCGGTTCGAGGTCGAGGCGGCGCTGGCGGCGTTGCATCGCGAAGGCTTCCTGCTGCCGACGCAGAAGAAGAACTGGAACGAGTTCGGCGAGCCGGCCTACGCCGTCCCGGGGGAGCTGGCGCAGTGCCTCGCGGCGCTGCGGCAGCGACAGCAGAACGAGCCGCTCGACACGATCACGCTGCACGGACATCTCGAAACGCGCCTCGGCCGCGGCCGCAACGGTGCGCCGAGCAGCGACCACGCGCGCAAGATCTACAAGATCTACCTGATGGAGAGCTCGATCCGCAGCCGGATCGAAGCGTTGCCACCCGGTGTGCGCGCGGTGTTCGACGTCGCGCTGACGACACACGGCGGCTACCTGCCGGAGCCGGACTACCAGCGCTCGGTCGGCACCGACGGACCGGATCTGGACCTGATCCGCAAGTGCCTCGAGGAGGCGATGCTCGGGACCGTGGCGCCGCTGCGCCTGGCGCGATTCGGTCTGCAGCCGGCCGGTCCGACCGTGATCCTGTTCCAGGAGATCGCGCTGCTGGCACTGCGCCAGCACAGCGAGCATCACCCGGTGGACGTCGAGCAGACGCTGCACGCCGGTGTCGACTTTGCGACCAACGTCGGCCGCTTCCTGCGCGAGATCAGCAACAGCAAGGTGCAGTTCACGATCGAGGGAAACCTGTACCGCGCGTCCAGCAAGCGGATCGAACGCAGCCTGATGGCGGTGCCGGGGGAGATCCTGGATGGCGAAGGGGTGCTGCAGTGGATCTGGCGGTTCAGCCTCGCGCGCCGGCTCGTCGACCGGAGCGGCGAGCGCGGGCTGCGCGTGACCGATGGCGGGCGCGGATTCGACGAGCTGTCGGCACGCGAGAAGGTGCTCGCGCTGCTGTCGTACGCGGTCGAGGAGCGTGAGCTCGGCGGCGAGCCGTTCCATCAGGTGCGCCTGCGCCGGATCCTGCTGCGCCTGTTGAAGCGGATCGATCCGGAGCGGTGGTACGAGGCGTCGTTCCTGCCGTTCCTGGCGCGCAACAGCTACCTGACGCTGCTGCGCGAGCTCGGCGTCGAAGAGGCGTTCGCGGCGCGGTTCCAGGAAGGGGGGTATCTCCCGACCGAGACGATCCAGCAGCTGGTCTGGAACCTGCTGCTGTTCGTGCGCAAGCGGCTGTATCCGCTTGGGATCGTGGACCTCGGGCTGCGTGGCGGACGCGTTGCGGCGATCCGGCTGACACGGTTGGGCGCGGAGCTGTTCGGCGCCGAGCCGGCCGCGCAGCTCGGGGGCGAGCGCAGCACGCTGCTGGTCAATCCGGACTTCGAGATCGTGCTGTTCCCGGGTGACGACGAGCACGAGGTCGTGCACCTGTTCGACCGCTTCGCGACGCGCGTGAAGTCGGACCACGTGCATCAGTTCAAGCTGACGCGCGAGAGCCTGGTCGCTGGGCTGCGCGACGGCGTGTCGGTGGCGCAGATCGTGCAGGAGCTGACCGAACGCGCGCGCGCGCCGCTGCCGCAGAACGTCCGCTACAGCATCGAGGACTGGGCCGACACGGCGCAGGTCCTCGTGCTCGACGACGACCTGGTGTTGCACGCGCGCCAGGCGGAGCAGATCGATCGGGTCGCAGGTCTGCCGGCGCTGCAGGAGCTGCTGGCCGGGCGGCTGTCGCCGACCAGCCTGCGGTTCGAGCGGGATGCGCCGGTCGCGCGGATCCTCGGTGTGCTGACCGACCTCGGGTTCGCGGTCGGACGCGCGTGATGCAGCCCGCGCGCCGGGAGCTGCCGCGGCTGCTGTGGATCACCGACGGGCAGGGGGATGCGCAGCGGGTGCTCCGGATCGCGGCCGCCGCGGTCGAAGGCGGGCTGCGCGCGATCCAGCTGCGGGAGCCGCGGCTGCCGGCGCGGGCGCAGCGCGAGCTCGGGCTCGCGTTGTTGCGGTTGCTGGCACCGCTGCAGGGACTGCTGTTCGTCAACGACCGGGTCGACGTCGCGCTGGCCTGCGGCGCGCACGGCGTGCAGCTACGGGAGGACTCCCTGCCGGCGGCGCGCGTGCGCGAGCTCGCGCCACAGCTGCAGATCGGCGTTTCGGTGCATGGCGCCGAGGGACTGCGCGCCGCCGCAGGTCGGGCCGACTTCGCAATCCTGGCGCCGTTGTTCACGCCGGCATCGAAGCCTGGCGCCGAGCCGCTCGGGATCGAGCGTGCCACGGCGCTGATCGCGGACGCCGAGGTGCCGGTCCTGCTGCTCGGCGGGCTCGACGCGGTGCGCATCCGCACGCTGCCGCCGCGGCTCGGTGCCGGGGTCGCGGTCATGTCCGCGATCGCTGGCGCGCGGGACGTCGCGCAGAGCGTCGCCGGACTGCGGGCCGCCGTGGAGGCGCGGTGGCGCTGACCCCGGACCGGTTGCGGCCGTGGTTGCTGCGCGGCGGACTGATCGCGACGGCGGTCGTGTTGATCCTGTTCGTTCGGCGCTACGGGATCTGGACCGTCCCGGAAGGGATGGACACGATGCGCCCTGAGTTCGCGCCGGGCGCGGTTGCGATCATCGACCGCTCGGTCGAGCGCGTGTCGCCACGCGACGTCGTGTTGTTCGAGCTCACCGACGGCAGCGTGCTGCTGTCGCGCGTGACGGCGGCGACTGCGGATGGGTTCCGGGTCGCGCACGACGATCCGCGCTCGCGGTATGCGGCGCTGCAGGGGGACGCGCTCGGGACGATCCCGTACGAGCGCGTGCGGTTCCGCGTGCTGACGGTGCTGCAGGCGCCGCATGCGCCGCCGCCGGAGCTGCCGGGAGAGCCGCGTGGTCGCTGAACGGGAGTTCGCGGAGGCGCTGGCGCAGCGCTTCGCGCGCGCCGCGCCACCGGTCTTGGTCGGCATCGGGGATGATGCCGCCGTCGTGCCGCCGTCGGCGGCACCATCCGTGTTGAAGTGCGACCCGGTCGTCGAGCACGTGCACTTCGCCGCAGGGACGGATCCGCACCTCGTCGGACGCAAGGCGGTCGGTCGCAATCTGTCGGATCTGGCGGCGATGGGCGCGGTGCCGGACTACCTGCTGGTCTCGGTGCTGATCCCGGCCGGCTTCGGCGCGCGCGCGCGGGATGCGCTGTTCGCCGGGATCGGAGAGATCGCCGACGAGTACGGCTGCCGCGTCGTCGGCGGGGATCTGTCTGCGAGTCCGGGGCCGCTGGTCGTGACGGTCACCGCGATCGGACATCTGCCCGGACCGCCGCTGCTGCGCAGTGCGGCGCGCGCGGGGGATCGGATCTTCGTGACTGGTGCGCTGGGCGGCGCTGGCAGCGGCCGTCATCTGCGGATCCGGCCACGGCTGCGCGAAGGGCAGCAGCTCGCGGCCTGGCCGCAGGTCGGGGCCGGCATGGACATCAGCGATGGCCTTGCGCTGGATCTCGTGACTCTGTTGCGCGCGTCGTCGGCCGCGGCCGGGAGCGAGCTCGGGGCCGAGCTGGACGCGGTCGCGATCCCGCTCCATGCCGATGCGCAGCTGCTCGACGACCCGCTGCGGCACGCGCTCGAGGATGGCGAGGACCACGAGCTGTTGTTCACGGCGCGCGCCGGCGCGGAGCCACCGGTCCCCTGCCATGCGATCGGCCGCGTCGAAGCAGCCCCCGGGCTCCGGCTGCGTGCGGCCGACGGCACGCGCGCTCCCCTTGCCGCACTCGGCTACCAGCACCGGATCGGCGATGGGTGAGTGGCGCCTGCGGCTCCCGGACGCTGCGGCGACCGAGCGGCTCGGCGAGGCGCTGGGCCGGTGGCTGCAGCCAGGCGACCAGCTCGCGCTGACCGGCGAACTCGGCAGCGGCAAGACGACGCTGGTACACGGGCTCGCGCGTGGGCTGCAGCTCGACGACCCGGCGGCCGTGCAGAGCCCGACGTACCTGCTGGCGATCGAACACCCGGGGCCGCGCCCGCTGCTGCACATGGACGCCTACCTCGGCGACAAGCTGCAGCGGTTTCTGGCGGACGGTGGCCTCGACTACGTCGATCAGCGCGCGGCGGTCGTGGCCGTGGAATGGGCGGATCGCGTGCAGGACCTGCTGCAACCGGATGCGCTCTGGGTCGCCCTGGCGCCGGATCCGGCCGGCGGGCGGTGGGTGGTGCTGCGTGGCGACGAGCGCCGATATCCTTGGCTGCCGGCGCTGGCCGCCGGATCCGATCCCGGTTGAACCGGGCGGGCAGGCCGGCCGTTCCAGCGCCTGTTCGAACCATGGCTCCGATCCCTGGCCAGCCTCCGGATCCGCAGGCGCCGCAGCGCGGTGGGGCTGCCGAAGAGGGGCCGGATCTGCTGGATCTGTATCGGCGGGGGGACGAGCTGGCATTCCCGGCTCTGGTAGAGGCGTTCCAGACGCGGCTCGTGCAGTTCTTCTACCGGCTCTGCTGGGACCGCGACCGCGCCGAAGACCTGACGCAGGAGCTGTTCCTGAAGCTGCTGCGGACGGCCGCCCGCTATGAGCCGCAGGGGAGGCTGTCGACCTACGTGTTCCGCGTCGCGACCAACCTGTGGATCGACCACTACCGCGCGCGGCGCCCGCTGCCGCGGCTGTACTCGCTCGATCAGGCTGGCCATCCGTCAGCACCAACCGTGCTCGAGACGGAGGCGGCACCGAGCCTCGGGCCGGAGCAGGTCGCGATCGACGCCGAAGAGCGCGCGCTGCTGCGTGCCGGACTGGAACAACTGACCGAGCCGCATCGGCTCGTGTTCGAGCTCGCGGTCTACCAGCAGCTGCCGTACGCCGACATCTCGTCGGTGCTGTCGATCCCGGTCGGGACGGTCAAGTCGCGGATGCACAACGCAGTGCAGTTCCTGAAGCAGGTGCTGCAACGGGGTGCGTTTCGAGGCAGGCGGCGCGGCGCAGGCCGATCCGGACGCACCGAGGGGGTGGGATGAAGAGGGATGACGCCACGGAGCGCGGGCCGGAACGGCTGACGCTCGACGAGCTGGCCGCCGATCTCGCCGCGACCGATCAGGGCGGCGCGCACGCGCTGGGAGAGGCCGGGGACATCCGTGCACTGCTCGAGCGGTTCCGTCTGCTGACGGTCGAACCGAGCGGCCGGCTGCCGCTGGCGTTGCGTCACGCGGTGCGTCGCCGGCAGGCGCTGCGGCGACCGCGGCGTGGCCTCGAACCGCGCATGTGGTTGCAGCTCGCGATGGCGGCGGCGATCACCGTGTTCGGATTGCTGCTCGAGCGCCGGCTGCAGCGGGCAGAGCTGCCGGAGCCGGCGCCGCAGGTCGCGGAGCTCCAACGCACCGACGCGGCCCAGCCGCGGACCGAGGTCGGGCCGACCGGCCGCCCGCAGATCCCGGTGCAGACGGAAGGTGCGGCGCAAACGCCGGACTGGGCGACGTTGCCGGCCGAGGCCGCCGAGTCGCTGCGGCAGCTCGTCGAAGTGTTCCCGCGGTCCCGCGCCGCGCTCGAAGCGCTGCCGGAAGACCAGTTGTTCGCGCAGGTCGCATCGGCCGATCGCAGGCTCGCGCTGCTGCGGACCGAGTTCCGCCAGCGCCACTCGCCGCAGGCACGGCGCAAGACGATCGCGCTCGCGGGCGGCGATCCCTCGATCGAGGAGCGGATCCAGGAGCTGGCCGGTGTCGTCGCCGAACGTGCCGTGCAGCGGATCGACGCCGGTGTCGCCGATCCGTTCGAAGTCGGCCAGGCGCTGCGCGCGCTGCTCGCTGCCGGCTCCACGGATCAACTCGGCCCACATGCCAGCGAGGTGCGCAGCCTCGGGGCGTGGTTGGCGGCGCGGGTCAGCGAGCCGGCTCTGACCGGTGGTGAGCGGATCATCGCTGCCAGCGCATTGGCGGATCTCGCGGTCGCCGCGGGCGAGGAGTACGCGACGCTCGTCAGCCGCGCGACCGAGGCGCTCGCGCTGGCGACGCTGCGGCCGGCCGGCGGCGGTGGCCGTCCCGATCTGCTGCACTGGAACACGCCGGGAGCCATGCTCGGTGAAGCCGGTCGGCTGTTCGCACTGGCGCCTGCGTTCGGCGTGCATGCCGCGTTGGCGCAGCGCGCGCGCATGCTCGTGCACGAGCACCTGCAGGAACGGCTCGAACGCCGCTCGGTCGAGCGGCCCGATCTGATCGCCGCGCTGCGCTACGGTTTCGCCGATCTGCACGACGTCGCCGAGCTCGACCGCCAGCTGCTGTTGTGGCGCCCGCCGCAGCTCGCCGAGCTGCCGGACGGCTACACGACGATGCACCACCTGGCCTGGAGCCTGTATCCGATCCGGCCGGGTTGGGCCGAGTTCCAGCTCGAGCTGCGCCGCATCGCAGCGCTGACCACCCCGCGTCCGCTCGGTGATGCTGCTGCGCTGCTGCTCAGCCTGACCACCAGCTTCGCGGCGCCGGGCGTGGCGGAGATGTTGGCGATCGCTGGGAGGTAGGGGGGAGGGAAGGGGAATGGGGAAACGGGAATGGGGCGGGCTCGGGCCCGGGCTGGGGCTGGGGCTGGGCGAGGAAAGGGAAGGGGAAGGGAGAAGGGTTCGGGCGGATCGGCGGATCGGCGGATCGGCGGATAGCCGGTGGGGTCATTGCCGGTTGGGGTCAGCCCCTTTTGTGTTCGCGCAGGGATTGGAGCTGCGTGTCGAGCGTGGTGAGCGCGGTGGCGGGGTCGAGGAAGTAGTCGGTGGACCAGAGGCGGAGGAGGGTCCAGCCGAGGCGTTGCAGGACGAGGTGGCGCAGGCGGTCGCGGTCGCGGGCGGAGGGGGAACCGTGGTAGGAGGCGCCGTCGCATTCGATGCCGGCGAGGAAGCGGTTGGGAGCGTCGGGATCGACGATGCCGAGGTCGATGCGGTACTTGGAGACGCCGATTTGGGTGCGCACCTGCCAGCCGCGCGCGCGTAGGCCTTCGGCGACGGCGAGCTCGAAGTCGTTGGCGGGGGCGCCTGCAGCGGGTGCGGTGGCGGCGGCGCCGATCGCGAGAGGGCCGCGCGCGGCGAAGTCGAGGTAGCCCTTGAGGTGCTCGACGGCGGTCGCGGAGGTGCGGGTCAGGTCGATCATCGAGGAGTCGAAGCTGGCGAAGACGAGGACCTCGGTCGTGGCGCGTGTGATGGCGACGTTCAGGCGGCGCTCGCCCCCTTGCCGGTTGAGCGGGCCGAAGTTCATCGAGATGCGTGGTGCGCCGGGCTCGGTCGGGCCGTAGCCGACCGAGAGCAGGATCACGTCGCGTTGGTCCCCCTGCACGGTCTCGAGGTTCTTGACGAAGACCGGCTCGCCGGCGGAGTCACCGAAGAAGCGCTCCAAGTCGCCGTCCGTGCGGCGCTCCTGGTCGAGCAGATCCTCGACCAGCCGCTGCTGCTCGAGATTCAGGGTGACGATGCCGAGCGAGAGCTGGCTCAGCTCCGGGTCGCGCAGCCGCCGCACGACCTCGGCGACGACGGCCTGTGCCTCGATCGGATTCGTGCGCGCCTTGCCCTTGGCGTAGATGCCGTCGACGCGCCGCAGCGACACCGCGGTGTCGCGTGTGTCGGCCGACGGGTAGGTGACCAGCGCCCCGTCGTAGTAGGCGTGGTTCGAGAAGCAGATCAAGCTCTCGTGGCGGCTGCGGTAGTGACCGGTCAGCCGGTGGTGCGGCACGCGCGCCGCGAGCGCCTCGTCGAGGATGCTCTCGAGGTCCGGCGCCTGGTCGTCGGACTCTTCGTCCGGCCCGCGTTCGAAGAACCTTGTTGGCGGCATCTGCTTCGGATCGCCGACGACGATGCAGCGTCTGCCGCGCGCGATCGCACCGATCGCGTCCGGCACCGTGATCTGGCTCGCTTCGTCGAATACGACGATGTCGAACTGCGTCGCGTCCGCCGGCAGGAACTGCGCGACCGACAGCGGACTCATCATCAAGCACGGGGTCAGCGTCGTCAGCGCCGGGCCCATCTCGGCGATCAGCTGCCGCACCGGCTTGTGGCGGCGCTGCTTGTGCAGCTCGTGCGCGAGCACCCCGAACCCGCGCTGGCTGTCCTTCGCGTCGCGGCTCGGGATCCCGGCCGACAGCCGCGCGCGGATCTGTCGTGAGGTCAGCTCGGCGAGCTCGCGGTCCAACTCGCGGAACCGGCGGATCAGCTCGGCATGCCGTTCGCCGGAGAACCGGCGCAGTTCTTCGCGCGCATCGATCAGGATCGGCGCGACCCACCGCGCATACGCCGTGCGCAGCTCGTCGGCGGCGCGCGCCGGCGGGACCGTGCCCTGCTCGAGCGCCGTGACCAGCGCACCGAGTCCGAGCTCGCGCGCGTCGCGGCAGGCTTCGATCCACTCGCACCAGGGTTTCAACCGGCTGCTGCGCTCGACGACGGCGTGCGTCATGGCGGCGAGCCGTGCGAAATCGTCCGGCAGCGTCGTCCCGACCAGCGCCGCGAACCGGTCAGCGGCGTCCTGCAGCGCGGCGTGCGCCGCGACGAGCTCCTGCGCGGCGACCGCGATCGGCATGCCGGGGGCCAGCAACTCGCGCTCGTCGCCGAGCACCTGCGCCAGCCGCTCGCGCGTCGGCGCGAGCTCACGCCCGAACGCGGCCAGCCTCGTGACCTGTTCGCGCAGCGCGCGGCCGGTCGTGAGCGTCGCCGTGAGTTGCTCGAGATCGCTCTGCAGGCCGTCGAAGCCGGCCGCAGCAGGCAGCTGGCGGGCGGCGCGCTCCATCCGCTCCCGCAGCTCCCCGAGCTCGCGCAGCCGCTCGAGATCCTGTTCCGGCGTCGCAATCGAATCCGGCAGGCCGAGCTGCGCGCGGATCTCGCGCCGCAGGCTCCGGCGCGCGAACAGCCGCAGCGGCCAGAACCTGTGCTCCGCCGCCGCGCGCGCCGCGAGCCATGCTTCGACCGGCGCTGGCGCGAGTCGCTCGTCCGGGTACTCGCGCGCGAGGGACGGCCGCTGCTCGCGGTAGCGCCGCAGCGCGTCGAGTGCCTCGCCGAGGGCCGCCAGTGCCGCGTCCCCGTCTGCGCTCAGCGCGAACCGCAGGTTCCGCGGCGCGCAGTCCGGCACGAGCGCGGCGATCGCAGCGAGGGCCGCGGTCTCCGCCAGTTCGTCCCCGGCATCGGCGATCCCCAGGCGTTCGACGAACGCGCGCCGCTGGCGCAGCAACTGCTGCTGCTGCTCCTGTAGCGCATGCGCAGCCACGACGGCGTCCCCCTGCCAGCCGTGCGACCAGGCCGCCGGTGCCAGGCCGGCGAACGCCGCGAAGTCCTCCGGCTGCAGCCGCGCGAACTCCTGCCCGAGGCGGCCTGCCATCTCCTCGAGCTGCGCGTGTGCCTGCGGCGTCGGCGCGTGTCCGGTCCCGGACGCATCCCGCGGCCAGTCGAGCTGGAAGCGATGGACGTCGCCGTAGCGCACCGCGCGCCCGATGGCGGCGCGCGGGCTGATGCCACCCGGCCCCGGCTCGTGCAACACGGCGACGAGGCGGTTCAGCTGCTGGCGCACGGTCGCCAGCTCGCGCGCCTTCTGCTCCCAATCAGCGGCATCGTGCGACTCGCGCTGCGTCCACGCGGCACCGAGCTGGTCCAGCACCGCGCGCTTGCTGACCTTCGCCGAGTGCAGCTCCAGACAGAAGTCCCCGAGCCCGCAGTTCGCGAGGCGCCGGTAGACGACCTCGAGCGCTGCCATCTTCTCCGACACGAACAGCACGCGATGCCCGAGCGCGAGGTTCTGCGCGATGATGTTGCCGATCGTCTCCGACTTGCCGGTGCCGGGCGGTCCCTCGAGCACGAAGTCCCCGCCGTTGCCGGAGGCGTGCACGGCGACGACCTGGCTGGCGTCGGCATGCAGCGGCGTCATCAGCTGCGCGGGGTCGAGTGCCGCATCGACGTCGCCCGGAGCCAGGAACGACGCGCCGTGCGCATACGCGTCGTGCGGGTGATCGATCAGATGGCGCACGAACGGCGCCGCCTTCAACGCATCCGTGCGCTCGGCGAGGTCCTTCCACATCAGGTACTTCGCGAACGAGAACGTGCTCAGCACGACCTCCTCGACCACCTCGAAGCCGGGCACCTCGCGCACGCGCGCCCGCACGATGTCGAGGATCCGCGCGACGTCGAGCCCGTCGTCGTCCGCCGGCAGCTCGCCGCCGAGCCCAGGCAGCTCGATCTGGAAGTCCTGCCGCAGCATCTCCAGCAGCGTCAGGTTGAACAGCGGGTCTTCCTCGCGACGCCGCAGCTTCGGCTTCGACGCCGCGCTCGCCCGCTCGAGCTGCACCGGCAGCAGGATCAGCGGCGCGCGGTAGCTCGGCCCGCCGCTGCCGCCCGGCGACCAGCGCAGCATCCCGACCGCCAGGAACAGCGTGTTGGAACCACCTTCCTGGAAGTCGGTGCGCGCCTTGCGGTACAGCTCCAGCGCTCCCTGCTCGAGCACGTCCGGATCGACGTTGACCACCAGCTCGCCGCGCGCGAGCGCATCCAGCGCGAACCGGCGATCCAGATCCTCGCCCGTGCGCAGGTGGTACAGCTCCCGATCGACGTCCGCGTCCGGGTCGCGGCGCGGCTCCGGAGTCACGAGTTTCAGCGAGCGGTCGGACGCGAGCTGGTCTTCGAGCTGCGCCAGATCGGGGCAGAAGATCGGCAGCACCGTCTTCGCCGGGCGCAGGTTCAGCAGCCGGTTGCGCTTGCTCAGATCGAGCAGGCTGCGTTTCCAGCGCTCGATGCGCTCGGCAGGAGTCTGGGGCGCTTCGAGCGGTGCGGTGTCGGCATCGAACGGTGGCAGGTCCGGTGGCGGGTCCAGCCCGGGGCCGGCGCGGATCGCTTCGGCCGCCGCCGCCGGACCGCGTTCCGTCACGGCGCCCAGCGGGTGGATGCCGCGTGCACGCGCCTGGCGGACATCGAGCGCGAACCCGAACGCCTCCTCGTGCGCCGCGTCGATCTGGCGGCGCGCTTCGTCGATCGCGCGCGCAAACGGCTGCGGACTCGCGGCCGTCGCCATCGTCGTCTCGAACAGCACGAGATCCTGCTGGTCCGCAGCCTTGCGCAGCTCCATGGCGTCGTCGACCAGCAGCGCTGGCAAGGTCTGCGGTTGCAGCCAGGCTCCCGCCAGCGCATGCCCGCGGGTCAACACGATCAACGGATGCAGTCCGGCCTGCTCGATCGCGGCTGCGAACAGCAGCGCCAGATCGAGGCAGGTCGCGAGGCCGTGCGCTTCGATGTCGGCCGGGGAGCGGATCTTCTGGCCGTCGCTCTCGAAGCTGGCCGGGGGTTCGGCGTAGGTCAGGCCGCGGGCCGAGACCGCAGCCCAGATTCCTTGCAGGATCTCCCAACTGCGCTGCCGCGAGCGCGCCTGATAACCCTCGAGGGCACCCGAGCGGCCGGCAGCGGACAACAGGCCGGATGCTTCGCGCAGCAGCCCGGCGACCGCCGGATCATTCGGTGTCACGAATGCCGCCAACAGCTCCGGCATCGTGCTGCCGCCGCCCCATTCGTTGTGCGCAAGAGCGACGACATCGAGCCGGTGCTCGGCCAGCACGGCGTCGCCCGCGCACAGGCGCAAGCGCAGCTCCGCCCGCATCCGCTCCGTCAGCGTGCCGAGCAGGCCGCCGGCGAGCGTCACGCGCCGGTCTTGCAGCCGGAGCTCCGACTGCGCGCCGAGCCGGTCGATGTGCCAGCTCCGCGCGCCGAGGACCGGCGGTTCCGCGGTGAGCTCGAGCGTCAGCTGCTCGAGGTCTGCAGGTGTGGGGTTCTCGACGACGAGGTCCGCGATGACCGCAACGTCGCATTGCTGCATCGCGAACGTGATCCGCGGGGCGACTTCCGCGCGGATCCGGACCGCGGGCGCAGGCGGCTCGGTCGGACTCGGATCCCGCGGGGCTGGAAGCGCCATGCAGCGCAGTCGTTGTAGCCCGAGCGGATCGTTTGGTCGCGCGCCGCCACGCAGCTATCGTCCGCGCGCGTGACCCGACTGCGCAGGCCGACGGCGACGGCAGGATTCGTGTTGCTGCTCGCAGCAGGGGTGGCGGCGCAGGAGCCGACGCAGCCGAACCGGAACCCGGACCGGAACTCCATCCCCAACCCAAACCCCAACCCCAACCCGAACCCGACGTCTCCGGCCTCACCGGCTTCAGCGGCACAGGATCCGCAGCCGGCGGGCAAGCAGGATCCGCAGGCGCCGAAGCAGGATCCGCAGGAGCCGCAGCAGCATGCGCTGTCGCACATCCCGATCCCCAGCGACCAGGATGGCGAGACGCTCGGCCTGTCGTTGGAGGACGCACTCGCGTTCGGCCGCGACAACAACGTGGATCTGCGCGCGCGCGCGTATCTGCCGGGGCTGGCCGAGACCGACTTGCGCACCGCGCAGGCCGGGTTCGAGCCGGAGCTCTACACCAACATGGGGGTTTCGCGCTCCAACGAGCAGGCGCAGAACATCTTCCAACCGAGCCTCGAGCGTGAGATCTACTCCGGCACGCTCGGCTTCCGGCAGCGCCTGGTCAGCGGCGGACTGTTCGACCTGTCGTACACCCCGTTGCGCCTGCAGCAGTCGGCGCAGATCCCCGGGTTCCCGCCTTCGCTGTACACGAACGACCTGACGGTCAGCTACACGCAGCCGCTGCTGCGCGGAGCCTGGGCCGACACGAACCTCGCCGACGAGCGCAAGGCGACCGTCGCCGTCGGCGCCGCGGTCAACACGTTCGAGCAGGACGTGCAGAACGTCATGCTCGACATCGTCCGGGCGTACTGGGAGCTCGTGTTCGCGCGCGAGAACTACCGCGTCGTGTTCGCCAGCCTGGAGTTGGCGCAGGAGCAGTTGCGGATCACGCTGGAGCGGATCCGGGTGCGTGAGCTCGCCGAGCGGGACCGCGTGGCGGACGAGGCAAACGTCGCACGCCGGCAGGAGGAGCTGATCCGTGCCGAAAACGACATCCGCGAACGGGAGGACGCGCTGCGCCGGCTGTTGTTCGACGATGCGGATGGCTCGCTGTGGCGCCGCAATCTGGTGCCGACGACGCCGATCCTGTCGCAGATCGACGAGCAGGAGATGGACTGGCGCGCGCTGGCGCGGCGTGCGCTGGACGAGCGGCCGGACCTGAAGGCGCAGCGCGCGTCGGTCGCGATGGCCGAGATCGATCAGCGCGTCGCCGCGCGCGAGGTGCTGCCGCGGCTCGACCTCGTCACGAGCTACACGACCGACGGAGTCAGCAACACGTACGGCAGCTCGATGAACACGCTGTGGGGGTTCGAATTCCCGGACTGGAGTCTGCAGCTGCAGTTCGCGCTGCCGATCGGGAACTCGGCGGCGCTGGCGGAACGGGACCGCGCGCAGCTCGAGCTGCAGCGCCAGCTCGCCGAGCTGTATGCGGCGGAGATCGAGGTCAGCCGGCAGGTACGGCAGGTCGTGCGCAACCTGCGGACGCTCGCGCTGACGATCCGTGCCGGACAGGAGAGCATGCGGCTCGCCGAGACGGACCTGGACACCGAGCGGATCAAGCTGCGCGTCGGTGCCAGCACCGTGTTCGAGGTGAACCGCCGGATCCAGGCGCTGCAGGAGGCGCGGACGAGCCTGCTGCGCAACCTGCTCGATCGCAGGATCTCCGAAGCGGAGCTGCTGCACGTGCAGGGGATCCTCGAGGCGCCTTTGGGCCGCGGCGGCAGTGGCCGAAAAGGCCAGTGACTCCCGATCCCGTCCGGACTATCCACCGCCCGATGCCCACCCAGCGCTGCGCCCGTTCCTTCCCCGCTGCGACGCAGCGTCCGGCGCGCGGCGGTTCGGGCACCAGCCGCGCTGCTGCGTTCCGGAACGGGCTCCTGCTGGCGGCGCTGCTCGCCGCATGCGGGGAGGAGCAGGAACCGGCCCCGGCTCCACCGGCGAATGGAGCGCACGGCGCGTCCGCGGGTGATGGCGGGCCGCATGGAGCGACCCCGTGGCATGCGGATTTCCCGCAGTTCGGCGGGCCGGTCCACCGCTCGCCCGAGACCTCCGGCCAGTGGTACGGCCGGACCCGCCGGCAGGCGCTCGAGCGGGTGATCCAGAACCTGTCCGGTGCCTGCTCGCGGGACGCATGGCTGATGGCCAAGCAGTTCTTCGACGCTCCCGACGACGAAACGGTCGAGCTGTTGATCGAGACGTTCGATCGCGCCACGCAGGAGCGCAGCCGGACCGACCACGTGCAGAACCTGGTCGAGGCGATGGGGAGCGCCGGCGATCCGCGGTTCGCGCCGGCGCTGCTGCGCGCGCTGGCGCACGAGCTGCCGGGAATCCGCGCCGCGGCCGCGCGCGCGCTCGTCTGGTCCGGCGATGCCGCGAGCACACGCCGCGCGTTCGCGATGCTGCCGCGGTTCGAACTGCTCGGCCAGATGGAATGGGTCAAGGCAGCCTGCCGCCATCTGCAGCCGGAGCTGCCGGCGTTGCTGCACCAGCTGATCTCCGACCCGCGGTTCACGGCGCTGCACCGCACGATCGTCGAGCAGGCCGTGCAGCTGCCGCCAGAGCTGCAACGCCCGGTGCTCGAACCGCTGTGGCCGGACGTGCGCGGCGACCTGAAGATCGCGATTGCGGTCGTGTTCCACCGGCACAAGGACGCGCGCGGTTCGCAGCTGCTGAAGTGGGCGCTCGAAGGTGACGACCCCAAGAGCAAGGCGCTCGCGCTCGAAGGGTTGGCGGGCACCGACCTAGGCACCCTGCTCGATCTCGCGATGGCAGCCTCGGTCGATCGGTCGCCGCTCGTGCGGCGCGCATGCATCGCCGCGATCGCACAGGTGCCCGGGCCAAACGTCGACAACACGCTGCTGACGCTGTCGCTCGATGCGGACGAGGACGTGCGGCTGGCTGCGCTGCGGGCGCTGCGCGACCGTGGCGTGCGCGGGCCGATCGAGCAGATCCTGACCGACCTCGCGACCGGGAGCGGGAACGTGCTCGTGCAGGCGCTCGAGGACGTCGTCGGACTGCGCGAGGAGGCGGCCGTGCCGCTTCTCGTGGAGCGGTTGCGCAAGGCCCCGCAGGGCGAGGAGCGCCGCTATCTGACGGCGCTCGGCCGGATCCGCAGCGCATCCGCGTTTGCGCCGCTGCGCGACGTGTTGCTGGCCGGAGAACGTCCGCTGGCTGCGGACCACGCATACACGACCGCCAGCTATGCCGCGCTGCAGCTGGCGAATCTGGATGGCGTGGGCCCGCAGGTCATGGCGTTGCTCGACGGCATCGATCGCGCCGATTACCGCCGCCGGGCCTGCCTGCTGACGACGCTCGGCAACATCGCCGCCCGCCAGGACACCACGCCCGAGTTGCGCCAGCAGATCTACGACCGCTACCGCGCCGTCGTGCGCGATCGCACGGAGATCCCGCAGCTCCGGCTGCTGTGCATGGAGTGGCTGCGCCGCGACTTGACGCTCGAGGATGCGATGGAGTGGCGGCAGATGCTCGGCGAGGAGGCGGAGCCGATGCGGAAGCTGATCAACGATCAGTTGTTCGAGTTCTTCTGATCGCCAGCGCGCGCGCCGGCATCGGGATGCTCGCGGCGGATCGCGAGCGGGTCACCGGTTGCGCAGCGCCGCGTCCTGCAACACGATCCAGCGCTCGTCGTCGTACCCGTGAAAGTACGTCCGCACCTCACCTGGCACGCCTGCCGTGCGCGGGCGCGCCTGGCCTGGCAACGGCGCGTTCTGCGTGCCGGCGTAGTTGGCGACCAGGTTGCGGGAGTAGACGGGATCCCGGCCGGACGCGAACACGAAGGCCGTGTGGCCGCCGCCGAGCGGCTCGCGCGGCCAGGCGAGGACTTCGAACGGTGCGTCGGCGGCGGGTTCGCGCTCCGGTTCGGTCGCCGGCTGGCGGCTCAGCATGAACCAATAGTGCTTCGTGGCGAACAGCAGGACCGGCTGCTGCGGATCGGGACGCAGCGGCTCGTGACGCAGCTCGGGCAGATCGGAGTTCGGAAAGCCTGCCTCCTGGCAGCCGGCGCGCAGTCGCTGCTCGACCTCGCGAGCCGCGTCGGCTGAGGCGAGCTCGAGCGGCGCGGCCTGCTGCGCGACCGACAGCAGCAACGCAGCCGTGCGCTCGGCGCGGTTCTCGATCCGCGCGACGCGGCGACCGGTCAGGTCCGGAACGACGAGCAGCATGCCGATGATCGCGAGCCCGAGCGTGAACAGCAGATTGCCGAGGTTCCAGCGCGCGAGCAGGCGCTGCAGGCGGCCTGGCCTCGAGGTGGGCGGGGCGGGTTGGAACGTGGATGCGGTCATCGGGTCGGCTGCTGGCGCTATGTTGCCGCGCCATGAATGCCGGCAGAAGCCCGCAGGCATGGCTCGCGCGCCGGCTGCAGGCGCCGCCGGCCGTGCAGCAGATCCTGCAGCGCGCCACGCGTAGCGGCGGACGCGCCTGGGTCGTCGGCGGCACCGTGCGCGACGCACTGATCGGGCGGCCGCCGCACGACTGGGACTGCGCCGTCGAACTGGGCGGGCCAGAGTTGGTTGCGCAGTTCCCCGAGGCGGCGGCCGCCGACCCGCGCCTGGGGATGGTGCTGCTGCGCGGGGCGGACGGGCAGGGGGACGTCGTCCTCACCAGCATGCGCGCGGAGGCCGGTTACTCCGACCACCGCCATCCCGACGTGGTCCGTTTCGGTGTGGGCGTCGCCGAGGACGCGCAGCGGCGCGACTTCACGGTCAACGCGCTGTACTTCGATCCGCTGACCGGCGAGCTGCAGGATCCGACCAGTGGGATCCAGGACCTCCGCCTGTGCCGGCTCGCCGTGATCGGCGATCCGGTCACGCGCCTGCGCGAAGACCCGCTCCGGATCCTGCGCGCGATCCGGTTCGCCGCGAGCTGCCATCTCGAGCTCAATGACGAGCTGCCGGATGCCATTGCGCAGACGGCGCCGCTGCTGACACACCTGTCGGCCGAGCGGATCGCCGGCGAGCTGGACCGGATGTTCCGCGGGATCGGCCGCGGGCGTGCACTCGGGCTGTTGGTGCGCAGCGGTGTCGCTTCGTACGTGCTGCCGGAGCTGGTCGCGATGGAGGGGATCCCGCAGCCGCCGCAGTTCCATCCGGAAGGGGACGTGTTGACGCACGTCTGCCTCGTGCTCGCGCAGGTGCCGGCCGGCGATCGCGTGCTCGCCTGGAGCGCCGTGCTGCACGACATCGGGAAACCGGCGACGTTCGAGCGCGCCGAAGATCGGATCCGCTTCTCGCGGCACGACGTCGTCTCCGCCGACATGGCGGAGCAGATCCTGCGGCGGCTGCGGATCGGCAAGGACGTGCGCGAGCGCGTCGTCGAGATCTGCCGGGACCACATCCGGTTCGCCAGCCTGCCGGAGATGGCCGCACCGCGGCGCGAGCGCTGGCTGCGCAGCGCCGGCTTCGCGCACCATCTGCAGTTCCACCGCGCGGATTGCGAAGCGAGCCACGGCTTGCTCGGGATCCACGAGTATGCCAGTCGCGAGCTGGAGACGCTGCCGCCGCTGCCGCCACCGCCGCTGTGCACCGGGCGCGACGTGCTGGCGCTCGGCGTACCGCCCGGCCCGCGGGTCGGGACGCTGCTCGCGGCGGTCGACGAGATGGTCGCCGCCGGGGAAATCCCGGATCGGGACACGGCGCTGTCGAAGTTGCGCTCGCTGGTCGAATCGGGCGTCAAGCCGGAGCGGCGGGGGGACCGATAGAGCCGGCGGAGACGCCGATGAAGCAACCTGGACGCACCAGTGGTTTCGAGCAGTTCCGCCGCGAGCGGAAGATGCGTCAGGCCCAGAGCGGCCAGATCCAGCGTCCGATCGCCAAGGGCCAGGAGGTCCTGCGGGAGATCGAGGAGCAGGAGCGGAAGGAGGTCCAGCAGCAACGGCTGACGCAGGACGTCCACGACTTCTTCGCGGATGCGACGCGGACCGCGGCGCAGATCGTGCAGAAGGTCTCCGAGGATCATGCGGAGCAGAGCGACCACAAGGTCACCCACGAGGTCGAGGAGTTCCTGAAGGACGCCATCCGCCGCGCGCAGGGTTTCATGCAGGTGCTGCAGTTCTACAGCGGCCCCGAAGCCGAGCGGATCGTGCCGGCGCAGATGAAGAACCTCGTCGGCCCGATGCTCGACTCGTTCCGCAACGAAGGCACCGCGCAGCTCGACGACAAGCACATCGGGCTCGATCCGTTCGCGGTCTCGCTCGACGAAGTCGCCAAGAGCGCCGCGGAGGTCGCGCCGGAGACGGCGGCAACGCCGGATCAGGATCTGCTCGAAGATCACCTGGTCGCCGAACTGGCCGACCCGGAGCCGGAACCGGATGCGACGTCTGCGGCGGCCACGACGGCGTCGTCGCTGCAGAATCCGCTGGTCGCCGCGATGCTCGGCGATCCGGAGAAGCTGAAGGAAGGCCTCAAGGCGCTCGTGCGCGCCGGCGTGCTGACCAAGGACCAGGCGCTCGAGATCTGGCGCGCGCAGGGACGCGCGTAGCGCTCAGGTCAAGCTGATCCGGCGCGCGATCCAGCGCGCCGGCAGGATCGCGAGCAGGATCGCGAGCCCTTCCACCGTGCGGCCGGTGCCGAGCGCCAACAGCCCGGTGTAGCCCATCGTCCCGAGCAGCAACCAGGTCATCGAGCCGCGGATCGCGGCGCGGTCCCAGGTCTCGACGCCGCGCGCGCGCACGACGAACGCCGCCGCGGCGATTCCACCGGCGATCGCCGGCCAGCGGACCGGCAGCGCCAGCAGCACGAGGAATGCCGCGAGCGGTGGCACGAGCTGGATCGCCAACACGGCGCGCGGTTTCACGCGTTTCTCGTCCTCGTAGCGGCCGAGGATCGTGACGCACGCGATGTAGAGCGCATAGACCAACGCCGCGATCAAGTGGTCGCGCGTCGGCTCGAACCCGAACACGGCCGCACCGGTCAGCAGGTTCAGTCCGCGCAGCGTCGCCATGTTCAGCGTCGCTGCGAGCGGGAAGGCCTTCAGCAGGTAGTCGTACAGCAGGACCAGCGAGCCGAGCATCGCGTGCCAGGCGGGACGTGGCGACAGCAACACGGCGGCGCCTAGCAGCACGAGTCCGAGCGTCAGCGCCGCATTCGGTCGGATGTCGCCGCGCGGCAGCGGGCGCTCCGGCCGCTGGACCGCATCCTCGCCGCGGTCGGCGTGGTCGTTCAGCACCATGCCGCCGGCGTACGTGCAGGTGCTCGCCAGGACCGCGGCAGCCGCACCCCAGGACCACGGCTGCCCGGCCAGGCACAGGCCGGCGACGACATCGGCGGCGGGGGAGAACAGCGTCCCGGCGCGGACCAGGCGAAGCCACGGGAGGAGGGTCATCGCGGGTCGCGGATCGGACCCGCGTCCTGCGCGGTCTGCAAGGAAGGATCGCTATCGTTGCGCGGCGATGTGGAACCGCACGCTGTTGGCGTTGTCGGTGCTCGCGGCCTGCGCGGGGGGTGGGGCGTCGCACGAGGCGGGTGCGGTGGTCGCGGAGCGGCGCGCGGAGGTGGCGGGGGAGCCGGAGCCGCGCGGGTTGTTGGTGCGGGTCATCGATGATGAGACGGGTCGGCCGGTGCCGGGCGCGCGGGTGACGTATTGCGACGCGGAGTGCATGCCCTGGGGATTCCCGAAGTTCGAGCTGTTGGTCTCGATGCAGGATCTTCGTGATCTCGCGAAGCGGGTCGGAGTCACGACGACTACGGATTCAGCCGGCGAAACGCGCGTGCCGTGGTCGTTCTCGAGTGCGTGTGTGATGGCGGAATCAGGAGGGCTGTGGGGGCTTGGCCCGAGCGATTGGAACGCGCCGCTACCGACAGAACCTGTGTTGATCCCGATTTCGCGCGGGACGCCGGTCCAGGTGCGCGTGCAGGACGTCGATGGGCAGCCGGTTGCGGGTGTGCCGGTCGAGCTGCTGCTGCGGTGTACGCGGCAACGGAGCGTGATCGCGCGCACGCTCAGCGGGCAGGACGGTCGAGCAGAGTTCCCACACGCGGACCGGCTCATCGACCTGCACCATGCGATGCACTGGGCGCACTTCGACGAAGGCGGCTCGGTAGAGGAGGACATGATCTCGGTCTCGTACTCGATGCTCGGGCTGGATCCTCGCCCCGTCGAGGACACGATCCCGCCCGCGGAAGTCGTGCCGCTCGTGGTACCGCGCTGCGGCACGGTGACTGCGGATGTTCGCGCGGTACAGCATGTCGGCATGGGGCGGGTCCATGTCGCGCTACGCGCCGACATGCCGGACAAGTGGGATGACCGGCGACCGGAGCTCCCCGTGCCGGGCATGCGGCACGCAGCCGCGGATGCGTCGGGCATGGTCCGGTTCGAGCACGTGCCGATCAGCCGCGCGATGAAGCTGCTCGCATGGCGCGAAGGCGACGCCGCTGCGGTAGCGCGGCAGGTTGCGGCGCTCACGCGTGCAGGCGAGGCCGTGCACGTCGTGTTGGGGCCGGAGTTGGTCGATGCGAGGATGCATGGGACGGTGCAGGACGCGGACGGAAAGCCTGTCGCCAATGCCGAGTTCTGGCTGACGGACGTACTTGCGGGGGCGCGATGGTGGAATGACCACCGCGTGCGTGTGAGGACCGATCGCGAAGGCCGCTGGTCGACCCGCGTGTTGGGGGACTTCAGCGCCCGAACGCGGGAGTTCGAGTTGGATCGGCCGGGATGGGGATCGTTCGAGCGCGTCGAGTTCCGTGTGGAACGGATGATCGAGTACGGCGCCATCGTGGATGTGGGACCCATACGGCTGGCCCCCGTGGCGTTGCAGGTGACGGGTACTGTTCTGACTTCGGTCGGAGAGCCGCTCTCCAACGTGCTGGTCGGTTGCGCACACGGTGACGAGTGGCAGCGCCCAGGCATGGTCTGGACGGACGCTCGAGGGCGTTTCGAGCTTTGGGGGGAGCCTGTGGACGGCGCGGAAGCCGAGCTGGGTCCAGGTTCGAAGCCGCGCAAGAAGCTGCGCGTCCAAGCCAAGGGACGCGGCTATGGAGCCTTCGAGTCCGCGCCGATTGCGATCGGCTCGCGCGATCGGACCGTGCACCTGCACACACGCACGGAACGCTTGACGTTGCGCGTACGAGTCCGCGATGCAGTGGATCGCGAACCGCTGGGGTTCCAGCTTGCCAATGAAGCAGGGGGCGCCGCTGAGCCGAGCGTGCAGGCTCGGATCGATCGGACTTCGGACCCGACGTGGTACACAGTGACGTGGCTTGGCGTGGAACCAGGCGATCACGACGTTCTGGTCAAGTGGCACGGAGAACCGCTGTGTGCGCCGATCCCGGCGCGGGTCTGGGCACAGGAACCGGAGCGAGCGCTGGAGGTCGATCTCACGCCATTCCTGCGGCGCGTCACGCTGCGGGTGTCCGATCGACGTGGCGAGCCGGTGCGACGCATCACGATGTTGCTCCGGGGACCGGGCGAAGGGTGGTGGCAATCGCGCGTGCTCTCGTCCAACGGCCAGTACGAGGTGTCGATTCCGGCCGCGGCCACCGAGATCGGCTTGGTTGCATTCGGGGCCGGAGGCTGGGGCAGCGAGCAGATCCAGGACCGGCTGGAGGCGCGCCTTTCGCGAGAGCACATGGCTCGCGTCTTGCTGCCGGACGCACCGAAACTGCCGAGCGGATTCCGCTACTTGATCGACAACGTCGACTATTCGGATCGCGGCGACTTGATGCTCGGCTACCTGCTGCGTGCCGCCCCGTGCCATCCGCCCGTCGCCGCCGAGTTCGAATATGACGAAGCCGGCGACCAGGACCTGTTCGTCTACATCGACCCACCTCCCGGCTGGCCGAGACGCCCGATCCCGATCGCGCAGCAATCCGTGACGCTCAGCGAGACCGGCGGCGACGAGATCACGATCCGCGTCGATCCCGCCCGCGTCGCCGAGGTCCTCGAGCAGTGGCGCACGTGGCGCTGAACGCTGCCGCGCTCAGAAACCCGGCGGATGTCATGGAACGTCCCGTAGACCGCCAGCGCGACGACCACGAGAGGAGGGTCATCGCGGGTCGCGGATCGGACCCGCGTCCTGCGCGGGCTGCAAGGAAGGATCGCTATCGTTGCGCGGCGATGTGGAACCGCGCGCTGGTGGCGTTGTCGGTGCTCGCGGCCTGCGCGGGGGGTGGGGAGTCGCACGAGGGGAGTGCGGTGGTCGCGGAGCGGCGCGCGGAGGTGGCGGAGGAGCCGGAGCCGCGCGGGTTGTTGGTGCGGGTCATCGATGATGAGACGGGTCGGCCGGTGCCGGGCGCGCGGGTCATGTACTGCGACGCGGAGTGCATGCCCTGGGGATTCCCGAAGTTCGAGCTGTTGGTCGCGATGCACGACCTCCGTGACCTCGCACGGAAGATCGGGATCACCACGACCACCAACGAAGCTGGAGAGACACGCGTGCCATGGTCGTTCCCGCAGGCCTGCGTGATGACGGAAGCCGGGGAACTGTGGGGGCTCGGGCCACGCGAGTGGAATGCGTTGCTGCCGACGGAGCCGGTGTTGCTCCCGATCTCACGCGGAACGCCGGTCAAGGTGCGCGTTCAGGACGTCGATGGGCAGCCGGTTGCGGGCGTGCCGGTCGAGCTGCTGCTGCGCTGCACACGGCAGCGGAGCGTGATCGCGCGCACGGTCAGCGGCCAGGACGGTCGAGCAGAGTTCCCGCACGCGGATCGGCTCGTCGACCTGCACCAGGCGATGCACTGGGCGCACTTCGACGAAGGAGGCACGGTGGAGGCCGACGTGATGTCCGTCTCGTACTCAATGCTCGGGCTGGATCCTCGTCCCGTCGAGGACACGATCCCGCCCGTGGATGTCGTGCCGCTCGTGGTACCGCGCTGCGGCAGTGTGACGGCCGATGTGCTCGCGCTGCAGCGTGAGGACGCGGGGCCTGTTCACGTGGTGCTGCGCGACGACATGCCGGACGAGTGGGATGAGAGGAGTCCGGAGCTGCCAGTGCCGGGCATGCGCCACATGGTCGCCGACGCGTCGGGCATGGTCCGGTTCGACCACGTGCCGATCACCCGCGCGATGAAGTTGCTCGCCTGGCGCGAGGGGGCCGCCGCAGTAGCCGAGCAGCGCATTGCGGCCCTCACGCGTCCGCGTGAGAACGTGCACGTGGTGTTCGCGTCGGACCCGATCGATGCGAGGATCCACGGAACCGTGCAGGAGGCCGGTGGGCAACCGGTTGCGGATGCGGAGTTCTGGCTGACGGATGTCCTGGCTCGTGCGCAGTGGCAGAACGGCCATCGTGTCCTCGTGCGCACCGATCGGGCAGGCCGCTGGTCGGCGAACGTGTTGGGGAACTTCAAAGTCCGCGCGCGCCAGTTCGAGTTGGACCGTCGCGGCTGGACGGAGTTCGAGCGGACGGAGTTCCACGTCGAACGGATGATCGAGTTCGGCGCCGACGTGGATACGGGACCTGTGCGACTCGCGCCCAAGGCGCTGCTGGCGAGTGGCACAGTCACGTCGTCGACCGGCGCACCGTTGCGCGACGTGCTGGTCGGCTGGAAGCCGGACGAGGGTTGGTGGGATCCGTACATGGTGTGGACGGACGCCCACGGACGATTCGAACTGTGGACGGAGGCTTCGGACGAGGCGGCACCGGAGACCGGCCCGAGTTCGGAGCCGCGCAAGAAGCGGCGCCTCCACGCCAGGGGACGAGGGTACGGAGCCTTCGAGTCTGCGCCGATCGCCGTCGGTGCGCGCGACCGCACCCTGGCTTTGCACACGCGGACCGAGTCCCTGACGTTGCGATTCCGTGTCCGCGACGCGCTGGATGTCGCGCCGCTGCGGTTCGAGTTGGCCAACGAGCAAGACCATGCGAATGGGCCGAGCGTGCAGGCGCGGATCGACCGCACGCCCGAGCCGACCAGATTCATCGTCACATGGCTCGGAGTTGAACCGGGTGATCACGACGTGCTCGTGAAGTGGCGCAGCGGTGCGCTGCACGCACCGATCCTGGTTCGTGTGTGGCCGCATGACGTGGAACCGGTGCGCGAGCTCGACCTGACACCGTTCCTGCGACGTATCGAGGTGCGCGCGACCGACCGGCGCGGCGAGCCGGTCCGCCGCGTGATGCTGAATTGTGGGGGCGCGGAGGATTCGTTCTGGCAGTGGCGATTGCATGCACAGGACGGGCGGTACGAGCTGTCGATCCCGCAAGCAGCGACATGGCTCCGGTTGGAATCGATGGATGGTGGTTCGTGGAGCACGGAGCGCATCGCCAGCCGGATCGAGGCGAGGCTGGACACAGCGCTGCTGGCTCGTGTGTCCCTCACCAACGCGCCGGAGCTCCCGGCCGGATTCCGCTACCTGGTGGACGACACCGACTACTCAGGATGGCCCGACCTCATGCTGGGTCACCTGCTGCGTGCCGGCGCATGCCGTCCTCCCGCTGCCGCCGAGTTCGCATACAGCGAAGCCGGCGACCAGGAGCTCATCGTCTACCTCGACCCACCCCCCGGCTGGCCCAAACGCCCGATCCCGGTCGCGCAGCAATCCGTGACCCTCAGCGAGACCGGCGGCGACGAGATCACGATCCGCATCGACCCCGCCCGCGTCGCCGAAGTCCTCGAGCAGTGGCGCGCCTGGCGTTGAGCGCCGCCGCGCTCAGAACAACCGGCGGATGTCGTTGAACGTCACGTAGACCATCAGCGCGACGACGAACACGAGCCCGAGCAACTGGCTGTAGTTCAGCACGCGCGCACTGACCGGCGAGCCCTTGATCTTCTCGATCAACAGGAACAGCAGGTGCCCGCCATCCAGCACCGGGATCGGCAGCACGTTGATGAACGCCAGGTTGATGCTCAGCAGCGCCAGGAAATAGAAGAACCGCGCCCAGCCGCTTTGCGCCTGGTCGTAGCTGACGCGGCTGATCGTGATGATCCCGCCGAGGTTGCTCGCCGCGACGTCGCCGGTGAACAGCCGCTTCAGCGTCACGTAGAGCTGCTTGATCAGGTCCGCCGACGCGACGAGCCCTGCCGTGATGGCGCCGCCGACGGACTCGACGCGGTACGTCTCCCGCAGTGCGGCCCGCGCGACGGTCGTGAACCCGAGATCCGCAACCGGCAGGTGCTGCGGCGTCAACGTGACGGCGCGCTGGCCATCGTCGCCGCGCACGACGAGCTGCAGCGGCGCATCGCCGGCCCCCTGCACGACCTCGATGAGGTCCTGCCAGTCGGCGAGATCGCGTTCGCCGGCACGCTGGATCTCGTCCCCGGCGACGAGCCCGGCGCGCGCCGCCGGGGTGTCCGGCGCCGGCTCGACGACGACGCCGATCTGGTCCACCTGCAGGCCGATCCAGTCGTCGAGCTGGCGCCTCTCCTCGGCACTGACGCCGGCGCTGAGTTGCAGCGGCTCGGCGACGCTCGGGCGCAGCACGGTCATCGTCAGCTGGTCCGGACCCTGTGCAAACGCGGCGAAGTCCCCGCCGCCGAAGCGCTTGCCATCGACGCGCTGGATGTGGTCGCCGACCTGCAGGCCGAGCCGGTCGAGCAGCGGCGCCGGCCGCAGCCCGGCGACGAGCCGGCGCGCGCGCGCGACGCCGATCCGCCGCTGCGTCGTCTGCTCCGCGCGCGGGAAGAAACGGAACGGCCCCTTCTCCTCGCCGTCGCGCAGCACGGTCAGCGCGAGCTCCTTGTCCGGAGCCGGCTCCGCGTCCCGCAGCACGCGCAGGAACGTGGTGCCGTCGACCTGCTCCCCGTTCACGCGCAGCAGCCGGTCGCCGGTCTGCACCCCGGCCTTGGCCGCGGGCGAGTCTTCGTCCACCTGCAAGCGCGGCAGCTCCGGATCGCGCGCCGGCTCGATCCCGATCGTGCGGATCCCCTGCTCCGGCGACCAGCGGGGCCGCACGCGCTGCGTGAACTGCCTGCCGTCGCGTTCGACCAGCAGCTCCACCTCCGGTCCGCCGGCGAGCGCGAGCTCGACGGCCATGTTCTCGAACGAGTACATCCGCTTGCCATGGACGGACAGGATCCGGTCACCCGGCTGCAGCCGCGCCTCCCAGGCCGGACTGCCGCGTTGCACCGCGCCCACGACCGGCGCGGTGAAGTCGACGCCGGCGTTGAAGATGAACGGGAACGCGATGACGGCGAACAGCAGGTTCATCAACACGCCGCCGGAGAAGAACAACGTGCGCGCCAGGAATCCCTTGGCGTGCAGGTCGTCCGGCTCGAGTCCCTCGCGCAGCGTCGGATCCTCACCCGCGACGCGCACGTAGCCGCCGAGCGGCACGGCGCTGAGCCGGTAGTCGGTCGGCCCGCGACGGAAGCCGAAGATCCGCGGACCGAAGCCGAGCGAGAACGTCAACACGCGCACGCCGGCCAGCCGCGCCGCGAGGTAGTGCCCGAGCTCGTGGATGAAGATCAGGAACCCGATCCCGAGCGCGACCAGAAGGATGTTGAACAGCTGCGTCATGTCCTCTCACCGCCGCGACGCGGCGAACCGGTCCTCACGTCGCAGCCGCCAGGCGCTGCTCCGCCGCGGACCGCGCCTGCCGGTCGGCCCGCAACACGTCGTCGAGCCGATGCACCGGCTGCGGCCGGTGCGCGCGCACGACATCCGCGACCGTCCCGACGATCGCTGGGAACGGAACCTCCCCGGCGAGGAAGCGCGCGGTCAGCACTTCGTCGGCGGCATTCAGCACGGCGCCCGTGTCGCCGCCGCGCTGCAGCACTTCGTAGGCCAATGGGACGGCCGGGTACCGCGCCGGGTCGACCGGCGCGCACGTCAGCGAGCTGGTCGTGCGCGGATCGAACGGCGTGTACGCGAACTCGGTCCGCTCCGGCCAGCTCAGGCCGTACAGGATCGGCA
>CAZABP010000038.1:0-46127 GCA_964483245.1 uncultured candidatus Brocadiaceae bacterium | reverse complement strand
AGACGAACACGTGGACGTGGCGGACCTTCTGACCGATCCGCTCGACGAACGTCGAATCACCGCGGCCGAGCAGTTGGGCGTAGCGGTTCAGCGTCGCCTGCGCGAAGTTCCGGGCATCGCCGAGCTCGTCGATCCGACGCTCGGCCAGCCGCATGCCGGGGCCCCAGATCGCGCTGGGGGTGCCGGTCGCCGCGTTCCATTCGACCTGCCAGGTGCCGTGGTCCCGAAGGAACTGGCGCCAGGCCTGGGCGACGGGGGATTCCTGTACGGGCTGCGCAGATGCGGGCGCAGTGCCGTCTTGAGCGAACAATGGAGCGAAACCTAGCAGCAGCGCTGCTGGGAGCGTGAATCGCATGGGGAAGGATCTCCGAAGGAGTTTCGAGTACGGCAGGGTCCGCGGCATGGAACCGCCCGCCCGTCGACTGCAACGGGGGGGAGTGGGTGGCCGAGGCAGCCAAGCCCGGGGGAAGGACCGCGCCCGGTGGTGGCGACCGGGAGCCGTGGCCCCGCACCTTCCCGCCATCCCCATGAAACGACACACGGCGTGCGGGGCAGTCGCCCGACACGCCGTGCTGGAACAGTCCCCGGCCTTTGGCCGGCGACCGATGCGGATCAGCCGTCGAGACCGATCACGAGACCGTAGTCGATCCCAAGCGTCCCGGTCGTCGCCGAGCCGCTGCTCGTGTTGTAGAGGCGACCGATCTGGATCCCGGCCGGGGCCGGCATCGCGATGCGTGCGCCGGTCGACAGGATCAGCGGGAACGGGCTCTTGCCGGCATCGAAGCCGATCGCCTGGCCGTACCAGTTGAACCCGATCCACGCCGGGTTGTACGCCCAGCTCAGCACCGGCAGCGTGAAGTTGCCGCTGGCATCGGAGGTCGTGCCCGCCGAATAGAGCCAGCCACCCAGGTCGACCTGGATCGGCGCGCACAGGCCGGGGATGTTGGCCGAGTTGACCGCGAGCCAGAACGCGACCGAGTTGTTCGCCCGCGCGCGCAAACCACCGAGGGTCAGCGTGTGCTGGTTGGCTTTCTTCGACGTCGTCGCGCCGAACGTGGCCGCGAAGGTCGAGGTCTGCCCGGTTGCGATGCAGCCGGTCCCGTAGGTCGAGTAGCGGCCGTTGCCAGTGTCGCCGGTGCCGCTGACGGCATCGGCATACAGCGAGTTCGACGCCGTCATCGCGGTCGTGCGGATCTCCCACAGGAAGTCGGCGGCGCCGTTCCAGGCGTACGGCGACGTCGTCGGGATCCGGAAGCTGAAACCTGCCGGTGCCGACGGCGGCGCCGCGGTCCAGCCGGGCATCGCGACCGAGCCACTGCGCACGAGCGTGCGCGCGCCGGTGTAGTTGGCGAGGTAGTTCGTGCCGAACGACTCGTAGCTGCCCGGCCCGAAGTACATCTGCAGCGTGATCGTCTTGCCGGTGTAGCTGGCGTTCGCGGCGAGCGTGCCGTCACGACGGAAGTTCATTCCGGTGATCGTCTTGACCTTCCCGCGCAGATCGCCGTGCACCTGCATGTAGGTGTGTGTGGCGCTGCTGCCGAACGGGAACGTGTTGTTGCTGTTCTGCTCGGCCGCCAGGGCCTGCGTCGGGCTGACCAGGTACGGCGTCGTCGTGCCGCTGCACGAGAGGCCGGCCGGGATCGGCAGCGCGCGCTTGATGCAGGCAGCATTCAGCTGGATGCAGTGCGGCGTGCCGTTGGCGAGGTTGCCGTCGGTGTCGTCGAGCAGATAGACCTGACGCACCGCGTCCGGCTGGTTGATCGCGTCGGCCACGATCGACGGGATGATGATCTCCGCCGCCATCATCGCGCCGACCGCCGTGTTGCCGTACTTGGCGATCAGGTTGGTGCGGACGTCCCATGCCCAGCCCATCCAGGTCTCACCCTGTTGGTGGACGCCGCCACCGGCCGGATAGGTGCGCGTGTTCAGCGCCGAGCGGACGTCGGTTCCGGCGTACGTGAAGTTCGGCCCGAGGCGCGGCTGCCCGCTGTGGAATGTGCCGATGATGTCGCCCCAGCCCTCGGACAGGCCGTCGGTCTGCGAAATGCCGCCGTACCAGTGGTCGAGGCCGTGACCCCACTCGTGCTGGACGACGGTCTGGTAGGCCGTGTTGACGCAGTTGCTCGAGCCGGTACCGGACTGCTTGTAGAACGTCATCAGGTTGCTGCCGGAGCTGTAGGTCGCGTTGCAGGCAGCATTCGCGTTGACGGTCGAGATCACCGTGTTGCTGGCGGCCGGCAGGTTGGCGCCGACCAGGTCACGGACGTACTCGTGGACCGTGTCGACGAGGTGCTGCGTCGTCGTCTGCGACTGGTCGTACTCCGCGGCGCCGGAGGTCAGCAACGTGATCGTCGCCGGGGTGCCCGGCGTCACGGTCGGCAGGCTCAGCAGCTTGGTGCCGAAGCCAGTCGCTGGCGTGATGTTGGCGATGTGACGCGCATTGACGAACTCGATCCGGATCTGGACCGCGGTCGTGCCCGGGTGCGTGATGTTGAAGTTGCCACTGTCGTCGGTGATCGCGAAGGCACCGGTCGACGGAATCGTGACGCGCACGCCGCTCAGCGGCCGCAGCGTCAGCGTCGGCAGCGACGGCACGCGGCGGTTGTCGAGCGACAGGTTGACGTAGCCGCGCAGCAGGCCGACGACGTTGGTCGCGCCCGGGACTGCGGTGCCCGGCTCGACGACCGCGTCGAGCGTGGCCGGCTTGGCGCGGGCGCGGAGCTCACGCGCGAGGGCGGCGGTGTCGAGCGCTGCGGCGGTGGTCAGGTCGTGACCGCAGCCGGCGAAGCACTCGTGCAGGTCGTTGCGGTACTGCAGCACCTGGCCGGTGCGGGCGTCGACGTAGCTGCGGCCTTCCTTCTTCTGCACCGGGGCGTCGATGCGGACTTCCCACGCCAGGCGCGGGGTGGTCGGCATCGTGAGCTCGGTGTCGGCCCAGATCACGAGGCGGACATCCGGCTGCTGCGCGAGCGGGCCGGCGGCCGGGGTGGCGCCGGCTTCGCGGTATGCGATCGCGAGCGCGGCGTCGGCGCTGATCGCCGGGTTCGGATTGAAGTTGGCCGGGATCGCGACGGCGCGCGAGCCGAGCAGCGAGAGGACGCCGACGTCGTGGATGCGGATGTCGGCGCGGCCGGAGATGACCTCGAGGCCGTTCCACAGCTGGTCGTAGACGAACACGTGGACGTGGCGGACCTTCTGACCGATCCGCTCGACGAACGTCGAATCACCGCGGCCGAGCAGTTGGGCGTAGCGGTTCAGCGTCGCCTGCGCGAAGTTCCGGGCATCGCCGAGCTCGTCGATCCGACGCTCGGCCAGCCGCATGCCGGGGCCCCAGATCGCGCTGGGGGTGCCGGTCGCCGCGTTCCATTCGACCTGCCAGGTGCCGTGGTCCCGAAGGAACTGGCGCCAGGCCTGGGCGACGGGGGATTCCTGTACGGGCTGCGCAGATGCGGGCGCAGTGCCGTCTTGAGCGAACAGTGGAGCGAAACCTAGCAGCAGCGCTGCTGGGAGCGTGAATCGCATGGGTAGTGGTCTCCGAAGAGTTACGAGAACGGCAGGGTGCGCGCAGCGTCACTGCCGATCCCGTCAAGGCAAGGGGAGGGGAGGGTAGACCCCGTGCACGGTCCGACGCTCCTGCGATTCCCCCGTGCGCTCCTCCCGAGCCGATGGGGTTGCCGATCCCCCTCGCTCCGCCCGGGCGTCCACCTGGCTGCAGCCCCGATGCGAAGGACGCGTCGTGCGGTCAGGGGTGGCGCGCAGCAGGGAACACCGTGCGCGGTACTCCCCGCCGCACCCCGAAAGCGCCGGCTGCCGGCGGTCCGCCGGCAGCCGGTTTGTGCTCAGTCGAGCGCGATCACGAGACCGTAGTCGATCCCGAGCGACCCGGTCGTCGCCGACGCCGAGCCCGTGTTGTAGAGCCGGATGATCTGCGTGCCGCCCGGGCCCGGCATCGAAGCCCGCGCACCGGTCGACAGGATCAGCGGGAACGGGACCTGCCCGGCGTCGAAGCCGATTGCCTGGCCGTACCACGTGAATCCGATCCATGCCGGGTGGTAGCCCCAGCTCAGGGTGGGCAGCGTGAAGTCCCCACTCGCATCCGACGTGGCTCCCGCGGAGTAGAGCCAGCCGCCCAGGTCGACCTGGATCGGCGCGCACAGCCCCGGGATGTTCGCTGCTTTGACACCGAGCCAGTACGCACAGGACGAGTTCGCCCGCGCGTTCAACGCGCCGAGGGTCAGCGTGTGGCGGTCCAACTTCTTCGACGTCGTCGGCACCATCGTCGCGGTGAACGTCGCGCGCTGGCCGGTCGCGATGCACCCGCTCCCGTAGACGCTGTAGCGTCCGGCGAGCGTGTCGCCGTTGCCGGAGAAGGCGTCGGCGAACATCCCGTGCGTCGCGCTCATCGCGGTCGTGCGGACTTCCCACACGAAGTCATTGGCGCCGGCCCAGGCATAGGCCGACGTCGTCGGGATCCGGAAGCTGAACCCGGTCGGCGCCGACGGCGGTGCCCCGACCCAGCCGGGCATCGACACCGTGCCGCTGCGGACCAGCGTGCGCGCGCCGATGTAGTTGGCCAGGAAGTTGTTGCCGAACGTGTCGTAGTTGCCGTTGCCGAAGTACATCTGCAGCGTGATCGTCTTCGGCCCGCCGCCGGAGCTCGTCACGCCGTCCTTGCGGAAGTTGATCCCGGTGATCGACTTCGCCTTGCCACGCAGATCGCCATGCACCTGCATGTAGCTGTGCGTGGCTGAGTTGCCGAACGGGAACGTGTTGTTGCTGCTCTGCTCGGCGGTCACGGCTGCGGCCGGGCTGACGAGATAAGGCGCCGTGCTGCCGCTGCAGGCCGTGCCGGCCGGGACCGGCAGGTTGCGCTTCGTGCATGCGGCGATCAGCTGCCGGCAGTGCGGTGTGCCGTTGCCGAGGTTGCCGTCCGTGTCGTCGAGGAGGAACACCTCGCGCACGGCGTTCGGCTGATTCGTCGCGTCGGCGACGATCGACGGGATGATGATCTCGGCCGCCATCGTGGCGCCGGCGGTCGTGTTGCCGTACTTGGCGATCAGGTTGGTCCGGACGTCCCAGGCCCAACCCATCCAGGTCTCGCCCTGCTGGTGGACGCCGCCACCGGCGGGATACGTGCGCGTGTTCAGCGCCGAGCGAACGTCGGTGCCGTTGTAGCGGAAGTTCGGCCCGAGCCGCGGCTGGCCGCTGTGGAAGGTGCCGAGGATGTCGCCCCAGCCTTCCGACAGGCCGTCGGTCTGCGAGATGCCGCCGTACCAGTTGTCGAGACCGTGGCCCCACTCGTGCTGGACGACCGTCTGGTAGCCGGTGTTGACGCAGGCCGATCCGGAGGTGCCGGACTGCCGGTAGAACGACATCAGGTTGCTGCCGGAGCTGTAGGTCGCATTGCAGGACGCCCCGACGTTGACCGTCGCGCGGACGGCGTTGCTCGCGCCCGGCAGATTCGCGCCGACCAGGTCGGCGGTGTACTCGTGGATTCCGTTGGTCAGGAAGTACGTCGTCGTCTGCGACTGGTCGAATTCCGCCGCGGTGGAGGTCAACAGCGTGATCGTGACTGGCACGCCCGGGGTGACGTTGATGTTGCGCACGATCTTCGTGCCGCCGCCGCTGGCCGGGTAGACGTCCGCGATCCGGCGGGCATTGGTGAACTCGATGTTGATCTGCACGGTCGTGGTGCCGCCGTGCGTCACGTCGAACGCGCCGCTCGTGCTGGTGTACGCGAACGCGTTCGTCGACGGGATGCGCACGCGGACGTTGTGCAGACCGACCAGCGATAGCGTCGGCAGCGACGGGACGCGGCGGTTGTCGAGCGAGTTGTTGACGTAGCCACGCAGTGTCCCGACGACGTTGGTCGCGCCTGGGATCGGCGTGCCGTACTCGACGTGCACATCGAAGCCGCCCTTGGCGCGGGCGCGCAGCTCACGCGCGAGGGCTGCCGTGTCGAGCGTGGCCGTTGCCGCGGTGTCGTGACCGCAGCCGGCGAAGCACTCGTGCAGGTCGTTGCGGTACTGCAGCACCTGGCCGGTGCGGGCGTCGACGTAGCTGCGGCCTTCCTTCTTCTGCACCGGGGCGTCGATGCGGACTTCCCACGCCAGGCGCGGGGTGGTCGGCATCGTGAGCTCGGTGTCGGCCCAGATCACGAGGCGGACATCCGGCTGCTGCGCGAGCGGGCCGGCGGCCGGGGTGGCGCCGGCTTCGCGGTATGCGATCGCGAGCGCGGCGTCGGCGCTGATCGCCGGGTTCGGATTGAAGTTGGCCGGGATCGCGACGGCGCGCGAGCCGAGCAGCGAGAGGACGCCGACGTCGTGGATGCGGATGTCGGCGCGGCCGGAGATGACCTCGAGGCCGTTCCACAGCTGGTCGTAGACGAACACGTGGACGTGGCGGACCTTCTGACCGATCCGCTCGACGAACGTCGAGCCGCCGCGGCCGAGCAGCTGCTCGTAACGCTGCAGCGTCGCCTCGGCGAACGTGCGCGCGTCTCCTAGCTCATCGATCCGGCGTTGGGCGAGGCGCAGTCCGGGGCCCCAGATCGCGCTGGGAGTGCCGGTCGCCGCGTTCCATTCCACCTGCCAGGAGCCGTGGTCCTGCTGGAACTGGCGCCAGGCCTTGCTGACCGCGGATTCCGGACGGTTCTGGTTCGTGTCCGGGGCGGTTCCTTCCTGGGCGAACAATGGAGCGAGGCCGAGCAGCGCCGCCCCTGCGTACGTGAGTCGCATGGGTGATCCTCTGAGTAGGGAGGGTGAGTCGAGGCAGGGAGTAGGGATTCTGTGTGGATGTCCCTAGTCCTGCAAGCGTAGGCCCGTGTCGCACCCCGACCCAGAAAACCGCTCGTTCGCACCGGGGGTACAGCAAGACGGGCCGACCTGGTCGATGCCAGGCCGGCCCGCGTGCGCTGTTTCGCGGGGAGACGCCGCGGTCAGCGGACGTCCCAGCCGCCGATGCGATGGCGCAGATAGTTCGTCGCGATCAGCCCCGCAGGGTTCACGGCCTTGCGGGCCATGTACTGCGAGTAGAACGAGATCCCGATGAACGCGGAGTCGTTGATGATCCCGAGCGACACCGTGGCGTCGCCGAGCGCATTCGTCGGCCGCGGCAGCACGAGCCAGTGGTCGATGTAGGCGGTGCAGCCGGTCATCTGCAGGAAGTCGAGCTTGAGCGGCAGCGGGATGCCGGACCAGTTCGTGTTGCTCCAACCGATGATGCACCACGCACCGAGCGCGAGGTTCGGCGTGCCGCCAGTGAAGTTGTAGATCTGCGTCTCGCCGATCTCCGGCGTCGAGTTGCCGGCCGTGTGGCCGACCGCGGGTCCGCCGCACGAGGTGCCAAGTGACGTCACGGTCCCTGTGGTGAAGAAGCCGTACTCGGCCACGGCAGTCCGGTTCGCCGACATCGTCACGTTCAGCGTCCGCACGCCTGAGCTCTGCGCGACGCGGTCGAGCACCCAGCGACGGAACGAGCGCGTCGGGCTCCCAGCCGTCGCAGGGGCAGTCAGCACCAGTGCCTGACCGTGCTTGTATGCACGCGTGAAGTTGGTGTTGCCGTTCTGCGCGCCGAAGTAGTCAGCGACGCTGACCGTGATCGGCACGTTCGTGGGGACCACGCTCTGCACGGTCAACGTACGGCGCGCCACGAAGTTGATGTTGACCGTGTCGGCGGCGGTCTGGATGTCGGGCACGGTCAACGTCGCGGTCGTCGAGGTCGTCGACGTCGCTCCGCTGCCGTAGACCCCACTGAACGAGTCCCAGAGGTTGGATCCCTGGACCTTGTTGACCGTGATCGCGTAGCCCTGGTACGGGGTGAACGAACGCGTCGTGTTGGTCGTGCCGTTCTTGAGGCCGGTACGATCCGTCACGTCGATCGTGAACGGAATCGACGCCGCACCGACGCTGTTGATGTTCAGCGCGACCCAGGTCGGCGTGTAATCGTCACGGCCGAACCAGACGTACTGGTCCGCCCGGTTCGCGGTCGAAGTGCTGCTGTTGAGCTGGCGCATCGCGCTGCCGATGAACGTGTTGCTGTTCGTCGGGTGACGCGTCACCTGGTGGTAGTCGCCCCAGCGTGCGCTGGGTGCGCCGGCCGTGCCGCTGCCGAGGAGGTACAGCGTCTGGCCGAACCAATTCGGCTTGTACGGATCGACCAGCAGGCCGACCGTCGTCAACTGCGTCGTGGTGCTGCTGTACGACATGACCACGCCCTTGTGGCCCGACGCATTGGTGCTGACGGCTGGATAGCTCCAGCACTGCGTCGAGGACGAGCTGAAGATGTCGTCGTTGGCGATGACGGCGCGGGTGGAGGCATTGACCCGCAGCACGCGCACGTACGGCGCCGGCCGGCCTGCGCCGTTGACGTTCGACGTCCATAGGAAGCCCGCTTCGGTCCCGGCCAGATAGCCGGACGCGATCCGGTGATCGTCGAAGCCGATCCAGTTGTTGGTGCCGCTCGGGCGTGGCGCGGTCGATGTCGAGCTGACCCAGCTCGGCACCGCTACGTTGACGTCGGCATCGCGTGCCGCGCTCGCCGCGGCGCCATCAGCCCAGCGGAACACGCGCGTGCTGGCGGTCGAGTTGTGCGACGCGAACAGCATGACCGTCTGCGGATTCAGCCCGCACTGCGTGAAGCGGTACGACGAGCCGCCCATCGGACCGGAGCCGCCGGAGCGCAGGTAGTAGTAGAACGACCCACCGCCACCGGTCGCGACCGTCGCCAGGTCCTGGCGCATGACGATGCTGTTCACGTACTGGCTCGACGCGTTGTAGACGTTGAACGCGATGTAGAGCCGGCCGGACGAGTAGGCCATGTCCGGGAAGTCGAACCAGGTGTTCGCCGGCAGCAGCGAGAAGTTGCCAGTGTTGCGGTAGCTCGAGGCCCAGATGCCGTTCTTGAGATTGTTGCGGCCTTGCGCGACTGCGAGGCGGAAACCCCCGCGACCGGTCGTGGCGCTATAGCGGTACTGGATCAGCCAGACCGTGCAATCGATCGACGGGATGTACAGCGTGCGCTGGTCGCAGCAGACGCCGCCATCGCTGGCCGGGAACTTCGTGTACGGATTGACATGCGTCCAGGTCACGCCGCTGTCGATCGACAGCGAGCCGTACGTGTTGGCCGTGCCGAATGCACAGTCACGGTTCTGCACTGCGGTCGGCTCGCCCGGGTGCAGCTTGCTCGCGCCGGAGGGGCTCATGTTGGTGTTGCGGAACACCGTGAAGGCGCCGGCGGCCGGCTGGTTCTCGAGATCCCCGACGAGCGTCGGGGCCGAGTCCGGCTGCGGGAGCCGGCTGGCCTCGGTCGGGACCTCGGGGTTCCGACCCATCGGCGCCTCGTTGAGGATGCTGCGCGGTGGGGTCGGAAGGTCGATGTCAGGAGTCTTCGAGAAATCGAAGATCTGGACCGGGACCGGGGGTGCGACGTTGGGAGCCGGCATCGGCCCCTGCGCGGGAAGCACGGCGGCGATCGCCGACGCGAGGGCAAAGGTCGGGCCGCAGCGCAGCCAGAAGCCCCGCCGAGACGAGGGAGCAGGCATGTTTCGATCCTTCTCTAGGGAGACAGAGGTGGCAGGGGGCTTCCTCATCCCAATGGACTCAGGATTGGACAAGCCCCCCTGACACCACCCCTCCCCCATGCTCCGATCGCTTGCCCGGCGCTGATTCCGCCGGCCGCAGCGGGCGGTCGGCGGAATCGGCCAGGGGGGCTGCGGTCCGACGGATCAGCGGACGTCCCAGCCGCCGATCGTGTGCCGCAGGTAGTTCGTCGCGATCAGGCCGGCCGGGTTCACGGCCTTGCGGGCCATGTACTGCGAATAGAACGAGATCCCGATGAATGCCGAGTCGTTGATGATCCCGAGCGACACCGTGGCATCGCCGAGCGCATTCGTCGGCCGCGGCAGCACGAGCCAGTGGTCGATGTAGGCCGTGCAGCCCGTCATCTGGAGGAAGTCGAGCTTGAGCGGCAGCGGGATGCCGGACCAGTTCGTGTTGCTCCAACCGATGATGCACCACGCACCGAGCGCGAGGTTCGGCGTGCCGCCGGTGAAGTTGTAGATCTGCGTCTCGCCGATCTCCGGCGTGGAGTTGCCGGCTGTGTGGCCGACCGCGGGTCCGCCGCACGAGGTACCAAGTGACGTCACGGTCCCTGCCGTGAAGAAGCCGTACTCGGCGAGCGCGGTCCGATTGGTCGACATCGTGACGTTCAACGTGCGGAGACCGCTCGGCTGCGCCACCTTGTCGAGATACCAGCGCCGGAACGTGCGGCGGGAGGCAGTCGAGGGAGCGGTCAGCACGAGCGCCTGGCCGTTCTTGTACGTGCGCGTGAAGTTCGTGTTGCCGTTCTGGTTGTTGAAGTAGTCGGCAACGCTCACCGTGATCGGCACGCTGGTCGGCACCTGGCTCTGCACGGTCAGGATGGCCCGGGGTACGAAGTTGATGTTGACCGTGTCCACTGCGGTCAGGATGTCGGGCACCGTCAGCGTCGCGGTGCTCGACGTGGTCGAGGTCGTGCCGCTGGCATAGATGCCGCTGAACGAGTTCCAGAGGTTCGAGCCCTGGACCTTGTTTACCGTGATGGCGTAGCCCTGACGCGGCGTCAACGAGCGCACCGCGTTGGTGGTGCCGTTCTTCAGACCGTTGCGGTCGGTCACGTCGATCGTGAACGGGACCGACGAGGCGCCGACGCTGTTGATGTTCAGGGGGACCCAGGTCGGTGTGTAGTCATCACGACCGAACCAGATGTACTGGTGTTGCGTATTGCTGGTCGACGAGCTGTTGTTGAGCTGCCGCATCGCGGTGCCGATGAACGTGGCGCTGTTCGTCGGATGCCGCGTCACCTGGTGGTAGTCGCCCCAGCGCGAGCTCGGCGCCCCGGCCGTGCCGGTGCCGAGGAAGAACAGCGACTGCCCGAACCAGCTCGGCTTGTAGTTGTCGACCAGCATGCCGACCGTCGTCACGTGGCGTGTCGTGCTGCCGTACGACATCACGACGCCTTTGTGACCGGACGAGTTCGTGCCCACCGCCGGATAGCTCCACGCCTGGGTCGAGGACGAGCTGTAGACGTCGTCGTTGGCGATCACGGCGCGCGTGGAGGCGTTGACGCGCAGCACGCGGACGTAGGGTGCCGGCCGACCCGAACCGTTGACGTTCGAGGTCCACAGCCACCCGGCTTCGCTGCCGGAGAGATACCCGGATGCGATCCGATGGTCGTCGAAGCCGAGCCAGTTGTTCCCGGACGGACGCGGGCCGTTCGACGTCGAGCTGACCCAGCTCGGGATCGAGCGGTTGATGTCGCTGTCACGCGCCGAGCCGGCGGACGTGCCATCGGCCCAGCGGAACAGCCGCGCGCTGGCGGTCGAGTTGTGGCATGCGAACAGCATGACGGACTGCGGGTTGAGTCCGCACTGCGTGAAGCGGTAGGACGCGCCGCCGCCGAGGGGGCCGGATCCGCCGCTGCGCAGGTAGTAGTAGAAGACCCCGCCACCGCCGGTCGCGACCGTCGCCAGGTCCTGGCGCATGACGATGCTGTTCACGTACTGGCTGGACGCGTTGAATACGTTGAACGTGATGTAGAGCCGCCCGGACGAGTAGGCCATGTCCGGGAAGTCGAACCAGGTGTTCGCCGGCAGCAGGGAGAAGTTGCCGGTGTTGCGGTAGCTCGAGGCCCAGATGCCGTTCTTCAGGTTGTCGCGGCCTTTCGCCACGGCGAGGCGGAACCCACCGCGGCCGGTCGAGGAGCTGTAGCGGTACTGGATCAGCCAGACCGTGCAGTCGATCGACGGGATGTACAGCGTGCGTTGGTCGCAGCAGACGCCACCGTCGCTGGCCGGGAACTTCGTGTACGGGTTGACGAGGGTCCAGGTCATCCCGCTGTCGATCGACAGCGAGCCGTACGTGTTGCCGGTGCCGAATGCGCAGTCGCGGTTCTGCACCGCAGTCGGTTCACCTGGGTGCAGCTGCGTACGTCCCGATGGCCGCATCTCGCGGTTGCGGAAGATCGTGAACGCGCCGGTCTGCGGCTGGGCCTCGAGATCGGCGATGGTCGTCGGAGCAGAAGCCGGCTGGGGCAGGTTGCTGGCTTCGACGGGCACCGGCGGCAATTGGCCCATCGGGGCCTCATTGAGGATGCTGCGCGGGGGGACCGGGAGATCGATGTCCGGCGTCTTCGAGAAATCGAAGATCTGGACGGGAACCGGGGGGGATGCATTGGGGGCAGGCATCTGGCCCTGCGCGGCGAGAGAAGAGACGAGGCCCAGCGAGAGCAGCCCGGCGGTCCGGAACTGCCATCGCCCTGCAATGGAGAGGCGCATGGAGACTCCTCGGGTGGAGGGGTTCAGGGGGGTGGCAGGGGGAGTGGATACTCCCATGTGGGACATGGGGACTCAAGGGGGTGGTCGAAATCCGGTTGGCCGCCAGGGGCGGGCGGTCGGTCGGGCGAGTTGCTGGATCCAGCGCGCGGGTCCCGGAACATGGGCTGCCGTGGAATCCGGCGGCCAAGGGCTTCGGGTGCATGTGCTGCGCCATGCGTCGGCGATCCCACGGCTCTGCCTGCGGGAGCTGCGCAGCGTGCTCGCAAGGTCGACGAGTGGCGTCGTCTCGCTCGCAACCGGCGCCACGTTCCGGGCGATGCTCAGGAACCTCGAGCCGCTGCTGCGCCCTGCCGTCCGCGGCGAGGTCCCGCTGACGCATCTCGACGAGTTCCTCGGTTTCCGTCCCGAACAGGCGGGAGGCATGGTGCACGAACTGCTGGAGCTCTGCCCGTCGCTGCGCGGCGAGCTCTGCGCAGGACGGTTCTGGCCGGTCCCGGCGACTGGGGCTCCAGCGGATCTGCAGGCGCACGAGCAGCGTCTCGAAGCCGCTGGCGGGATCGCGCTGCAACTGCTCGGCCTGGGTCGCAATGGACACATCGCGTTCGTCGAGCCCGGCGTCGATTTCGGCGTCGGGTTTCACGTCGCGCGGCTGGCCGCCTCGACGCGTGCCGATGCGCAGGCGCGCTTCGGTGGGGGGCGCGTACCTGAAGCTGCGGTCACGGCCGGACCGGCGACGATCTTCGGCGCACGGAGGGTCCTGCTCGCTGCCACGGGGCGCGCGAAGGCGGAGGCCGTCCGCGCGATGATCGAGGGACCGATCACTCCCGCGTGCCCGGCATCGCTGCTGCAGCGCCATCCCGATGCCTGTGTTCTGCTCGATCCGGAAGCGGCCGTGCTGTTGCGGCGCGAGGGATACGCAAGGACCAGCCGATGAGCGCAGGCGTGCTGGGAGCGCTCCTGTTGCTGGGCTCGGCCGTGGCGCAGGAAGCGTCGCGGGCCGCAGCGGTTGCAGAAGCCTGGCTGCAGCGGATGACCCTCGAGCAGCGGGCAGGACAACTGTTCCACGCTTGGACGCTGTCCCGGGCGGACGCAGCGGAGCAAGCCAAGGTGCTGCGGTGGGTGCGGGAGGCGGAACTCGGCGGCGTGATCCTGTCGCTCGGGACCACCGAACAGGCGCGCGCGTGGATCCGCGTGCTGCAGCAGAGCAGCCGCGTGCCCCTGCTGGTCAGCGCTGACCTCGAGATGTCCGCTGCCTACCGGCTCGACGGTGCGACGCAGCTGGGCAACGCGATGCTGCTCGGCGCGACGGGACTGCCGCGGCTGGCCGAAGCGGCTGCGGCTGCGACCGCACGGGAAGCGCATGCGCTCGGCTTCCACTGGATCCTCGCGCCGGTCGCCGATGTGAACGTGAACCCGACGAACCCGGTGATCGACGTGCGGTCGTTCGGTGAATCGCCAGCGCTCGTCGCACAGTTCGTGGCTGCGAGCGTGCGGGGCTTCGAGCAGACCGGCCTGCTGAGCACGCTGAAGCACTTCCCCGGCCACGGTGACGTCGGGGTCGATTCCCATCACGCCCTGCCGATCGTGCGCGCCGACCGCGCGCGGCTCGAGCGCGTCGAGCTGGCGCCGTTCCGCGCTGGCATCGCTGCCGGCGCGTCATGCGTCATGACTGGCCACCTCGCTGTGCCGGCGCTGGGGGAGAGCCCGGACGTGCCGGCGACGCTTTCCGCGCGGATCCTGGGCATGTTGCGTCGAGAGCTGGGCTTCGAGGGGCTGATCGTCACCGATGCGCTCGACATGCGTGGGGTGGTCGCACAGCTCTCCGCCGAGGAGGCAGCCATCCGTGCCCTGCTCGCCGGCGCCGATGTGTTGTTGATGCCGCCCGATCCGGTCGTGGCCCGGGACGCCGTCGTCGGTGCCGTGCGGGCTGGGCGTGTGCCGCGAGCGCGCCTCGACGGTGCCGCATTGGCCGTACTGCGCGCCAAGGAACGGCTCGGGCTCCTGCGCGAAGACCGCGCCGTTTCGCGCGAGGGCGCCGGCGACGCAGGCTTCGACGCGGAGGCGCATGGTCGGCTTGCCGATGAGATCGCCGCTCGCGGAGTGACGCTCGCGTGGGATCGCGGCTGCCTGCCGCTGCCGGCACCGCCCGCGCTGCTCGTGACCGTGCGGGATACCGAGCTGCGGCCCGGCGAGGTCGAGCTGGCAGGACTCCTTGGGGCCGCGCGCAGCATCGCAGTGCATCCTGACAGCGCAGCGGCAGAAGTCGCGGCGACGGCCGAGGCGTTGGCGCAGTCGCCGTGGGCAGTCGTCGTGCTCGACCTGCGCGCACGCCCAGCGGCAGCACGAGCCGGCATGCGTGCACGGCTGGCGCCGCTGCTGGCCGGGATTCCGGCACACGCGCGGGCCGTCGTCGTCGCATTCGGCAGCCCCTACGCAATCGAAGGACTGGAGCGAGCTGCTGCCTGTATCTGCGCATACGCACGCACCCCGGCGACGGTCCGGGTCGTCGCGGCCGTGCTCCGTGGCGCGGCGCCGGTGCACGGCCGGTTGCCGGTCTCGATTCCGGCTGGGCCCGAGGCCGGCGCTGGCCGATCGAGATTCTGGTCTTCCGAGCTGCGCAGCGTGGCACCGGAGGCCGAGGGCATGCGCCCTTCGCTGGCAGCGGAACTACGCGCGCGGCTCGAGCGCGCCGTCGCCGCAAGGGTCACACCGGGTGCCGTAGCGCTCGTCTCGCGCCGCGGCAGCATCGTTGCCGAGGTATCCGTCGGCCGGTTCGACTACGACCCAGGGAGTCCGCCGGTCACCGCCAGCACGCCATACGACCTGGCATCGCTGACGAAGGTCTGCGCGACGACGCCGCTGATCCTCCGACTGGTTGCGGACCGGCGGCTGCAGCTCGACCAGCCGGTGCAGGAGCTGCTGCCGGAGTTTTCCGGTGGTGCGAAGGCTGCGGTCACGGTCCGTCACCTGCTCGCGCATTGCGGGGGGCTGCCCGCGTACCGGCGCTACTTCGCCGAGGATCAGCTCTCCGGGGCGCAGGCCATCCTCGCCGCCGCGATGCGTGAACCGTTGCGCAACGAACCAGGCAGCACGGAGCTCTACAGCGACGTTGGCATGATGCTGCTGATGGCCTGTGCCGAACGCGCCGGTGGTGCGCCGTTCGTCGAGCTGGTCCAGCGCGAGGTGCTCGATCCGCTCGGCATGCATGGCGCGCGGTTCGCGGCCGGCGCCGGGGCCGTGCCGGCACCGCCGACCGAGCATGACCCATGGCGCGGCCGCGTCGTCCGCGGCGAGGTGCACGATGAGAACGCCGCGGCGATGGGGGGCGTGTCCGGTCACGCGGGTCTGTTTGGGACCGCGCGCGACGTCGCGCGCGTCGGTCATGCGTTCCTCGGCGGTGGAGCCGCCGGTTGGCTGCCATCCGCGCACGTGGAAACGGCGCGTGCCCCGGCACGCATCGTGACCGGAAGTTCTCGTGGGCTCGGCTGGGACACCTACGTCGAAGGCGCATCGGGCAGCACGAGCCGCCCGTCGGGCGGATTCGGCCACACCGGTTTCACCGGGACTTCCATCTGGTGCGACCCGGCTACTGATCTCTGCGTCGTGCTGTTGACCAACCGCGTGCATCCGACACGCGATGGCGACGGGATCGCCCAACTGCGGCGCGACATCGCCGATCTCGCTGCCGGCGCGTTGCCGGCGATCCGTTGAGCATGTCTGCGGTTGCGTGCCAGCGTGGTGCCGGGTCCCAGTCCTTCTCCGCGCGCCACGCCGCGCCGCGGCGATCGCCACGTCGCGAACCTGGCAGTCCTGGCGTCACAGCGGCGGTGATCTTCGCCACCCGTACGCACGCTTCCTCCCGGCGGAGCTCACCCGCAGCCAACACGCGACTTCCCGATTCCGGTCCGCTAGCTTCGCGCGCCGATGGGCGTTACCGCAGGGCAGGACGGGGCTAACCGCACGCACCGATGATCCGCGTCGAGCAGCTGAGCAAGGCGTTCGGTCCCACCCTTGCCGTTGATCGGATCTCGTTCCAGGTGGCGCAGGGCGAGGTCGTCGGCTTCCTCGGGCCCAATGGTGCCGGCAAGACCACGACGATCCGCGTGCTGACGTGCTACCACGAGGCGACCTCCGGGCGTGCTGAGGTCGCTGGGCTCGATGTCTCGCGTGACGCGCTGCGGGTGCGCCGGCAGATCGGGTACCTGCCGGAAAACGTGCCGCTCTACCCGGATCTGCGGGTCGACGAGTACCTCCGGTACCGCGCCGCGCTCAAGGGTGTGCCGCGGACGCGGCGCGCGGCTGCAGTGGACAGCGTCGTCCAGCGTTGCGGCGTCAGCGAGGTGCGGCGCAAGCTCGTCGGCCACCTGTCGCGGGGCTACCGACAACGCGTCGGGCTTGCCGACGCCCTGGTCGCCAATCCGCCGATCCTGATCCTCGATGAGCCGACGTCCGGCTTGGACCCCAACCAACGCCGGCGCATCAAGGCGCTCGTGCGCGAGCTCGCTGCCCAGCACACGATCCTGTTCTCGAGCCACATCCTGTCCGAAGTGCAGGACGTCAGTTCGCGGATCCTCGTCATCGATCGGGGGAAGCTCCTCGCCGACGGCAAGCCTGACGATCTGCTCGCCCATGCGCCGGGCAAGCAGCTGCTGGTCACTGCGGCCGGCGTCGATCTCGCGGCGCTGCTCTCGAACCTGCCCGGAGTGTCCCGCCTCGAGCAACGTGCGCGAGAAGGGCGATTCGTGACCGTGCGCGCCGACGTCGCCTCCGACGTCGATCCGCGCGACGAGGTCGCCCGCCGGCTGCAGTCTGCAGGTGCGACGATCCGTGAGCTGCGCCTCGATCTTCCGAGCCTCGAGGACTACTTCCATCGGTTGACGTCGGCCGAGGAGCCGGCGGCATGAGCAACATCTGGATCACGCTGAAGCGTGAGCTGATGGGGCACCTGTTCAGCCCGGTCGCCTACGTCATCGCTGTCCTGTTCCACCTGTTTCGCGGGATCGAAATCACCGGTGCGGCGAACAGCTTCTGGTTGCTCGGGGCCGAAGTCGACGTGTTTTCGACTGCCTACATGCTGGGCCAGAGCAGTCTGTTCATGATCGTGCTGGTGCCGCCGATCCTGACGATGCGCTGCTTCGCCGAAGAAAAGCGGACCGGCTCACTGGAGGTGTTGATGACCGCACCCGTGCGAGATGCCGAGGTGGTGCTCGGCAAGTGGCTCGCATCGCTGGTGTTCTTCTCGCTGCTGTGGCTGCCGACATTGCCCCTGCTGTGGCTGCTGTCGACCGGGCCATTCCTCGGCGCCGACCTCGCATTCGGGCCGGTGTTGAGCGGATACCTGGGGATGCTCCTGCTCGGCGCGCTGCTGCTCGCGGTTGGCTGCTTCACCAGCAGCCTGACCGACAACCAGCTGCTCGCCTCGCTGTCCTCGATGCTGTTCGGCTACGGACTCCTCGCGGCAAGCAACACCGTGCGCGCCCAACTCGCCGGCACCGAACCGGCGCCGTGGGTGCGGACCCTGGTCGATCAGCTCAACGTGGGTGACCATCTGTTCCACTGGTTCGCGCGCGGTTTCGTGGATTCGGGCCATGTGGCGTTTTATGTCGCCGGCACCGCGCTGTTTCTCTACCTGACCGTCCGGTCGGTCGGCGGCAGACGATGAACCGTCGCGTCGCGCGCGGGATCCAGTGGCTGCTCGTGCTGCTGCTCGGCTTCGGGGTCTGGGGCCTCGTCACGCTCGTGGCGGCCCGTCCCGAGTTCCGATTCTCGCTCGACCTTTCGCCCCAGGCGCGCTTCACGATGTCGGCCGACACCATCGCGCTGCTCGAGGAGATTCGCGCAGGTGAGCGCCAGGTCGAGATCCAGACCTTCTACGAGCCACTGCAGGGTCTGCAGGCCCGTGACGATCGCGAAGCCAGGCTGATCCAGATCTATCGCAACCTGCAAGGACTCACATCCGACCTGCTGCGACTCTACTCGCACCATGGCGGCGACCGGGTGACCGTGCGCCACCACGACCTGCGCCGGCAGTCTGCCGATACGCGCGAGTCCGCCCGCGTCCTCGCGCTGCAGCGCAGCAACGTCGTCGTCGTCAAGCTCGGCGAGCGCAGCAAGATCCTCGACATCGACGGTGAGCTGGCCGAGATCGACATTCCGGGCAGCGGTATGCCGACCCCGGGGGGGCAGACTCCGCTGCCCGTCCTGCGCGACTACCAAGGCGAAACTGCGATCAGCTCCGCGCTGCGCAGCCTGCTCGCGGAAGGCACGCCGAAGTTGTATGTGCTGACCGGACTCCAGGAGGCGAACATCCGCGCGGGTCACGCGGACACGTATTCCGAGTTCATCGGTGCACTCGACGATGAAGGCTTCGCGATCGCCGAGCTGAACCTGGAGCAGGCCGGCCGCGTGCCCGAGGACGCCACGGTCCTCGCGTTGCTCGAGCCGCGCAGCGAGCTCTCCGCGCGCAGCGCCCAACTCCTCACCGACTGGTTGCGCCGGGGCGGGCGGATGTTCGTCAACTTGTCCTACGTCGAGCAGCCGGCGAGTTGGAACCCGACGTTGGACGAGCTCGGGAGTCGTCTCGGCTTCGAGATCGGTTCGGATCTCGTCTGCCATCTCGTGGTCGATCCAACGAGCCGCACGACCATGGGGGGGCCGCAGAGCAAGCTGCTGCAACTCGCGCTGAATCCGGTGCATCCGGCAACGCGCGCGCTAGCGCGCAGCACGGCGCGGCCCACCATGCAAGCGGCGCGCGAGATCCGCGCCCGTCCAGGTGACCCACCGCTTGGTGTGCAGCTCGACCTCTCGCTGCTGCAGACCGGCCCGTACGCCTGGCTCGAACAGCGCGTGGAGTTGGCACCCGGGGCCGAGCCGGCGGTCGACTACGTGCAGCCGGATCATCCAGCCCGAAACCCGGGTGCGTACGCGCAGCGCAGCGTGGGTGCCGTCGTCGACATCGCTGGCAGCGATGGCAGTCGCAACGGTCATCTCGTGCTGTTCGGCGGCATCGTGCTGAACAACGCTGGCTTCCGGGTCGGCGGCAATGGCGATCTCGGTCTGAACATCATGCAGTGGCTTGCCGAACGGAAGGTCCTCGTGCAGGTGCGCGGCGAGCGGTATCAGTCCAGGCGCCTCGATCTGTCGCCGCAGCGGTTGCACCATGTGCAGTGGCTGCTCGTGTTCGGACTCCCCGGTGCGCTGGCCATCCTGGGGTTCGTCGTGTTCCTGCTGCGGAGGCGCGCCTGACATGGGTTGGCGCGGTCCGATCGTGCTGGCCCTCCTGGCCGCCGGATTGGCATGGCTCGCGCTGCGTGATGAACCAGCGGCACCCAGCGAGAGCATCGCAAAGCCTGCGCTGCAGGGTCGGTCGATCCATCGGGCTGAGCGCTTGCGGATCCGCTCCGGCCCGGAACGGCCGACGGTCGTCCTCGTGCGTGGCGCACGCGGTTTCCGCCTGGTGGAGCCGATCGAGGACGAAGCCTCCAACGCATTCATCGACCAGCTCGCTGCGCAGTGGGATGCTGCCCGTCTGACGCGATTCGCCGAGGCTGCCGAGCTGGGGGATGAGGGCTTGCGCGACAAGGGACTGCTGCCGCCACGCGCCGAGTTCGCCGTCGAGTTCGACGATGGGACGACGCAGCAGTTCGAACTGGGCACACAGGCGCTGCTGCCGCACGAGATCTACGTGCGGGTCGGAGGCGTCGTGCACCGGGGTCACCTGGGCCTGTTCTCGTCGTTGCAAGGCAACGTGGACGACCTGCGCGAACGACTCGTGCTGATGCACCCGCCCGATCAGGTCGAGGAGCTGACGCTCGTGCGCCGGCTGCAGACCGGTGGCGAAATGCAGCTCGGACTCGCCCGGACGGCCAGTGGTTGGGAGCTCCGCCATCCACGTCGGATGCGCGCCGATGCGGCACAAGCCTGGCAGCTCGTCCAGGCGATCAGCGGAATCCTCGTGGAGCAGTTCGTGCCAGGCAATGTCAGTGCAGTGCGCGGTGAGCCGGAACTGCGGTTCATCGTGCGTGGCGCGATGGGTGAAGAGGTCGTCGAATTCTGGCGTGAAGCGAGTGGGTCGTTGCTCGGCTATGCGCCCCGTCGCGACCTGCACTTCCGCATCCTGTCGACCGACCTGAGTCGGATCTTCGAAGTGCCGCTCGATTCGCTGCGTTCCCGTCTCTTGCTGCCGTTCCCGGTCGAACGGCTGACCAGGATCCGGATCGAGGGGGAGGGGCGTGAGCCACTCGAGCTCCGGCGGGGTGTGGGTGACGGGTGGCGCATGCACCAGCCGCATCTCCTCGACACGGACCCGACGGCGGTTGCCGAGCTGCTCGCTGCATTGCGGGCGCTCGTCATCGAAGAGTTCGTCGATGAGTTCGAGGCCGACCCGGCTCGTCGTGGCCTCGACGCAGCGGCGATCGAAGTCGAATTGACCGAATCGACAGGCCGTCCGCCCGTCCGTCTCCGTGTCGGAGCTGCGGTCGAGGGCCGCGTCCTCGCGCGCCGCGTCGACGAAGAGGTTCATGCGCGCGTGCCGGCGGAACCGGCGCGCCTGTTGCGCCGGAGCTGGAACGAGTACGCCGGCCGCGACGTGCTGCAACTCGGTCTGCCGGGGGCCGTGCCACGCCTCGAGATCCGCGTGCGCGGCGGCAAGCGACTGCTGCAGCTGGCCCCGGACGGAAAATGGCACGAGGAGGGTGAGCCCGGTGTCATCGCCGGTGCGCAGGAGGTCGTGGAACGCCTGCAGGAGCTCCGTGCCACCGCCGTCCACGATGCCGGGGCACTGCCGGAGCCACAGCAGACGATCCGCTTTTCACTGCAAAGAGCGAACGGCGATGAGCTCGGTTGGCTCGAGGTGTCGGTACGCGGCGACAAGACCGTCGTCCAGAGTCCTCGTGTACCGGGCGTGCTGTTCGAGCTGCGCGAGCGCGACGCGACCCTGCTGACCAGCTTCGCGCGCGGCAGCTGACGAATCCCGCACGGTCGGTTGCGGGTTCGCGGCTGCCGGAAGCTAAGCTTCCGCGCATGGGTGGATTCGACAGGATGGCGGTCCCGTTTCCCCGTTTTGCGCGGGACCTTGGGTGCGGCGTGGCGCTGCTCGTGCTTGCCGGATGCAAGTCGGCGCCGAGGATGGACCTCGCCGAAAACGAGGCGCTGTATCGGCCGACCGGCTACCGAAGCCAGGTGCCGGTCGATCGGGACGTCTTCGTGACGCCATGCGCCGACGAGCGCGCCCCGATCGAGGAGGCGAGCAGCAAACCTACCGTCTACGCCGACGATGGCCGCTGGGCGCGTCCGCCCGCCGCGATGCTCGATGACCTGATCCGTCGTGAACTGGATTCCGGCGCGCTGTTCACCGAGGTGGCGACGCAGCCCAAGCCCACGACGCTGATCCTGATGCCGTCCATCGTCAATTGGCGCGGTGGCATCACGGAGGAGGTGACCGGCCGCGCGTCGTTCGCGCAGGTAGGACTCCGACTGGTCGTACGCGGGCCTGCGGATGCGGATGGTCAGCGCAAGACTCTGTTCGATGAGCAGTTCGCGCACGTCCAGGCGAGTGAAACCTCGATGATCCCACGCAGTCCGCTGCAATTGTTCGGCATGGCGACACGGAGTGCCCTGGCAAAGGCGCTCGCGGCGCTCGACCAGTCGAACGTGGCGCGCAGCATGGTCCCACTCGATCGCTGACCGCCGCGGGGCCGACGACCCATGGACGTTGCCGAGCTGATCGACGCCCTTGCGTCCGGCCGGGAGGATGGACCCGGCACCGTCGTTGCTCATCACGCCGTAGCCGCTCGGCCGGCCAAGCTCCGTCCCTGGCCGGATTGGGTTCATCCGCCACTGCGCGCAGCTTTCGAGTCGCGCGGTATCGCCTCGCTGTACACGCATCAGCGTGAGGCCGCAGACCGGCTGCACGATGGTCGCCATGTCGTCGTCGCGACGCCGACCGCCTCGGGCAAGTCGCTGTGCTACCAGCTCCCGGTCCTCGACCACCTGCTGCGCAGTCGCGGAGCTGCGCGCGCGCTCTGCCTGTACCCGACCAAGGCGCTCGCCCGTGATCAGGTGGCGGACCTGGAGCGGCTCGTGCGCGAAAGCGGTCATCCCGACTTCGTCCTCGCCGTGTACGACGGGGACACGCCTCCGGCCCAGCGGCGCGCACTGCGTGAGACAGGGCAGCTGGTGCTCACGAATCCGCACATGCTGCACGCCGGAATCCTGCCAAACCACACCAAGTGGCAGGGCTTGTTCACCGGTCTTGCCTACGTCGTCATCGACGAGGTGCACACACTGTCGGGCGTGTACGGGTCGCACGTCGCGAATGTGCTGCGCCGCCTGCGGCGCATCTGTGCCCACTATGGCAGCAACCCGGTCTTCTGCGCGGCCAGCGCGACGATCAGCAATCCCGGCGAGCACGTGCAGCGACTCCTCGAGGTGCCCGTCGAAGTCGTCGACGAAGACGGCAGCGCGTGCGGTCCCAAGCACTTCCTGTTCGTGAATCCGCCGCTCGTCTCCGCGGTCCAGGGCGCTCGCATGTCGTCGCTCGAGTCGGCGCGTCGGATTGGCGCTCACCTGGTCGCCAGTGATCTGCAAGCGATCTACTTCACGCGCGCGCGCAATACGCTCGAGGTACTCCTCAAGTATCTCCGCGATGAAGCCGCGGCGAAGAATGTAGACCAGGAGCGGATCGCCGGTTACCGCGGTGGATACCTGCCGGACCTCCGACGGAAGATCGAGCAGGGCTTGCGAGCCGGCACGATCACGACGGTTGTCTCCACGTCCGCGCTCGAGCTGGGCGTCGACATCGGCTCGCTGGACGTCTGCGTACTCGTCGGCTATCCGGGCACGGTGGCAGCCACGTTTCAACGCGCCGGCCGTGTCGGGCGGCGCCAGCGCGCGAGCGCCGTCCTGTTCATCGCGCGGCCCTTCGCGATCGACCAGTTCCTGGTGCAAGCGCCGGGATGGCTGTTCGAGACCACACGCGAGGCGGTGGCGATTGATCCAGACAACCCAATCATCCTGACGAATCACGTCAAGTGCGCAGCCTTCGAGCTGCCGTTCGACTGCTCACGCGCTGCCGCCGACCGGGGCGAAGCGGAAGCGTTCGGCAAGACTCCCCACCTCCGCGAGGTGCTCGACTTCTTGACCGACGACTTGCGGCTGGTGGTCCGCGAGGGTGGGAGATACCACTTCGCCGGACTCACGTATCCGGCCGATGGCGTGAGTCTCTCGGCGGTCGACGTCGACAACGTCGTGATCATGGATCGCGACACCCGCAATGTGCTGGCGGAGATCGATCGAGCTGCCGCGATGACCGAAGTCCACGAGGGCGCGATCTACGGCCATCAGGGTGAGCAGTACCAGGTGGAGGAACTCGACTGGCACGACCGGCGGGCGTACGTGCGAAAGGTCGATGTCGACTACTGGACGACGGCCGAAGTCGAGACCGAGGTACGCGTGCTGCACCTCGACGAGCAGCGCATGCATGCGACCTACGTCGCCTGGCGCGGTGAGGTGCACGTCTCCTCGCTGGCCAAGGGTTACAAGAAGGTCCGGTTCTACACGAACGAAAACGTCGGGGCGGGAGAGATCCATTTGCCACCCGAAGAGTTCGAGACCGAAGCCTGCATGCTCGCATTGGCACCCGAGCTCGTGGCCGAGGTCGGCTTGACCCAAAGCGCCGACGCCGGTGGGTTGCGCGGGATCGCCGGACTCGTGCAAGGGCTGGTGCCGCTGTTCGTCCGCGTCGACCCTGGCGACGTGCGCGTGAGCTCCGAGGTCAGGCACCCGCATTTCGAGCGACCGACACTCACGATCTACGACGCGATGCCCGACGGTGTCGGACTCAGCGAGCGGATCTTCCACGTCCATCGCGAAATCCTGCATGCAGCCCTTGGTCTGGTCACGCGCTGCGCATGCCGAAGCGGATGCCCGGGCTGCATCGGCCCCAGCGTCGATCAGGGACTCCGCGGCAAGGAGCTGGCGCGGACGCTACTCGCGGGCTTGTTACGGTGACGGATTTCCGCGCGAAGCTGCGGCGTCGCCTCGATGCTTCCGCCGAGGGCGGCATCGCCGAGCAGCTCCGCGCACGGTTGGCACGCTTGCATACGCGTACGCCCGCGCGGCTGCCCCCCGGCGAGGATCTTGCGAATGAGCGCGGTCGCTGCTTCCTCCGCCGTATGCGCTACGGTCTCGATCACATGCACGGCCGCGTGCCGCTGCGCATGTTGCACGCGCTCGATCGCGATCGTCTGGTGGAGCTGAGTCGCGATCCGGCGTGGCGGGACCTTCAGTTGGCTGAGTGCCTGTTCCTCGATACGGAAACGACCGGGTTGTCCGGTGGCGCCGGTACGGTCGTTTTCCTGATCGGGCTCGCGTGGATCGAGGCCGATGCCCTCCTGGTGGAACAGGTGTTCCTGCGCAGTTTTGGCGAGGAAGCGGCCGCCCTGCAGCACGTAGCCGAGCGCTTGCGTGATCGTCCGGTGCCCGTCACGTTCGTCGGCAAGACTTTTGACCGACATCGCCTCGCCTCGCGCATGGCGTTGCACCGGATCGAGGCGCCGGTGCTGACCACGCGCCATCTCGATCTCTACTATCTCGCGCGTCGCGCGCGTCGCGCCGATTGGCCCGACGTCCGTCTCCGCACGGTCGAGCAGCACGTCCTCGGCCTGCGGCGTGACGGGGACCTGCGGGAGCGGAGGCTCCCGCCGCGTTTCTTTCCTACCTGCGCGACGGCAGTGGCCCGATCGAGGCCGTCTTCGAGCACAATCGGCTCGACGTGATCTCTCTGGCCGCCCTGCTCGCGGCGCTCTGAACCCCGCAGGCGGCACCCAACGGACCGAAGTCGAAGCGAGTGCGGGTCGCGCCGCCGCGTTGAGTTTTTCGGTGCGACGACGTTACGTTCGCACGACATGCAGGAAGGGCAGCTCAAGCGCCGCCTCGGCCCGATCAGCGCGGTTTCGATCACCGTCGGCGCCGTGATCGGCTCCGGCATCTTCATGAAGCCGCTGACGATCGCGCACAACGTTCCGCACGAAGGCGCGATCTTCCTGCTGTGGGCAGGACTCGGTCTTGTCTGCCTGTTCGGGGCATTCGCGTACGCCGAGCTCGGCGCGATGCTGCCGCAAGCTGGCGGACAGTACGCATTCCTGCGCGAGGCCTACGGGGCATTTCCCGCCTTCCTGTACGGCTGGGCATTCTTCTGGGTCATCAACTGCGGAACGCTGGCGGCGCTGGCAGTCGCGTTCGGCGAGAACCTCTCACCGTTGTTCGGTATCGGGCCGGATGCGCTGGAGTTCGTCGAGCTGGTCCTGGCGCTCGCGATGATCCTGCTCCTGGCCTTCGCCAACCACTTCGGCGTCCACATCGGCGCGGCCGTGCAGAACCTATCCACGTTCGCGAAGCTCATCGCCTTGGGCCTGCTCGTCGCCGGTGGCTTCGCGCTCGCGGGTGTAGGAACCAGCGCCAGTGCTCCTGGTCAACCTGCAGCCGAGCCGACGTCGATGCTCGCAGGATTCGTTGCGGCCGCCGTCGCGATCTTCTGGGCGTACGAGGGCTGGTACCAGCTCCCATTCAACGCGGCCGAGTTGAAGCGACCCGAGCGCGACTTGCCACGCGGACTGATCCTCGGACTGCTGATCCTGATCGCCGTATACCTACTGGTCAACGCGGTCTATCTCCACGTCGTGCCGCTCGAGGAGATGCTGCGCATCCCAGGCGATCAGGAGGCCCAGGTGCCTCGGTTGACCGTGGAGCGGATCTTTGCCCCCGGCGTGTCGTCCTACCTCTCCGTCTTGATCGCCATCAGCGTGCTCGGCGCGGCGAACCCGAATCTGCTGTCGTCACCGCGCGCGTTCTACGCGATGGCACAGGATCGTCTCGTGCCGCGCCGGCTCGTGCACGTGCATCCCGTACACGGCACACCGACCGTCTCGATCTGGGTGCAGGCCGCGATCGGCATGCTGTGGGTCATCGGCTGGAGGAAGTTCGAGTACATCACGAATGCCGTCGTGTTCGTCTCGCTGATCTTCTACGCGCTGACCGTTGGTGCCGTCTTCGTCCTGCGACGGCGACTTCCTTCGGCCGCCAGACCCTATCGCTGCCACGGATACCCGTGGGCGCCGCTGGTGTTCATGGTCGTCGCGGTGTTCGTCGTCCTCCAGATGCTGCTCGACCCGAACGAGCGCGGCAACGCATTGATCTGCCTCGCGATCCTTGCGGTCGGGCTGCCCGTTTACATCGTCATGATGGTCCGCCGGGGCAGCCGTCCCACGGCGTGAACCGGCCGCCCCCCCTGGCGCGCCCCGGACACGTGGCTAGGCTCCCGGGCCGGAGGTCCAGCCCATGTCCGCACGTCTGCTCTCTGCCTTCCTGGTCTTGGGTGCTGCGCTCGTGGCGCAGGTGCCGAGCAACTACGTCGTCGTCGCCGAAACGACTGCCGGCGGCATCCCCCTGACGTTCGTGGAGCCGCTTACGCGCCTGGTTACGCCGACCAGACGCCCTGCGACGATCAAGGATGGTGCCTACTCGATGGTGGCCGTCGATCCCGCGGCCCTCGATCACGTCTTCGCGGGAACACAGCTCCAGACTTCGGTCGTGCCGACGGTGCTCGACTTGACTGCGCGCGGGAACGAGACGACCTCGCGGGCGGTCATCCAGTTGAAGGGCGTCGTGGGCGGAATCGTCCGCGCACTCGTGATCGGCCCGAAGATCTTCGTCACCGTTGCGGCGGGAAGCGCCCCCGGCGTCTACGAGGGACAGAAGTGCGGCTGCGGCACGATGACGTTGCTGGCACCCCTGGCGCGCGCCTATGACCTGGCAGAGCGAAACGGGAAGCTCTACGTCGCGTCCTACCTCGTGAACACGAACAGCACGCTGATCGAGGTGGACTTGGCGACTTCTGCGGTGCGCACGATCGGCACGAGCTACGCTGGCCTGCGCTCGATCGGATTCCTGGGCAACACATTGATCGGAGGCAACGACGCCGGCGAGCTCCGGTCGATCGACATCACAACCGGGAACTCAACGCTGCTGCAGGCAACCGGCAAGGGGCCGATCCTTTCGATCGCGAACGCCTCTGGTGCCGCTCCCTTCTGCTACTGCACGGTCAGTGATGTCTACATGTTCCCAGTGGCGACGCCCATCTATTCGGCAACCGGGAGCAACAAGATCAACGACATCGACGTCGGGGTCGATCCGAACGCGGCCCTGCTGCTGTTCGGCGATGCTTGCGCGGGCAAGGGGGGCGCACTGGCGCAGTTCCAACATGCTGGAGCACCGAAGCTCGGGGATCCCGCCTTCACCTTCCAACTCGCTGGTGCGAACGCGAGTCTGCCTGGCATCCTGGCAATCGGCGTGAGCCGCCAGCTGTGGCTGAATGTGCCGCTGCCGATCGATCTCACCCCGCTCGGGATGACCGGCTGCAAGTTGTACGGCGACCAGATCCTCGCGATCCCGGTTGCGACCGATGCAGCAGGCTCGATCAAACTGCAGGTGGGCGTGCCAAGTGGTCCTGGTTGGAGCGGCGTGCACTTCGTCGGCCAGGCGATCATCGCTGACCCGGGGGCCAACCCAGCGAACCTCGTGGCAAGCGACGCTGTCGAGGGGATCATCCGCTGAACTGCGCTGGCGTCGGAGCCTCGCGGTGAGCGAGGGTTCGGCGCCGAGTGTCGCCGCGGAGGACGCCCTTGCGGTGGCGCGGCATGCGTCGAACGGATGGCGTACGGCCGGACGATTCCTCGGGTCACGCGCTAGCACTTCACGGCGTTCCCGCACGCGCCGCGTCTGAGAGGCTGTTCCCAAACCCCCGCGTCGCGCCGAGGCCGGGTCCGGATCACGCATGCCCCCTGCTGCGAGCGGCGCAGCATCGCGCATCGCCCGCCACTCGACGGTGGCTGACGCCACCGTCGACGGGGTGCACGGCGCGCAGACGCGCTGCGTGCTTGGGGACCGGAGTGTGGAGTCGATCGATCGACCCGTGCATTCGGTGCCCCTCGTTGGCGACTGGGCGCGCAGCAGCACCTGCTGGGATTTCGCCTCGGTCGTGCGTGGCACGTCTGCACACGACGGGCTAAACCACTCCGCGATGAAGCTTCGTTTGCTCCCAGCGACCGCAAGAGTCGGCCGCAGCGACCTGACTGTCGCATTCCGCCTCGAAGACCGGGTACCGAAGGTCGGCGCTGATCTCGAAGCAGCAGTGAAGTCTGCGGAGGCGACGGGAGACCTGCCCAAGCAGTTCCGCAGGACGGCCGTTTTTCGTCCGCAGGCGCGGAATGCACCGGCGCGGCTGTTGATCATCGGACTGGGGAAAGCGAAGGATCTCGATGCGGAGCGCATCCGGCGCGCCGCCGCGCTTGCCCAGTCAGCGGCCGAGGAGCAGGGCGTGAGCCAGTTCGAGCTCCGCCTCGAACTCGAACTGTTCGCGAAGCTGGAGGCCGAGCAGGTCGGCGCGGCTGTCAGCGAAGGACTGATCCTCGGTGCCTACCGCTACGAACCGCCGCGCAAGGAAACGCCGAAGCCGCGGAAGGGGCAGCGCGCAGACGTGCGGCTGGTGGGCGGTGCCGCGGTCTGGCGGCGGGGGTTCGAGAGTGGCTGGGAGCTAGGCCGTATCGGCGCCGAGGCCACGGCATTCGCGCGCCGGCTCGCGGACATGCCGCCGAACCTGGCGACGCCGGCGTATCTGGCAGCCGAAGCACGCAAGTTGGGCGGGGGCTCCGTGCGTGTGCGGATCCTCGAACGGCGCGCGCTCGAGCAGCTTGGCATGGGAGCTCTGCTCGGAGTCGCACGTGGCAGCGCCTTGCCGCCAAAACTCATCGTGCTGGACCACCGTCCTGCGGGTGCAAAGCGTACGGTCGCGATCGTGGGGAAGGGCCTGACGTTCGACTCTGGCGGTATCTCGATCAAACCGTCAGCGAAGATGGACGAGATGCGCTACGACATGTGCGGCGGCGCAGCAGTGCTCGGCCTGTTCCACGCGATCCGGCACGGGGGCATGTCGGACGCGCGCAGGCTACGCGTGCTCGGAATCATCGCTGCGGTGGAGAACATGCCGGACGCGGACGCGCAGCGACCGGGCGATGTCGTACGGGCATGCGACGGCACGACGATCGAAGTACTGAACACGGATGCCGAAGGTCGACTCGTCCTGGCAGATGCGCTCGCATGGTGCAAGAAGGTCTACGCGCCGGATCGAATCGTCGATCTGGCGACGCTGACCGGCGCCTGCATCGTTGCGCTGGGTCACGAGGCAGCCGGCATCCTTGGGACCGACCAGGAGCTCATCGATGAGCTGATCGACGCCGGAACGTACGCAGCAGAGCCACTCTGGCAGCTGCCGCTGTGGCCGGCACACCGCGAGCAGATGAAGAGCCGCTTCGCCGACCTGCGAAACATCAACTCACCCGGGGATGGAGGTGGCACCATTGCGGGCGCGGCGTTCCTGGCTGCGTTCGTCGAGGGAACGCCCTGGGCCCACCTCGACATAGCGGGAACGGCCTGGGAAGGTCGGACCAGAGACTATTGGCGGCACGGCGCCACCGGATTCGGTGTGCGAACGCTGCTGCGCTTCCTGCGCGCCCAACGATGAAGCTCCCGCTGCGCTGTGCGTTGCTGCTCCTGGCAGCTTGCACACACGAAGCAGGCGTGGCGGTGCCGGAGTTCGCGCATCGGATACCGGGTGGCGCCATCCTGGTCGTGCAGGAGCCTGAGTCCGGCATGCTCGGGTCGTTGGGGGCGCGCTTCGATCTGCCGACTGCACACGAGGATGGTCTGTCGTACTTGGTTGCACCGGATCTCGACGTGGGGTGGCCGACCTTGGCGGACTCGACCTCCTTCGCGCACGCCTGGTCGCGGCTGACGCCAACCTCGAATGAGGATTGGCTGTACTTGGACTGTGCACTCGCAATCGATGCGCTCAGGGCGCGCCTGCGGGCTACGGGTGCTCGCGGCCTGATCGCGCTCCGTGCGATCGAGGCCTGCGGATTGGGGGACCTCGGTCCGTTGCTGCTGACGCGTCAGGAGCAGCAGTACCGAGGCTGGCTCGGTGCCGGAACGAGTCGGTTTGCGAGCCTGTTCCGCGGGCGACAGGCCGCCAACGGACTCTCCGCCGGTGATTCCCTGCTCGAGCTGAGCGCTTCCATGTCCCCGGACGCGTTGCTCGCAATCGTGGATGCCCTGTTGGAAGGCACCAGCGGTGGCGGTCCCTTTTCCATGCTGTTGCAAGCCATGCCGCTTCGAATCTTGAGCGACGTGCGCGAGCTTCTGGTCGCTTGCGACGGCAGGGTCTGGCTGCGCATCCAGGATCGCGCGATCGCATGCGAGATCGGTCTGCGCGATCGTGAGGCGTTCGAGGATCTGCTCGATCGGATCCCGGTAGAGGTCGGCAGTCAGCTACGGCGCATGAGCCAGTGGCGAGGCAACGGCGCGTGGCTGCGGCTGAGCGACGGAGAGTCTCCTCCGGAGCGTCCCGCGGCTGCCGCGCCCGCTGGTGCATTCTGCCTCCTCCGAGGCCAAGTCGGCATGTTCCCAGGGATCGAGGTGCGAGATCCTCGGATGGTGGAAGTTCGTTGGTCCAGCGCAGCCCCCGATGGATTCGTTGTGCATGCAACACTCCCCTGAGCGAGCCGAGAATCCTTGCAGCAGCAGCCCATGAATGTTCCGAAGCACCCGATTCCAGTCGCCGTCCGGCGTCGAGCTCATATCGGTTCCCACGACGAGTACCTGCAGCGGTACGAGGACTCGATTCGCGATCCCGAGGGGTTCTGGGACCGCGAGGCGAGCCTGCTTTCGTTCTTCCATCCGTACCACACGGTCGTGCAATCCGACTTCGCTGCCGGTGAGAACGCGTGGTTCGTCGGCGGCAAATTGAATGCAGCCTTCAACTGTGTCGACCGGCACCTCCCGGAACGGGCAGACCAGCCGGCGATCCTGTGGGTGGGCGACGAACCAGGCCAGTACGAAACGATCACGTACCGGGACCTGCACCAAGGTGTGTCACGAATCGCCAACGTGCTCCTCACGCATGGCGTGCGGCGTGGCGACCGCGTGTGCCTCTACCTGCCCATGGTGAAGGAGCTCGCGTTCAGCATGCTCGCCTGCGCCCGCATCGGAGCGATCCACTCCGTGGTGTTCGCGGGCTTCTCGGCGGAGTCTCTGCGGGGGCGGATTCTCGACGCCGACTGCCGGATCGTGCTCACTGCGAACGAAGGCTGTCGCGGCGGGCGTCGGATACCGCTGAAGGCGACTGTCGACCGAGCGATTGCCGGAACGCGCGTGAGCCGGGTGCTCGTCGTGCGGCGAACCGACACGGACGTGCCGATGCAGGCCGGCAGGGATCTCTGGCTCGCTGACGAGGAGCAGAAGGAGCGTGCGAGCTGCCCAGTCGAGTGGATGGACTCGGAAGCGCCCCTGTTCGTGCTCTACACATCCGGTTCTACGGGCAAGCCGAAGGGCGTCCTGCACACGACGGCGGGCTACCTCCTGTTCGCGGCACACACGCACAAGCACGTGTTCGACTGGCATGAGGGCGACGTGCATTTCTGCGCGGCCGACATCGGATGGATCACCGGGCACAGCTACATCGTGTACGGACCGCTTTGCAACGGCGCGACCACGGTGATGTTCGAATCGACACCGGTCTACCCTGATGCGGGGAGGTATTGGCAGGTCGTTGACGATCTGCGCGCGACCATTTTCTACACGGCTCCTACGGCGCTGCGTGCGATTGCGAAGGCAGGTGACGAATACGTGCGGCGTGCGCAGCGGACCTCGCTGCGTGTTCTGGGCAGTGTCGGTGAGCCGATCAACCCGGAGATCTGGGAGTGGTATCACCGGGTCGTCGGGGAAGGCCGTTGCGCAGTTGTGGACACGTGGTGGCAGACCGAAACCGGCGGGATCCTGATCACGCCGTTGCCCGGAGCGATCGACCCGAAGCCCGGCTCTGCGACGCTGCCGTACTTCGGTGTCCAGCCCGTACTCGTCGACGATCAGGGACGCGAACTCGAAGGGGGTGGGGTTCGCGGCAACCTGTGCCTGCGGGGCACGTGGCCCGGTCAGGCTAGAACTGTGCTCGGCGATCATGCGAGGTTCCGTGAGACGTATTACTCGCAGTATCCAGGTCTCTACTTCACGGGTGATGGGTGCCTGCGAGATGACGACGGCTACTACTGGATCACCGGGCGGGTCGACGACGTCTTGAACGTCTCTGGACACCGTCTGGGGACCGCTGAGATCGAGAGTGCGCTCGTCGGACACGACCTGGTCGCCGAAGCCGCTGTCGTCGGCTATCCGCATGAGATCAAGGGGTCCGGCATCCAAGCCTTCGTCCTGCTGCGGGCCGGCGCAGTCGTCGACGACGAAGACCAGGTGATCGGCGCACTGCGCGACCAAGTCAGGCGGGAGATCGGACCGTTCGCTGCGCCCGACCGGGTGCTCCTCGTTCCCGGACTGCCCAAGACCCGCTCGGGCAAGATCATGCGGCGCATCTTGCGGCGAATCGCGGAAGGACATGCAGATGGATTCGGTGACTTGACCACGCTGGCCGATCCGAGCGTCGTGGACCAGATTCTCGTGCAGCAACGCGCGAAGTGAGGTTGGGCAGTGCTGGCGCTGCCGATTGCGCGCCCGCAAGTGGTCGGGAATCCATGCGGCGGACTGACGGCCGGGTTGCACTGCGATGCGCAGTCGCGAATGTCGGAGGTCTCGGGCCCACGGCACTCAGGATTGCCGTTTGCGCGTTGCTCTGCGCGAAGGGCGCACGTGGCGGTGCCGATCACCGGCCGGCGCGTCCAGGCCAGCAGCATGCTTGCCGCCGGGTCTGCTGGCGTGCGGGCCACGCCCTGGACTCGGAGCATCCGAGCGATCGGCTCGACGCGACTGCGGGTTGCGGTTCGTCAGTACCGCCGGGGTGCTGGTCGTGCGCAGCTGCGCGCTGGGGGGGCGCCGCGTCACGCGTGCGGCGCGCGGTCGCGCAGCGACGTGCGGGCTCTGGCCCGACATTTCCACCGGTACGGGGCTCTCCCCGAGCGGGACCTCCAGGAAGCGCCGCAGAAGCGCGTCGAGGACGTCGGCATCGGAAACCACGACACGATGCGATTTCTGCGCGACGACGGCCCGTGCGATCTCCCAGGCCTCGCGCTGCTGAACGCTGAGTGTGATGCGCTTGCGCGGAGGGGTTCGGCCTACCGCGGTCGAGCGCGCAGGCCAGTCGCCCTCCTTGGCAAGGGAAACGAGAGCATCCACCTCCTCGTGCGACAGATGTTTGGCGTGCGTGATCCAAGCATGCTCGCTCTGCGGCGTAGCCACGCGCGCGAGGCGGCGGACCTTCGACCAGCTGAGCTTCCCGTTGGCGAACGCGGCATCCAGCCGGCGGAGACCAGCGAGTTTGCGGCCGGTCGTCAGCAGGTCACGCGCCCGGCCCCGGCTGAGTCCGAGATGCTGCACGGCGAACATGGCCGTGTCGTTACAGCCGAACTCGCGGTGCAGCTCCCGCCGCTCCATGTCGGCGAGGTAGAACGCGAGTGCGCGGTTGCAAATCTCTCCGCCGCGCAGTGCCTGCAGCATCCGCTGCTGCAGCTCCTCCTTGCCCAGATCAGCTGTGAGTTCGAGCGGGAACAGGGATCCGTGCGGCAGTGATAGCTGCCGAGTTGTCGTGGTTGTCATGACCACGATGGATCGGGAAGGCCACCTTCGGGCAAAAAATCCGCTCGCGAACGACGAAACTGCGGCGGGTCAGGCGGTCAGGCCCGGCTCCTCGAGTGACGCAGCAGCTCGATTGCCTCCGGATTCGGGAGCCTCCGCAGATAACGCCATCGCCGTCCGCATGCAGTGCGACGCCGAAATCCGAACAGGCGGAACAGCGCTTGCGGGAGCCAACGCGCCGTGGCGCCTGCAACTGAGAGCACCCGTGCGTCGCCGCGTTCGGACCGGATCCCAGGCACGAGCCGTAGCAGTCGATCCAGTCCGAGGCGGCGTGCCCAATGCGTGAACACGAGAGACCATGCAGGCACGTCGCGTGCCAGAAAGAAGCCGTCCTCGCCATCGGCTTGGTACAGGGGCAGCAGGACGCGACCGCGGAAGGGCGGATGGATCGGCCCACGCAAGTCCTCGGCGATCGCCTGGCGCGGATGTACTGGATCGAACGAACGCAGCTCGCGGAGCATGCGAAAACGACAAGCTGTCGAGATCGTGCGCCGGTGTCTGATCTCGACGGCCGGTGGCATTCCCGCTGCAGCCGCGGCGAGACGTCCGCGGTGCATCGCCAGATCCGGTGCTTGGTCCGCGCCCAAGGCGGCGGACGAAACGAGAAGGAGCCAGAGCGCGGCTTCGAGGTTCTCGGCGGTCGCCGGCCGGTCGTGTCGCCCGCCTTCGATCGCGAGCGCAACATGGCCGCGCATGCTGAACCACTCGAGCAGGGTGCCTGCCACGGCTTCCTCGAGCCCGAGCACGAGCGGAACCGGCAGCGCCAACGCAAGCTTGCGATTCGGCAGCGTATCGGCTGCACACGTGAACGGCGTTCCATCAGCAGAACTCGTGTGCAGATCGATCGCGATGACGGGTCCACGCCACCCGGTCACGAGCTCCTCGAACGTCATGGCGAGGGCGCGTTGCTCGGCATGGTCCGCCGCCGTTGCCGGACCCGGAGCAGCCCAAAGGCGGTTCAGGTCCATGTCGATGTAGCGGCGCCGCTGGGCGAGTGCGGCAAGGTTGCCGGCGAGCGCCACGAACTTCCCGCGCAGGGGGATGGCGTCCTGCTCGAGTACTTCGATGACTCGCTGTGCGGCCTGCACACCAGCGGGCTCGTTGCCGTGGATGCCCCCGATCGCGAGCACGAGGGGCCCCATGTGCCCGCGATCCACGCAACCGAGCACCCGCGCAATCGGCGTGGCTGCAGCCGGCCCCGTCATCCGCCAAGGTGCTCCCGGAGATGCTGTTCGAGCAGCTGGCCCGCGACGTTGATCAAGTCTCGCTCAGTGATGATTCCAACCAGCTTGCCACGCGCGACGACCGGCAGGCAGCCGACGCGATGCTCGCGCATCAGCGCGATCGCCTCCAACGTCGGCGTCTCCGGTGCCACCGTGATCGGGTCGCGCTTCATGATCGTGGACACTGGCACGGGATCCCCGCTGCCGCGATCTGTGCCGCGGCCGAGCATGCGGATCAAAGTACGATGCGTCACGAGACCGACGAGCTGACCCTCATCGTCTTCCACCGGCACGTGCCGGATGTGTTCCCATGCCATCAGACTCGCCGCCAAGTCGACGACATCCTGCGGCCGGACCGTGAACAGGTCGGTGGTCATGAACTGACCGACCTTCTCGAAACTGTGCCGCCAGGCATCCGCTTCTGCCATCGTGGCGAGATCCCAACGATGCGCCGGTGCATGGCTTTGTTGCCGGGACCGCATCGCCAGGCACAGCGTGCGAAGGCGGTGGTCGGCGGTGCCGGCCGTGCCCATCGTGGCCAGCGACTTGAGCATCCAGTTTGCGCCGGTCATACCGGCGCGGATGCGTCCCTCGAAGACACCGAGGTAGTGCTCCACGTCGCCGCCATCGATGTCGGCTTGCAGGAGTCCTTGGCGCGCGAGCGGCAGCAACTGATCGAGCAGGAGCTCCCGTGCGGAGTATTCCTTCCCGTGCAACCAGGTGAATTGCGCCTGCAAGCCGTTCCGGGCGGCACGAGCGAAGTTGGCGCGGGCATCATCGAATGCCATGACTTCGCGGATGTCGGAGTACTCCTCGGCGAGGGCGCTCATGAGTCCGAAGAACATCGCGGCGTTGGCGACTTCGTCGATCGTCGTCGGCCCAGCTGGCAGAAACCGCGCCTCGATGCGTAGGTGCGGACGTCCGTCCAGGACGCCGTAGCACGGGCGGTTCCACCGGTACACTGTGCCGTTGTGCAGGCGGAGTGCGGTGAGTCTGGGGGCCGTGCCTCGGGCGACGAGTGCCTCGGGGTCCTCGTCGATGCCTGTGGCCAGGACGACCCGGAAGCGGGCGACGTCCTCGCGGAAGATCTCGAGCACCGAGTCACGGATCCATCGATCTCCGAAGTGCACGCGCGGCCGATGGCCCCTGGCCTTGTGTGCCGACGAGCGTGCATCGACGGACTGCTGGAACAGCGCGATCCGCGTCTCGTGCCACAGCCGTCTACCGAGCAGCAGTGGTGAGTTGACCGATGCGGCCAGGATGGGGCCAGCCAGCGCCTGCGCGAGGTTGTAGAGCCGCGCGAACTCGTGCGGAGCGACCTGGAAGTGCACCTGAAAGCTGGTGTTGCACGACTCGAGCATCACGTTGTCGTGCTGGATCTCGATTTCGTCGATTCCCTTGATCCGGAAGTCGAAGTGGCCCCCGCGCAGCTTGGTGATCGCGTGGTTCAGCGCGAAATACCGCGGATTCGGCGTCATGTTGTCGAGTCCGAGGTCCTCCTGACGAAGCGTCGGCAGGATGCCGGTCAACAACACTTGCGCCCCGAGCGTTGCAGCAGCCGCGTCGGCTTCGGCGACGCGCGCATCCAATTCCTCGTGCAGGCGCCGCAGACAATCCCCGCCGTAGCGCCGTGGCGTCAGGTTGGCCTCGAGATTGAACCTGGCGAGCTCGGTGGTGAAGTGCGGGCTCTGCAGGCGATCGAGCAGCTCCACGGCGAGCGGAGCCGCTCTGCCGGCGCGATCGATCAGGAACATCTCCTGTTCGGCGCCGATGCGGCGCAGGCCGCGCTCGAACATGTCGCCGGCCAGCATCCTCTCGAGTGCATGCACGTCCCGCAGCAGCGAGCGGATGAACGATCGCAGTTGATGCTCGTCCGCATCGCGCTCGACGTCCTGCTGACCCATTTCAGGCCTGCCGATAGTTCAGCGGCACGGCTACTTGCGAGAAATCGTTGGCGGTCGACTTCAGCACACGGAAGTGGGGCCGCTGTTCGGCACCCGCGCCATCGAGGAACAGGTGGAACACGTTGTCGAAGGTGGTCATGTACGGCGAAGGATCGAAATCACGCCTGGCGAGCGCAGCTCCGGGAGGTACGAGATCGACGAACAGCGGCGTGACACCACGGTAGCGCAGCAGGTCCAGCCAAGCAGGGATCAGGAAACGTTGATCGCTGATCAGCGGGAATCGGTCGGCGAGCCGGAAGATGTTGTCGAACGCCAGTCGACGCGCGGGCGTACCGCTTTCGCCACCGTGACCCCCTTCGACGATCCGCATCAAGTCCCACGTGAACTTGCCGCTGCTGATGAATTCGGGATGGAGGTAGAGCACCCGGAATCCGGGGCGGAAGCGGTCGCCGTCCTCGAGGCACCAATCGCGCAGCGCAGGCTCTCTCGCGCAGATCCTTCGTAGGGCGTCCTGGTCCTCCTTGGTCGAGACCATGATCGTGTGTTCGCCCGCGCGGCGTCCGGCGGCGAGGAACCGCAGCGCCATGTACGTGTAGCGCGTGCCCGGTTCCGCGAGGATCACGGTCGAGGATCCTGCGGTTGGGCCGGAACCGTTGAGGAAGCAGGCAGCGAGTTGGGAATGACCGAGGTCGAGCACCTGGTCCCCGCGTCGGGGCACGCGGAACCCGCTGCGATCGCGCGCGATCGAGAGCTGCGCGGGGACTGATGGATAGATGTGCATGCCGGGGCCGCGTTCGTTGCGGGCGCCGAGGTAGATGTCCCGGTTGATGCCGCGCCCGGCGATCGAGAAGTGATGTGTACCGCGGTAGTAGTACTGATGCCGGGCCTTCAGGATCTCGACGGTGCGGGCCTTGAACGACTCGCCGTGGTCGCGGAAGGCGAGGCGCACGAGGAGGTCGGTCGAGAACTCTTCTGCACTCGGCAGTCGCAGGTCGCGTGGATCCGTCTCCTCCTGCACGAAGATGCCATGGATGCGGCTCTGGATCAGCTTGCGCCGGGTTTCGAGCAGCGCGGTGCGCTTGCCGAAGTAGTCCAGGTCCGTCAGCAGCAGGCCGACATTGTCGAGCACCACCATGTGCACGCTGCCGGTCAATCCGTAGTTGCCGATCTCTGCTTGGATCCAATCCACATCGACGAGGCCGCCGCGAGCGAGATCCCGTTGCAGGTTCGCCGCGATCGCCTGCGTGAGGACGAGTCGCGTCGTGCGACCGTCCTGGCGCGCTTCGAGGCAGAGCCGTCCCGGTACCTCGCGGTCGAGCAGGTGGATCTCTGCCTGACTCCCGAAGTACTCGAAGTCGGAGGCCAGCTTGGACTGCAGGTTCTCAGGTGACTGCTCGACCGAATAGAACAGGCACGTGCTGCCGTGCGGCGCATCGAGCCAGGCGCGCACGACCAACTCGAGTGCGAGCAGGGTTTTGCCGGTCCCAGGCCCGCCCGTCACGAACACGAATGCTGCGGTCTGCGCTGGATACCGGATTCCACCGCCGAGGAGACTGTCGAGACCGTCGATTCCGGTGCGCAGCGTGTCGAACATGGCTCAGGTCACAACATAGATCACGATCGCGCCATTGCAGTCGAAGATGCGGACTCGCGTCCCATCTGGGAGCGTGAGCTGCTCGAGCAGTGTGCAGCTCTCGTCGTCGCAGGGGGTCCAGCCGGTCCGCGTGGTCGCCACCTGCTTCGACTTGCGCCCGGCCCGCAGGTCCGCGGCATGCCGACACGAGCGGCGCAGCAGTCGCAGCAGGGACGCTTCCGTGAGCTGCTGCAGGCCGCGCACTTCGAGGCGCACGAATCCCACGGGCAAGGCATCTGCGCCCTGCCCGCCGGACCTGTTGGGCGAGGGTTTGCGCTTGGCTGGTTGCTTGGCTCGCGCGGATTGCTTTCGGCGTGTGGCCATGTACGGACCTCCTCAAGGTCAGGGTGGGAGTCGGAATCGGAACAATCGCAGCCCGCCCCGCTGCGTCGCGGGCGTGCACGCGTCTTGCTCTGCACCTCCGACGAGATCCCGCGGTTGAAACCGGGCCGCGTGGCCATGGCGCGATCCGATGGGGCAGAAACGGTAAACCGTGAAGGTCACGGTGAGGGTCCATTCGCGTGCATGCCCCGACATGTCCTGGACGAGGTAGACTTCGCCGCAGTCCTCGGTCGGGGCGCGCACGGATCGGAACTGACCAGGGGGTTCGTAGTCATCGGCACGCGCTGCGCGTAGCCGGTCGACAGCCACGCCGCGATCCTGCTGCGCGACCATGACCCAGTTCGCCAAGCTCGGAAGCCTGCACCGGAGATGCCCGGCGATCCGGAAGGCAAGCCAGAAGTCCACGCGCGCAGGCTGATCCACGCCCAACGCCAACGCTTGGTCGAGCTCGCGCTCGAGCGCGGCTGCGTCGAGGTGGTCCGCCGGCTCCTCCGGATGCGCGAACCATGGCAAGCGCCCAGGACCACGACGCAACCAGGTCAGGTAACCGACCACTGCCTGCGCGGCCAGTTCGCAACGAGCAACGGCCAATGGATTCGGCAGCATCAGCCGACGCGTGGGCCACGTGAACTCGCCGGATTCGTGGCGGACGAGGCTCGCCACCTCGTGCGTACCGGACGCGAACTCGGCCCAGTAGTGGCGGTCGGCTGCCAGGGGTCGGCACAAGTGGGCGAGCTGAAGCTCGGCCCGCGTCGGCAGCTGGTCGATCGCGTACGTCGGTAGGGGGTCATCCAACGTCACGCGCGGGGGCCGCAGCAGCAGCGTGACCAGTGCGGGGTCTCCGGGTCCCCATGCTTCCTGCTCGTCGTCGATCCAGAACACGACCTTGCACAGCTTGCCTGCCGGCGCACGCACGAGCGGACTCTCGGCCAGCGGCACGAACTCGCCCCGTGTCGGCTCCAGCCCCCCGAGCTCCTCATCGGTTGGACCGGACCAGATCCACACGTGTTCGTCCTCTTCGATTGCGAACCGGATCAGTCCTTCCCCATGCGCGGCAGCCAGCACACGCTGCAGCGGCTCATTCCGACCCGCGCCACGGGAGCGCTCGGCTGCATCCACGACGCGCTGCCGCTCGGTTGAGTCCGGGATGCTGTTCAGCCGCGCGATCGCGGCGCCCAGATCGCCTCGCTCGATCTCCAGCAACAGGTCATGTGCCGGCGAGCGACTCCACAGCAGCGATGACAGCAGGACCAGCGCCCCTGCTCCTGCCAGCAGCGCGGCGCGCCAGGTCCACTGCTGCAGTCGTGACATCAGCGCGTGCCAGGCAAGCTGATGCGCAGGTCTCCTGCCCTCCCTCACACTCTGCAGATCGGCACGCAGCTCGGCTGCCGACGCATGCCGATCCCGGGGATCGCGCGCGAGCGCACGTGCAAGAACGCGCGCGAGATCAGCTCCGACGGCGGGATTCAGCTCGTCCAGCCGTGGAGCAGAGGAGTGGGCGATGCCACGCAGCAGCTGCGCTGCCGTGTCTCCATCGTGCGGCGGCCGTCCCGCCAAGGCCGCATACAGCGTTGCGCCGAGTGCGTAGACATCCCCACGCACGGAGCCGGTCGTGCCGTGCAGGGCTTCGGGCGGTTGGAATCCCAGCGTTCCCAACAGTTCGCGCGAGTGCGTGATCGTCTCGTCTTCGATCCCGCGGGCGAGCCCGAAGTCCATCAAGACCGTGCGGCCATCCGGCTCGATCATGACGTTGCCTGGATTCAGGTCCCGGTGCAGGACGCCGGCCGCGTGCAACGCCTCGAGGCCTTCGGCGATCTGAATCCCGACTTCGAGCAACTGCGGGACACGCGTGCGGTCGGCCAGGGGGCCATCCGCCGTCGGCGGCGGTTGTGCTTCGCCGCGCATGCGCCTCTGGGTCGCTGCGTGTGGATCGGCAGCGAGCAGACGGACGGTGGTCGCTTCTGCGACGGCCCGCCGATCGGCCCGCAGCAGATCGCGCAGGGTGTTGCCGCGCAGACGTTCCAGCGCAAGCCAGCACGGCTGCCCCGTTCCATCCGAGCAGTCGATCAGCTGGACGACGTTGCGGTGTCGGACGCGGGACAGCGCGCTCACTTCGCGCAAGAACCGATGTTGCGCCTGTCGGTCCAACGTCTCGTTGCGCAGGATCTTCAGGGCTACGACGCGACCGTCCGCTTCGCGCACGGCCTCGTAGACCTCGGCTTGCCCGCCCCTTCCGAGGAGGGTGCCGATGCGATACCCGCGGATCTCCGGTGGCAGGTGTCTCCTCCGGCTTGGACCGGAGGTGGTTCTAGCTCGGGGCGGCGCTGGCTGCCAGAAGCGGGATCAGAACAACGCGCCTTCCAGTTCCGGTCCCTCGAATCTGGCGCCGCTCAGGTTCGCACCGACGAGGCGGGCGCCGGTCAGATTCGCCCCGCGCAGATCGGCGCCGCGCAGGTACGCGTGGGACAGGTCGGAGCCCTGCAGGTAAGCGCCGCGCAGATCGGCGTCGCTGAAGTTGGCTCCTTCGAGATTGGCGTTCTCCATGTGTGCGCCCGCCAGATTGGCGTGCGTCAAGTCGCTGCGGCTCAGGTTTGCGCCGCGCAACACGGCGCCCCCCAGGTCGGCTCCACGCATTCGAAGCGCCGACAGGTCGTATCCGGCGAAGCTGTGGCGCTCGCCGGCATGAGGTGACGCCAGCAGCCGACGCAGTTCTTCGCGTTTCATGTAGCTCATGCATCCTCCGACAAAGATCGTGCTGGCTGCAAGCGCGCCGGGACTGCGGGCTTGCGCCACGCCGCATCCTAGTCGGCACGAGCGCTCGCGTCAGCTCTCCTGTGGATTCCGGCCTGCGTCAACCGGCATCTCGAGCTCGCGCAGGAAGAACCGGTCGCAGCCGAAGTGTCCGGTGGCACCGAGTGGTCCGGGCAGCTCCGCAAAGCCCAGCGCACGATACAGACCCTGCGCCGCAACCATCTGTTTGGTCGTCTCGAGATAGCACTGCCGGAACCCGCATTCCCGCATCTCGGCGAGCAGGCGGGCCAACAGCTCACGGCCCGCCCCGAGGCCCCGAAGGGTCCGGCGGAAGTACATCTTTCGCAGTTCGCAGATCTGGTCCTGCTCGCTGCTCCCCGTGAGGGGGCCAAAGCCGGCGCCGCCGGCGACCTCCCCCCCGAGTTCGACCACGTAATAGCGCGCACGACCGCCCGGGTAGGCCTCACTCATCCGATCCACTTCGGGATCGTGGATCGCGAACCCAGCCCCGGCACAGCCGAACTCCGGCATGACTTCCCGGATGATCGCAGCGACCACGGGATCGTCGCGCCGGCAGATCGGGCGGATCGTGTACGTCTCTGCCATGGGTGGCTATTGCCGTGCGTGATACGCGCCGGCACGGCCATGCGCCAGATCGCAGCTGCACGCCGACCGCCGATGGACGTAGCAGAGGTGGTTGGCCCCGCGGACGTGTTCGGGCGCAGGATCGCCGGGACAGGGTTCGCGGCCTACAGGCTACGTTGACCGCCGATCCCAGATGCGCACACCCGCGATCCGAATCCTGCCGTTCCTGCTCCTCCTGGTCCTCACTCTCCCGGCGCAGAGTCCGCCGAAGTCGGCGCCGGTGCCCAAGGGAGCCCCATCCGGCATGGCGCACATCGATGCCCCAGATCTGTGGAAGCACGTCCAGGTCCTCGCTGGTGACGAGTACGCAGGTCGCCTGACCGCGACGCCCGGCCAGGTGCTGGCCAGCGAGTACATCGCGAAGCACTTCGAAGGCCTCGGACTCGAGCCACTCGGCGACGAGCAGGAGGACGGCGAGCGTTCCTGGTACCAGGAGTACCCGGTGCGGATTACATCGGTCGACGAGCAGAACTCGGCGTTCTCGGTGGCCGGGAATGCAGTCCAGGGCGGGTTCGCGTTGTTCGGCGTGCGCAAGCCGCTCGACGAGACCTTTACGGGCAGGTTGCGGTTCTGCGGCTTCGGCCGGCTCGGCGGTGAACACCGCGACATCGGCGAGGAGGAGAAGTTCGACGAGATCATCCCGCTCGTGGTGCTGCGCATCCCGGACCGGGAGGGGCTCAACATCGAGCAGAAGTTCGGAATGGCGTTCGCGCAGCTCGGCTCGGCCATGCGCACCGCGAGCGCGCTGGAGAAACGCGGCGCGAAGCTGGTCCTGCTCGGCATCCTGGCGGATCCAGGCGGCATTCTGCTGGACGTGTTGAACTACGTGTCGTGCTCGCCGGGCAAGCCTCTCGTGCAGGGTGGTGGTGAGCTGGCAGGCGGCGACCAGATGGCGATGTTCGCCGGCGCGATGGGGCGGGATGCCGGCGTGCGCGTGTTCCTGGCGCCCGATCTGACGCTTGCGCTGCTCGAGAAATTGGGGGTCAAGCAGAAGGAGGCGCTCAAGTTCGTCGCTGGCAACAAGGGCGCACCGGCTCCGAAATCGAAACCCGTTCCGGCAGAGATCCGCTTGGCGGCCACGGTCGACGAGCAGGCGAAGGCGCGCAACGTCGTTGCGGTCCTGCGCGGTGCGGACGAGGTCAGCGCGCGCGAAGCGCTGGTGTTCTCCGCGCATATGGACCACATTGGCCGGCGACTCGATGGGGAGGTGTTCAACGGCGGCGACGACAATGCGTCCGGCACTGCTGGCCTGCTCGAGCTCGCTGAGGCCTTTGCGCGTGGGGAGCGCCCGGCGCGCTCGGTCGTGTTCCTGTCGGTGTCTGGAGAGGAGCTCGGTCTGCTCGGGTCGAAGTGGTACTCGAACCATCTGACCTGGCCGCAGCGCGACATCATCGCCAACATCAACATCGACATGATCGGCCGCAGCGGGGAGGACGAGGACTACGACAAGGACTCGACCGATCGTGACTCGGTCATGATCACGCCGAGCCATGCGCATGAAGCGTTCTCGACGATCGTGCGCGACGGCGCCTCGCTCGCCCGCAAGATGAAGCTGGAGCTGGTCTCCGGCGACGTCTACTACACGCGCAGCGACCACTACAACTTCGTGCGCAAGGGGATCCCGGCCGTCTTCTTCTGCACCGGCGAGCACGCGGACTACCACATGGTTACCGACCATGCGGAGAAGCTCGACCCGCTGAAGATGGAGCGCGTGGCGCGGCTTGCGTACTGGACCGGGTGGATGGCGGCCAATGCCGACGGCAGGCCCAAGCAACTCGGCTCGCAGGATCGCTGGTGACGTGAGCCGCCTGATCCGGGCCGGGTCCCCGCCGGGGAGGCGCTGGACTATCACCTGGGTCCGGAGCCCGCGCGCGCAGGTCGCGCGCCGCCGGTGCCTCGGGCGCGCGATCCCCTGCGCGGCCCCGGTCGGGCGATGCCATTGCTGGTTCTCGCGGGATCCCCGCCCTCCGGGCGGCTTGATCCTTTCATCAGGATAGAGTGATATAAGGGTCTCATGCCCGAGGCCCTCGCCACGCTGCACCAGACGCTCCGGCTGCTCGCGGACCCGGTCCGCCTGCGCCTGGTCGCGCTGCTGTCGGCCGAGGAGCTCGCGGTCCAGGAGCTGACGGCCGTCACGTCGCTCGCGCAGAGCCGGGTCAGCAACCACTTGGCGCTGCTCAAGCGCGCAGGCCTCGTGCGTGACCGTCGCGAAGGTACTTGGAGCTTCCACTCGCTGGTCCCCTGTTCGCCGGATGGGCCGCTGACTCCAGCGATGTTCGATGCGGCCGTGCGCCCTTACCTCGAGAGCCCCGCCGGCCACGAGGACCTGCGCGCACTCGAGCAGGTGCGTGACCAGCGACGCGAGAAATCGCGCGCGACACACGACCTGCTCGCCGAGCGGTGGGTGGAGCGCGGACAGGAATTCACGCTCGGCTCGCTGCGCCCTGAAGCTTGTGCGGCCCTGCTGCCGGCGACCATGACGGTCGCGGATCTCGGTTGCGGCGCAGGGTACCTGTCCGGCTTTCTACTCACCCAGGGCGTACGTGTCATCGCAGTCGATCACTCGGCGGAGATGTTGGCGGCGGCACGCCGGCAGCTGCGTGGGCGGATCGAGTTCCGTTCCGGCGAACTGGATCGATTGCCGTTGGCAGACCACGAGGTCGACGCGGCGGTCTCCCAGCTGGTCTGGCACCATCTGCCGAGCTTCGACCGCGCCGCTGTCGAGTTGTTCCGCATCGTGCGGCCTGGCGGCAGCGTCGTCGTGACGGACCTGCTCCCGCATGACGCTGACTGGATGCGCGAGGAGATGGGGGACCTGCGGCTAGGCGTCAAGCCGGATGCCGTTGTCGCGGCGCTCGCACGCGCAGGCTTCAAGCAGATCACGATCCGCGATGTCGCGGATCGTTACGTGGTCAGCTCTGCCGCGGGTGCGCGCGTCGAGCTCTCCCTCTTTCTCGTGCACGCGCGCCGGCCGGATGCGCCGGGTGCGGTCCGATCCGATTCCGATTCCTCATCCGACACCTGAACCCAAACCTCGCCATGACGAAGACCGACAAGAAGCTCCCGTACAAGGTCAAGGACATCTCGCTCGCCGACTGGGGCCGCAAGGAGATCCAGCTCGCCGAAAACGAGATGCCGGGCCTGATGGCGCTGCGGCGCAAGTACGGCAAGAGCAAGCCGCTGTCCGGGGCCCGGATTGCAGGCTGCCTGCACATGACGACCGAGACCGCGGTCCTGATCGAGACGCTGACCGCGCTCGGCGCGCAGGTGCAGTGGAGCTCCTGCAACATCTTCAGCACCGAGGATCAGGCCGCGGCCGCGATTGCGAAGACCGGGGTGCCGGTCTACGCCTGGAAGGGCGAGACCGAGGAGGAGTACCTCTGGTGCATCGAGCAGACGCTCGTGTTTCCCGATGGCCAGCCGCTGAACATGATCCTCGACGACGGCGGCGACCTGACCTCGCTGGTCCACGACAAGTTCCCGCAGTACCTGGCGGGCATCCGCGGGATCAGTGAGGAAACGACGACCGGCGTGCACCATCTGTACCGCCGACTCAAGGACGGCACGCTGCGCTGCCCGGCGATCAACGTCAACGACTCCGTCACCAAGAGCAAGTTCGACAACCT
>CAZABP010000037.1:0-46756 GCA_964483245.1 uncultured candidatus Brocadiaceae bacterium | reverse complement strand
TGCTGCGCTCTCTACGTGCACGCGGACTGCTGGTGGTGAATGAGACGGGGTCAGACACCTAGGCATCGCGCAAGCAGGCGGGTGCGCTGCACCTGCGCGTCGGCGCGGATCGCGTCGAAGTCGAGCTGCGGTTCCCTGCCGGCGACGAACACGTGGCGGAGCTGGCGTTCGTCGGCGTCATACACGAGTGCCGACGCGACTTCGGCCGCAGTAGTGACTTCCCCGAGATCGAACAGCAACAGATCCGCGCGCTTGCCCACGGTCAGCGAGCCGCATTCGGATCCCAGGCCGAGCGCCTGCGCGCCGCCGATCGTTGCGGCACGCAGCGCCTGCGCCGCCGGCCACGCCCCGGGCCCGGCGCTGACGGCCTGCAGCAGCGCGGCGAGCCTCATCTCGGACAGCGCGGACAGCCGGTTGTTGCAGGGCGCACCATCGGCGCCGAGTGCGATCCGCAGTCCCTGCCGCGCATACGCCGCGACCGGTGCGATGCCGGAGCCGAGCTTGAGGTTGGCACTGGGGCAATGCAGCACGGCGACTTCGTGTGCATGCAGCAACTCCAGCTCCGGCGCGGTGACGTGCACGCAGTGCGCGAGACCGGTGCGCGGTCCGAGCAGTCGATGCCGCCCGAGCACTTCGATGGCACCGGCACCGAACCGTGCGCGCACGGCAGCCGCTTCGTCGCGATGCTCACAGGCATGCGTGTGCACACGCAGCCGATGCTCGGCGGCGTACTCCCCGGCAGCTTCGAGCAGGGCATCGCTGCAGCTCAACACGAACCGCGGCGATACGGCGAACTGCACGGCGCCGCCGCAGCCCGCGTGCAGCTCGGCCATCAGCGCGAGCGCTTCGCGCGTTCCGGTCACGAGCGCCGGCGGCACGCCGGCGCCGCCCTCGTCGATCAGGCAGTTGCCGACGATCGCCTGCATCCCGGACGCGCGCAGCGCGGCGATCGCCTGCTCGGTGTGCCGCACCGACTCGATCGCCTGGATCGTCGTCGTGCCGCCGCGCAGCAGCTCGGCGATCGCGAGCTCGGCCGAGGCGCGCGTCGAAGCCTCGTCGTGCGCTGCTTCGAGCGGCCAGATCCGCTCGCGCAGCCAGTCCATCAGCGGCAGGTCGTCGGCGAGCCCGCGCAGCAGGGTCTGGCACAGATGCACATGCCCCTGCACGAACCCCGGCAGCGCGACGAGGCCCCTCCCGTCCACGACGACCTCGCCCGGTTCCGGCTCCGACGCCAGCGCGCCGACGCCGGTGATCCGGTCCCCGTCCCAGCGCAGCGACCCGCGCCGGACGTCGCCGAGCGGCGACCGCGGCGGCCCGTCCATCGGCACGAGCAGCACGCCGTCGACGCGCCGGCGCAGGCTGCTCACTCGTCGCGCGCCGGTTCGATCCGCGTTGCGCCCGGGAACAGGTCGCGTGGCCCGAGCGGCGGGCGCAGGTGTCCCGTAGCACCTCCGCGCGCCCAGCCGCGAAACCGGCAGCGCACGCGCACGGCCGCGGTGTCCGGCGCCGGCTGCACCCACGCGTCCTGGTCGCGGAACCGCTGCGGCAGCGCCGGCTCGACCATCAGCTCGTAGATCGTCAGATCCGGACCGGAGCTCGGCAGGCGGATCGCATGCCGCTCGCCGTCGAACTCGTAGACCGCGACGACGTCATGGTCGGCGTGCGGCTGCATGCCCGGCTCCGGCAGCGACGAGCAGGCGCCGGCTGCGAGCAGCATCCATCCGAGTACGAAGGCGGCGCCACAGCGGGGCAGGGGGTATTCGTTTCGCTTCATGGCCGGCGGCATCGCGGTGCACGAGCATCTTCTCTGCTGGGCGGCCACCGACGCCAGGGGGAGGGTGCTGCTGCTCGATCTCGACGACCAGAGCTTCGTCGCCAGCTGGAGCTACCGCAGCGACGAAGGGGGCTTCGCCGATGCGGCCGGCGTGACGTTCGGTGCCGATCATGCGGTCCTGGTCGCCGATCCGCGCAATGCGCGCGTGTTGCGCTTCTCGCCGTTCGGCCGCCGGATCGGCCAGATCGGCGCCGCCGCGCGCGCCGGCGTCGCCGAACGGCCTGGTGTGCTCGACCGCCCGCACGCGGTCGCCTGGCACGACGGCACGACCTACGTCGCCTGCGGTGACATGCGGCTCGACTACGGCGTGCAGCGCTTCGGCCCGCACGACGAAGCGCTGCCGCCGCTGCGCAGCCACGGGGTCGCCGGGCGGCGCTTCGGCGCGCCGCGGGCACTGCACGCCGACGCCGACGGGCTGTGGGTCGCCGACACGCTCGAAGGGACCGTGCAGCGGTTCGACCACATAGGGTCGTTCCGGCACGCGTTCGCGACGACGCCGTCGGCGCGCGACGCGAGCCGCCCGATCGGGCTGACGACCCGCGCCGGCCTGCTGTGGGTGCTCGACGTCGGCGACCGGCACGCGCTGCGCGCGTTCACGCCGGGCGGCGAGCTGCATGCGTCGCACGAGCTGTCGGCGCTGCGGCTCGAGCATCCGATCGCGATCGCGGCAGGGGCCGGGACGCCGCTGTTCGTGCTCGACCGTGACGGTGACCGCCTCAGCGCGTTCGACGAACCGCAGGCGACGCCGCGTTGGCAGGTGGAGTTCGCGGAGTTCCTGCATGGCGATTTCTGAACCCTCGTCGCCGCCCGCGGCGGTTCCCGCACCTGTCCCCGCACCGGCCCCAGCGCGCCCGCTGCTCGGCGCGTTCGATCTCGGCTGCATCGTGATCGGCGGCATCGTCGGGGTCGGGATCTTCTTCACGCCACAAGCGGTCGCGGCCGCGGTCTCATCCCCCGAGCAGGTGATCCTCGCCTGGTCGCTCGGCGGCCTGCTGGCATTGCTCGGCGCCTTCGTGTTCGCCGGCCTCGCGACGCGCCTGCCGGGGCACGGCGGCACGTTCTCGTATCTGCGGCACGGCCTCGGCGACGGGGTCGGCTTCGTCTACGGCTTCGCGAACTGGCTCGTGATCCAGGCCGGCGCGCTGGCCGTCATCGGGCTCGTCATGGTCGAGCACCTCGACCAGGTGCTGCACGGCGGTCCGGCGACGTCGGTCGGTACGCGCGTGCTGATCGCGATCGCTGCGATCGCCGCGTTCACGCTGCTGAACTGGTTCGGCCTGCGCGTCGGGAAGCGGGTCCAGAACCTGCTCGTCGTCGGCAAGCTGCTCGCCGTGTTCGGCCTCGTGCTGCTGGCCGGGCTCGTCGACGGGGATGCCGGCGCGACCGCCGCAGCCGAACTGCCGCCCGGCGCCGGTCTCCTCGCCGCGATGTTGCCGGTCCTGTTCGCGTACGGCGGCTGGCAGCAGGGCGCGTTCGTCGCCGGCGCAGCGCGCCAGCCTCGCCGCGACGTCCCGCTCGGGATCCTGGGTGGCGTCGTCGTGGTCGTGCTCGCGTATGTCACGCTGAACCTCGCGTTCCTGGACCTGCTCGGGTTCGACGGCGCGCGCCGCACGACGACGATCGCGGTCGATGCGCTGCGCGCGGCGCTCGGCCCGGAGCACGAGCTGGCCCCGCGCCTGCTCGGGGGGATCGTCGTGCTGTCGGCACTCGGGATCCTGAACACGATCTGCCTGGCCCCGCCGTACGTGCTGCTGACGATGGCCGACCGCGGTCTGCTGCCGCCGGCGTTCGGCCAGCTGCACGCGCGCTGGCGCAGCCCGTCGCTGGCGGTGCTGCTGCAGGGGGGTGCTGGGATCGCGCTGCTGCTGTCGGTGCACCTGGCGACCGGCAACGATCCCAAGCAGATGCTCGGGAGCCTGGTCGACGGCGTCGTGTTCGTCGATTGGGTCTTCTTCGCGCTGTGCGGCTTCGTGCTGCTGCGCATGCGCGAACCGGTCCCGCTGCCGCTGCGCGCGGTCGCGCTGCTGTTCACGCTCGGCGCCGTCGCGATCGCGGCCGGGGCGATCGCCGGCAGCCCGCAGCCATCGCTGATCGGCGCGGCGCTGACGCTGCTCGGCATCCCGGCCTATTTCCTGCTGCGCCGTGGATCGGGGACCGCCGCGGCCTAGAACGACGCCCATGCCGGACTCCGACGCGTTCCAGGCCGCCATCCGCACGATCCTCGCGCAGCTCGATCCGGAGCCGGAGCGGGAAGGGCTCGCGGAGACCCCGCGCCGCGTCGAGCGTGCGTTCCGCTCGTACACGGCCGGCTACGAGCAGGATCCGCGCCAGGTCGTCGGGCAGGGGACGTTCACCGCCGAGACCGACGAGATGGTCGTCGTCCGCGACATCGAGCTGTACTCGATGTGCGAGCACCACCTCGCACCGTTCTTCGGCAAGGCGCACGTCGCCTACATCCCGCGCGACAAGCTGGTCGGCCTGTCCAAGATCGCCCGCGTCGTCGACGTGTTCGCGCGCCGCCTGCAGGTGCAGGAGCGGATGACGATGCAGATCGCCAACGCGCTGGATGAAGTGCTGCAGCCGCGCGGCGTCGGCGTCGTCATCGAAGCCTCGCACCTGTGCATGATGATGCGCGGCGTGCAGAAGCAGAACTCGAAGACCGTGACCTCCTGCCTGCTCGGACTGTTCCGCAGCGATGAGCGGACGCGCGCCGAGTTCCTCGGCTTCGTCAAGCCGCAGAGCAGCTAGTTCGCGTACCGCCGCCGCACGGCCGGCACCAGATACTCCCGGAACGCCGTCTGCAGGTCGTGCTGCGGCGCGAACCCGAAGTCCGCGCGCGCCGCGTCGTCCTCGACGTCCTCCGGCCACGAATCCACGATCGCCTGCCGCTGCAGGTCCGGCTGGAACGTGATGTCGGCGCGCGGGAAGTCGCGCAGCACCAGCTCGCGGAACTCCGCGGCGCTGGGGTTGAACCCACCGAGCGAATAGACGCAGCGCGTCAGGTCGGCAGCGTCCGCGCGCGCCAGCGCCAGCAACGCCGCGATCGCATCCGGCATGGTCAGGAACGGGATCCGCGTGTCCTCGCGCACGAAGCAGCGGTACGGCGTCCCGGCCGCGGCCGCATGCAGCATCTCCGGCGCGAAGTCGCTGGTCCCGCCGGACGGCAGCGTGTCGGCACTGATCAGGCCGGGGAACCGCAGCGCGCGGAAGTCGAGGATGTTGGCGATCCGGTCCTGCGCGAGCTGGCGGTAATGCCGCGCGTAGTACCGGCCGAGGTGCTCGCCGTACAGCTTGTTGCAGCCGTACATCGTGATCGGCGTCAGGTACTCCTCCTCACGGATCCGGCCGGCGCGCGTCTTGGTCTGCAGATCCGGGATCCCGAACACCGCGATCGAGCTCGGGAACACGAACTTGACCCGCTGCCCGTGCGAACGGCTTTGCTCGGCCGCGAGCTGCAGCAGCCCGAGCATGCCGGTCACGTTGACTTCGTGCGCGGTCTCCGGCGTGAACTCCGCGCGCGTCGAGAGCAGCGCGGCCAGGTGATACACCTCGCGGATCTCGTACATCGCGAGCAGCCGGCCGAGCAGCGCCTGATCGCAGATGTCGCCGACGAAGCTCTCGACGACCAGCGGCCGCAGCTCCGGATCGAGCCGGCGGATGTCGAGCGTCACGATGTCGCGGTCGCCCGCCGCGTGCAGCGCGCGGATCAGCCCGTGGCCGACTTCGCCGTTGGCGCCGGTGATCAGGATCGCCGTGCTGCGGCGGCTGCCGCTGGGGAGCTGCTGTGGTTCGGTCTGGGGATTCGGCAGGACGACGGTCGTGGTCATGCGTGCAGTTCCGGGCCCCGCGCGCGGGGGGTCAGGTGGTCTTCAGCGAGCGCAGCGGCGGGGCGTCCGGCACCAGGAAGAACCGTCCGATCCGGACCATGAACCGATCTCCGTCGGCGCGCTCGAACAGATACGAGCCCTCCATCGTGCCCCAGGCCGTACGCAGCGGGCAGCTGCTGACGTAGCTGAAGTGATCCCCCGGCCCGAGGTCCGGGTGCTCGCCGACGACGCCCGGCCCGTGCACGTCTTCGCGATTCCCCTGGCTGTCGACGATGACCCAGTGCCGCGACAGCAGCCGCGCGCGCAGCGTTCCGGTGTTGGTCATCCGGATCCGGTACGCATAGACGTGGAGGTTCGCGTCCGGGTCGGACTGCGAGGGCAGGAGCTGCGCCTGGGCCTCGATCCGGATCCCTTCGGTCGTCAGGTCGGAACTGGGGCGGGTCTTCACGGCTCGAGGTGCGGCGGCGGGGGCGGGCGGATCATCGAGAGGTCCTGCCGGAGCGGCAAGCCGCGCCGGCAGCGCCGTTCCGGATCGGAGGGCGGGGCCGACCCGGATCCCCGGGTCGGCCGTTGGTAGCGGGAGCCGGACTTGAACCGGCGACCTAAGGCTTATGAAGCCTTCGCTCTAACCGGCTGAGCTATCCCGCCCCAGCCGAAAGGGCGCGGGATTCCAGCGGATCCCGCGCGGATGCGCAAGGGCGAGCAGCGCTTCGGCGCAGCCGTGATCGCGATGGCGGCGGCAGATCAGAGCGCTGTCGGGGAAAGAATCTCGAAGGCAGGAAGAAACTTCCCTTCGCCCGGCTCATAGAAGGTGTTGTCGCGGGTTGCATGGGCCTGCGACACGAGACGAGGTGGGTTCCCTGGCTGGGCATCTTCCTCCTTCCTGACTCTCAACTCCTCCTGACGATCCTTCTGACCGAGAGTTACACCGCCCAGCCAGGGGACCGTTTTTCTGCGCAACTGCGCACCCGTCCCCCGCGCCGCGAGCGCGAACCAATTCAGGAGTGACGTCGAGCCGACCGCGCGGCAGGCTGCGCACCCGATGACGACGTTCGATCCGGACGCAGCTGCCCAGCCGGGCGCCGGGATCTTCGGGTTGCCGCACGGCCGCGACGACGCGGAGGTGCTGCTGCTGCCGGTGCCGTTCGACGCCACGACGTCGTACGGCGGTGGCGCCGCCGACGGCCCGGCCGCGATCCTCGCCGCCAGCGCCCAGGTCGACCTGTTCGATCTGCAGACCGGCCATCCGTACCGGCGCGGGATCCACATGCTGCCGATCGACGAGCGGCTGCACGCGCTGTCGGCGCAGACGCGGGAACTCGCGAAGCCGCTGATCGAGCAGGGGGGCGCAGGCCCGCAGGACGCGGAGACCGTGCGGCGAATCGACGCGGCCGGCGCCAAGGTCAACGCGTTCGTCGCCGACCAGACGCGCCGGATTCTGGACCAGCAGAAGCTCCCGGGGATCGTGGGCGGAGACCACGCGGTCCCGTTCGGCGCGATCGCGGTCGCGGCGGAGCGGATGCCGGGACTCGGGATCCTGCACGTCGATGCGCACGCCGATCTGCGCGACGCCTTCGAAGGGCTGCGCTGGAGCCACGCGTCGATCATGCACAACGTGCTCGCCGAGGTGCCGGGCGTCGCGCGGCTGGTGCAGGTCGGGATCCGCGATCTCGGCCGCGCCGAGCACGTCGCGATCGCTGGATCCGGGGGCCGCGTGCTGACGCACTTCGACCTGGACTGGCAGCGGCGTCGCGCCGGTGGGGAGCCGATGCGGGTCCAGCTGCGCGAGGTGGTGGAGGCGCTTCCCGAACGCGTCTGGATCAGTTTCGACATCGATGGCCTGGATCCCGCGCTCTGCCCGCACACCGGGACGCCGGTGCCGGGCGGGCTGCAGTTCGCCGAAGCCTGCCTGCTGCTCGAAGAGCTCGTGGCCAGTGGGCGGCGGATCGTCGGCTTCGACCTCGACGAGGTCTCACCCGGCCCGGCGGGCGACGAGTGGGACGCCAACGTCGGTGCCCGCCTGCTCTACAAGCTGTGTGGGTTCGCGCTGCTGACGCGGTAGCCGGGTTCATCCCGGACACCGGAACTGCCGATCATGCTGGCGTCACGATGGCAAGCCAGACCCTCAAACCCAGGGTGCCGGTGAATCACTTCACCGTCGCCGTCGGCGGCCTCGAGGTCGCCACAGAACGGGGAGCCCGGATCGTCACGTTCGGTCTCGGCTCCTGTGTCGCGGTGACCGCCTACGACCCGGTCCAGCGCGTCGGTGGAATGCTGCACTACATGCTCGCAGCGCCGCCGCACAACGGCAGCGATGCCGAGCGCCGGCCGTGTCTGTACGGCGCGTCCGGGATCCCGCTGCTGCTCCAGCGGATGCTCGAGCACGGCGCGCTGCTGGAGCGGCTGGTCGTCTGCGCCGCCGGGGGGGCAGAGGTGCTGCAGGACGGCAACCTGTTCGCGATCGGCGCGCGCAACGGCCAGGTGCTGGACGAGGTCCTGCTCGCGGTCGGCCGCCCGGCCGCCGCGCGCGACCTCGGCGGCCACCATGCGCGCAACCTGGTGCTGGAGCTGGACAGCGGCCGCGTCACCTGCCGCTGCCGTGGGAAGGAGCAACTGCTATGGGCGCCATGAAGCGTGACCTCGCGTCGATCAAGTCGCTGCCGGCGATGCCGGCGACCGTGCTGCGCCTGATCCGCGCGCTCAACGGCGAAGGGATCGACGCGTCCGAGATCGAAAAGATCGTGCGCGGCGACGAAGCGATCGCACTCGAAGTCCTTTCGATCGCCAACTCGGCCGCCGGCGGCGGCGCGCCCGGCCGCGTGTTCACGCTGCAGGAGAGCGTCGCGCGCCTGGGCACGCGCCGGCTGCAGAAGATCGCGCTGCAGCACAAGTGCGGGCGGCTGCTCGAAGATGGGGGCCGCGGCTACGGCCTGCGCCGGGGCGAGCTCTGGCGCGGTTCCATTGCCGGCGCCGTCGCCGCCGAGATCCTCGCCCGGCGCACCCACTCCTGTGACCCCGGCGTCGCATTCGTCGCCGCCCTGCTGCGCGACATCGGCAAGCTCGCCCTCGACCACCTCAGCGACCCCGACCAGGTCGACCGCGCGATCTGCGCCGCCGATGCGAGCCTCGGCCAGCTCGAACTCGAGCGCCGCGAGTTCGGCCGCGACCACACCGAGATCGGCGAAGAGCTGGCCCGCCTGTGGAACCTGCCCGAGCGCATCTGCGCCGCCATCCGCAACCACCACACCCCACCCGACGGCCCCGCCCGCGACCCGCTGATCGACGTCGTGCACGTCGCGGACGCCCTACGCAGCTGGATCGGCATCGGCCTCGGCAACGACGGCCTCAACTACCCGGTCGACCAGGCCGCCCTCGCCCGCCTCGGCCTCGACCCGCTCGCCCTCGAGCCCCTCCTCATCGAAACCCAGGCCGCATTCGCCATCATGGAAGGCGAAGCCGTCTCCTGAGGAGGCTGTCCACCATGGCTGTGGACGCACCGAACCGGGTCCGAAACCCGGCCGCGGCCCGGCCCGCCGCCCCTCAGGACGGGACGAAACCGCTGCGCCAGCCCTCCCGGGCCAGCATCAACAGGCATTCGGGACAGCATCTCCACTGACCAGACAGCGGCACTCCGCCCTCACCGCGGTTCCGCCCGAACCCCTTCCCCTTCCCCTTCCCTTTCCTCGCCCTACCCGGGCCCCAGCCCGAGCCCGGGCCCGTTCCGTTCCCGTCCAACCCCAACCCTCACCCCAATCCCCCCCAACCACGCAGAGAGATCATCCATGAACGTGTACGCGACCGGCACCGCGAACGCTGTGAACAGCGTGCACAAGCCCAGCCCGCCGGCGACTGCGATCGACATCCCGACGTAGCTGAGTCCTTGCCCGGTCGACTCACCGAAGATCGCCATCGGCAGCAGCCCGACGATCGTCGTCGCCGCGGTCATCACGATCGGCCGCATCCGCATCCGCGCGCCGAGCCGCACCGAGTCGAGCCGGTCGTGCCCGGCATGCCGCAGCCGCTCGATGCAGTCGAGCAGCACGATCCCGTTGTTCACGACGACGCCGCACAGCAGGATCATCCCGACGATCGCCATCGGGTCGATCGAGCCGTGGAACAGCTTCAGCGACCACATCGCGCCGAACAGCGCGATCGGGATCGTGACCAGGATCGCCGCCGGGAGGATCAGCGATTCGAACAGGATCCCCATCAGCAGGAACACGAACGTGATCGACAGCAGCATCGCCTGTACGAGCTCGCGGATCTGCATTTCGGTCTCGCGCGAAGGACTGTCCTCGCTCCACGAGTAGCCGCGCGGCAGCGGGTATCGCTTCATGACGCGGCCGAGCGCAGCCGCGAGCTCGCGTGGTCCGGTCTCCGGCTTGCGCCGGCCGACGATCGTGACGCTGGTGCGACCATCCAGCCGCGCGATCATCCCGGTCGCGCGTTGGAAGCGGATGTCGCCGAGATCGCTGAGGCGCTGGAACTGGTTGCTCTGGCTCCAGACCTGCGTCTCCTTCAGATCGAGCAGTGAGGGGTTCTCGTCGGCGCTGTCGTATTGCGCGATCAGACGGATCTCGCGCCCCTCCTCCTCGAACCGCGTCAGCTCACGCCCGGCGAGACCGCTGGTCATCGTCCCGAGCACCGTCTCCGCGCGCACGCCGAGCTCCTGCATCCGCTCGCGGTCGAGCGCGACCTGCACCTCCTCGCGGCCGACCAGATTGCGCGTGTCGACCATCTCGACCTCCGGCAGCTCGGCCAGCGCCGCGCCGACCTCCAGCGCGAGCCCGGACAGGAACTCACTGTCCGGTCCATACAGCCGCAGCACGAAGTTGCGCTGATCCTGCTCTTCGCTGGCCGGCCCCTGTTCGCCGGCCGACATCAACACGACGCGGACGCCGGGGCGCGCCGGCCATTCCTTGCGGATCTCCTTGCCGATCCGCGGGTACTCGGACTTGGGGATCCCGTCCTGCAGGTCGATGTCGAACCGCGCGTCGACGCGGCTGAACCGCGACGAGATGCTCTGGATGTGCCAGCGCGCGCGGTTCTGCTCGAGGAACTGCTCGTAGGTGACGACCGCGTCGGCGACGTCGCGCAACGTCAGCCCGCGCGGGATGTCGAGATTGACCGTGACGTCCCGGTTGCCCCAGGGATTGCCGCCGGATTCGAAGTCGAGCTTGGGATACAGCGGCACGCCGAGCGCGCCGGCGGCGATCACGATGGCGACCAGCGCGAGCGTCACGCGGCGGCGGTGACGCAGCGAACCGACCAGCGCCCATTCCTGCAGCCCGCCGAGCCGAGCGAGCAGTCCGCGCCGCGGATTCGGCGCCGGCAGCATGCGGTGCGCCGGCACGCCGAAGTGCCGCACGCCGGCCGGCAGCAGCACGACGGCGACGAACAGGCTCGCCAGCAGGGCCACCGACAGCGGGATCCCGACTGCGGCCGTGCTGGTGCGCGTCTGTGCGTTGCTGGTCATGAAGACCATCGGCAGGAACACGACGACCGTGGTCAGCGTCGCGGTCGTCACCGCGAACCGCACCTCGCGCACCCCTTCGATGGAGGCCTCGCGCAGCGGCCGGCCGAGGTCGCGCAACCGGCGGATGTTCTCGAGCACGACGACCGAGTTGTCGACGACCATCCCGATCGCCAGCGTCATGCCGGCCATGCTCAGGATGTTCAGCGAGCCGCCGGAGAAGTGCAGCTGCGCGGCGACGATCAGCAGCGTCAGCGGGATCGCGAGTCCGATCGCCAGCGTGAAGCGCAGATTGCGCAGGAACAGCAGCAGCACGCCGAGCGCGAGCAGGCCGCCTTGCAGCGCCGTGCTGCGCAGCGTCGCGAGGCTCTCGCGGATGAACGCCCCCTGGTCGAACAGGAAGCGGAATTCCAGCTCGGCGAGGCGCGGATCTTCCGCCAGCCGCTGCGTCATCGCGGTCAGCCGCGCGCTGGTCTCGACCGGATTCGCACCCGCCGTCGCGCGGATCGCACCGGAGTACGTGTAGCGCCCCTCCCAGCGGCTCAGCCGGTCGCGCACCGCCGGCACGCGCTCGACGCGCGCGATGTCGGCGAGCACGAGTCCGGGCCGCACCGGATAGCGCTCGATCTCGGCGACCGTGCGGAACTTGCTGTCGACGCGCAGCAGCAGCCGCTCCTCGCCGTTGTCGATCTCGCCGATCGGCTCGGCGAAGTTGTCGGTCGCCAGCCGTTCGGCGAGCGCGCGGAAGTCGACGCGATGCCCGATCAGCTTGTCGCGGTCGAACCAGATCCGGACCGTCTCCTGCAGCAGCCCCCACAGATCGACGCGGCCGACCCCTTCGACCGACTCGAGCCGCGGCCGCACGACCTCGTCGATCAGGTTGTCCCAGACCGGGCTGTGCTCCGGCGTCAGCATCTGGAAGAACACCAGCGGCATCGAGGACGGGTCCTCGCGCCAGGTGAACCAGCGGTCGACGTCGGCCGGCCACTCGGCGCGCGCCCGCTGCAGGCGGTCGCGCACCTCGGCCGCAGCGAGCACCGGGTCCAGCGACTCGACCAGCTCGATCGACGTGCGCACGTGCCCGCGGTCGCTGAACGTGCGCAGCCGCTTGATGCCGGGGATCGTGCGCAGCCGCTCTTCGAGCGGGCGCGTGATCTTCTCCTCGACCTCGCGCGGTGAGCGGTCCTGGCCGAGCGGAACGAACAACTCGATGCGGCTCGAGGTCATCCCTTCCGGCATGAACACGAGCGGCAGGCTCAGCAGCGAGACGATGCCGACGACGATCAGCGCCAGCGTCAACATCGCGGTCGCGACCGGCCGGTCGACCAGCATCGCGGCCAGGCCCGCGCGCACCGGCTGTTCCTCCGGCAGGGGAGTCGTGGCGCTTGGTTCCAGCTCGCTCATCGCCCGCGATCCGCCAGGGAGTACAGCACCGGCACGACGATCAGCGTCAGCAGCGTCGACGCAACGAGCCCGGTGACGACGGTGACGGCCATCGGCGCGCGCAGCTCGAGCCCTTCGACGTTGCCGCCGACCAACGGCAGCGCCGCGAGCCAGCCGGTCAGCGGCAGCAGCCCGAGGATCGTCGTCAGCGCCGTCATCGCGACCGGCCGCAGCCGCAGATGCGCGCCCTGGCGGATCGCGTCGAGTTTCGCGACGCCGGCGCGGCGGAGCTGGTTGATCTGATCGATCAGGATGATGCCGTTGTTGACGACGATGCCGGCGAGCACGATCCCGCCGAGGAACACGACGATCGAGACCGGGATCCCGAGCAGGTCGAGCATCGGCACCACGCCGACCAGCGCGAGCGGCACCGTGACCATGATGATCAGCGGCTGCAGGATGCTCTCGAACTGGCAGGCCATGACGATGTAGACCAGGAACACGGCCAGCGCGAGCGCGATCAGCAGGCTCTGCTGCGACTCCTCGAGCTCCTCCTTCTCGCCGCCGAGCCGGACTTCGACGCCGCGCGGCAGCCGCAGCTCGGCGAGCGCCGCCTCGACGCGCTGCTGCGTGTGGCCGAAGTCGAACCCGGCCAGCGCGGCGCTGACCTCGGCGCCCCGCAGGTTGCCGATGCGCCGGATCTCGCTCGGGCCCTCGATCCGCCGCAGCTCGGCGACCGTCGCCAGCGGGATCGGCGGGTAACCGGCCGGGTTCACGTTCAGTTGCAGCAGGCTGCCGTAGCTGGCGAGCTGCTCGCGGTCGAGCTGCACGCGCATGTCGATCTTGCGCTCGCGCTCGGTGAACCGCGTCGGCACGTCGCCGAGCACTTTCGTCTGCAGGATCCGTGTCAACGCCTGGGAGTCGAGCTGCAGCGCAGCGAGCCGCTCCCGATCCAACTCGATCGAGACCTCGGTGTTGCCGCGCTGCATCGTCGCGGCGACGTCGGCGAGGCCGGGCAGCCGGCGCAGCGCCGCTTCGACCTCTTCGCTGGCGCGGCGCAGGTCGCCGAGGTCCCGCCCGAGGATCTCGACCGTGACCGGCGCCGTCGTCGCCAGCAGGCTCGGCCGCGAGAAGCGGTGGCTGCGGATGACCGGCTCCTCGTGCAGCAGCCGGACGATCGCGGCCCGCACGCGCGCCTCCTGGGCCTTGCGGTCCGGATGCGGTTCCAGCCGCACCAGGATCCGCGCCGAGTGCTCCCCTTCGTCGGAAGCGTTCAGCTCGTCCTTGTCGACCCCGGCGGCGAGGAACGTGCTGGCGACGTCCGGCAGCGCCGCGATCGCGCGCTCCAGCGGCAGCAGCGTCGCATCGGTCCGCTCGACCGTCGCATCGCGCGGCAGGAATGCCTCGACGAAGAACTCCCCCTGGTGCACTTCCGGCAGCCGCTCGCTGCCGAGCGCCCCGACGCGCCAGACCGCGAACGCGACCAATCCTGCAACGACCAGCAGCACCAGCGCCCGCGCGCGCAACGCCACGGTCAACACCCGCGGATACAGCCCGTCGACCGCACCCCAGCCGTACGCGAAGGCGCCGGTCACCGGGCGCGCGAGCAGGGCCAGCCCGCGACCCGCTCCGCGCGCGATCCAAGCCACGCCGCGCAGCACCCAGGCGAACAGCCATTGCATCCCGCGCCCGATCCGCGTCGCCGGCGCCGTGATCGCGCGCTCGACACGCCCTTCGAACTCCGGGAACACGGCCAGCATCGGGATCACGAACAGTGCGACCAGCAGCGACGCCAGCAGCGAGAACACGACGGTCAGCGCCTGGTCGCGGAACAGTTGGCCGGCGACCCCCTCGACGAACACGATCGGGAAGAACACGGCCACGGTCGTCAGCGTGCTGGCGACGACGGCGCCGGCGACGCGCGTGACTCCGGCCACGGCCGCGGCCGCGCGGCGCATCCCCTCCTCGCGGGCGCGCGAGATCGACTCCAGCACGACGATCGAGTTGTCGACCAGCATGCCGACGCCGAGTGCGAGGCCGCCGAGCGACATGATGTTCAGCGAGATGTCCGCCATGAACATCGGCGCGAAGCTGGCGACCAGGCTGATCGGGATCGAGACGGCCAGGATCACGGTCGCGGCCAGGCGCCGCAGGAACAGCGCGATCACCAGGATCGCGAACATGCCACCGACCAGCGCGCTCTGCAGCACGTCGTCGACTGCGGTCTGGATGAACGCCGACTGGTCGAGCAGCAGCGTCAGCTCGGTGCCGTGCTGCGCGGCGAGGAAGCCGGCGTAGTCGGTCATCTCGCGCACGCTCGCCGTGTGCCGGAAGCGCGCCCCCGGATCCCCGGCCGGCGGCTCCGCCTCGTGCCGCTTGGCGGCGACGAACGCCTGCTGCGCCGCGGTTCCGAACGCGCGCTCGCGGACGCGCGTGCACAACTCGACGATGTTCGCGCGCGCTTCGCGGTAGACGTCGATCAACACGCACGGTTGCCCGTCGATGCGGCTGATGACCTGCTTCTCCTGCGGCACGCGGTCGACGCGCGCGACGTCACCGAGCCGGATCGGGACGCCGTTGCGCGTCTCGAGCACCATCGCCGCAATCTGCTCGAGGTCGGTGAACTCGTTCAGCGCGCGGACCAGGAACTCGGTGCGCCCCTCTTCGATCGCGCCGGACGCGGCGTTGACGTTCTGCGCCGCGAGCTGCTGCCCGATCCGGGTCACGTCGAGCCGGTGCGCCGCCAGCAGCCGTTCGTCGACCGCGATCCGGATCTCCTCCTCGTCCCCGCCGCGCACCTTGACCGCGGCGACGCCGGCGACGTCCGACAGCTCGCGTTCGAGCTCTTCTTCGGCGAACCGCCGCAGCTCGACCAGGTCCGGCGTCCCGGTCAGCCCGAGCGTCAGCACCGGATCGAGACTCGGGTCGTAGCGCAGCACGAGCGGCGGCTCGACGGCGCGCGGCAGGAACACGCGGTCGAGGCGCTCGCGCAGATCGGAGACCGCGAACACGATCTCCGTGCCCCATTGGAACTGCAGGATCACATCACTGACGCCAGGGCGGCTGATCGACACGACGCGGCGCACGCCGGGTGTCACCGATACGGCGTCCTGGATCCGCTCGCTGACGCGCTCCTCGACGTCCTGCGGGCTGGCGCCGGGATACTCGGTGCGGATCGTGACGGTCGGATAGCTGATGTCCGGCAGCAGGTTCACCGGCAGCCGCGACAGGCCGACGAGTCCGAACACGATCGCGGCCGCGACCATCATCGTGATCGCAACCGGCCGGCGGGCCGTGCAGGCGAGCAGCGGCTGCTGCGCCATCACTTGCCGCCCTGCGCCAGCTCGACCTGCTGCTTGTCGCGCAGGTCCTCGTGGCCACCGGTCGCGACGAGGTCCCCTTCGCGCAGTCCGTCCGGTCCGCGGTTGGTGCACTCGACGGCGAGCCGTTCTTCCAGGCCCGGCTGCAGCAGGACGCGCCGCGCGATCCCGTCGCGGATCGCGAACACGATCATCGTCTCCCCTTCGGCGAGCAGCGCAGCCTTCGGCACCATCAGCGCCTCGCGCAGCGACTCGGTCAGGATCCTGGCGCGCACGAACATCCCCGGTCGCAGCAGGTTCGCCTCCTCGCGCAGCACGCGCATGCGCAACCGGAACGAGCCGGTCGCCTGATCGACGACCGGGCTGATCATGTCGATCGCCGCGACGAACTCCTGCTCGGGGAACGCGTCGGTCCGAAAGCGCACCTCCTTCGCCTGCTGCAGCACCGGCAGCTCGCGCTGCGGGCGGCTCAGGTAGGCGACCAGGTTCTCGGTGTCGATGACCGTGAACAGCTCGGTCGCCAGCGAGATCGTCTCGCCCCCCTTGATCCAGCGCGCGCTGATCCGCCCGCGCAGCGGAGCCTGGATCCGGTGATCCTGCTGGCCGATCTGCGCGATCACGAGCTTCGCCTCGAGGTCTTGGATCTGCGCCTCGCAGGCGCGCACGTCCAGCTCCGCCTTGCGGTGGTTGAACTCCGCGACCTGCAGCGCCTGCTGCGCGGACTCGAACGCGAACTTGCTCTCGTCGAGCACCTTCTGCGACACGAAGCCCTCCTGCATGTCGCGGTTGCGCTCGAACTCCGCCTTGGTCCGGTCGCGCTCGATCCGTGCGGTCTGGATCCGGCTCAGCGCTGCCTCGATCTCGAGGGAGAGCAGATCGCGCCGGACCTTCTGTGCCTGCAGTTGCACCTCGGCCTGCCGCACGGCGGCCGCTGCTTCGCGGTCGTCGAGCCGGGCGAGGACCTGCCCGACCTCGACCAGGTCACCCTCGTCGACCAGCACCTCGTCGACGCGGCCGGAGACCTTGGCGAGCACGCTGACGCGGTGCTCCGACTCGAGGAACGCCGTGGTCTCGATCTCGCGGCGGACCTGGCGCAGCTCGATCGGTTCGGCGCGCACCAACGGCGGCGTCTCGGCCGCCGGCTTCGCGGCGCCATGCGCGGTCTCCGGACCGCGCGCGCAGCCCGTGAGCGCCACCAGCAGCAGCAGGGGGGGGACCGGGCGCGCGCGCAGCGCAGAGGTGGGGCAGGAGGGCATCAGCATCTTGGGGCGGCGCACCGCTCTACGGCCGGAGGCCTGGGAATATCAACGTTGCCGGCGCTCGGCATCACGGCTAAGGGGGGACGCGACTGGCTGGACCGGGGTGGCCGCCAGATCCTGATCGAAGCATCGCGATGGCCAACCTGTCGATCGACGCCGCGCGGAACTGCCTGCTCGCCGCCGTCACACAGACGCTGCCGCGCGAGCAGGTGACCCTGGCGCAGGCGCTGGGCCGCCGATTGGCGGTCGAAGTCCGGACCGACGGTCCGTGGCCGGCGACCGACCGGTCCGCGATGGACGGTTTCGCTGTTGCCGCGGGTGCCGATGGGCTGCGCGCAGGGACCCGGCTGCCGGTTGCCGGCGAGAGCCTGGCGGGGCATCCGTTCCGCGGCACGGCGCGCGGCGGGACCGCGATCCGGATCATGACCGGCGCCGTCGTCCCGGCCGGCTTCGATGCCGTCGTCCCGGTCGAACAGACCAGCGGCTACGAAGGGACCGAGGTCGAGCTGCGCACCGCCGTGGAACGCGGCAGCAACATCCGCCCGCGCGGCTCCGAAGCGCGGGCCGGCGACGTCGTGCTGCGCCCCGGTGCGCTGCTGCGCGCGGCCGAGATCGGGGTGTTGGCCGTGCTCGGGATCGAGCCGGTGACCGTGCACCAGCGGCCGCGCGTTGCGATCCTCGCGACCGGTGACGAAGTCGTGCCGATCACGTCGGCAGCCGCCGAGCACCAGGTCCGCGACAGCAACAGCCACGCGTTGGCAGCGCAGGTGCTCGAGTGCGGCGGCGAACCGTTGCGCCTGGGGATTGCGCCGGACGACGCGGCCGAACTGACGGCGCGGATCGCGCGCGGGCTCGCCGAAGCGGACCTGCTGTTGACGATCGGCGGCGTCTCGAAGGGAACCCACGATCTGGTTGGCGCAGCGCTCGCACAGCAGGGCGTGCAGTCGCTGTTCCACGGCATCGACCTGAAGCCGGGCAAGCCGACGTTCGCCGGCACACGCCGCACCAACCAGCGGACGGTGTTCGTACTCGGCCTGCCGGGCAACCCCGCCTCCTGCTTCACGGTGTTCGATCTGCTCGCGGCGCCGCTGCTCGCGAGGCTCGGTGGCGCCTGCGAGGTGCCGTTCGGTGCGACGGCGCAGCTGGGTGGCGTCGCCTACCGGCGCAACGCGCGGCTGCAGGCGATCCCGGCCCGCGCGAGCAGTGATGCGGACGGGCACCTGCTCGCGGAGTTGCAGGAGGCTCGGCCGTCCGGAGATCCGTTCGGGCTGACCGCGGCCGATGGCTACGTGTTGATCCCGGGCGAGACGCCGCCTGGTGCGCTGCGCACGGCGCCGTTCGTGCCGTACGCCGCAGGCCTCCGCCGGTGATCCTGCCGGCTGCCGCGGCCGCCCTGCTGTGGATCGCCGCAACACCGCCCGGCTGGTTTCCGGGCGCTGGCTGGCTCGTGTTCCCTGCGCTGGCGCTGCTGTACGAAGTCTGCCTGCATGCACGGCGGCCATACCGGCTCGTCTATGCGATCGGGCTGCTGCACCTGCTGGCCTTCTCCGCGTCGCTCGCTCACCTCGCATGGATCGCCTATGTGGCCGTTGCGATCGTCGGGGCTGTCTACCTCGTGGTGTTGGCGGCCGGCACGCGTTGGCTCGCGCCGCGGCTGGGCGCACCGCTGGCGTTTGCCTGCATGACGGCAGCGGTGCACTGGCTGCGCGCGCATGCGCCGGAGATCCCGTATCCGCACGGGCAGCCGGTGCACTGTCTGTACCTGTGGCCCGGCGTCCTCGGCAGCGTCACCTGGGGTGGCGAGGTGTTGGGCAACCTGCTGATCGCCGGGATCGCGGCGGCGGGGGTGGAGCTCGGCCGCTCCTGGCGCCGCGCGACGCCGCCGTGGGGGAGGGCGGTTGCGACGTTCGCCGCGTTCCTCGTGACGTTCGGGTTGCTGGCGGTACTGCGCCCTGCGGCCGAGCGCGGCCGCGTGGCACTTGACGTGCTGTTGGTCGAGCCGGGGTTCTCGCCGATGTTCCGCAGCCGCGCCGGCGCGGAGCAGCGGTATGCGGAAGGACTCGGCAGGCCGACGCTCGCGGTTGCCGGACCGGGCGCCGGCTCGCCGCCCGACCTCGTGGTGTGGCCGGAATCCGGTTTCCTCGATCCGCTGCGCGGGGTCGACGGCTCGTTGCGCCTGCTCGGACCGGGCGGGCCGCGCCTCGCGGACGGCACGATGTTGATCGCCAACACGTTCGCCGAGCTGCCGGACGAGATCCGCCTCGCGAACATCCTGCTCGACCATCGCGGGCGGCTCGCTGCGCTGCAGTGGAAGCGCCGGCTGGTCCCGGGCGGGGAGTACGTGCCGTTCCTCTCGCTGGTGCCGCGGTCCTGGTCGGATGCGCTGTTCCGCTTCTTCAGCGGCCTGACTGAGGAACCACCGAACCTGCGCACGGGCCCGCTCGAACCACCACTTCGGGTGCGCACACGTGCGGGTGGGGAGGTCCGCGTCGGCACGCTGGTCTGCTTCGAGAACGCCTTCCCGGCGATCGCGCGCGAGCAGGTTGCGGCCGGCGCCGAGCTGCTCGCGGTGCTCAGCAACGAGTCGTGGTTCCAGGGTGGGGCCGAGCTCGACCAGATGATCGCGATGACCGTCTGCCGCGCGCTCGAGACCGGGACGCCGCTGCTGCGTGCGACGGTCGACGGTGCGACGCTGTGGGTCGACGGCGACGGCGTCGTGCGGGACACGCTGCCGCGCCGGGGGGCCGAGGACCACGAGCCGCGCACGCTGCGGATCACCGTGCCGGTCGGTCCAGGACGACTCCCGTCCATGGCATGGATCGCTCCGCAGATGCCGCGCCTGCTGTGGCTCGTGATCCTGTTCACCGCGGCGTCACGCCTGTTTTCGTGGGCTAGACTCCTCGCGGTCCGACCAGGCGGGAATCGCCCCACAAGCGGTTCTTGACGAGTCCTGATCGACAGTTAGGATCCCCCGCCGCTCGACGGCCGGGCGGTAGCCCTCTCTGCCTCGGTCATCACTCGCAACCTGTGTTGCCCTGGAACGACCGTTCGTCCCCGTCCTGCTTCCAGGCCCAGCCCCTGGTCTCCCGCCCCAGTTAGGAGTGAATCCTTCACGATGAGCTCGATCGGCCGCGTTTTCATTGTCCTCAACCTGCTCCTGTCCGGTGCCTTCGTCATGTTTGCAGGGATGTACCTGCAGCGCGCTGACGACTGGAAGAAGAAGCACGACACGGTCGCCGAGACGCTCGACACCGAGCGCAAGGCCCACGAGCTGAAGACCACGGAGCTGACCACGGCCCTGAACGCTGCCGAGCGCAACCTGCGCGGCACCAAGCAGCAGGCCGACAACTTCGAGAACCAGGTCAAGGAGAAGACCAACGACCTGGCGGCCCAGGAAGCCCGCCTCGGCGAGCTGATCGGCGAGATCGGCAAGCTGCAGGCCAGCTACTCGACGATGGAGCAGGAGATCAAGAACGCGACCGCGCACGCCAAGCAGGCGCGGGAGGACTGGATGAAGGCCGACCAGGCGAAGACCGCCGCGGTCGGTGCCCAGGAGAAGGCCGAGTCGTCGCTCGGCGAGGCGAACGCCAAGATCTCCGAGCTGGAGCGGACGCTCGCCGACGCGAACGCCAAGATCGCCGGGCTCGACCAGAGCGTGCGCGAGAAGGACATGCTGCTGAGCATTGCGCGGGGCAAGATGCCCGGCATCTTCGCCAACGCCGCCCCGACGCTGGATGGCCGCGTCGAGAACGTCAGCCCGGCGGGCGACCTGGTCACGATCCAGATCACGAACAACCCGGGTGAGGCGGAGATCAAGCCCGGCTACTCGATGGCGATCTGGGACAACGGCAGCTACAAGGGCGAGGTCGTGATCACCGAGGCGAAGGACAACTTCGTGTTCGGCCGCGTCACACGCCGCGTCGAGAATGCGTCGCTGAAGGTCGGCGACCGCGCTTCCACCAACCCGGCTGGCCTCTGATCCGGAAGGAGCGCGAAACATGGCACGCAAGACGACAGTCACGACGACCCGCGGCGCAGTCGCCGCGGAACCGGTCATCGAAGAGGTCAAGACCGGCGGCATGGGCATCGACGAGGCGGTGATCCTCGTCACCACGCTCGCCCTGCTCGCCTCGGTGGTCCTGACCTACATGGCGATGGCCCGGTACCCAGGCTGAGAGCAGATCCAGCGCCGCTGCGGCGGCGCGGACGAACCAGGAAAGGCGGCCGCTGGCCGCCTTTCGTGTTTCTGGGCAGCGCTGCGGCGCGTGACTCTGCGCGGTGCAGCGCAACTGCGCCGTGGCGCGCGGCGGATGCAATCTCTTCATTCTGAAACCTGCGCCGCTAGGCTCTGGCCGTGCTGCAACTGGGTTTCTCCAACACCTACTGGCGGTCAGCGGGTGAGGTGACGCAGCGCAACCGGAGGGGTGCATGATCCGGCCGCTCGAATGGATGATGAGTCGGTTCTCGGTCGACATGGGGATCGACCTAGGAACCGCCAACACGCTGGTCTGCCTGAAGGATCGCGGGATCGTCGTCGACGAGCCGTCGGTCGTCGCGGTCCGCAAGGGCACCAACGAGGTGCTGCTGGATGGCCTCGCGGTCGGCCGTGCCGCGCTCGAGTATCTCGGCCGCTGCCCACCCGGATTCCAGGCGATCCGGCCGATGCGCAGCGGAGTCATCGCCGACTTCGAGATCACCGAGAAGATGCTGCGCTACTTCATGCTGCGCGCGCAGGGGGGCAAACGGCTGGTCAAGCCGCAGGTCGTCATCGCGGTGCCGTGGGGGATCACGATGGTGGAGAAGCGCGCGGTGATCGGCTCGGCGGAGCGGGCCGGCGCGCGGCGCGTGTTCCTGGTCGACGAGCCGACGGCGGCCGGCATCGGTGCCGACCTGCCGGTGCACGAGCCGCGCGGCGTCATGATCGTCGACATCGGCGGCGGCACGTCGGAGGTGGCGGTGATCTCACTCGCCAACGTCGTCGAGGCGGAGTGCCTGCGCGTCGCCGGGGACGACTTCAACGAGGCGATCGCGCTGTACATCCGCAACAAATACAACCTGCTGGTCGGTGAGATCACGGCCGAGAAGCTGAAGATCCACGCCGGCTCCGCGACTCCGCTCGACGAGGAGATCGTCGTCGAGGTGCGCGGGCGCGATTCGCTGACCGGGCTGCCGCGCCGCGCCGAGGTCAGCTCGCAGGACGTGCGCGACGCACTTGCCGAGCCGGTGCGCAAGATCGTGGGCGCGATCCGCAGCGTGCTCGAGCGCACACCGCCGCAGCTCGCATCCGACCTCGTCGAGACCGGGATCACGTTGTGTGGTGGCGGTGCGATGCTGCGCGGGCTGCCGGAGCTGATCGAGCGGGAGACGGAGCTGCCAGCCCGGCTCGCGACGCGTCCGCTCGAATCGGTCGCACGCGGGACCGGGATCTTCCTCGAGAATCTGGACCTCTACGCACAGTTCCTGGAGGGCGGCGAAGACCTGGCATGACGCGCGGCCATTGAGCCGCAGGGAGGCACGAGATGCGCGGTGAACGCCGGATGTTCCCGGTCGGTCTCTACGCGATGCTGCTGCTCGCGTTGTGCTGCGTCGTGGCGCCACCGCTGTGGGCTCCGGTCGAACGCTGGCTGCGCGGCCTGCAGACGCTGCCGCTGCGTTGGGCGGGGCGGTTCGGCGACGCGGCACAGGACCCGGCCGCTGCGGCCGCGAGCGTCCGACTCGCGGCAGAGCTGGCGCGACGCGAGACCACGGCTGCGTTGCAGGGTGGGCGGCGCAACCGCACCGATCTGGTGCCGGTGCTGTGCCGCGTGCTCGGCACCGAAGGGCGCGGAGGCGCGGATCTCCCGTCCCGCTTGCTGCTCGACCGCAGCGCCGCGGAGCTGCAGACCGCGGAATACGTGACCAGTGGCGAGGTGCTGCTCGGGTTCGTCGTGCCGCCCGCGGCTGACGATCAGGCTGGCGGACCGGCACGCGTCGCGCTGTTGCACGAGCGCCGCGAGCGTGGCCGGCACCACATCCCGGCAGAGATCCTCGGCCCGGAATTCGCGCTGCGCTGCGTCGTCGAGCCGGGCTTCGGCAGCGATCGTCTGCCGCTGCGCTGCCGGCTGCCGAGCGAGCCGTATCGCCTGCGCGAGCTGCCCTGGGAACCGCTGCCGGTACGCACGACCGGCTACGACGGCTATGCCCGCGAGCAGGTGCCGGCAGGGCTGTTGGTCGGCGAGCTGCAGCTCGAGGGGTATCGCGAACGCGGCCTCGTCGTGTCGCTGCTGGTGCGGCCGGCGATCGATCCGCGCGCCATCACGGTCGTCACGGTCTGGTGCCGCGAGCGGGACGCGGCGACCGAGCTGACGCCGTGGCAGGGGACGCGAGAACCGGTGCGGTTGCTGCCGTTGGCCGGGGACGGTTCGCGCGCGCTCGCGATTGCCGCCGGTGACGTGCCGGCGCGCGCCGCGCTGTGCCATGGCGAATGGCTGCTCGGCCTCGTCGATGCGGGTGCGCCAGGGCAGGGCGTCGCCGTCCCGCCCGCGCGCGCCGCCTGGCTGCGCTCGTTCGTCTGGCTGCCGTCGGCGCCGCACCTGCGCCCGGTGCCGCTGACCGGACGCTTGCGCGCGCACGGCGAACGGAGCGCGCTGCTCGAACTCGACCTCGCCTGCGCCGCACCGCCGGGACCCGGGCATCTGTTCACCGGGGCCGTCGGTCCGGACTGTCCGGCGGGACTGCTGCTCGGGCGCGCCGAGCTCGTCGATGGCTGGCGTCTGCTGGTCGAGCTGCCGGGACGCCTGCCGGCGTGGAGCATCGTCGAGCTGCGCCGCGGCACGCGAGGCGCGCCGTGATCCGCTGGCTGCTGTGGTTCTTCCTGGCGCCGCCGCTGCTGGTGCTGGATGCGTGGCTGCGCGCGCGTAGCGGCTGGGCGCCGGACCTGACGCTCGCGCTCTGCTCGTTCGCCGCGTTGCAGGTCCGCCAGCGCGCGCTGCCGGGAGTGCTGTTCTGCATGGCGCTCGCCCGCTCGGTCGTCGAGCCGGGCGGCATGGCGGTGCACGTGCTGCTGCTCGGGATCCCGATCGCGGCGTTGCTGCCGCTGCGGATCCTGTTCTACCGGCGGGAGCTGGTCGTCCAGGTGCTGGCCGCGGCGTTCCTGGCGCTGGCGCTGCCGCACCTGACCGGCTTCCTGGCCCGCCTCGCGCCGGACGCGGGGCTGTCGCTCGAGCAGACCCGCCGCAACCTGCTGGCCGCGATGATCCTCGTGCCTCCGGTCGCGTTCGGGCTCGCCGCGCTGCCGCCGCTGCGCTGGTTCGTGGAGCGCTCGGAGTGAACGCCTCCGCGCGCCGGATCCGGCTGCTGGTCGGCGTCATGGTGGCGGCGTTCCTGCTCGTGGCACTCGGTCTGGTCGAGGTCATGGTGCTCGATCACGACCGCTGGCTGGCGCACAGCTATGCGAACCGCTGGTCGTTCCGCGACGTGCCGGCCGAGCGCGGGCCGATCCTGGATGCGCATGGCCGTCTGCTCGTGAGCGACCAGCCGGCGCTGTGTCTGCAGGTCGTGCCGCGCCAGTTCCTCGACGCGCATCCGGTCGGACTCGTGCTGGCCGCGGCTGCGCTCGTAGCACCGCAGCGCCAGCTCGAGCTGCGCGACGGTGCCGAAGCGGCGCGGGCAGCGTGGAGCCTCGCCTGGCATGCGCCGCTGGCGACGCCGGAGGCGCAAAAGGCCTGGCGCGTGGTCTGGTACCGCCTGGGCCGTGCGCTCGACGCGCCGCGCGCGGAGCTGCAAACGCTGCTGGACGCGTTGCGGGCGCAGCCCGGGGCGGCAGTCGGTCCGCTGCTGCCGCCAGAGCGGGCCGAAGCCTGGCGCGAGCAGTTCGAGCTGCGGCTGCAGGAGCTCGAGCGGCTGGATCGGGAGCTCGCCAACTCGACCGGGCGCGGCCTGTGGAGCGGACTCGAAGCGGCGCTGCGCGAGCCGGCGATGCACGACCGGCTGCACACGCCGTGGCCGCGGATCCCGCACGGGCTCGGGTCCTATCTCGCCGTGCATGCGCGCGCGCATGCCGGGCTGATTCCTGGGCACTCGGTCGAGCGCGCGCTGCAGGCGGATCCGATCTGCCGCACGCTGCCGCTGCTGCTCGGGCGCGTGCGTGGCGTCTGGGCCGAAGACAGCACCGCGCCACGCACCGAAGCGCTGCTCGATCCGTTCCTCGACGAGCTGGCGGAGCAGGAGGAGTTGTTCGGCGAGTCGGTCGTGGAGCGCGCGCGGTCGCGCGTCGCCGGCGTCGCGCAGGCGCTGGCGCTGCAGAGCCGTGTCGGCGCCAGTGGGATCGAAGCAGCCGCCGACCACGTGCTCGCCGGCCGCGCCGGTCTGCGGTGGGTCGATCGCGACAGCGATGCGCGGGAGCTGCGGCTGTGGAGCGCGCTCGAAGCGGCACCCGGCCGCCCCGTCGAAACCACGATCGACCTCGACCTGCAGCGGCTCGTCGAGCGGCTGATCGACGCGGCACCGCCTGACGGTGCACACGAGCGCGCGCTCGTGCTGATCGATCTCACGAGCGGCGAAGTCCTGGCGTTGGTCGGGCGCAGCGGCGAGGACGCGTCGCCGGCAGCGAGCTGGTGGGGTGGCAACGGCGCGCTCGGGTCGATCGTCAAGCCGTTCGTGCTGCTCGGCTGGCTGCAGGCGCGCGATGCGGGTCCGGCCGAGGGGTTCGCGCCGATGGAGCCGTGCGCCGGGCGTTTGCTGCGCAGTGGTTCCGGCCGCCGCGTGCTGCGCTGCGATCACGTGCACGGCAGCAGCGGCACCGATCCGGTGCAGGCCGTCGCGCAGTCGTGCAACGTGTTCTTCTACCAGGCGGCGCAGCAGCTCGGGATGGAGCGGCTGGAGCAGGCGTATGCGCAGTTCGGGCTCGCCGCTGTCGACGCGGCACGCCACCACCGGCGGGTCAGCGGCCTGATGCCGTTTGCGAGCCCGCGTCTCGAGGCTGCGGGGCAGGTGCTCGAGACCATGGCGATCGGCTACGGCGTCTCGGCGGCGACGGTCAGCGTCGCGCGTGCGTATGCAGCGCTCGCGACCAACGTGCTGCCGGAGGTCCGGCTGTGGCGTGACGGAGCGGCGCCGCTGCACCAGCCGCTCGGCGCGCGCGTGGAGCACCTGGCGCTCGTGCAGGCCGGCCTGCGCGCCTGCGTCGTCGAGGGCACTGCGCAGCTGCGCACGAACCGTCCGCCGGAGCTCGCGCGGCTCGCCGAGTACCAGGTGCATGGCAAGACCGGGACCGCGGGGATCCGCGGCGCCGATGGGGAGGAGCGCAACAACGCGTGGTTCGCCGGCTGGGTGCCGCCGCGCGCCGGCGCGCGTGGGTTCGCATTCGCGACCGTCGCGTATGCGACGCGCGACCGCTTGCACGGGGCCGAGATCGCCGGCGCGCTGATCGGGCGCCTGCTCGAGCGGATCGCCGCGGATCCGGTGCTGGCCGCGCGCTATCTGCCGCCGGAGGTGCGCTGATGCGGGACTTCGCACGCGTGCCGTGGTGGCTCGTGCTGCTGTGCTTCGCGCTGTGCGCGGTCGGGCTCGCGTTCGTGCACTCGGCCAGCTTCGACGACGACCAGTTCGGGCACCAGGCGGCGAAGCAGGCGCTGCTGGACCTGGTCGGTGCCGGCGCCGGGTTCCTGCTGCTGTGGCTGCCGTACTCGCGGATCCAACGCAGCGCCTGGCCGCTGTATGGCGCCACGCTCGGCGCGCTGCTGCTGCTGCCGGTGTTCGGTTCGGTCGTCAATGGCGCGCGGCGGTGGTTCGCGCTGCCGGGGTTCTCGCTGCAGCCGAGCGAGCTGGCGAAGCTGGCAGTCATCGTCGCGCTGGCGGCCTGGCTGCGCTTCCGCAGCCGCGCGCGCACGTTCGAAGGGCTGCTCGTGCCGGGTCTGATCACCGCGGTGCCAGCCGGTCTCGTGATGCTGCAACCTGATCTCGGCAGCTCGCTGGTGTTCTGGCCGATCCTGTTCGCCGTGAGCTATGCCGCCGGTGCCTCGGGCCGCAGCCTGCTGCTGTCGATCCTGCTCGGTGCCGGCCTGGCGCTGCTGCTGTACGCAGTCGCGCTGCAGCCGTACCAGCGGCTGCGCGTCGACACCTGGCTGGACCATTTCTCGTGGGAGGCGGCCGGCGGGGAGCAGACGCCGGCGATGCGTGAAGCGATCCGCGGGCCGGCGTACCAGCCGTGGCAGTCGCTGGTCGCGATCGGGTCGGGCGGGGTCGACGGGTTCGGCTACGCGCAGGGTCCGCAGAACCGGTACGCGTTCCTGCCGTACCGCAGCTCCGACTACATCGCCGCCGTCGTCGCCGAGGAGACCGGGCTGTGCGGTCTGCTCGGTCTGCTCGGCCTGCAGCTGGCGCTGGTCACCGGCCTGTTCGTCGTCGCGCTGCGGACGCGCGAGCGGTTCGGCCGCCTCGTCGTCGTCGGCGTCGCCACGTGGATCGGTGCGCAGTCGCTGATGCACGTCGCCGTCTGCGCCTGGTTCGTGCCGGCGACCGGTCTGCCGATGCCGTTCGTGTCGGCCGGCGGCAGCTCGACCGTCGCCGCGCTGCTCGGCGTGGCGCTCGCCGTGCGCGTCGCGGCGCGGCGCGAGCCGGTGCTGGCCGGGGACGGCTATGACTAGCAGCAGGTTCGGCCCCGATGCACTTCCGTAAGTCCTACCGCTGGCGCTTTGGCGACATCGATGACGCCGGGATCGCGTACTACCCGAGCTTCTTCCACTACTTCCACGGCGCGTTCGAGGACTGGTGGTCGGACGGGCTCGGCCGCAAGTACGCCGAAGTCATGCATGGCGAGCGGTTCGGCCTGCCGGCGGTGCGGATCGAGTGCGACTTCCTGGCTCCGCTGCGCTACGGCGACGAGCCGGCGATCGCGCTCGGCGTGCGCAGGCTCGGGGAGTCGTCGGTGCAGCTCGGGTTCTGGATCGAACGCGACGCAGTGCTGATCTGCCGCGCCGAGATCACGACGGTCGCCGTCCAGCTCGACACGATGCGCAAGCAGCCGATCCCGCCGCACTGGCGCGGCAAGCTAGAGCAGTTCCTGCTGGAGCCGGGGGAGTTTCCCGTGGGCAGGTAGAGTCGCCGGCCGCGTGGTGACGGCACGCGTCGCGCTGAGTCTGGATTGGTGGGGGAACCGAACGTGCGATGCGCGGACTCGAAGTGGTGGCAAGCTTCTGCATGCTTCGGCGATGCTCGTCCTTGCCGCTGGTATGCAGCCGGATCGATGATGTCGCCGGGCCGGATGACAGCACCATTCGTTCGTTTCAAGGCACCCAAAGCACCGTGGGGTGACTACGGGTCCATCCTCGAGCACGGCATGTCGCGGCACCTCGGGCGCAACCCCGAAGGTGTGCTCCGGCTGGAGCGGACCGGGCCGTACATCCCGCCGATCTCGTTTCCCGGCCTCGGAGATCTCGTCGTGACCGCGACGCTGCGCGAGTTGCTCGACGCGTCAGGCCTGACCGGGTTCAGCTACGCGCCGGTGCAGAAGGCACGGATCGTGCGTCTGGACTGGCACCTGTGGAATCGTTCGGCCGAGCAACCGGCTGCGTACCCCGAGAACGGCGAACCGGAGGAGTACATCCTCGGTCGCAAGCACTGTCGCGCGACCGCGGCGGCGCTTGGCGATCTCTGGGAGCTGCGACTCGAAGAGGGCGTCACCGAGATCGAGCGTGGCGATGGGACCCTGGTCAGTGCGTCCAGTTGGACCGGGATCGACCTGTTCCACGGTACGAAGACGCGCTACCGCTACGCATCCGCGCGAGCTCAAGCATGGCTCGAGCAGCATGTCGCTGCGCACGTGCGATTCGTAGACGTCGAGTTGGCGCCGTAACGCGCGCCCGCACTGAGCGCCCTACTGCTCCCTGCGCTTCGCCGCCTGCTTCAAGAACGCTTCGACCTGCTTGCGGTAGCGCTCGCTGACCTCCGGCGTCCCGCCACGGCCCTGCAGGAAGTGCAGGTACGGCGGCAGGTTGCCCCAGGTCTCGGTATCGCCGGCGCGCGGGACCTGTTCGGTCCCCGCTTCCGGCGGCTGGCCGCCCGGCTGGTTCTGGCCTGGCTGCTTGGACTCTTCGGGGCCGGTCGGCTGCTGGCCCTGTTGCTGCGGCTGTTGTCCCTGCTGCCGCTGCTGGTTCACGTGATCCGGCGTCTGCGTCTGCTCACGTTGCCCGGGGCGCGGCCGCTGGCCGTCCTGCGGTTGCTGGGACGGGCGCTCCGACCGCTCGCCGTCACCGCTGCCGGAGCCCGGCTGCTGCATCTGCTCGATCTGGCGGATCAGCTCGTCGATCCCCTGCACGACGCGGTCCTGCGACTGCTGCGCCTGATCGAGCAGCTCCTGCATCTGCTTGGCGGCGCGCTCGATCCGCTCGCCGGCGCCGGCGGCATCGCGCTGCAGCAGCAGCTTGTCGATCTCCTGCATCTCCTCGGCGATCCGCCGCGAGATGTCCTTCAGCCGCTCGCGCGGATCGTCGATCTGCGCGGCGAGCGGAACTGCGGTCAGCACCAGCCAGGCGAACCCGGCTCTCGAAGCAACGCGTCTCATCGGCCTCTGCCTCCTTCACGGCCGCCCTGGCCGTCCTTCCCTTCCTGACCCTCGCCCGGCTCCTGCATCGCGGCATCGAGCTGGCGCTTGAGCTCCAGGAAGATCTGCGTGATCTGGTTGTGGCGGTTCGCGAGCCGGTCCAGCAGCGCACCCTCCGCGTCGGTCATCGCATCGCCGCCGCGCAGCGCGATCAGCTGCTCGATCTGCTTGGTCTGCGCGGCCAGGTCGAGCTCGAGCTGCTTCAGCATCTTCAAGTCGGCGATCAGTGGCACGAGCCGCTGGCGGCCGTTCTGGTTCGCGTCCTGGTTCTGGCCACCGCCCTGCTGGCGTTCCTGCTGGCGGCGTTGGCGCTCGCGCTCGAGCGCCTCGAGCAGCTTGGCGAGGCGGTCCTCGACGTCGTCCTGCAGCATGACGGTGAACTCGCTCGCGTCCGGCTCGCGCAGCAGCAGCCGGCGCGCGATCTCCTCGAGGTCGTCCTGCACGGACTTGAGTGCGTGCGAGAACACCAGCGTGCCTTCCTTGGACAGTTCGGTGCGCAGGTACTCCGCCTTCGCGGCGAGCTCGCGCTCGTGGCCGCCGAGCTCGTTCAGCTTGCGCCGCAGGCGCCGGCTCGCCGAAGACTGCGCGATCGTCTGCGCTGCCTCGCGCGTCTCGACCGTGATCGGTTGCTGCTTCTGCAGCATCTGCTGCAGCTCCTCCTTGATCTTGAACAGCAGCTCTTCCTGGCGGAGGTCCATGTAGCGGTCGCGCTCCGCCTGCAGCTCCTCGGCCGCCTGCTCGAGCTGGTCGCGCGCTTCCTGCTGCGCCTGGTCCGCTTCCTCTTCGTCCCCCTGCTCCATCTCCTCCTGGGCGCGGTTGGCTGCCTTGGCCGCCTGGTCGAGGGCCTGCTGCGCGCGGCGGTTGCGCCGCTCTTCGACCAGCTTCGCCAGGCGCAGGATGTCCTCCTCGATCTGCTGCTGCTCCTTGGCGAGGTCGGCCAGCTGATCGCGCTGCTGCTGCGTCAACGGACGGTTGCGCTCCATCTGCTCGGCCGCCTGCTCGAGCGCGTCCGCGGCCTGCTGCTGGTGCTGGCTGGCGGACGCCTGCTGCCCCTGCTGGAGCTGCTCGGAGGCCTTCTGCATCTGCTCGCTGGCGCGCTGCATCGCCTCGCCGGCCGGCTTGCTCTGCTCCGGCGTCAGCCCGCCCGATCGGCCCGCCTGCTCCAGCTGCTGGCGGAGCTGCTCCGCCTGCGCGCGCAGCTGGTCCTGCCGCGCCGCGGCTTCAGCCTGCTCCCCCTGCCGGCCGGAGTTCTCGCCGCCGAGAGCGCGCTCGAGCCAGTCGCGCGCGCGCTCGAGGGCCGAGCGCGACTGCTGCATGCCGGACGCAGCGCGTTGCGGCTGCGCCTCGCGCCGCGGATCGGCCGCTTCGGCGACGTCGCGCAAAGCCTGCTCGGCCTGCTCGAGCTGCTGGCGTGCCTCTTCGGCCGGGGTGTCGGGGCGGGTCTCCGGCAGCGTGCCGAGGTCCCGGTTCACCTGCGCCGCCTGGCTCGCCATGTCGGCGGCCTGCTTGGCGCTGTCCGGCTGCTGTTCGCGCTGGTGCCGCTGCGCTTCCTGCAGCTTGCGCAGCGCTTCCGACTGGCGGGCCTGCGCTTCGCCGGCAGCGCCCTGCTGCGCCCGCTCGGCCGCTTCGGCGCGCGCCTTGGCCGCCTGCTCGAGGGCCTGGTCGACCGGATCGGGCGGTGCCTGCTGGGCTTCGCCGGCGTCTGCCCGCGCGGCTTCCGCGAGCGCGCGGTCGAGCGCCTGGTTCTGCTCGTCGCCGCGGCGCTGCAGCTCTTCGGCGCGCTGCTGTGCTGCCTTGGCGGTCTGCGCGGCGGACTCCGCCAGGCGCTTGTTCTCGGCGGCCGGCTCCGCTTCACCGCGTGGGCGGAGCGCATCCGCCTGGCGCTGTAGTGAATCCTTCGCGTCCGGCTCGGCGCGGTCGGCCGCCGCCCGGAGCTGGTCTTCGAGCTGCGCCCGCAGCCGCTCGGCCGCGCGCTGCTGCTCCGCGTTCCCCTGCTGCGCGCCGGCGAGCGCTTCGCGCAGCTTCTCCGCCGTGTTCGCGGCGTCGCGCATGTCCCGCTCGCGCGCGCGCAGGTCCATCGACTCGCGCTGCGCCCGTTCGAGCGTGGCGAGCTGCTCGGCCCGCTGCGCAGCGGTCGTCGGCTGACCCGCCTCGCGCGCTGCTTGCTGCTCGCGTGCGGTCTCCTCCAGGCGCTGCTGCCGCTGCAGCAGGTCGCGCACGCGCCGCAACGCGCTCTCGAGCGTCGCCTGCTCCGGCCCGGCGGCGCGGCGGTTTGCCTCGCTCTCGGCGCGCTCGCGCGCGGCGAGCTCCGCCAGTGCCTGTGCGAGCTGGCGCTCCGCGTCGGTCGGCTCGCTGCGCGCCGCGTCGCGCGTGCGCTGCTGCAGCTCGGTCTGCGCCTGCAGCAGCGCCTGCGCGTCGCGCAGCGCCTGCTCCGCAGCCGAGATCTCCTCGTCGAGGTTCTCGACCGAACGGCGGTCCAGCAGGATCGACAGCAGCTTCTCGTAGTCGGCGACGACGTCCGCCTGCTTGCGCAGTGCCTCGGCCAGCGCGCGGTTCTCCAGATCGCTGCGCACGCTGGCGACGTCCTGGATCAGGGTCGTCTCGCGCAGGTGCTCCAGGCCCTTGCGCAGCAGCTCGACCTGCTCCTGGCGCTGCTCGCGCTCGTAGCGCTCGAGCAGCCGTTGCATCAGGTCGGCGAGCCGCTCCGACTTCTGCAGGATCTCCTGCTGCTCACGCCGCAGGCGATCCAGGTCGTCCTGGGCCGGCAGCGCCGCGAGCGCGGCGACCGTGATCAGGCAGAACCGCAAGCAGGCACGGAACGTCATTTCTTCTCTCCGATCTGCAGCTTGGTGCGCGACTGGACCTCGCGCTGTTTGTCGAGCAGGGCTCGCGCCTGGGCGACGACGTCCTGGAACTCGTTCCACTCATCGAGCCGGGCGCGCAATTGCTCCAACACGGTCAAGATCTGGCGCTGATGTTCCTGCGCCTGGCGCAGGGCGTCGAGCCGGGCCGGCGTGCCCGGCGCCACCTGGGCACCGGCCAGGGCCTGCACGCAGGCCGGCGCCGGACCGAGCAGGGCGCCGTCGGCCGCCAGCAGCATCGTCAGCAGCGGATCGAGGACCTTCTCCATGCGGCCGAGGCGTCCGGCCTGCCGCTCCTGGGCCATCCGCCGGTAGATGCCCGGCAGGAACGCCTCGGCCGAAGCATCGCGCGCCTGCTCCTCGGCGTAGATCTCGAGCGCGCGCTGGGCCGCGTCCGAGGGCTCCAGGCCGTTCAGCAGGTGCACGTCGAACCCGCGCGCCAGCTCGCGATGCAGCCGGCCGAGGCCGTCGAGGACACGCCCCTGACCGACCTCGATCAGCGTCAGGTCCGTGCGCAGCTGCGCCGGCTCGGCGGTCGCGGCGCGGTCCTGCACCAGGTCCGTCAGCCGCTCGGCGCGGTCGCGCTGCAACGTCTCGAGCGATTCGACATCGTCCCGCAGCCGCCGGAAGTGGCTGGTCAACCGCCGCAGCAGATCGTTCTCGGCGACGACGTAGACGGTCCGCGGCGGCAGCTTCGTCAGCTGCGCCTCCGGCTCGCGGTTGTCGGTCAGCTCGATCGCCAGCGTCAGGCTGTCGCCGACCGCGGGGGCGCGGTCACCGAGCTTCATCGCATCGACGGCGAGCAGCCGGAACACGACGTGCCCCGACGTCAGCGGCTGCTGTTCGAGCAGCGGCAGCGTCGTTGCCGGCTCCTGCTTGCCGGCCGCGATCCGCAACTCGGCGCGGCGCAGGCCGTGGTCGTCGCGCAGCTCCGCGCGCAGCGGGATCCGCCCGGCCGGCAACACGACCTGGAGGCTGTCGTCGAGCGGCAGCAGCAGGCGACCGGCCGGCGGATGGTCGGGGATCACGACGATCGGGTAGTGCCCCGGATGCGGGTTGCGCAGACCGGAGCCGCCGACGAGCTCCACCTGGTAGCGGTCGCTGCGCGTGACGAGGAACTCCGCGGTCAGCAGTTCGCGCCGACCGGCGTCGTCGCTGGTGATCCGCGGCTCGAGCTCGAGGCGTCCGCCGGACTCGAGGAACACCAGCGCTGCGGTCGCCGCGGGCGCCGTCGGCGTCACTTCGACGCGGACCTGCGAACCGGCCAGCGCCTCGATCGCACCGCCGGTCAGCTCGGTGGGGGGCCGGCCGGTGTAGGCCGGCGGCGTCACGACCGCGCGGATCGAACGCACCAGCGGCGGGTGCACGACGTGGACGTCGACGGTCGCGTCGCCGGCCGGGTCGTCGCCGCCGCGCGCGTAGAACGTGAAGTCCGCCTGCACGCGGCGGAACACGTGCCGGAAGCGCTCCGCCCCGCGCGACGTCATCGCGACGACCGGCGGGATCCCGCGGCCGCCGCTGACGACGAGCTCCACCTCACGCGGCTGCACCCCTTCGACGCGGACGAGCACCGGCAGGTCGGCGCCGGCCGCCATCGTGACGACGACGTGGTCCGGTGCCGGCCGCTCGACCCGATGGTCGGCGCCATCCGACGGCAGCTCGAGCAGCAGCATCGTCGCGCGCGGATACATGACCTCGAACGCCAGCGCACGCTGGACGAACACGCGCACCGATTCGGCGTGGTTCCACGCACCGGCCAGCGCGAGCAGCGCGACGGCGCAGGCACCGCCGACCAGGCGCAGCGTGCGGCGGTCGTCGAGCAGGCGGTCGAGCGGCAGCCGCGGGATCCGTTCGCGCGCGCGCGCGACGACCGCCGCTGCCAGCGCGCGGCTGTCGCGCAGGTCGCCATGCGCGAGCTGCAGCGCCGAGATCAGCTCCTGCTGCAGTCCCGGATCGTGGCGCTCGATCGCGAGCGCCATGTCGTCGGCCGTGATCGGCCGGCGCAGCGGATAGACGATGCGCCGCCGGAGCAGCAGCAGCATGACCAGCACGTACGCTGCGCTGAACAGCAGGCGCACCGCCAGCGGCAGATGCAGCAGCCGGTCCAGTACGAAGTACGCGGCCCCGAAGCCGAGGAACAGCACACAGGCCCAGGCCAGCCCGTGCACGAGATAGCGTCGCCGCAGCCGTTGGATCTGCGCCGCGAGCAGCTGCTCGATCTCGCGCAGTGCCGCGCTGGTCTCCGGCAGCATCGCCGGCGTGGGCTCCGTCGCTGTGGTCACCGCTGGAAGATCGGCAGGTACTGGTAGGGGATCTGCAGGATCAACGTCGCGACCGCCGTGCCGAACGCTTCGCCCGGTCCGGTCTCACACGGCCACGAGCCGTTCGCGCGCTGCATCGCCAGCAGCTCCTGCTTCATGCGGCGGAAGTACAGGTTCCACCGCTCGCCGCCGGTCACGTAGTACGCCTGCACGGCGTAGTAGTGGCCGTAGTAGAAGAAGTAGTGCCCTTCCGGTCCCCAAGAGCGGTTGAAGTCGTCGAGGTTCGAGTCGAGGTAGTCCAGCGCCGGCGGGATCATCGGGTGGTCGTAGTTGCCGGCGGCGTACAGCGTCGTGATCCCGGCCGCCGTCAGCGGCACGGTCGCGCGGCTGTGCGGCAGCAGCTGGTAGCGGAACGCGCCCCCCTCCTCGAGCATCCCGCCGTAGCGGAAGCGCTGGTTGCGCCCGAAGTTCTGCCCGTCCTGCACCGCCGAACGTTCGACGTAGATCTCGGCGGCGCGGATCGTCGCCGACGGCACCGTGATCCCGACGTTGCGCGCCGACCGGAGCGCCAGCACCTGGCAGACCGTGATCGACATGTCCGACTCGCGCGCGAACGGCTTGTAGCGCCAGCCACCCTCGGCGTTCTGCGAGTCGACGATCAGATTGACCGCCTTCTGGAGCGCCTGGCGGACGTCCTGCCGCCGCGTCATCCCGTAGACCTCGGCCAGGAACAGCGTCGCGAACGCGTGGCTGTACATCCGCGTCTCGTTGCCGCTGATGTAGCCGTTCTCCAACGTCTGCTGCAGGACCCAGTCGACGCCGCGCGACAACACGTCGCCGTATTCGCCGCGGCCGGGGACGTGTCCGCCGGCCAGGAAGCTGATCAGGCACAGCGCCGTGACGCCGACGTGCGGCGAGTCCAGGCGCGTGATCCGGTAGTCGTTGTTGAGTTTGAAGCCGACGTGCTGGGACCAATAGCCGTCGGGGTGCTGCTGGCTGCCGAGCCAGCGCAGGCCGCGCCGCGCCGCCTCGCGCAGGTCCTCGGTGACCAGGTGATCCTGCGAGCCGCGCGCGGCGCGATCGCGCTGCGCTGCGAGCGATGGCAGCAGCAGGCACGCGGTGGCCAGCAACGATGCGGGGATCTGCATGCGGTGTCTCATCGGCGTGCCCTCATCGATCGGTCGGTGCTCGGGGTCCCAGCAGCGCGAGACCTTCGTGCGCGTGCACGAGGATCGCGCGGCCGTGCGTGGTCAGCCGCCCTTGCGGCAGCTCGAGCGTCTTCACCTGCCGGCGGTCCGGCAGCAGGCTCTGGCGCTGCTGCAGATCCATGACCTGCAGCACCATCAGGTCCCGGTTGCTCTTGTGGCCGCCGAGGACGGCGACGAAGTTCTCGCCGATCGCCGGCGGGCCGGCGATGTAGTCGACGCTCGGATGCAGCGGCTGGAAGAACGACGGCGAGTCGCCGCGCAGCGTCAGGCAGGTCAGGTTCTGCGTGCCATCGGCATCTGCCAGCAGCAGGATGTCGGGGGCGGGTTGCGGCGGCTGCTCGTAGCTCCAGTTCAGTGGCCGCGCCGACTGGCGCAGGGTCCGCTCGTCGAGCGTGTGCCCGCGCTCGAGGTCGAGCTGCAGGAAGCGGCTGCCGCGGTTGTTCGATTCGACCAACAGCAGACGATCGGCATGCCGCGCGCACAGCAGCAGCTGCCGGTCGAACGTGCCGGTCCAGATCCAGCGCTGCGTGCCATCGGGGTGCAGGGCCGCGACGCGCGGGCCGGTCTGGTTGCCTTCGTCGAACGGCAGGTAGAACCCGGTCGGGTCGGCGATCAGGCCCTGCAGCATCGCGCGGCCGCGGCGCCCGCGCAGATCGGACGGATCCATCCGCAGTCCGCGCAGCAGTTTGCGATCCAGCGCGATCCGCGCCGTCGGGCGTCCGCTCGTCAGGTCGTTGCCTTGCAGGAACGCCTCACCAGCCTCGAAGTCGAGCACCCAGGCCGAGCCGGCGCCGATCCCCGGCGGGACGCTCTCGCGCAGCGCCGGATACACGTGCCGGAACAGCGACGCGCCGCTGATCGGTTCGAGCCCGATCAGCACGCCACCGTCGCCGGCGTTCGGCAGCTGCGAGAACAGATGCAGCACCCCCTGACTGACGCCGAGGTTGGTCAGGATCCGGCTGCGTGGCTCCTCGTACGACCAGCGGACTTCGCCGGTCCGGCAGTCGACGCCGCGCACACGCGAGGCCTCGACGACCGCGAGCGTCGTCCCGCACAGCCACAGGCGGTCGTCGAAGATCGTCGCGTTGCAGGCGATGTCGAACAGCGGCTTGCGGAACGGCTCCGGCGCGTCGAGGTCGAACGCCAGCAACCGCTCGCTGCCGGCGGCGACGTACAGCGGCAGCTCCTCGATCGCGAGGGCCGCCTCCGGACCGTCCTTCGGCGCGAAGCCCGGGACCGGCGTGACCTTGCGCACACGCAGGGCAGTGCCGGGCGACGGCGAGCTCATCCGTGCGGTCACTTCGAGCGGCAGCTGGGTCGGGCGGGCGCGTGGCGGCAGTGGGGCCGGGGTGCGCCATGGCTGTTCGGCGAGCGCTTGTTGCAGGGTGCCGGCCGGGCGATCCGGCGCAAAGTCGGACACCGTCCTTCCATGCGCGGCCAGCAGGCGGTCGGTCAGCGCGCGGGCGAGCGCGAGGTTGCCGGCGATCCGGGCCGCCTCGATCGTGCGCCGGGTGATCCCGGGATCCGGGTCCCGGTCGCGGGCCGCGTCGGCGTACGCGCGCACCGCGGTCTCGACGTCGCCGCGCGCGAGCGCGAGGTCCAGCAGCTCCAGGTTCGCCTGCCGCGCCGCCGCCGACAGCGGGTAATGCACCGCGACGAGCCGCAGCAGCTCCGACTGCCCGCGGGCTGCCTCGAGCGCCGCCGTCGCGCGCGCTTCGATCGGGGCATAGACCGCGGCGCCATGCTCGGCGATCAGCTCGCGCTGCCGCTGCAGCGCATAGCTGCCGGCGGGCCGCGCGCCGAGCGGGACGTCGCCGAACCGGTCGAGCAGCTCCTGCGCCGCGGCGATCGCCTGCGGTGGCGCCGCGCGTTGCGCTTGCTGCCACAGCGCGAACACCTGCACCGGCAGCCGGCCGAGTCCTGGGTACTCGTGCTCGCGGTCGCCGTGCTCGCGCACCATCCGCGCCAGCTCGGCGAGATACGCATCCCGATCCTGCACCAGGTCGAGCACGTAGTCCTGCGCCTGCAGCCAGCTCTCCGGATCCGGCGCGCGGTCGCGCGCCTGCTGCAGCCGCACCAGCGCCTCGCGCGGGCGGCGCTCCGCCAGCCAGCGCGCGCGCGCCAGCTCGAGCTCGAACAGGCCGCGAGCGAGCTTGCGGTGGATCGGCGCGCTGCGCGAGATCCCTTCGCGCGCGAGCAGCTCGAGTCCCTGCAGGTAGCGCTTCTCCGCCTGGTCGGCGCGCGGGCCGAGCAGGTCGTCCTGCGCGCTGACGCGGAGCAGCGTCGCCAGCGCGAGCAGCGCGCTCGGATCGTCGCGGTTGCGGCGGACCATCGCCTCGGCGTGGCTCAGCAGCCCGTCGGGGCTGTAGTAGATGTCGATCGGTCCGCCGCGCAGCGAGACCAACAGGCCGTCGGCGAGCAGCAGGTTGCCGGGATGGATCCCGCCCTGGCGCACCTCGTTGGCGCGGGGGTCGGAGTTGCCGGACAGATCGAAGATGTTGATCCGGTCGTTGGACGGGAAGTAGATCAGCCCGTCCACGAGCGCGCCGCGCGCGATCTGGCGCGACCAGTAGCGGTCGTCGCTGCCCATCCCGACCCGCTCCGGACTGCAGACCGAGCGCACCTCCGGCTTCAGGTCGACGTCGATGCGGGCCGGGCGCGCCTTCACGGCGACGACGCCGCGGCCGCTGAACACGAACTCGTCCTCGTGCACGCCGAGCAGCCAGCGGATGTCGTGTGCGCCACGCACCTGCGCGCGGTAGTCGAGCCGCCACAGCATCGCGCCGGACGACAGCTCGAGACCGAGCGCGTACATCGAGTCGAGCGGCGTGCAGGCCACGACGCCCTCGCGGATCACCAGCGGGTTGTTGGCGAAGTAGATGTCCCGCTCCTGCTGGTGCGTCAGCTGCGTGCGCGGCAGCGGGATCACCGGATACGCCGTGATCCAGCGCAGCTCGCCGCTCGCGGCGTCGAGTGCGTAGCAGACGCCGAGGTTGGTGCAGCCGACGAGGATCCCGTCGCGCAGCGCGAGCGGCGTCGCCGCGAACTCGAACCGCGCGTTGCCGAACATGTTGACCTCCTGCTGGCTGCTGCAGATCAGCCGGCGCCAGCGTGGCTGCCCGGTGTGGAGGTCGTAGGCGGCCGCGTAGTACGCGATCGCGCCGGTCTGGTCGTGCGTCGCGACGTAGATCGTGTCCCCGTGCACGAGCGGCGGGCCGCAGATGTCGTGGCCGGCGAAGCGCCGCGCCACCGGGCCATCCTCGCGATCCCAGTGCGACCACAGCAGCTTGCCGGTCGCGCGATCGAACGCGAACAGCCGCCGCGCCGGGATCTTCTGGATGACGTGGATGCTCTGCCGGTACGTCATCGACTCGCCGGCGACCGGGATCATCAACCCGGCGACGACGACGCCGTCACCGAGCGCCGGTGCGAGCACCATGTCGCGGTTGATCGCCTCCTCGTAGTCGTCGATCGGTCCGCCGGCGAGCGGCCCGTCGCCGCGCCACTGCTCGGAGCCGTTCAGCGCGTCGAGCGCGATGACGCTGACGCCGTCGTTCAGCAGGATCCCCGACAGCCCGCCGATCGCATGCATCGCCTGCAGCCGGTCGCTGCCGCGCGGCCGGTAGTCGGCGCTGCCACGCGGCTCGAGCCGACCGACATGCGCGCGCATCTGGCGGCTGCCGTCACCGCCACCGCCGTACGCCGGCCAGCCGCGCAGGAACGCGCGCGCATCCGGCGACGTCGTGACGATGCCGGCGAGCTCGGCCACCAGTCCGCGTGCCTGCTCCGGCAGTTGCGCTGGATCGATCTGCGCCTCCGGCGCGATGCAGCGCGCGGCCAGCATGCGCAGCTCGAGTTCGGCGCGCGCTTGCGCGGCGTTGGTCGGCGTCGCATCGAGCGCCGCGCGGTAGTGCTGCTCTGCGCGCAGTCCATCGCCACGGACCAGGGCCAGATCACCGAGCCGACGCCGCGCCAGGCGCCCGGCCGACGACGTCGGAAACCGTGTCGCGAGCAGCTGCAGGTCCGGATCACCGGCGTCGCCGCGGCCGTCGCGCAGCAGCTCGGCAGCCTCGCGCTGCACCAGCTTCTCGTAGGCCTCGAGACCGGCCGGCGGCAGATCCCGCAGCGTCTGCGTGACCGCCGTGCGCAGGCCGAGGAAGCGTTCCCCGAGCGTGTCGATCGAGACGACTCCGGGCCGTCCCTGCTGCAGCAGCGTGTGCAAACGTTGCACGGCGGAGTCGAACTGGCCCGCCTCGATCTCCTGGCGCGCCTCGCTCCACTCGTAGGCGTCGTCCTGGGCCCGGGGCAGGCTGAACAGCCGGCCGCGGTCCTGGTTGAAGGCCTCCATCCCGCGTTGCGCTGCGAGCTCCATGCACAGCGGCGAGCCGAATGCGGCCAGCGCGAAGGCCCACTGCTGCAGGGCCGGGCGCGGCGCGCGGATTCGGAAGGAACGTGTCACGGGTCGGGGGTCCGTCCCCCGACCAATATCGGCAGGTCCGGAACTGGAGCTCTCTAGTCTTCCTCGTGCAGGAAGTTCCGCTCGTAGCGGAGCCGCGCCGTCCGCCGCGCGCCGCCCGTTCTCGCAACGTACGTCCTGCATGAATCGGGCTAGCGCTCCCATGCCGTCGGATCCTCCGGACTATACGAGCCTCGCACGCTTGCGCAGGGTCCACTCGACGCCGAGCAGGCCCAGGATCGCGAGCAGCGTCCAGAGGTTGTCCCAGGCCGGTCGGGTCTCGCGCCCGACTTCGTTCTGGTACGGCTTGCGATCGGCGAACACTTCGGCCAACCGGTCCGCCTCGCCAAGGAAGAAGTAGCGCCCGCCGTCACTGCTGGTCGCGATCGCCGTCAACGTCTCGACGTCCTGACTGGAGAGCGCGAACTCCCGGTCCGGGAATTTCACGAGCACCTCTTCGCGCGCCAGGATCCGCCCGCCGGGATCGTCGCCGGCGCAGACCAGCACGCTGATCGTCCCCGGCTCGTCGAGCGTGAACGTGCCTTCGAACGTCCCCGGTTCGTCCGGCTGCACGTTCAGCGTGCGCCGGTCGATCTCGCCGTCGGCGCGGCGGAAGAACACCACCGCCTCGCGCGATTGCACCGGTTGCAATTCGTCGTCGCGCAGCTCCATCGTGACGCGCACGCGCTCCCCGGCGTCGACGATGACCTTGTCCAGACGCAGGTCGACGCGGTCGTCGCGCCGCCGCAGCTTGCCCTGCGCGAGCCAGCGCACGACGTTGCGCCAGAACGAGTCGTAGTAGCGCTCGGCGTACGGATTGCGCAGCTTCCAGATCTGGTCGGTGGCGAGGAACAGCGTGCGCCCGCGCGGGTAGTAGCCGGCCGCCATCAACACACGCTTGCCGTAGCGGTTGCTGTCGGTCGGATGCCGCAGCACGACCTCGGCGCCGGCCTTCGCCTGCTTGACCGGGTAGTAGAGGACCATCTGGTCGAAGCCCTCGTGCCACAGCTTCGCGTTGCCGAGCGGGTCACGCTTGAGCATGACCGTCTCGTGCGGCGCGTACGGCGTCTCGAGCTGCGGCGTGTAGCCGCTGATGCGATCGACCGGGTTCGCCTGCAGCGTGACCGGATCCTCGAGCTCGACCGGCAGCAGGTCCTCGATCACGGTGCCGCGCCAGGCCTCCGGCATCGCGCCTTCGCCGAACTGCATGCCGACGCCACCGCCGAGCTCGACGAACTCGACCAGCAGCTGCAGCCACTCGTTGCGCAGCGCCTCGGTCGGCGCGATCCGCTCCGGTGGAATGTCGCCGAGCAGGATCACGTGGTACTTCTGGAACTCCTCGCGCGTGCGCGGGATGTCACGCAGCGGGGTCAGCCCTTCGCTGTGCTCCTGCACGAAGTCCCGGCTGGCGTCGAACATGAAGATCTGCGCTTCGATGCTCGGGTCGACGCGCTGCAGCGCGGCCTTGAGGTAGCGGTAGTCGAACCGCGCCATGTCCTCGAGGTACAGCACCCGGATCTTCTGGTCCTCGACGCGCAGGAACCGGCGGTCGGTGTTGTCCTCGGTCGTCGTCTCTTCGGGGAACCCGGAGACCTCGAACACCAGGCTCCAGTCGCCCGGATCCTCGAACGCGTGCAGCAGCCGCACGCGCACCGGCTCGCCGTCGGCTGCGAGCACGGTGCCGGCGGACGCGAGCAGCCGCGGCGACTCGCCGTCGCGGATGCCGGTCAGCGTCACGGTGACCTGCCGGCCGGCCAGCCCTTCGGCGCTGACCGTGACGTCGAACGCGACCTCCTCCTTGCGCAGCGCCTCGCGCGGCTCGCTCGGGCCGACGATCCGCACGTTGCGCGGCGCGTTCGGATCGCCGACGCCGAGCGTGAAGATCGGCACGTCGGCCAGCGCGTACTTGCGCGCCACGTCGGTCGGATCGAGGCCGGCGTTGTTGCGCCCGTCGCTTACCAGGATCACCGCATCCAGGTTGACCGCGCCGGAGGCGCCGAGGTGCAGATCGAGCGCATCGCCGATCTGGGTGCGGGTGCCGCGCGCGGTCAGCTCGCCGAGGTCCTGGACCGGCAGCGGCTTGCGCATGAACCGGAACAGCCGCACGTCCTGATTGCCGCGCAGCCGGTCGAGCAGACCACCTGGACGCTCCAGCACCTTGCGCACCAGCTCGCTGCGCGTCGTCGCCGCGAGCTCACCCGGCCCGGCGGCGGTCGTCAGGGACTCGCGTTGCGCCGCATCGGGGTACGCGTCCTTGCGCTGCATGCTCGCGCTGTCGTCGACCAGCACATGGATCTGGTCGCGCGTCGTCGCGTAGCGCACCCGCTCGAACGCCGGCTGGAACAGCGCCAGCAGGCACAGCGCGATCGCCCCGCCGCGCAGCGCCGACAGGAGCCAACGGGCGCGCGGCTCCAGGCGCTGCATGCCGCCGTACGACCACCAGACGAACAGCGCGACGGCCGGAACGATCAGCAGCGCGATGACCCACGCCGGTGGCGCGGACAGAAAGCGGAACGTCTCCTCGGTCTGCAGCGCGTCCTGCGGCACGAGCCCTGCGAGCGACCCGGTCATGCGCCGCGCCTCCTGGCGACGAACCGCGCCAGCGCGGCCTCCGACAACAGGATGAGCAACGCCAGCATCAACAGCGGCAGGCCGAGATCACCGAGACCGGCTTCGACGACCGCCCCCTCCGACGGCAGCTCGCGCAGCACGTTGCGCAGCCCGTAGCGCTCGGCGAGATCGACCGAGCTGAGATAGCGCAGATCCCCTTCGTCGACCGGAACGTTGACCGCGAACTGCGCCGTCGCCGGCGTCGCCTGCCCGTCGGCTTCGGCCAGCATCTCGAACGTGTAGACGCCGGCGAACTCGGTGCGCCCGAACTGCGGCAGCGCGAACCGGTCGCCCGGCAGCGACATGCTCTCGTCGCCGATCGGCACCTTGGCGCCGCCGGCCCGCTCCGGCAGCAGCACGGCGATGTTGGTCGGCCGGAACGGCATCGCCGCGGTCAGCAGCGTGCCGGTCTCGGCATTGAACGCGTCGTGCGCTGGCAGCGTCAGCCAGTTGGCGACCTCGATGAAGAACGGCAGCGCGACGACATGGAAGTCGAGCCCGTTCCACTTCTCCGGCCGCGCCGTGATCGCGCTGGTCAGCCACAGCGTGCGGCCGTTGCCGTGCACGTTGGAGATCAGCAGCGGGCTCTCGTCCGGATCGCGCACCGTCGCGATCAGCTCGCTCTGCTCGGGCGCCTGCGACGCGTCGGCGGCGACGAACCGCCAGATCGGCATCAGCTCGAACAACGTGCGGTCGAGGCCACCCTGCAGCGGACCGAACACCGGATGCGCCGGGCGCAGGATGCGCGCGCTCCAGAACGTGTCGCCGCGCAGGGCGAACCCCTCCGGGATCCGCGTCAGCCGCATCGGCATCAACCCGGTGCCGCCGGCGAGGTCGTGCAGGCTGGCGTTGTAGCTGTCGAGATCGCACCGGTCGCCGAGCATGACGAACAGCCCGCTGCCGGCGGCGACCGCCTTCGCCAGTGCCTGCGCCGTCGGCACGTCGATCCGGTCGACGTTCGCCAGCACGATCAGGTCGAACCGCTCGAGCGGCTCGCCGCCGCGGCCGGCGCCGTACGACCCGAGCAGCGTCACCGTGTCGATGACCTTCGGCGCGAACATCGTCTCGGCCGGCGGGCCGTCGCCGCCGTGGGGGTCGAGGATCGCCAGGAAGTGGCTGCTGTCGCGCAGCGCGGGATCCGTCTCCGACGAGCCTTCGACGACCAGCACGCGCAGGCGGTCGCGCACCGGCACCATGCGGAACCGCTCGTCGTCGGCCGGCAGCGCGTCCCCTTCGATCCGCGCGCGCAGCCGGTGCTCGCCCGGCTCGCGGAACGTGACCAGGAACGTCGCCTGCGCCTCGACGCCGGCATCGACGCGGATGCTCTCGCGCACCGGCTCGGCGCCATCGATGTCGAGCGTGACCTGGGCGTCGCGCCCGGTGCGCCCGCGGTTCCACAGCGTGACCGTGACCGGGACCGGCACGCGCGCGATCGCGTGCGGCTGGCCGAGCTCGAGCCGCACGATCTGCAGGTTGTCGATCTCGCGCGAGCCTTCGCCGACGTCGAGCACGGTCAGCTCGGCGAGCTTCGTGATCCGCTCGACCTGGTCGCGCAGCGTGTCCCGCAGCGCGTCCGCCGGCACCTCCGGCGGCGTGTCGCCGGCCGGCGGCGGTTCGACTGCGCCCGCGGCCGGCTCGACCGGGCCGAACGCGCGCGCCTGCAGGTCGCTGAACAGGAACACCCGTGCCTCCCCGTCCCGCTCTTCGAGCAGGTCGGCGACCTGGTCGAGCGCGTCGTCGAGCGCGCGCCCCCCGTCTTGCGGCCCCGGCAGCGTGGTCAGCACGGCCTTCGCGCGGCTGAGGTTCAGCTCCTCCTGCAGCGGGATCGAGGTGCGGACGCCGGCGACGACCAGCGTCACCGTGTGGCCCTTGCCCTCGTCGATCCGCTCGAGCAGGCGCGAGCCGAGGGTCCGCATCCGTTCGAACGGGCGCTCCCCGCCGCGCGGCTCGAGCCCCATCGAGTAGCTCGCATCCAGCACCAGCACGTGGTGCGTCGGCGTCGCGAAGCCGAGCAGCGCCGCGCCGCGCTCGAGCTGCGGCCGCGCGATCGCAAATGCGATCGCGATCGGGATCAGGCAGCGCAGCAACAGCAGCAGCAGGTTCTCCATCCGCACGCGCTGGCGCTGCTTGCGGTACGCCGCGAGCAGGAACTCCATCGCGGCCCACGGCCGGCGGCGGTACCGCTGCCGGTTCAGCAGGTGGATGATCAGCGGCACCGCGAACAGCAGCGCGCCGAACAGCAGTCCCGGATGGATGAACTGCATCGCCGGCAGCCGCTACTTCCGCCGCTTTGCGCGCGCGGCGCGCATCGAGAGGTACCAGGACAGCACGATGCCCAGCTCCTGGTTCGTCGTCAGGCGGACGTAGTCGATGCGCTGGGCGAGGCAGCCCTTGCGGATCCGATCTTGGAACGCGGTGATCTCGCCGAGATACGCCTCGCGCAGCGCGCGCGGTTCGACCAGCAGCTCCGGCATCTGCTCGAGCCCTTCGAACATCGTCATCCGCTCGAACGGGAACTCGACCTCGTCGCGATCGAGCACGTGGAACACGACGACGTCGTGGCCACGCTTGGCGAGGTCGCGCAGTCCGGCCAGCACCTGGTCCGGATCGTCGAACAGGTCCGACAGCACGATCACGAACCCGCGCCGCGGCAGCTGCCCGGCCAGTTCGCGCAGCACGGCGCCGGCGCGCGTCTTCTGCACCGGCCGCGCCTCCTCGAGCGCCGTCACCAGGTTGCCGAGCGCCTGGCGCGTGTTGCTGGGCGGCAGCGTGCGCGCGACCTTCTCGTCGAACAGCGTCATCCCGACTGCGTCCGACTGCTGCTGCACCATGAACGCCAGCGCCGCCGCCGAGGTCGCGGAATAGTCGAACTTGCGCATGCCCCCTTCGTAGCCGTAGGCCATCGACTCGCTCTGGTCGACGAACAGGTGCAGCCGCAGGTTCGTCTCCTCCTCGAACTCCTTGATGTAGAAGCGGTCGGACTTGCCGTAGATCTTCCAGTCCAGGTGCCGGATGTCGTCACCCGGGACGTATTCGCGATGTTGCGCGAACTCCACCGACGAGCCGCGGTACGGCGAACGGTGCATGCCGGAGACGAAACCCTCGACGACGAGCCGCGCGCGCAGCTCGAGCCGCGCGACCTTCGCCAGGACGCGCGGATCCAGGTAGTTCTGCGTCTGTTCCACGCTGGGACGGATCAATCCTGCTGGAACACCTTCGGCAGCCGACCGTCACGCAGCGTCTCGCTGGAGTTCGGGTCGACCTCGGACAGCAGGCGATCCACGACCGTCTCGGTCGTGACCCCTTCTGCTTCCGCGGCGAAGCTGGTGATCAACCGGTGGCGCAGCACGGCGTGCGCGATCGCGCGCACGTCCTCGGCGGCGACGTGGAACCGGCCATGCAGCAGCGCATGCGCCTTGGCGCCGAGCACGAGGTTCTGGCTCGCGCGCGGGCCCGCCCCCCACGACAGCCACTCCTTGATCCAGGCCGGCGCATCCGGCGTCGTCAGGCGCGTCGCGCGCGTCAGCCGCAGCGCGTAGTCGAGCACCTGATCGGCGATCGGCACGCGGCGCACGATGCGCTGCAGGTCGAGGATCTCCTCGTGGCCGAGCACCGGGTCGATCTGCACGTCGCGCGACTCGGTCGTGCGGCGCAGGATCTCGCGCTCCTCTTCGAGGTTGGGGT
>CAZABP010000036.1:22777-48061 GCA_964483245.1 uncultured candidatus Brocadiaceae bacterium | reverse complement strand
TCCCGGAGCCGATGCGCTTTCTCACCTCTTCCTTCGAGTTCGGCCTCCCGCGACTAGCTACGCGCCCGAACTACGCTCCTGCGGCACCCACAGGAACGTCAGGAGCGCCAGATAACCCTGGAACGCCTTGCGCGAGTTCTCGACCGACAGGATGCGCGTGCGCAGGCGCTTCTCCTGTTCCGGGCTGGCCTGCGCCTGCGCGTTGAGCTGCTCGAGCATCTGCACCGCCCGCTCGACGCTCGCCGGATAGACGTGGTCGCGCAGGTACTCGCACTGCGCCAGCGTCTGCAGCCGGCCGGTGTTGCCCGGGTTCCCGGTCACGAACACCAGCTCGTTCTCGCCGGCGCCCTTGGTCTTCCACTTGAAGTAGTGCTTGCTGGTGTCCGCCGGCTTGTCGTCGACGTAGGCACGCACGAACGTGAAGTCGAGACCCCAGCGCGGATAGCAGAAGTTGTCCGGATCACCGCCGTAGTGCGCGCTCTGCCCGTGCGGCGCGCAGACCAGCCGGATGTCGTCCCAGATCTTGTAGCTGTAGAGCTGGTACATCCCGCCCTGGTACAGCGCGACGACCTGGTGCTGCAGGTCCGGCTGCGCCGTCTTCGCTTCACCGAGGATGTCGCTGCCGGTCTTCCCCTCCTGCATCTCCTTGGTGACGTCGCGCATCGAGACGAGCTGCTGCACCGTCAGGCCCGGGAGCTTGACCTCCTTCTCGAAGCTGCCGGCGTAGAAGCCGTCCTTGACCCAGTCGTTCTCCCCCTGCACCTGGGCGACGTTGTCGCGCGCGCAGTGGTGGTTCGTCATGATCAGCCCCTTGGGGCTGACGAAGGACGCGGAGCAGCCGCGGCCGAAGCGCAACGAGGCGAGCTGCGCGTGCTGCAGCCACTGCGTGGTCGGCGTGAAGTCGTAGGCCTCTTGCAGCCAGGCGGTCGGGACGGCTTCGAACGTCCACATCCGCCCGAGCTCCTTGCGCTCCTGCGCGGTCAGCAGCGGGAGCGGGAGCAGGGCGGTGGCGACGAGGGCGGAGGCGCGGAGCAGCGGTCGTTTCATCGGATCGTCGGGGGGTGTTGGGGGGCGGAGGACTCTACGTAGCAGGTCCGCGGTTCACCAGCCGGCGCGGCGAGCCCGCATGATTCGTGAAGCCCGTCGCGAGGACGGTGCAGCGCGCGCAGGGCGAGGAAGTGCGGCTGCCGCGACCGAGGCGTGGCCTTGGCCACGCCGCAGGGAAGCGGCAGACGCGCTGACCAGGACAAGCCCGCTGGCAAGCTCGCCTTCGGCGGCGGCGCATGCCGCCGCCGGGAGGCGAGCGGTGCGCGATGCTGCGCCGTTCGCAGCAGGGGTTCACGAATCATGCGGGCGAGGTTCCATGGTCGCACGCGGTCCAATCTACGGGCCTCTCACCAGACGCCCGGGATCAGCCGCTTCGTCCGTGCGCGGTACGCGTCGTAGTCCGCACCGAACCGCGCGCGCAGCATCCGTTCCTCCGGACCCACGCGCAGCGCGAACAGCAGCCCGAACGCAACGCCGTAGGCCGGCCCGGCGATCCAGTTCGGCAGCACCAGCGCGTAGCCGAGCGAGTACAGCGCGAGCGCGAGATACATCGGGTGCCGGATGGAGCGGTAGATCCCGTGCGTCACCAGGACGTGCTGTGCGCGCAGCTCGAGCGTGATGGACCAGTTCGTGCCGAGGTCGCGGTGCGACACGTGGAACAGCCACAGTCCGATCGCCAGGGACAGCAATCCGGTGATGAACGGCACCGGGTGCAGCGGGTAATCGGCGAACGCGAGCCACGGCGAGGCGACCCAGACCAGCGGCAGGAAGAACGCGATCCAGGCGAGGGTCAGCAGCAGCAGCTCGAGCGCGCCACGGTGGCTCTCGGCGACGGCCACGCCACGGCTGCGCTGCCCGTGCGGAGCGCGGATCGCGATCATGACTGCGCTCGCGAGGAGGACCGCGGCCTTGGCGAACCACGGGCTCATGCCGGTCACCCGCCGCGCGCCGGCATCCGTTGTCCTGCGATCGCCAGCAGGTTCTCGTCCGGATCGCGGAAGAACGCCATCCACTCCTCGGCGCCGGCAGCGCCGAACTGTCCGCGATCGTCGCGGTGGACGAGCTGCGGATCGCCGAGCAGGTTGATCCCGCGCGCGCGCAGGGTGGCTGCCGCCGTGTCGATGTCGGCAACACGGAAGTAGATCGTGGCCGGCGGCGCGTTCCGTTCGAGCAGCAGGCGCGTCGGCCCGATGCGGAAGAACGCGAGGCCGGGCGGGTCGAACCGCCCGACGAACGTCAGCCCGAGCTGGTCGCGATAGAACGCAATCGAACGTTCGAGATCGCTCGAGTGCACGGCGATCTGGTGCAGGTGATCGAGCATTCGAAGTTCTCGTCGCGTGTTGGTGGCTGGCGGTCTCGGTTGGACCCGGGGTGGAATCCGCGGCAATCATGCACGGGCACGGTTACGGCAGGAACGGCGCGACCTACCATGCCGGTCCCTCGTCCCGGAGGAAACCCCGCCATGACCGCATTGCTCCGTCCGCGGTATCTCGCGCCTGCGTCCCTGGTCCTGCAGATCCCGCTGCTGCTCGGGATGCTCGCCGCGGTACCGCGTGATCTGCTCGCACAACAGCCGGATTGGATGCCGGCGCGTCAGTTCACGGCGCGCAATGGACACGCGATGGCGTACGACGAAGCGCGCGAACGGATCGTGCTGTTCGGCGGCCAGGACCTCCTGCCGGCCATGCTCGCGGAGACCTGGGAATGGCAGGGCACGGGCTGGGTGCTGCACACACCGGCAGCGAGCCCGGCGGCGCGCCGTGATCACGCGATGGCGTTCGACGCTGCGCGCAACCGGGTCGTGCTGTTCGGCGGCAACGACGGGACTGCACGTGCCGACACCTGGGAATGGGATGGGCACCAGTGGACGCAGCGCGCGCCAGCGGCGAGTCCGAGCGCGCGCCAGGCGCACGGGATGGCGTTCGACAAGGCGCGCCAGCGCATCGTGCTGTTCGGCGGCGCGCAGGGATTGCTGCGGCTGTCCGACACCTGGGAGTGGGATGGCACCAACTGGACGCAGCGCACGCCGTCATCCGTGCCGCCGGCCCGCTCGCACCATGCGCTTGCGTACGACGAGGTGCGCCAGCGCGTCGTGCTGCACGGTGGCTCGGCCCCCTGGACGCTCGCCGACACCTGGGAGTGGGACGGCACCAACTGGACGCAGCGGTCACCGGCGAACAGCCCCGGTCCGCGCACGTCGCACCGGATCGCCTATGACGCAGATCGCAAGGTCGTGTCGCTGTTCGGTGGCATCGATGCCCAGGGCAACCGGCAGGGCGGAGTCTGGCAGTGGGACGGTGTGGATTGGAAGCTCGAACAGCCGGCGCAGGGACCGAGCGCACGCTCGCTGCACGCGATGGCCTACGACAAGGCGCGCAAGCGGCTGGTGTTGACCGGCGGACGGGATGCCGCGAGCGTCGGGGACACCTGGACGTGGGACGGGACCACGCAGCTCTGGCAGAGGCTGCATGCACTGCCGCTGCCGGTGCAAGGCGCCGCGATGGCCTATGACACGAACCGCGCGCGAGCGGTCATGTTCGGTGGCGCGGGCGTGGGCGGCATGGCGCCGCACACCTGGGAGTGGGATGGCGTGGCGTGGCAGCAACTCCAACCGGCGAACACACCCGCGGTCCGTCACGGGCACGCGATGGTCTACGACCTGACGCGCCAGCGTGTCGTGTTGTTCGGCGGCATCTCCGGGACGGAGCTCGGCGACACCTGGGAATGGGACGGGACGAACTGGACCAACCGCACCCCCGCGGTCGGGCCCGCGCCGCGGTTCGACCACGCGATGGCGCACGACATTGTGCGCGGACGGACCGTGCTGTTCGGCGGGCGCGACTTCTTCACCGGACAGTTCGCCGACACCTGGGAGTGGGACGGGACCACGTGGACCCAACGCACGCCGGCGGCGAGCCCACGTGCGCGTGATGGGCACGCAATGGCCTACGACTTCGCCCGTCAGCGTGTCGTGCTGTATGGCGGCTATGGCTACGAGACCTGGGAGTGGGATGGCGTGAACTGGCGGCAGTACGCGCCGACGTCCGCGCCGCCCGGCGCGCTGTGGCACTCGATGGCCTACGACGTGACGCGCCAGCGCGTCGTGCTGTTCGGCGGGCACGGATCGTTCGACACCTGGGAGTGGGATGGCACCAACTGGACGCAGATCACGACCACGACGAATCCGCCGGCGTCGACGGCAAACGCGATGGCCTACGATTGGCAGAACCGCCGCGTCGTGCTGTTCGGGGGCGACGAACTGAACTCCGACCGGACCTGGTTCTACGGAGGCTTCACTCCCGCGGTGGCAGCGTCGTTCGGCACCGGATGCGCCGGCACCGCCGGCGTGCCGGCGGTCATCAGTGGTGTGCCGTATCTCGGTACCGACACGTTCGGAATCGAGCTCGTCTCCGGCCGACCGGGTTCGGCGTGTCTGTTCGGCTTCTCGACGACGACGCAGTCGCTCGCGATCGGCAGCTGCTGGCTGTATCTGCGTGATCCGATCATCCCGCTGTTCGCGACGACGAACGGCGTCGGGTTCGCGGCGACGCCGGCGATGTCGCTGCCGCTCGACCTCACGTTGCGCGGAGTGACGCTGTATGCGCAGGGGTTCGTCGCGGATCCGCAGGGACCGGTGCTGGGAATCGCGTTCAGTCAGGGGATCCGGCTCGTGCTCGGAGATTGAGAATGCGAGCAACGGGACGGGCGCCGGGTCAATTGCCCGGCGCCGGAAGCGCGCGTTGACAACGGGTCGAATGGCGACGTAGGGTCACGCGGTTCGCTTCGAGCCGAGGAGGCCCTCGTGACCCGTTCTCGCGTCCTGCGTCGATTCGCGCGCCATCCGGTGCCGATTCTCCTTGGCCTGCTCCTGTTGCCGCTCATGACCAGTGCGGGCGCACAATCCCCGCCCGATTGGGTGCCGGCACACCACCCTCGCGAGCGCTGCAGCCATGCGATGGTGCACGACGCTGCCCGTGATCGCATCGTCCTGTTCGGCGGCGCGAGCTCCGAAGGGGTCCTGCTCGACGACACCTGGGAGTGGGATGGTGCGGCGTGGAATCTGCGCACGCCCGCCACGCGCCCACCCGCGCGACGCGATCACGCGATGGCGTACGACGCCGCGCGGGGTCGGCTCGTGCTGTTCGGCGGCCTGGGCCCGACACCGTTGAACGATTTGTGGGAATGGGACGGCCACGACTGGACGCAGCGGATGCCGAGTGTGGCGCCGAGCGTGCGTTCGGCGCACGCGATGGCATACGACGCGAAGCGCGCGCGCGTGGTGCTGTTCGGCGGTTGGCTCGCCTTGACGAAGCTGAACGACACCTGGGAGTGGGACGGCACCAACTGGCTGCAGCGTGCACCTGCGAATTCGCCCGCGCCGCGGCAGGGACACGGAATGGTGTACGACACCGCGCGCGGGCGCATCCTGCTCCAAGGCGGCTTCGGCCCTGCGATGCTCGACGACACCTGGGAATGGGATGGCACCAACTGGTCGCAGCGGACCCCGAGCCGCAATCCGGGCAGGCGCTATGCATTCGGACTCACGTTCGATGCGAGTCGGGGTCGCGCTGTGCTGTTCGGCGGCCGCGATCCGGCCGGCTTTCACCTCAGCGACATCTGGGAGTGGGACGGCCTGGACTGGCACTACGTGTCGGCGACGGAGAATCCCGGCCGACGCAGCTCGGTCGCACTGGCCTACGACCCGGTTCTGCAGCAGACCGTGCTGTACGGCGGTCTCGACACCGGCATGCTCGCAGACACCTGGTTGTGGCATGGCGCGGACGAACGATGGGAAGCCGCCGCTTCGGCTCCGCGTCCGCGCGCCGCTCCGGCGGTCGCGTACGACATCCTCAGAGAACGCGCCGTTCTGTTCGGTGGCAGTCCGGGCTCGTCCGCCCTTGGCGATACGTGGGAATGGGACGGCATGCGTTGGACCGAGCGCAAACCGGTCACGTCGCCGCAAGCAACGGCAGGCCACGCGATGGCATACGACCTCCTCCGGGCCCGGACGGTCCTCGTGCAGCACGGGCTGAGCCAGATGGAGACATGGGAATGGGACGGCAACAACTGGCTGTGGCGCAAGCCGCCGCAGAATCCTTCCCTGCGCTTGACGACTGCGATGGCCCATGATCTGCGGCGCGGTCGCACCGTCTTGTTCGGTGGGATGGACTTGCTGGGCTTTCCTGGCCCTCTCGACGACACGTGGGAGTGGGACGGGACGCGCTGGGTCCAATTGCAGCCGAGCGTGAATCCACCCGCAACGGAGCGACCTGTGATGGCGTACGACGCGGCGCGGCAGCGCACGGTACTGCTCGCGTGGGGCCAGACCTGGACGTGGGATGGGACGAACTGGAGGCGCGAGCTGCCGCGCACGAGTCCTCCCGCTTTCCTCGCCGGTGCAGCGATGGCTTACGACGCGACGAGGTTGCGGGTCGTGCTGTTCGGCGGTCGCGACTCCAGCGGCTCCCTCGCCGATACCTGGGAATGGGACGGACTCGACTGGAGTCTGATCACGACGCGCGTCAGTCCGGGGCCGCGGCACGTCCACGCGATGTGCTACGACTTGGCACGGCGAAGCATCCTGATGGTCGGCGGGCGCGGGAGCTCGCTGCCGATCGGCGGCACTTGGCGGTACGGCACCGTGACGCCAGCCGCAGTACAAGCAATCGGCACCGGATGCCGCGGGAGCCATGGACCCCCGACACTCGTGGCCACGGCGCCCTACCTCGGTCATCCCGGTCACTCGATCGGCGTGCTGAACGCGCCACCGCACGCCGGGTGTTGGTTCGGGTTCGCCGCAGCGACACAGTCGTTGCCGATCGGCCCGTGCACGCTCTATCTGCAAGGATCCATGACCGTGTTCGCAACGGCGACGCGCGGCACCGGCGCTGCAGAGTCACCGCGCTTTGCGCTCCCGTTCGATGTGACGCTGCATGGGACGACGCTATACGCGCAGGCATTCGTCGCGGACCTACAGGGGCCGGTGCTGGGGCTCGCGTTCAGTCAGGGATTGCGCCTCGTCCTGGGTGATTGATCCGCAGTTCGCGTGCGGAACCGCACGCGAACTGACGGAGAAAGTCTCAGAGACCCGGTGTACCGGTTGACGCGGTCGGGGTGCGGCCTAGGGTGGCGGGCCCGCTGCCGAAAGGAGGGCACCGTGGTCAGCACGATCGTCCGTGGTTTCCCTGCGCTCTGCGCGCTGCTCTGTGCCGCGACTCCGACTGGTGCGCCGTTGCGCGCCCAGACGCTGGACTGGATGGAGGTACAGACGCCGAGCCGAGCGTTCGGCACCTCGATCGCGTGCGACCTGCTCCGCCAGCGTGTGGTGTTGTTCTGCGCGCTGTACGGCAAGCCCTCCACGACCTGGGAATGGGACGGGGCGCACTGGTCGCTGCGCACTCCGGCGACGAGTCCGGGCACACGGCTCCATCAGGCGATGACGTACGACCTGACGCGCCGGCGCGTGGTGCTGTTCGGTGGCGCCGATCAGCACGGTCGATTGACGGACACCTGGGAATGGGATGGGAACGCTTGGATCCAGCGCACACCGGCAACGAGCCCGCCTGGATTCAGCAACCACACGATGGCCTACGACATCGTCCGGCAGCGCACCGTGTTGTTCGGCGGCGTGTCCCCCACCGAGACCTGGGAGTGGGATGGGCAGAACTGGACGCAGCGGACTCCGGCGGTCTCCCCTTCGGACCGCAGCGGCCAGGGGATGGCGTACGACCTCGCCCGCCGTCGCATCGTGCTGTTCGGCGGTTCGGATGGCTTCAACCAGCTCGCGGACACCTGGGAGTGGGATGGCACCAACTGGCTCCAACGCACGCCCGCGGCGAGCCCGTGGCCACGCAGCTACATGGGCATGGACTACGACGTCGGGCGCCAGCGCGTCGTGCTGTTCGGCGGCGCCGATGCACGCGGGCCGTTCGCCGACACCTGGGAATGGGATGGCAACAACTGGCTGCAGCAGACTCCCAGTGCCAGCCCTGCCGCGCGCGTCGCGGCGATGGCCTACGACGCCAGCAGCCGCCGGATGCTGCTGATCGGCGGCTCGTATCGGAGCACGACGTTCCACGATTCCTGGGCCTGGGACGGCACCAACTGGAGCTTGGTGGCCGTCGATTCTCCGGGGGTCCGCTGGGCGCACGCAATGGCGTGCGACGCCGACCGCAAGCGCATCGTGCTGTTCGGTGGCGTTGCGGCGCTCGCGCTCGCCGGCGACACGTGGGAATGGGACGGCGTCCAGTGGCGCCGACTCGCGCCTGCCAACAGCCCGCCGCCGCGCGCCTACCACGCGCTCAGCTACGACTCGGCGCGCCGGCGCACGTTGTTGTTCGGTGGCAAGGGTGCGACGACGCTGGCCGACACCTGGGAGTGGGACGGCACCAACTGGACCCAGCGCACGCCGGCCACGAGCCCAGGCAAGCGTCGAGCCCACGCGATGGCGTACGACGGCAACCGGCAGCGCGCCGTGCTGTATGGGGGTTTCGACGACACCGGGGTGCTGCGCGACACCTGGGAGTGGGATGGCACCAACTGGTCCCTGCGGCAGCCGGCCGCGAGTCCGACCGGGGTCGGCACTGTCGCGATGGCGTATGACGTCGCACGGCAGCGCTGCGTGTTGTTCGTCGCCGAGTCGAGACAGACCTGGGAATGGGACGGCACGAACTGGCGGCAGTTCCAACCCACGAACGTGCCGCCGATCGCCGGCGGACACGCGATGGCTTACGACCCGTTGCGCGGACGCGTGCAGCTGTTCGGCGGTCACGACGCCAGCACCGCGCGCAACGAGACCTGGGAATGGGACGGCACGGACTGGAACCTGCAGCAGCCGTCGACCCTGCCACACGCGCGGATGGATCACGCGATGGCGTATGACGCAGCGCGCGAGCGGATCGCGGTGTTCGGCGGGCAGGAGAACTCCACGACCCCGGCGTCGTTCTGGATGTTCGGCGTGCGCACGCCGGCCGCGCTGCAACCGATCGGCACCGGCTGTGCCGGCACCTCTGGGGTGCCGGTGCTGACCAGCACGGCGCCGCGTCCAGGCAGCGTGGCATTCCGGCTCGAACTGACATGGGTGCGACCGCAGTCGCCTTGTCTGTTCGGGTTGTCGACCGCGACACAGACGCTTCCGATCGGTCCGTGCACGTTGTTCCTCCGCGACCCGATCCATCCGCTCGTCGTGGTGTCGGATGCGAATGGCTTCGCGACGACGCCAACCGTCCTGTTGCCGCCGGATCCCGGCTTGCGCGGTGCGGCCGTGTACGCGCAGGCATTCGTTGCGGATCCACAGGGACCGGTGCTCGGGCTCGCGTTCAGCCAGGGGCTGCGGGTCGTGTTCGGAGATTGATGACGGTTCGCGTGCGGAACCGCACGCGAACTGACGGAGAAAGTCTCAGAGACCCGGTGTACCGGTTTGCGCTAAGGCGCGAGCGCCGCGAGCGAACGGGCGAGGTTCGCACGTGCCAGGGATTCACGCCCGGCGAACATCGGCGCGCTGAAGTACAGGCGCGGCCGGGCGAGCAAACCGGTCAACAGCTCGGCACGCGCGCGCCGGTAGAACGGCAGCGGCACCCACGCGTACTCGGCCCGGATCTGCTGCTCGTATTCGTCGAACCGCGTGGGGGCTGCCCCGAGGATCGCCAGGTCGACGTCGACCAGGAGCTGTTGGTCCGAATCGGTCGGCACCGCTGCATGCTGCGTGGCGAGGACCAGCTCGCGAATGGTCGCGGCGATGCTGGGATCCACGCCGGCGCGCAGCGACGAGGCTTGCGCCCAGTCGGCGCTGCGCTGCTCGTTGTCGTCGTGGGTCGGGTCGTAGATCGCGTCGTGGAACCAGAGCGCCAGCTCGATCTCGGCGGGCTGCCGCGCGAGCGGTCGCAACGGCTCGAACGTGTGCAGACACTCCTGCAGGTGCTGCAGCGTGTGGTAGTGGCGGTGCGGCTCGGTCCAGCGGGCGATCAGCTCCAGGTCGAGCCCAGGTTCCGGCACCGCACCGAGTGCGGACCAGGTGCGCAGCCAGGCGTCATGCGGGTTCACCGTGGTGGGAGCCCAGGGTCCAGTCGCCGCCAACGCCCGAGCGACCGCCAGCCGGCTTCGTCGCAGCGCAGGCATGCGATCGGCAACTGCGCAACCAGCTCGGCTGCGCGCCGGCCAGCGTGTACGCCATCCGTCACCGACTGCCCCGCTCGCGCAGCAGCTCGTAGCGCATCCGCACTCCGTCCAGCTGGCGCTGCAGCGCGGTCCGCTCGTCGCCATCGGTCACGAGCGCGAGCAGCATTGGCAGCGTGACCAGCTCGCGGCGCAGCTCGACTTCCTCCGGGACGTAGCCGCCGCCCTGCAACATCGACCATGCCCCGCGGAGCTCGGGCGGGATCTCGTCGGTCCAGCTGAGGTCGAGCGGCATCCCGGCCAGCGGGAGATGGTCGAGCTGACCGGCTGCCGCGGCAGCGCGGATCCGCATCTCACCGATCCACGCCAGCGCATCCATCGCGGGCGGATCTTCACAGAACGCCGGTTGCCGTGGAAGCGCCGCCGCTCCGCCGCGCGCGCTTGCATCGCCGCTGCGCGGCTCGAAGATCGGCGCGTCTTCCTCCTCCCCCGGAAACACCCGTGAAAGACCGCAACAAGGTTCTCGCCGCGGCGCAGGATCTACACGCCGAAGTCCTGGACGATCTCATCGCCTTCGCCCGGATCCCGAGCATCTCGACCGCCAAGCCGCCCGACCCAGCCTGCCGCAAGAGTGCGGAGTACGCGGTCTCGATGCTGCGCAAGGCCGGCCTCGAGAACTGCCGGCTGCTCGAGCTCGACGGCGCCCACCCATACGCCTACGGCGAGTGGCTGCACGCAGAAGGCGCGCCGACGCTGCTGCTGTATGCGCATCACGACGTGCAACCGCCCGGCCGTCCGGCGCGCTGGTTGAGCCCGCCGTTCGAGCCGACGCAGCGGGACGGCCGGCTCTACGGTCGCGGCGTCGTCGACGACAAGGCCGGCGCGATGATCCACGTCGCTGCGCTGCGCGCCTGGATGAAGGCGCACGGCTCGCTGCCGGTGAACGTCAAGTTCCTGATCGAAGGGGAGGAGGAGATCGGCAGCGAGCATCTGCCGGAGTTCCTCAAGACCCACCTCGACCTGCTGCGCGCCGACGTCATCGTGTTGACCGACACGGCCAATCTGGAGACCGGGATCCCGTCGCTGACCGTCGGTCTGCGCGGGCTGACCGGCGCCAGGATCACGGTCACGTCGCTGACCAAGCGCATCCACTCGGGGATGTGGGGCGGCCCGATCCCGGATCCGAACATGGCGATGGCGAAGATCCTCGCGCGCCTCGTCGACGAGCATGGCCGTGTCACGATCCCGGGCCTCAAGGAGATGGTGCGCAAGCCGACCAAGAGGGAGCGGCAGGCGCTCGAGAAGCTGCCGTTCAAGGCCAAGCGCTTCGCCGAGCAGGCGGGCCTCGCCAAGGGGGTCAAGCTGCTCGACCAGAAGGGCACGTCGATCTACGAACAGCTCTGGTGGCGGCCGTCGGTGACGATCGTCGCACTCGAATCGCAACCGCTCGAGGGGAGCTCGAACCAGATCATCGACTCGGTCTCCGCGCGCGTCAGCCTGCGCCTCGTGCCGGACATGGATCCGAAGAAAGCCGAGAGGCTGCTGGTCCGCTTCCTGCAGAAGGACCCCCCACTCGGCGTCAAGGTGGACGTCGAAGGCGAAGGTGCTGCCACCTGGTGGGTCACCGATCCGACCGGCCCGGCATTCGACGCAGCACGCAAGGCGTTGAAGTCCGGCTACGGCAAGCCGGTCGCGCACATCGGCTGCGGCGGGACGATTCCGTTCGTGAAACCGTTCGCCGATGCGTTCGGCGGCGCGCCGGTCCTGTGCCTGGGGCTCGAGGACCCGATCTGCGATGCGCACGGTGAGAACGAGAGTCTGCACCTCGGCGACTTCGAGAAGGGGATCCGCTCGGCGGTGCACCTGTACGCCGAGCTCGCCGGGGTCTAGCAGCCGTTCCTGAACCCCCGCTGCGTCCGGCCCGGCTGCGTCGAACGCGGGCCTGCGCCAGCGCCAGCCCCAAGCCACAGCCGCCTTCGCTAGACTGCGGCGCCCCCTGGCTGCCCGATGTCGTCCCGCGTTCTGTTCGTCCTGGCTCTCGCCACCGCTGCGGCGGCGCAGTGCGACAAGCCGGCGATCCCGGCAGGCGGCCTGGCGCTGCGCACGATCCCGGACGTGCTGGTGACCTACGGCGATGGCACGCGCACGCGCGGTGAGCTGCTGCTGCCCCAGCAGTCCCCCCCGTCCTGCGGCTGGCCGCTGATCGTCTGGGTGCACCCGCTCGGTTCGAGCCGGACCTCGTACCAACCGGAGCGCCAACTGCTGGCGTCACGCGGGTTTGCGGTCTGGTCGTACGACGTGCGCGGGCAGGGGGATCACGCCGTGCTCAATCCGAACAGCGGCGCGCTGATCGACGGCGGCCCGGAGCATGCCGATCTCGGGGAACAGATCCGGTTCGTGCAGTCGAACTGGAGCGGCACGGTCGGCACGCGGACCGGCGTCGCCGGCAGCAGCCAGGGAGGTGCCCATGCCTGGGCCGCGGCCGCGTTCTCCGGCCGGCGCATCGACATTCCGGGGCGACCCGCCGTGCAGTTCCCGCGCATCGACGCCGCCGCCGCCGCGGACCTGGTGCCGGAGCCGATCCTGTTCCGCGTCAAGGACCGCAAGCAGTTCCAGTACGCGTTCGTCGATCTGCTGCTGTCGACCGCCTACGGGCTCAAGCTGCACAAGTCGCAGTTCGACCTGCTGCTCAACACGTTCCTGGACCAGGACCCGGAGCGGATGGCGCACGAGCTGGAGACCGAACCGGGGCGCGCCGTGCTCTCCCTGCTCCGCAGCACGAGCGTCCCGATCCTGCACAGCCACTCCTGGCTCGACGGCGTCGTCAGTCCGCGCCAGGTGCTCGAGGTGCTCCCGCTGCTGCCGGCGACGACGCCGCGCCGGCTGGTGCTGCACACGACCGGGATCCACTCGGCGCCGATCAACGATGCCGAGATCAAGCTGCAGCAGGAGCTGCGCCTGCGCTGGTTCGACCGGTTCCTGTGGAACGTCGCCGATCCGGTCGAGACCGAGGCGCCGATCCTGGCGGCATTGATCCCGACCGATCCGACCGTGCTCGCGGACCACACCTCGCTGTGGCCGCGGCGCCAGCTCGCGGCGTGGCCACAGCCGAACGTGACCCTGCACCTGCACGGCACCGGACGGCTCGACCCGCAACCGTCCCCCGCATCGCCACCGCTGTTCATCGACCATCAGTTCCCGAGCCTGGTGATCCCGCAGAACTACCTGATCTACGCCGGGCTGCGGACCAAGGACATGATCCTGCGCTACTCGCCGGTGGCGGAGGTGTCGTACCGCAGCCAGCCGTTGGCAACCGAATCGGAGCTGCTCGGATCGCCGAAGGTCTCGCTGACCGTGATGTCGGGATCCACGCGGTTCTCGGTGAGCGCGGCGCTGTACGCGCGCCTGCCGAACCGCAGCGACGCCTGGATGCTCGCCAGCGAGAGCACGAGCGTGCTCGCGGCCGAGCCGGGCCAGCCGCGGCGCGTCGAGTTCGAGCTGACCCCGGCCGGCTCGCTGCTGCCGGCAGGCACGGTGCTCGAGCTCGTGCTGCGCAACCACTGGCTCACCAGCGCGCCGTACCAGGATGCGATCGTCATGGTGCCGGAGTTCACGTCCGGCAAGCTCGGCATCCTGCACGAAGCGCCGCCGCAGCAGAGCTTCCTGCACTTGCCGCTGCGCCCGGTCGATGCCGGCCTGACGTCGAACGTGCTCGGGATGCCGGCGGTGGCGCCGGTGCCGGTGCCGCTGCAGGTGGATGCGGGCGCCAGCCGCCGCGGGGTCGACTTCGTGATGCTCGGCGGTGCCTCCGGCCACGTTCCCGTCGGACTGATCCCGTCGCTGAAGGTCGATGCGCTGACCTACGCGCTGCTCGGCCTGGGCAACTCGGCTCTTACGCAGAACTTCATCGGGAAGCTCGGGCCTGATGGCTACGCTTCCGCCCAGTTCGCGGCGCAGCTCGCTGCACCACTGCCTCCCCAGCTGATCGGCTCCCGGCTGACGTTCGGTGCGCTGATCCTGGATCCCGGCGGGCTGCTCGCGACGAACCCTGTCGACGTCGTCATCCGCTGAAGCGCGGCCGCGGCCGCGTGGGATGGCGCCTGCATCCGCCTCTGCACCTCGCTCCGCACCATGCACCACGTCCGCCATCTCGCGTGGGTCCTGCTCGCCGCCACCGCCGCCGCGCAGTGCAAGAAACCGGCGATCCCCGAGCAGGGACTCGCGCTGCGCGTCGAACCGGATGTCCAGGTCACGTACTCCGACGGCTCGCGCACCCTCGGTGAGCTGTGGGTGCCGGTCACCGCGCTGCCGTCATGCGGATGGCCGCTGATCGTCTGGGTGCACGGGCTCGGGCTCGACCGCAAGGCACACCGCGAGCAGCGCCAGTTCCTGGCGGAGCAGGGCTTCGCCGTCTGGTCGTACGACGTGCGCGGGCAGGGCTCGCACGCGACGTCGAATCCCGGCAAGAAGGCGGCCACGTTCGATGGCGGCGACGAACATCTGGATCTCGCCGAGCAGATCCGGTTCGTGCAGCAGCGGTATGGCGCCCTGCTGTCCGCCCGCGTCGGCGTCGGCGGCAGCAGCCAGGGCGCCGCGCATGCATGGGCCGCCGCCGCGCTGTCGGGCCACGTGATCGGCACGCCCGGCCGCCAGGCGATGCAGTTCCCGGCGGTGCACGCCGTCACCGCCGCCGACCTGATCCCGGAGCCGATCGATCTGCGGATCAAGGATGGGCGGCAGTTCCACGCGTCGTACGCGAACCTGCTGTTCGGCGGCGGTGCCGGGCTGCACATCGACGTGGGTCACCTGAGCCTGATGCTGAACGGCTTCCTGGCGCAGGATCCGCAGGGCACGGTCACGCAACTGCAGCAGGAGCCGGGGCGCCCGATCCTCGCGCAGCTGCTGCAGTCGCGGGTCCCGATCCTCGCCAGCCACTCGTGGCTGGACGGCGTCGGCAGTGCGCGCGCACTGCTGCAGCTGTGGGATCGGTTGCCGGCCGCGACGCCGCGGCGCCTGCTGTTGCACACGACCGGCATCCACGCCGCACCCTGGAACCGCGCCGAAGCGCGCCTGCTCGAAGAGACGCGGCTGCGCTGGTTCGATCGTTTCCTGTGGAACAGTGCCGATCCGGTCGAGACGGAGGCACCGATCGTCGCGTCCCTGGTGCCGCTCGACCTCGCGACGCTGCGCGACCCGGAATCGCTGTGGCAGCGCCGGTACCTGCCGGCGCTGCCCAAGCCGAGCGTGCGGCTGCCGCTCGCCCCAGCCGGTCCGCTCGGCGGCGCGAACCCGCACCTGCCGCGCACGACGCGGATCGAACATCGCGTCGACCCGGAGCTGACGCCGTTGCAGTACGTGCTGACGCCGGCGCTGCGCACGATCGACGGCGTGCTGCGCCACGCGCCGTTGAGCGAGCATTCGTTCTGGCTGCCGCCGCTGTCACAGACACAGCAACTCCTCGGCATGCCGAAGGTCGGCCTCGCCGTCGTGCCGGCCGCGGCGCGCTGCACGATCGCAGCGGCGCTGTATGCGCATCTCCCGGATGGCGGTCCGCGCCTGCTGCTCGCCAGTGAATCGGCGGCGCTGCTCGCTGCCGTGCCGCACCAGCTCGCGCGCGTGGAGTTCGAGCTCAGCCCGATCGGCGTGGCGCTGCCGGCCGGCACACGGTTGGAGGTGGTGCTGTCGAATCACTGGATCCTCGCATCGCCGTGGCCGTCGGCGCTGATGGCGACCCCGGAGTTCACCCCGGGTGGCGCGACGGTCGTGCACGGGCACGGCGTCCAGGCGAGTTGGATCGAGCTGCCGCTCGACGTCGTCGCGCCGGGGCTGACGACGCCGGAGATCGCGATGCCTGCTGCCAGGCCGCGCGCGATCCCGCTGCACCTGGCGGGAGGCAGCCTGGATCCGGGTGCTGCGTACGTGTTGATCGGCGGGATGTCCGGCCATGAACGCAGCGGTCTGATCCCGCCGGTGCGCGTGGATCCGTGGAGCCACTGGTTCGCGTCGCTGGGGAACAGCGCGCTGACGCAGGGTTTCTTCGGGTCCACCGGCGCCGGCGGCTCCGCAACTGCGACGTTCGCAACGCAGCTCCTCGGTCCGCTGCCGCCGGAGCTGGTCGGGCGGCGGTTCAGCTTCGGCGCCGTGATGCTGGACCGGCGCGGCTGGTTCGTGACGAATCCGGTCGACGTGCTGTTGTACTGATCAGGCTTCGCGCCGCGGCGGCACCAGCACGTTCGCGAACAGGATCCCCGCGACCAGCGCCGATGCGGCGATCAGCGTCCCGAACGCAAACTGAACCCCGGTCATGACATCGTCGGCGAGCAGCGCGGTCAGGCTGCGCACGCCGAGCGTGCCGGGCACGAGCAGCAGGATCGCCGGGGTCGAGATCAGCGCCGTCGGCCGGCGGCGCAGGCGTCCGTAGAGGTTGGCGATCAGCACGATGACCAGGGCACCGAAGAACGCGCCGAGCGGCGGCCCGAGCAGCTCATGTCCGGCGACGAGACACGCGAACCCGGCGAGCGACGTCAGCACGACCCAGAACAGATCGACGCGTGGGATCTGCAGCAGCGGGACCAACGCGAGCGATGCGATCACGACCGCGAGCCAGCGCAGCGGTTCGGGCAACGGCTGCGGCACGCTCGCCAGCTCCGGGAGCTGCAGGCGCGCGACGATCGCGCGGCCGAGCCCAACGCCGACCGCCAGCTCCAGGAACACGACGATCGCACCCATCAGCCGCGCGGTCCCGGACGCGAGATGGCGGCTCGCGATCTCGGCCAACGCGGTCGTGAACGTGTAGCCGGGCAGCAACACGACGAGGCTGGCGATCGCGGCGATCAGCGCGGCGACCGGTCCGAACAGGACCGAGAACAGTCCGATCAGCACCATCGCGAGCAGGCCGGCGACCAGCTCGAGCGCGCGCGACAGATGCAGCCGGTTGGCGCTGAATGCGCCGAGCGCGCCGATCGCGAGTCCGGCACTGCCGGCCGCAACCAGCTCGCCGAGTCCACCGCCGAGGAACACCGCTGCCGCTGCTGCCGCGACGCCATGGCCGAGGATCGCTGCGTACGGCCGGTACGCCGGCTCCGCGCCCAGCACGGCCGCGATCCAGTGCGTGCCCTGGACCACGTCGAGCCGGCCTTCGACGACTTCGTCGAGCAGCTCGTACAGCCGCGCCAACCGGGTCAGATCGGTGCCGCGCTCCTGCCGGCGCAGCAGGATCGCGCGCCCATCCTCGCCGCCGAACTGCGCGAAGATCGCGGTCGGGGTCGAGAAGAACTGCCCATCCACCCCGCAGCGCCGCGCCGCGAGCGCCATCGCGTCTTCGACGCGGTATGCAGGACAGCCATAGCCGTGCAGCGCAGATCCGAGCGCGAGCACGAACTGCACCGACGCTGCGGCGGACGGGGACACTTGCGGCCCGGACGCGGCGCCGCGTTCGCTCACGGCTGCGCCGCAGGCAGCAGATCGCCGGCGAGCTGGCGGCGCAGCTGTCCGCAGGCGGCTTCCGCTTCGACGCCGGCGGAGTCCCGGATCGTGGCCAGGATGCCGCGCTGCTTGACCGCGCGCACGAGCTCGACGATCCGCGCACGCGGCGGCGACGCATAGGGGCTGCCGGCCACCGGGTTCAGCACGATGAAGTTTACGTAACCCCGCAGGCCCGTGAGCAGCGCGCACAGCGCATCGAGGTCGGCATCGCGGTCGTTGATCCCGTGCAACACGACGTACTCGATCTGGGCCGGCGTGCCGCTCGCGTCGGCATACGCCCCGGCGGCGCACGCGAGCTCCGGCAGCGGGTCGTTGCCCGCGCGCTGCAGCAGCTCGCGGCGGACGGCCGGATCGGCGCTGTGCAGCGACCAGGCGAGGCACGGCTTCACCGGCGCCTGCTGCAGCCGCGCGAACGCGCCGAGGCTCCCGACCGTGCTCAGCGTCTGCCGGCGCGGTCCGATCTTGCCGTCGCGCACGATCGTCTCGACGGCGGCGAGCACGGCAGCCAGGTTGTGCGTCGGCTCCCCCATCCCCATGAACACGACCCGGTCGATCCGCAGGACGCGGCGCGCGTGCACGAGCTGGGCGACGATCTCGTCGGCGTCCAGATTCCTGCGCAGGCCGTCCCGGCCACTGGCGCAGAAGCGGCAGCCGACTGCGCAACCGACCTGCGTCGAGACGCAGACGGCGCCGGATGCCATCGCGACCGTCTCGACCAGCTCGCCGTCGCGCAGCGCGAGCACCAGCTTGATCGTGCCGTCCGGCGCCTGGCGCGTCGCCGCGACCCGGACGCCGAGATCCTGCTCGAGCCAGCCGAAGAACCGCGCGCGCTCGAGCGGATTGAGCCCGATCCCGCGCGAGCTGAAGTCGTCCCGGTCGGGCACGACGCCGGCCAGCACCAGGCGGCGGGCGAGCGCAGCCTTGCGCGGCGGCAACAGCTCGTCGAGCTCGGCGAGTCTCATCCCGCGGTGCCCTCTTGCGGAATGATCCGCGCCAGCAGCGTGCCTTCCTCGGCGGTCGCACCGGCCGTAGCGTGCAGCTCGGCGACGCATCCCGCGATGTCGGCGACGAGCTTGTGCTCCATCTTCATCGCGCTGAGCACGACCAGCGTCTGGCCCGCCTCGACCTGCTCGCCGGCAGCGACGAGCACCTTCGTGATGGTGCCGGTCATCGGCGCCGTGATGCGCCCGCTGCCGCTGGCCGCGGCGCCGCGCGCGCGCGCACCGGCCGGGTGCAGCGTCCAGGTCTGCCCGTCGACGCGAAGCTGCTCGCGCTGGCCGACCTTGACATGGTCGAACGCGCGTGCGCGCCCGTCGATGCGGCAGAACAACCGCCCGTCCGGCATCGCATGCGCGGCCACCTCGTGCGCGCGGCCGTCGACGTGCACGACGTAGCGTTCGCCGGCGACATGGCGGACCGTGACGGTGACGCGCGCACCGTCGTGGTCGTACTCGTGCCGCTGCGCGCTCACGGGTCCGCCTCCCACAGCCGCACGCCGCCGAGCTCCCGCCAGGGCTCGGCTCGCGCGGCGCCGACTCCGCCGCCGCCGCCGGCACCGCCGCCGCCCGCCGCGGCGCGCTGCAGCTCCGGGATCTGCGCCAGGGCCGCCGCGATCCAGACTTCGTCCGGGATCGGTCCGGCCGGGCCGCGTGCGAGCTCCGGATGCTGGTCGAGCAGATCCGTGCGCAGCCGGCCGGCGAGGAACTCCTCGCTGGCAACGACACGGCGCAGGAAGTCGACGTTGGTCGGAATCCCGAGGTAGACGCTGTCCGCCAGCGCCTGCAGCAGCCGCCGGCACGCGGTCGCGCGGTCCGGTGCGTGCACGATCAGCTTGGCCAGCAACGAGTCGTAGTGGATCGAGACCTCGCCACCATCGACGACAGCGGAGTCGACGCGCACGCCCGGTCCATGCGCCTCGCGCACGCGCAGCAGCCGGCCGGTGGCCGGCAGGTAGCCGGCTTCGGGCGACTCGGCGCAGATGCGCGCCTCGATCGCGTGGCCGCGCGGCGCGAAGTCGCGGCCGCGGAGCAGGTCGCGCAGGCGCGCGCCGCCAGCGATCGCGAGCTGCAGATGCACGAGGTCCAGCCCGGTCGTCAGCTCGGTCACCGGATGCTCGACCTGCAGCCGTGCGTTGACTTCGAGGAAGTAGAACCGCCGCTCGGCGTCGAGCAGGAACTCGACCGTGCCGGCGTTGCGGTAGCCGGCGGCGCGCGCGAGCGCACAGGCGGCATCACAGAGCTGCTCGCGCAGGCCTGCGTCGACCGCCGGTGACGGCGCTTCTTCGAGCACCTTCTGATGCCGGCGCTGCACCGAGCACTCGCGCTCGTTCAGCGCGAAGACGTCGCCGTGCAGGTCGGCCAGGATCTGCACTTCGATGTGCCGCGCCGGGAAGACACGCCGCTCGAGCAGCATCGTGGCATCGCCGAACGCGGCCAGCGCCTCGCGCCGCCCGGCGGCGATCGCATCCGGCAGGTCCTCGGCCCGCTCGACGAGCCGCATCCCCTTGCCGCCGCCACCGGCCGACGCCTTGACCAAGAGCGGGAAGCCGACGCGGGCACCGGCCGCGATCAGCTTCGCATCGTCACCGTCGTCGCCGTCGAACCCCGGCACGGTCGGCACGCCGGCCTCCTGCGCGATCCGCTTGCCGGAGCGCTTGCCGCCCAGCGCCTCCATCGCGGCGGGCCCGGGTCCGATGAACACCAGCCCCGCTTCCTCGCAGGCGCGGACGAACGCCGGGTTCTCGCTGAGGAACCCGTAACCGGGATGCACCGCTGCAGCCTGCTGCTCGCGCGCGGCCGCGAGGAGCTTGGGAATCGACAGATACGACTCCGCCGCCGGCGCCGGACCGATCGCGACCGCGCGGTCGGCGAGCAGACGGTGCGGCGCCTGCGCATCCGCGTCGCTGTAGACCGCGATGCTCTCGATCCCGAGCTCGCGCAAGGCACGGATCACGCGCACGGCGATCTCGCCCCGGTTGGCGACCAGCACGCGGCGGAACGGCGGAGGCTGCATGGCGGCGCGAAGGTTAGCCCGGATGCGTGCGGACATCCCGTTGCGGACCGCACCGCGCCGGTCACTGTCCGGGCTGGGTCAGCTGGGCTGGCGCAACCGACCGGCGCTGCTGCGCGTTCAGCGCGGTCGCGCTGTGCGCACCAGCATCTGGCCGGGCAGCGTCGCTGGCAGTGCGATCCAGACTGCGTGCACCAGCGCCGGATCGTCCCCGACAAGGCGGAGGTTCATGACTTCGGTCGAACTCTGCGGCCCCGGCTCGAGCGTCGCCGCGCCGCGCCACGGCTCCGCATACAGCGCGATGCGTGCCCGCACCGGCGCACCGAGTCCGACGGACGACCGCCAGACGATGCGCGAGGTCCCGAGCCCATCGACCGCGATCGCGAACGGCTCGTCGATGCCCTGGCCGTGCTCGCGCGGACTGCCGACGCCTACCGCGATCTGCTCGACGATGTCCCACAGGCCGCGCGCCGGGTCGTAGCGGCGGGCATACAGCTCGCGGTCTTCGTTCAGCCACGCGACCAGGACCGTGCCGTCGTGGCCGACTGCGACCTGCACGCTCGAGACCTTGCGTGAGCTCTGCGCAATCGTCTGCGTCGGTCCTGGCGCGCCGTCGCCGCGCAACGTGCGGAGCTGGATCTCCGGTGCTTCCGGGTCGCCGCCGAGCCAGACGTGCACGCTGCCGCCGACAGCGACGACGACGTCTCCGGCCGGGTAACCGGGCACGCGCGCCGGCGGCTCCATGGCGCCGGATGGCTGCCGCACCGCGAACCAGCTCTCGTCGCCGACGACCTGCCAATGCGCGACCCCGAAGCCGGCGCGGTGGATGCCGACGCGCGGCGCCGCGGTCGGCGATTCCTGGATCGGAAACGCCTTCGCCTCCCAGGCCCCGGTCGTGCGCCGCACGGCGAGGCCCAGCGTGCGGGGCGCACCGTTCCCTTCGAGCCACGTGGCGATTCCCCCGCCGATGATGTCGAGGGCGAAGTCGACGCTGGAGAACTCGCCGCCTGCGGTCGGCGGGCGCTCTGCCAGCGTGACGTCGCTGGCGAACGCGGCGCCGGCGCCTGCATTGCGCGCGCGCAGCAGCCAACGATCGGGACCGATCGTCAGCGCCGACTCGAGCGCCACACCATTGCCGAGCGCGTCGACCCCGAGGCCATGCAGCACGCCCGGCCCGCCGGCGACCGGATTCTGCCAACGGCTGAGCAACCACCAGCGGGCGCGCCAGCCACCGGTCGCCTCGTTCCACGCCACCGCGCCGATCCCGCCGCCGCCGAACGCAACGCGCAGGTCGGCCGCCGGCGTGAACGGGATGGTTGCCAACGTCTCGACGTCGTGCCAGCTCGTGGTCGCCGCCGTGTGGAACGTGCCCTGCAACTCGTGCTGCAGCACGGCGCCATCTGCGGAACGCACGGTCGGCAGCACGCGGAACTGGTAATCGCGGTCCGGCAGCAGCTCGTCGGTCGGCCGCAGGATCACGCTGTCCAGCTCAGGCAGCTCGACCAGGAACGGGACCGGATTCCCCGACTCGTACAGCTGCAGCGCCGCGGTCAGGCCGCGCGGGTCGACGGTTCGATTGAACGTCAACTTCAGGATCGTGTCGGTCGGCACCTCGCGCTGGTTCAGCGTCGGCTCGACGCGCAGCAGCAGGAATGGCGGCGGGGGATCCACGATGACGCCGCTCGTGCGCTTGGCGCTGCAGCTCGTCGCGAGGAGCAGCAGGGGGATCACCGCGACCGTCGCCAGCCGGTGCCGGGGGGAGGAGCGCTGCATGCGCGTCCAGTAGGCGCCTGCTCGCGTCCGCGTCACGGCGCCCCGGGCGGGATTCCCTGCTTGCAGGACGCTGCCGTGGATGGATTCCGAGCGGAGTGCCGCCGTGGCGGCATCGTGCGCTCGGGATGCAACTGGAGCGGGCGCCCGCCCCGCGAGGTCGCAGTGAGCGGGCGATCGCTCGGAGCCAGGCATCTGCCTGCAGCGCGCCGTCGGATCCCGGAGGAGCCGCTGGCGCGCCGCAGCGAGGTCAGCGGATCACCACTCGTCGTGGCCGCGGTCACGGCCACCACCGTAGCCGCCCCCGCCACCACCACCGCCGCCGTAGCCACCACCGCCACGCGGCCCGCCGCCACCGCCGCCACGGCCACCGCCACGGCCACCGCCGCCGCCGTAGCCGCCGCCGCCACCGCCGCCGCCGCCGTAGCCACCACCACCGCCGCCACCGCGCTTCGGCGGACGTTCATCCGCCTCGTTCACGCGCAGCGGCCTGCCGTCGAGCATGGCGCCGTTCATCGCTTCGATCGCCGCTGCCGCGTCGGAGTCGCTCGACATCTCGACGAATGCAAAGCCGCGCGGCCGTCCCGTTTCCCGGTCCGTCATGATCCGGACACTCGCAACCTGCCGTCCGCCTTCCGCGAACGCATGCATCAGTGATTCTTCCGTCGTGTCGTAGGACAGGTTGCCTACGTAGAGTCGCTTACCCATCGAAACCGTGTCTCTGTCGTCAGGTGCCGACGCGGCACGATGCATGGCGTAGTGCCAAGCCGTGCGAGCCGCGCCCCCTGCTGCATGGTGTTCCCCAACGTCAGACACCGCACTCGCGGGGCCGCCGTCGGTCCTCCGGACGTGATTCGTACCGGGGGCTCCCGCAGAAGGTCGCGGGATCCTATCCGTGCGTGGGCGGCGACCGCAAGAATGAGGGGGACCTGCGGCGGGTTCGGGTTCGGGTTCGGATCCGGGACCGGGAACGGGAACGGGAACGGGAACGGGGTCGGGACCGGGGTCGGGACCGGGGTCCGGGTGCGTAGGCGGGTGGGGAGGCGGATGCGGAGGCGGGTGGGGTCAGCCGGTTGAACTCATGTGGTCGACCACGGCCTGGCCGAACTGCGAGCAGCGGACCTCCTTCGCGCCCTCCATGAGACGGGCGAAGTCATAGGTGACCGTGCGGGCGCCGATGGCGCCGTTCACGCCGCGGATGATCAGGTCGGCGGCCTCGGTCCAGCCGAGGTGACGGAACATCATTTCGCCGGAGAGGATCACGGAGCCGGGGTTCACCTTGTCCTGCCCGGCGTACTTGGGGGCCGTGCCGTGCGTCGCCTCGAAGATCGCGTGGCCGGTCTCGTAGTTGATGTTGCCGCCCGGAGCGATGCCGATGCCGCCGACGCAGGCCGCGAGCGCATCGGAGATGTAGTCGCCGTTCAGGTTCATCGTGGCGATGACGCCGTACTCGGCGGGACGGGTCAGGATCTGCTGCAGGAACGCGTCGGCGATCACGTCCTTGATCACGAGCTCGCGGCCTTGCTTCGTGCGGATGCGCTGCCATGGGCCGCCGTCGATCTCGGTGCCGGAGTACTCGCGCTTGGCGAGCGCGTAGCCCCAGTCGCGGAACGCGCCCTCGGTGAACTTCATGATGTTCCCCTTGTGCACGAGCGTGACGCTGTCGCGGCCGCTCGCGATCGCATACTCGATCGCCGCGCGGACCAGGCGCTCCGTGCCCTGCTGCGAGACCGGCTTCAGGCCGAAGCCGGAGGTCTCCGGGAAGCGGACCTTCGCGAACAGCTTGGGGAAAGCGTCGGCGAGCAGCTTCTTCAGCTTCTCCGCGTCCGGCGTGCCGTGTTGGAACTCGATGCCGGCATAGATGTCCTCCGTGTTCTCGCGGAAGATCACCATGTCGGTCAGGTCGGGGCGCTTGACCGGGCTCGGGACTCCTTCGAACCAGCGCACCGGGCGCAGGCAGACGTAGAGATCGAGCAGTTGGCGCAGCGCGACGTTCAGGCTGCGGATGCCGCCGCCGACCGGCGTCGTCAACGGGCCCTTGATCCCGACCAGGTGGTCGCGGAACGCATCGACGGTCGCTTGCGGCAGCCAGTCACCGGTCTTCTGGAACGACGACTCGCCAGCGGCGACCGGCAGCCATGCAATCTTGCGCTTGCCGCCGTAGGCCTTCTGCACCGCTGCGTCGAACACGAGCTGCGACGCGCGCCAGATGTCCGGGCCGGTGCCGTCCCCTTCGATGAACGGGATGATCGGCTCGTCGGGAACGTTCAGGCGGTCGCCTGACTTCGTGATCTTGGCTGGCATCGGTGGGTTCGCTGCAGGTTGCGGGGCGAGGAATGTAGCGCCGTGGCGCAGAGTTTCACGCCGCCGGCGCCGCCGGGCGCTTCGCGATCAGCCGGTTCATGACCTTCACGACCATGAACACGCTGAACGCGACGATCAGGAACTCGATCACCGTGTTCAGGAACATCCCGATGCGGATCTCTACCGGCGGCACCTCCTTGCCATCGACGGCGGTCGCCTCCCGCAACGTGATTGCCAGGAACTTGAAGTCGACGCCACCGATCGCGAAGCCGAGTGGCGGCATCAGGATGTCGTTGACAATCGAGTTGACGATCTTGTTGAACGCCGCGCCGAGCACGAGCCCGACGGCCATGTCGAGCGCGTTGCCCTTGAGCGCGAACTCACGGAACTCCTGTAGGAAACCCATGCCCGGGAATCGGAGCGGGAGCGTGTCCCGGATGCGAGCGTGTGCAGTCCGCCGCGGAGGTGTGTGTAACCCCGTGGACCGGTAAAACCGGGGTCAGACACCGACCCGGGCGGGCTGACGGCGGGGCCCCCACCCGCGGGGATGCGTGC
>CAZABP010000036.1:0-22767 GCA_964483245.1 uncultured candidatus Brocadiaceae bacterium | reverse complement strand
GCGTAGGTGTCTGACACCCGGTGTACCGGTACACCGGGTGTCAGACACCTACGCGGCGGGCATCACTGCGGACCACCCTCCGGCGTGATCCGGTGCAGCGCACTCTCCCGCTGGCGCAGCAGGAACTCCGCGCGCCGCAGTGCAGGCACCAGCGGTGCCTCGGGGGCCGGCGTCGTGCGCGCGCGCGCATAGATCTCCAGCAGCGCGGTGACGTGCTGCTGCGGGGTCGGCGCGCGGGGCGGGATCGCGGCGCGCAGGCGCGCGAGGAGCGCCGGATCGGCGGCGAGCTGGGTCATGGCCTGCGCGAGGGCCGCGGCATCGCCAGGTGGCACGACGAGCGCGGAGGCGCCGGCGCGTTCGGGCAGCGCACCGATCTGCGTCACGATGGCCGGCAGGCCGAGCTCGTGCGCCTCGTCGAGCACGAAGCCGAACGTCTCGAAGCAGACCGACGGCAGCACGGCCGCGTGCAGTCCGCCCGCTGCGATCGTCGCCGGCGTGAACCTGCCGGCATGGAACGTGACCGGCAGGCCGGCCGCCAGCGAGCGCAGCTCGGCTTCGAGCGCCTTGGAATCGAACGGGCCGAACACGTGCAGCTCGAGCGGGGTCCCGGCCGGCACGAGCTGCATCGCGCGCAGCAGGGTCTGCACGCCCTTGTGCACGGAGATGCTGCCCCAGTAGCCGAGGCGCACCGGCGTGGCCGCATGCTCCGCGACGGTGACGCCCGCGAACCGCGCCGCATACCCCAGCGCCAGCACGCGGATCCGCTCGCGCGGCAGGCCGGTCTTCTGTGCGACGAGGTCCGCCGTCGCGCCGGTCGCCGCCAACACGGCATGCGCCCCGAGCAGCTCCGCGGCGAACTGATCGTGGTGCAGCGCGATGCTCTCCTCCAGTTCCGCCTTGTTCTCGTGCCCATAGCGCGGCACGCAGTCGACACAGCTCGCGACACTCAGCTCGCGGAAGCAGGCGACGCCGTCGCGCCGCACGCGGAACACGCGCGGGCAGGACGCGTACAGATCGTGCAGCGTCACGACGGCCGGCAGCGCGAGACCGCGCGCGAGCTCGACGAGGTTGCTGGTGAGCCGGATCCAATGGTGCACGTGCACGACGTCCGGCCGCAGCCGGGCGAGCTCGCGCCGCACGATCCGCTCGACGCCGGGATGCCAGGCCTTCGCATAATGATCGAAGAACTGGTCGTCGCGATGCACGCGCAACACCGGCAACCGATCGACGACCTGCTCCTCGATCCCGCACTCCGGCCACAACTCGAGGCTGCCAGCGAGCAGCAACGGCTCGTGCCCCTGCCGCCGCTGTTCGGCGGTGACATCGCGCACATAGCTCTCGACCCCTCCCGCGCCTTCCGGGAAGTAGCCGTGCGCGATGTGCAGGATCCTCATTCCGGCGGCTCGATCTTCAGCTCGGCGAGCTGGAATGCATAGCTGATCGGCCGATGGTCGTTGTTCTCGCCGAACTCGTATGGACTCAGCACGCGCCCATCATTGAGGAACCCGAGCACGGTCCGCCTGCCGACCTCGATCTGCGCCGTCATCCCGCCCCAGGTCGACATCGGCCCGTGGTGATACGCCGTGCGCATCCCATCGACCAGCAGCGTCGGCAGCTTGTAGGTCGGGCTCACCGCCGCGAACGGGGCCTTCAACCAGTACCGCCCCGGTTGGTCGGTCTCGACGATCAGGTACGCGCGACGCTCGGTCTGGTAGTTGATGCCCGGCAGCGGTCCTTCGCCGAGCGCCACCTGCGGCCACCACCAGCCGGAACCGGCACTGATCCGGAACGGGCCCTGCTGCCAGGACCGTTGCCGCAGCGTCTCGAACGCCGGCGCGAGCGCATCCGGCGCCCGCGGCACGATGTCGCAGCTGATGATCCGGTAGCGCAGGTCGTTGGTGGACGGCAACACCTGCCACTGCGATCGGCCCTGCAGCTGCGGATCGTCCGGCAGCGGAATGGTCACGCGCCGGCGCCACTCTTCGAGCTCGGTCAGCACGACGCGGTCGGCGCCGCCGGCACGCTGGAACAGGATCCGGTCGCCCGGCAGCAGCACGCGGCGGCACTCGATCGTCAGCACGAGCGCAGCATGCCGCAGGTCGCTGACGCGGACGTCGAGCGTCGCGTCGCCGCTCAGGAACGCGCGCGTCCGATGCTCGCGGAACGACAGCCGCAGGATCTGGCCCGAGATCGCGACGCGGCGGTCCTGCGTGCTGATCTGCACGAGCCGCCCCGACGAATGCGCCTGCGGATCCCACAACTCGGCCTGGCCGCGCCAGAATCCGCTCAGCACGACGAGCAGATAGAGGCTGATCAGCACCAGCGTCGTGTTCGGATCCCGCCAGAGCTGCACGAGCTTCATGACAGCCACCCTCCGGTCACGAACCGGCCGGCGGAGTACACGAACAACCAGATGCAGGCGCCGGCTGCCGGGATCACCAGATGCATCGGGCGCAACGTCCGGACCCACGCCAGATGGATCGGGAAGATCACGCCGAGCCAGCGCAGCATGTTCGTGTACGGCACCTCGATTACGTCCTGCGTCAGGAAGAAGAACCACGCGATCCACGCCAGCAGTGCCAGCTCGTGCCGCAGCCGCAGCCGCTGCAGCAACAGCACGACTGGCGACAGCAGGCAGAAGAACATCCCGAGCCAGCGCCCCGGTTGCCCCGCGAAGTGCAGCGTCACCCCTTCGGCGATCCGCTGGAACGTCAGGTTGCGCCCGTCTTCGAGCAGGTGCGGCGCCCACGCGTCATAGGCGCGCAGGAACGCATTCGGATACCCGGTGTCGGCCCAGAGGATCGCCATGTAACTGATCGGCGCGAGCAGCGCGATCGGCACCATCCAGGCCGCGGCGCCGAGCGACGCGAGCAGCCCGCGGCGCCAACCGACCCGGCGCACCGCGTCGATCAGGAAGCTGATCCCCAGCACGACCAACAAGATCGCCGCCGGCGTGCGCACGAACAGCGCCAGCGTGGCGAGCCAGGTGGCGAGGTGCCAGCGCCGGTCCATGACCGCGAGCAGGAAGAACGCGAGCAGCGGGAAGTACAACGCCTCCGCATACCCACTGCAGAGGAACACCCCGCCCGGCCAGAACAGCACGAACAGCACCGTCAGGAACTGCTCCCGCACATCCCCGCCGGCGCGCGCAACGCAGTGCCAGACCGCGATGCTCCCGGCGATGCAGCCGAGTGCCGCCAACACGAGCCGCAGCGGCGCGAGCGGGATCCCGCTGATCCCGTGCACCAGCCGCAGCAACATCGGCCAGCCGGGCGAGAACGGCGTCGTGCCGAACTGCAGGTAATCCTCGCGCGGGATGCTGTAACCGCGCTCGGCGATCGTCAGGTAGTACGGCTCGTCCCACGAGCCGGCGGTCCAGTACCCCGGATTCGCCAGAGCGATCACGAGGTGGAACGTGCCCAGTGCCGCCAGCGCCAGCGCAATCGGCTGCCACGGCAGGCGCCGGTTCATGCGCCGAAGAACTCCCGGACCGCGCCGATCACGAGCTCCTGATCCGCTTCGCTCAACTCGAAATACAGCGGCAGCCGCAGCAACCGCTCGGCGATGTCGTCGGTGACCGCCATCGACGAGCCGACGCGACCGATCTCACGCCCCTGCGGTGCCGAGTGCAGCGGGACGTAGTGCCGCACGGCCAGGATCCCGCGCTCGCCGAGCGCGCGTGCCAGCCGCTGGCGCGTCTCCGCGTCGTTGGTCAACACGTGGAACAGATGCGCGTTGTCGGCGCGATCGGCCGGCACGCGCGGCAGCCGCAGATCACCGCGACGCTCGAGGTCGGCGAGCCGGTCGCGGTACCGCGCCCAGATCTGCCGCCGGCGCGCATCGATCCGGTCCATCTCTTCGAGCTGCGCGTACAGGAACGCCGACACGACCTCCGACGGCAGATACGAGCTGCCGAGGTCGACCCAGGTGTACTTGTCGATCTCGCCGCGGAAGAACTTGGTCCGGTTGGTCCCCTTCTCGCGCAGGATCTCGGCGCGCTCGATCAGCGCCGGATCGTTGACGACCAGCGCACCCCCTTCGCCGCTGATGCAGTTCTTCGTCTCGTGGAAGCTGAACGTGCCGAGCCGGCCGACGGTCCCGAGCGCGCGGCCGCACCAGCTGGCGTTCAACGCATGCGCGGCATCTTCGACGACGGCGATCCCGCGCGGCGTCGTCGCCGCGAGGATCCGGTCCATCGCGCAGCCGACGCCGGCGTAGTGCACGACCGCGACCGCCTTCGTGCGCTCGGTGATCGCGCCGGCCACCGCGTCCGGATCGAGGTTCAACGTGTCCGGCTCGATGTCGACGAATACCGGCGTCGCGCCGCGCAGCGCGAACGCGTTCGCCGTCGACACGAACGTGAACGACGGCATCACGACCTCGTCGCCGGGGCCGATGTCGAGCAGCAGCGCCGCCATCTCGATCGCCGCCGTGCAGGAGTGCACCAGCATCACGCGCTGCGCGCCGAACTTGCGCTCCAGCAGCTGCTCGCACAGCCGCGTGTAGCGGCCGTTGCCGGCGAGCTGGCCGGAGTGCACGGCACGCGCGATGTAGTCGAGCTCGCGGCCGACCAGGAACGGCTTGTTGAACGGGATCCGCGGCTCACCGAGGGCCGGGTGCTGCGAGGGCGTCATGTGGTCGCCTCCTGCGGCCGGTGGCGCAGACAGGGCAGCGCAACGACGGCGAGAGCGAGCAACAGCAGATCGAGCACGCGGCTGCCGAGCGCGAACGCCTGCGCCTGCTCGGCCGGATACTCGAGCAACCGCATCAAGCCGACGATGCTCGCCTCGTCGACGCCGACGCCGCCGGGAATCAACGTCAACACGCGCAGGAACGTGACCGCGCCGATCAGCGCCATCGCCGGCGCGACCGCGAGCTCGATCCCGAAGCAACGCGCACAACCGATCCAGGCGGCGACGATGCAGGCCCAGCTCAGGCAGGTCAGCAGCGTGGCCGCCAGCAGCCGTCCCGGCTGCGCCCGCAGCGCCAGGACGGCACCGAACGCACGCCGCGCCGGCTCCGGCCAGCGGCGGTTCGCCCACCACAACACCCCCAGTGCCGGCAGCAACAACCCGAGCAGCACCACCAGCAACTGCACGTCGACGCGCAGGATGCCGGCGAAGCTCGTGGCCAACCCGAACGCGAACAACCCCGCCAACACCAACGTGTCCAGCAGACGCTCGACCAGGAACAGCGCCGCCAGCTCGAGCCGCCCGATCCCGCTCGAGCGCGCGCCGAGCTCGACCTTCGCCAGCTCCCCTGCCTGCATCGGCGAGAAGTTGCCGAGCGCGACCCCGACCGCGTTGGCGCCGAGCAGCGGCAGGAACCGCAGCCGGCCGCGGTCGGTCCCTACCAGCAGCCACCAACGCAGCGAGCGCAGCAGGACGTAGAGCGCGAGGATTCCGGTCAACACCGGAAGCCACACGAGGTCGGCGCCTCGTAGTCGCTGCAGGACCTGGCTCCACTCGAACCCGAGCAGCAGCCAGACGAGCAGCGCAGTGCCGGCGATCAGGAGCAGCAGGCGCACCGGCACCCTTCCCGATCCCGTGGGACGGGGCTCGTCGGCATGGTCAGGCGTCATGGATTGCGCTTCCCCAGCAATCGGAAGGCCGGCAGCGCCGGCGATTCGGGGCGCCGAATCCTACCCCGGAGACCGGGGCTAGACTTTCGAGCCCTCAACCCGCCGCCAACGGCGGTGCGGACGCGGCGGCGTGAAGAAGATCCTGATCCTCGGTGCGTCCTGGTTCCAGCTCCCGGTGATCCGGCGGGCACAGGAACTCGGGCACCACGTGCTGGCCGCTGACAACCGGCCGGCGAATCCCGGACATCGGATCGCCGACAGCTCCCTCGTGATCTCGACGGTCGACGTCGACGCTGTGATGGCGGCCGCGCGCCGGCATCGGATCGACGGCATCCTCGCCTACGGCACCGACATCGCGGCGCCGACCGCCGCGCGGGTGGCCGAGACGCTGGGGCTGCCGGGCAACCCGGTCACGGCCGTCGACACGCTCTGCCACAAGGACCGCTACCGCGCGCACCTGGCGCAGCATCGGTTCGACCCGCCGCGCTCCTGCGCCGGGGACGACGTCGAGGCGCTCGCCAGCGCCGCGCGGCACCTGCGCCTGCCGGTCATCGTCAAGCCGATCGACGTCTCCGGCTCCAAGGGCGTCGAGAAGGTCGTGGAGTGGGGCGGGCTCGCGGCCGCGCTGGCGACCGCACACGCGGCGGCGCGCAGTGGGCGCGTCATCGTCGAGGAGTTCATCGAGAAGCGCGGCTACCAGCTCACCGGCGATGGCTTCCTCGCCGGCGGGCGCCTGGTCTGGCGCTGCTATCTGAACCAGCACTTCGATCCGCGCGGGCGCCCGTGGTATCCGGTCGGCGAGACCGCGCCGGCGGCGTTTCCCGCACCGACTCTCGCCCGCATCGACGACGAGGTGCAGCGGCTGATCGACACGACCGGCATGCGCAGCGGTGCGCTGAACTTCGACGTGCTGGTCGGCACCGACGACCGGATCCATCTGCTCGAAGTCGGCCCGCGCTGCGGCGGCAACGCGATCCCGCTGCTGGTCGCACACGCGACCGGTGTCGATCTGACCGGCGCCGCGATCGCGGCGGCGCTCGGCGAACCGGCGCAGCTCGAGCCGATGCGTGCGCCGGTTCCGCACGCCTCCTACAACCTCGTCGACATGCTGCACGCCTGCCTGACTCCGCAGCAGCTCGCGCGGGAGCTCCAACTGACGATCGGTCCCGAGCTCGCGCGGCGGCTCGTGCTCGAACACGTCGAGATCGCCGGGCGGGGCGTCGTTCCGATCGGGCGCGACGGTCCGACGCGGGTCGGCCCGTTCCGTGGCGAGGACCTGCAGGTCGGCTGGCTGTTGCTGCGCGATCCGGATGCGGACACCCTGCGCCAGCTCGTGGATCGGATCGACCAGCACCTGACCTGGGAGGTCGGCTGACTTGCGGCTGTCGGTCGTGACGACGCTGTACCGCTCGGCCGCGCACCTGCGCGACTTCCACGCCCGTATGTCGGCCGCCGCCGCCACGATCACGCCGGACTACGAGCTGATCTGCGTCGACGACGGCTCGCCGGACGAATCCCTGGCCGTGGCGTTGCAGCTGCAGCACGGCGATCCGCACCTGACGGTCGTCGAACTGTCGCGCAACTTCGGCCACCACCGGGCGCTGCTGGTGGGTCTACAGCGCGCGCGCGGCGAACGCGTGCTGTTGATCGACAGCGATCTCGAGGAAGCGCCGGAGAACCTCGCCGAGCTGTGGCGCCGGCTGGATGCCGACCCGGAGCTCGATGTCGTCTACGGGATCCGCGCGAACAGCCGCAAAGCGGGCATCGCCTCGCTCGGCAGCCGCTTGTTCGACCGGGTCTTCAACCTGCTCGGCGAGACGCATCTCGCCCCCGGATCGCTCAACATCCGCCTGATGCGGCAGCGGTTCGTCGAGGCGGTGCGCGGCATCCAGGAGCGTGAGCTGTTCCTGCTCGGCGTGTTCGACTGGCTCGGCTTCCGCCAGCAGGCAGTGCCGGTCACCGTGCAGCCGCGCGGCGAGACCAGCTACTCGCTACGCCGCCGGCTCAAGCTCGCCGTCACGTCGCTGACCTCGTTCTCGTCGTTTCCGCTGAAGGTCAGCTTCTGGTTCGGCTTCGTGATCGCCGCCGCGGCATTCGGCTATGCGCTGTCGATCATCGTCCGCGTGCTGTTCCTCGGCGCGGCGCCGCCGGAAGGCTGGGCGTCGCTGATGGCATCGATCTGGTTCCTCGGCGGCACCGTGTTGATGGCGATCGGCGTGCTCGGCGCCTACGTCGCGCGGATCTACCGCGAGGTCAAGCAGCGGCCGAACGCGGTCGTCCGCCGCATTCACGAGCCGAGACGGTAGGCGCCGTCGTCGGGCGGCGCGAACCGGTTCTCCGGTCCCGCAAACCACGCGCAGGTCGCCGGCAGCCACAGCCGCATCGGCGTCGGCCGGAAGCCGAAGTCACGCTGCGCGTCGTCGCTGGGGTAGACGCGGTCGTGGCCCGGCGCCAACAGGTAGGGATGCCACGCCGACCGCGCCGGATCCGCCACGATCTGGTCGTAGCCGACCGGCTCCGTGCGCAGCGGCAGCCGCAACGCGGCTGCCATCGCGGCCAGGTACTCTGCCAGGTCCACGACCTCTTGCTGCGCGATCGTGTAGCACCGCTGCTCGACGATCTGCCCGGCGTCGAGCAACCCCAGCAGCGCCGTCGCGACATCGCCGCTCCACACGTGCGTGAAGCGGCCGGTCTGCGGCGGCAGCGGGATCACCGCGCCGCGTTCGATCTGCAACTGGTAGCGCCACGAGCGCAGCGTGTGGTCGAACGCCCCCTGCACGATCGGCGGCCGCAGCACCGTCCAGCGCTGCGATGCGCGCGCCAGCTCCGCTTCGGCGTCGCGCTTGCCGTCGGCATACGGATCGCCCGCCGGCTCGAGCACGGCGGTCGACGAGACGTGGACCCACCGGCCGCAGAGCGCTCCGAACGCAGCCTGGGCCGCACGGACGTCGTCGGCGCGGTAGGCCGTGAAGTCGACGACCGCATCGAACGTTCCGGCCCCACGCGCAACCGTCGCGAGTTGCATCGCGTCGCGCCGGTCAGCGAGCACCCGCCGTACCGACGCCCCGAACGGATCGGCCTGCCGTCCGCGCGTCAGCAGCGTCACGTGATCCCCACGCGCCAACATCCGCTCGACCAGCGTGCGGCCCAGGAAACGCGTGCCACCGAAGATCAGGACCTGCATGGGGAGGAAGCACCCTGCGCTTGCGGACCGGCGCGGGAGCGGCCATCGTCGCGCCCCGCGCCATGCCGATCGAGAGCCTAGTCTGCACCGATGCCGGGGAGCTGCCGTGTCCACCCGGCGAGGTCGCCGCGCGCGTCCTGCGCGACGGTGCAGTCTACCTGCGGCGGTTCGAGCGCCGGGACCAGATTGCCGCGCTACGCGCCGAGGCGCTGGCGCTGATCGAACAGGACCTCGCGGCATTCGGGCCGGACCACGCGCTGAAAGGCGTCGTCTACGCGCTGATGACGCGCAGCCGGCGGTTCCTGGACTGGATGACGAAGCCGACCGCGCTCGCGCTGTTCCGCGCGCTGCTCGGGCACGGCTGCATCGTGCACCACTACTGCGTCTCGGCGATGCCACCGCAGGCCTGGAACTACGCGAGCGAGATCCACAGCGATGTCCCCCGCGCGCGGCTGATCCCCGGCTACCCGACCAACATCGGCCTGCTGCTGGCCGCCGATCCGTTCACGGCGGAGAGCGGCGCGTTCGAGATCGTGCCGGACTCGGCGTTCGAGCCGGGCACGCTCGACGAGCAGGCGTTCGCACGCCGCCGCGTCGTCACGGATCTCGAACCGGGCGATGCGATCCTGTTCAACGCGCGCTGTCTGCATCGCGGCGGCCGCAACCAGGGGGAGGACTGGCGGGTCGGGATCGCGCTGCAGTCCTGCCGCGTCTGGATGAAGCAGCTGTTCGACTACTGCCGGATGTTCCCGCCCGGTGAGATCGAGCGGATGCCGCCGGCGACGCAGCAGTTCCTCGGCTGGTGGGCGCGGATGCCGCAGAGCCTCGCCGAGTACTCGATGCCGCCGGAGCTGCGGCCGTGGCGATCCGGACAGGAGTAGACGACGGCATGGGACGCTCGCGGCGGGTCTGAAGCGCAGTCCGACGGGCGGTCGATCCAAGGCCGGGATCCCCGACCTTGGCCACGACGACGAACACGATCCAAGCCTGCCAGGCGCTGCTGCAGCGCCTGACCAAGATCGTGGCACTCGAGCAACAGGTCGCCGAGCAGCTCGTGGTCGCCGTGCTGGCGCACGGACACGTGCTGATCGAAGGGATCCCGGGGATCGGCAAGACCCTGCTGGCGCGCACGTTGGCCGCCGCCGTCAGCGGCACGTTCCACCGGATCCAGTTCACCAACGACCTGATGCCGTCCGACATCGTCGGGTCGTCGATCTGGCGGCCGGGCAGCGACGAGTTCCGGTTCGTGCCGGGGCCGCTGTTCGCGAACTTCGTGCTGGCCGACGAGATCAACCGGACCAGCCCGCGCACGTTGTCCTGCCTGCTCGAGGCGATGGAGAACGGGATCGTGTCGGTCGAAGGTCGGCCGCTGCCGCTCGGTGAGCCGTTCTTCGTCGTCGCCACGCGCAACCCGATCGAGTTCCAGGGGACGTTCCCGGTTCCGGAAGCGGCACTCGACCGGTTCCTGATGCGGCTCGAGCTCGGGTATCCGGCGCAGGAGCAGGAACTCGCGCTGTATCGCGGGCGCGATCCGGAGGAACAACTGCGCCACGAAGAGCCGCTGCTCGACTGCGCGTTGCTGCGCGAGCTGATCGATGCCGCGCTGCAGGTCCAGGTCAGTGAGCCGGTGGCGCAGTACGCCTACCGCGTCGTACACCGCACGCGCGAACATCCGCAGGTGCAGCTCGGTGCGAGCCCGCGCGCTGCGTTGATGTGGTTGCGCGCGGCACGCGCGCGCGCACTGCTGCACGAGCGCGGCTACGTCGTGCCGGACGACCTGAAGCAGCTCGCGCAGCCGGTGCTGGCGCATCGGATGTTCACCGCCGGCGGCACGTCGCCGGCGCCGATCCTGACCGAGATCCTGGGCACAACGCCGGTCGCGCTGTGAACCCATCGACCGGCAGGCCAGCGCCGCCGGTGGAACTGCCGGCTGCGACCCAGCACGCACCGGTCTCGCGTGCAACCGGCACAGTCCGTGCGTCCGGCTCGCTGCGGCCGACGATGCTCGGGATCAAGGGGGCCGTGTTCCTGGCGTTGCTGCTGCTCGCGTTCTTCGCCTCGGCGTACCAGAACCTGTTCTTCCTGCTGCTGGCGTTCCTCGGCGTGCTGTCGGCGCTGACTGCGTGGTGGTGCGTGCGCAATGCACACCGCGTCGACGCCGCACTGCTGCCGGTCACGCCGATCCCGGCCGGCGCCGCGCCGCTGGTGCAGATGGTGCTGACGCCGGCGCGCGGAGTCGCGCACCAGGTCACGGCCCGGATCGCGGTCGGGCGCCGGCTGCGCGCGATCGGCCACGTGCAGGAGCTGCGCGACGAGGTCGTCGTGCACGGCTACGTGGATCCGCTGCCGCGCGGGCTGCACGTGATCGCCGGCCACGTCGTCGAGTCGCTGCATCCATTCGGGCTGTTCCGCGCGCAGCGGAGCTGGGCGCTGCCGAGCGAGATCGTCGTGCATCCGCGGCCGGCGCGGATCGACGGTCTGCGCGACCTGCGCAGCGCGGTCGCGATGTTCGGCGGCCAGGCGCGGTCGCGCGCCGGCGAACCGGTCATCGGCGGTCTGCGTGAATGGCGCGAAGGGGAGGACCTGCGCTCGGTGCACTGGAAGGCCAGCGCGCGCCGCGGCGACCTGGTCGTGCGCGAATGGGATCGCACGGCACCGGAGCGGCTGGTCGTCTGTGTCGACCGCCGGACCGACGAAGAGTCGCTCGAGTTCGCGCTGTCGATCGTGATGGCGCTGTCGGAGCTCTGCCGCGCCGCGCACGACACGCTGACGCTGCACAGCCAGGGGCACGTCGCCAGCTACGGCCAGGACCAGCGCCGGTGGGACGAGCTGCTGCGCTGGCTCGCTGGCGCGCAGGTGCTGCCGGCGTCGGCCGCGCCATTGCCGCCGGTCGAGGGCGCGCTGCGCCTGCCGCCAGCGCGGGAGTCGCTGCGATGAACCCGGTGCGGATCTGCCTGCAGGCGCTGGTGCTGCTGAACCTGCTGTTCGTGCAGATCACCGGCGCGGCGCCGTCGTTCTGGCTCGCGATCATGGCGGCACTCGCGCTGGCGGCGCCGCTGCTGGTGCGGTTCGCCGAGCGGCTGCTGTACCGGCTGGCCTGGAACGCCGGCGTGCTCGCGATCTTCGGGCTGCTCGTGCACGACGCGCTGCAGTCGGGGATCCAGCATCTGCTCGAAGACGGGCTGGTGCTGGCGGCGTTCTGCCAGGTGCACCTGCTGAACAACCTGAGCGGGAAGCAGAAGCCGGACCTGCTGTTCTTCAACTCGTTCCTGATCGCGCTGGTCACGAGCTTCTTCTGCCAGGACTTCGAGTTCGTGCTCGTGTTCGTCGCGTATGCGCTGGTGCTGCTCGCCGGGCTGCAGCTCGCGCAACTGCCGCTGACCTCGGTGGCGCGGACCGGCCCGCTGCTGCGTGACGCGGCGTGGCGTGGCGGCGTCGTGCTGGCGGCGACGGCGCTGGTGTTCCTGTTCTGGCCGCGCGATTTCCAGCGCGAGGGCCTGATCGAAGAGCAGCTCGCGCTGGCGCGCGCGATCACGTCGCAGACCGGGTTCAGCGAAGACGTCAAGCTCGGGCAGTCGGGGCAGACCGTGCAGAGCACGCGGATCGCGATGCGCGTGCGGCTCGAGTCCGGCAGCCGGCCGCTCGTGCCGAGCTACTGGCGCGGCGCGACATTTACGCGCTTCGAGGAGGATGGCTGGAAGGCCGTCACGCAGCTGCAGCGCAAGCTGCGCCGCTCCATCGACGACGCGTGGCTGCCGCGGCGCAGCGGACAGTGGCAGCGGCCGGGGCGCAGCGGCGGCCCGACGCTGACCGTCGAGCTGCTCGGTTCGCCGCGGCGGCTGTTCACGCCGCTGTTCGCGACGCGCCTCGACACGCTGCCGCCGACCGACCCGATGCTGGTCAGTCCGCTGCTGGATGGCACGCTGCGGTTCGACCTGGTCGCGGCGCCGCGCAGCGACGAGAGCGCCTGCCGGTACCGGATCACGGCCGGTGTCGAGCCGCGCACGCGCGGCGGCGGGATCCCGCACGACATCGACAGCCGGCTGCTGCTGCACGTCTACGTGCCGCCGCACCTGGTGCCGGACCGGCTGCGGGCGCTGACGCGCCAGTGGCGCAGCGAGCTCGGCCCCGACGCCGAGCAGCACGAGATCGTCGAGCACCTGCGCGCGCGGCTCAGCGAGCACTGCGACTACCTGCTGCCGGGCGAAGCCGGCGCCGCGCGCGATCTGGCCGACTTCATCGACGGCGCCGCCGGCGGGCACTGCGAGTACTTCGCGACCGCACTGGCGCTGATGCTGCGCACGCTCGGGATCCCCTGCCGGTTCGTGACCGGGTATCTCGCGACCGAATGGCTCGACGACCAGCAGCTCGTCGCGCGCGACAAGGATGCGCATGCCTGGGTCGAGGTGCACGATCCGTTGATCGCGTGGTACGTCGCCGACGCGACCCCGCCACGGCGGCGGACCAACGCGCACGCGAGCGAGTCGTGGCTCGGTGCGGCCGGGGCCTGGCTCGACGAGTTGTGGCGCAAGGTCACGTCGTTCGACGCCAAGTCGAAGGCAGAGCTGGTCGATGCGCTGGCGCGCGCGCCGGCGGCACTGCTGGCGTTCGTGGTCGCGCATCCGCAAGGCGTGTTGGCGCTCGTGCTGGTCGTCGTGCTGGCGTGGTTGCGCCGCCACCACGCCGCGGCGCGCCGCGCCGTGCGGATGTACATGCGCGCGGTACGCAAGCTGCGCGTGGTACGGATGCCGCACGAGACTCCGCGTGAGTTCCTCGACCGGACGCGGCCACGGTATGGCGGGACGCCTGCCTGGAACCGCCTGCTCGCCGCGACGCAGGTGCACGAAGCACGCCGCTATGCCGGGAGCTGCGCGCCGCGGATGCCGCCGGTGCTGGGGTAGCTGATACGCGACCGTAACAGGGGCTGCGAAGCGCGCGCCGGCGTGCGCTCTGGGCACTGAGGCACGCCGCTCGCTCGGCGGCCGGTCCGCATGGCACCGCTGCTCAGGTTGTTCGGCACTCTCGGCGTCGCCGGCGTGCTGGTCGCGCAGGACCCGGCGGAGGAGTGCACGCAGGCGCTGTTGCGGCGCGACTTCGATGCCGCCGCACGCGCGGTGGCGCGCGTCGAGCTGCCCGCGGCGCGGGCACGGCTGCAGGCTGCCCTGCTGCCGCTGGCACAGCGCCCGGCGGCGATGCTGGCGGTTGCGTCGTTGCACCGCGGCGAAGCCGAGGCGGATGCCGCGTTGTTGGCCGGAGCGGCCGCAGCGCTGCTGCTGATGGACCGGGATGCTGCGGTGCCGGAGCTCGCCGAGTGGACGTCGATCGAGGATCGTGACGAGCGCTCGGAGTCGACCGAAGTCGAAGCGCTGGCGCCGGTCGTCCGCGCCATGGCGGAGCTGGCCGACGAGCGCGCCACGGCGGCGCCGGCCAGTGCGACGCTGCAGCAAGCGCAGCGGTTGCTGCGGCTCGCGACGGTGTCGCGCTACGGGCTGTGGCCGGCACGCGTGTCGGTGGATGCGCCGATCGCGCTGCCGCGCGAGCTCGCGCAGCCTCTCTGGTTGCGCGCGTACCGCTGCCCGCTCGGGCGGCTCGACTGGCATCAGGTGGATCGGCTCGGGGCCCCGGCGTGGGAATGTGAACTACGCGGCGATGGGACGGCGGCGTTGCCGGTCCTCGCGCGCGGTTCCTGGCTGCTCGAGCTCTCGTCGGCGGACGGGCCATGGCGCGGCCTGCGCGTCGTCGAGGCATCCGAGCTGGACGTGATCGGGCTCGTCGACGATGGCGTGTTGGTGCTGGCACCGGTCGATCCTGGGGGGCCGACTCCGGCGAGCTGGGAGCTGTCGGCGGCTGGTGCGCGGCTCGCGCAGGGTGCAGTGCGCGGAGCGCCAGCGGTGCTCTCGATCCCGGGCGGCGCAGCGGACGAGCGCGAGCTCGTCATGCACGGCCCGGCGGGCTCAGCATGGCTGCGCGTTCCGATGGCACGCCGCGCCGACGAGCCGCGGACCGAGTGGCTCGCGCACGTGATGGTCGACCGGCCGCTGTACCGCGGCGGTGAGCGGATCCACGGACGCGTCGTGCTGCGCAGGTGCACATGGGATGGCATCGCGCTCGAGGCCGTGCCGAGTACGGCACCAGCGCCAGGCCAACCGATCACGGTGACCGTGCTCCGCTCGACGACGGAGGAGGCGACATTGCACGGGCAGACGGACGAGCACGGAGTGTTTCCGTTCACGTGCGAGCTGTCGGAGTACGCCGAGCCAGGGCAGTCGATCGCATTCCGCATCGCGGTTGCAGGTGAACGGGACGACGCACGCAGTCGGTTCGATTGGAGTCTCGCCACCGTCCAGCACTACCAGCGCCCTGCCGCGCTGCTGGCGGTCGAAGGACCGGACGAAGTCGAACGCGGCCCCGGCGTCGCCGAGATCGTGCTGCGCGCGCAGTGGCCGTCGGGCGGATCCGCCGCGCACCTGCTGGTGCATGCGAAGGTCACGTCATGGTGGGAAGGTTGGCACGACGAGGAATACGAGCTGCACACCGGCCCGGATGGCCGTGCCACGCTGCGGATCCCACTGCAGGGGCGCGCGGAGAGCACGATCGTGATCTCGTTCGCAGTGACGACTCCGGACGGCCAGCAGCTCGAGCAGGTGCATCGACTCAGCGTGCGAGCTGCTGGCGATGGGGCCGAGCCCGACGTGACATCGCTGCCCTCGTGGCTGCCGATCCTCGTCGAGGCCGATCCGACGGCCGTCGGCGCCGAGTGCCACGTGCGACTGCGCGGCAAGCCGAACGCTCGCGTGCTGCTGGCCGCCGGACGCGGTCAACGCGCTCGAGCGCGCACGGTCGAGCTGGACGAGCGCGGGCAGGGCAGCGCTTCGGTCGAAGTGCTGCGGTCCGACTGGCCGTACCTGGATCTCGTCGCAGCGACGCACGAGGGGCGCACTGTGGAGCGCGTCGCCGTGGCGCTGCACGCCGCGCAGCCGCCCGCGATCCAGCTTCCGCCGCGGGCGCGGCCAGGGTCCGAAGTCGTCTGCCGCGTCTCGACGGGCACCACCGGCACGATCGTGACAGCGTCGATCGTCGACGAGCGGATCTTCGCGCTGGCCGAGGATCGGACCTGGGATCCGAACGTCGCCCTGCGGCCGTCGGTGCCGTACCCGGGGTGGAGCACGATGAGCACGCCGCCGGCAGGCACGGTGGCAGAGTTGCTCGAATCGATGCTCGAGGATGGCAGGATCCCGCGGCTCGATCGACAGAGTTGGGATTCCTCCAGGCCGCAGGGCCTCCCAGCCGCCGGGTTCCCGGCGCCCGGCGACGGCAAGGGCGCGCAGCTACGAGACGACTTCCGCGCCACCGCCGCGTTCACGACCGTGGTCGCCGGCGACGACGGTGTCGCGACGATCCGCTTCACGCTGCCGGACGACCTGACGACCTGGCGCGTCACGCTGGTGGGCATCGCGCCGGACGGCGTCTCGTTCGTCGAACGCCGCGCGCTCGACACGCGGCTGCCACTCGCGGTGGAGCCGTTGCTGCCGCGCGTGCTCCGCGCCGGCGACGCGATCGAGCTTCCGCTGGCGATCGACCGCGCCGCGGACGCAGATGCGAAGAGCGATTCGGGTTCGGTCACGGCCGGCGTCGAAGGTGCAGCCCTGCAGCTCGGAACCGTCTCGCAGCAGGTCCGACTCGCTGCCGGGCAGGTCGCCCGCACGCTGCTGCCGCTGCGCGCGGTGCAGGCCGGCGACGCGAAGCTCGCGCTCGGAGTCACGCTCGGTGACCACGCCGACCGGTCGGAGCGCGCGCTGCCGGTCCTGCGCGACGCAGTCACGCATCCGCTGCACGTTGCCATGCTCGGTGAGCAGGAGCTGACGCTCCCGCTGCCGGAGGGCTGCGATCCGTCCTGCGGCATGCGTGTCGACCTGCTGCAGGGCGGTGCTGCTGCGTGGCGGCGGATCGAACAGGACCTCGCGCAGTACCCGTACGGCTGCGTCGAGCAGACGCTCAGCAAGCTGCTGCCGTACCTCGCGGCCGCGCGCAGCGCCCGCGCCAACGGCGCCGCGCTGCCGGCGATGGACGACGGCTACCGCGAGCGGCTGCGCCGCGGCCTCGCGCGGATGCGCGAGCTGCAGCGCGGCGACGGCACGTTCTCGTTCTGGCCCGGCGGCGAGCCGGAGCCGTACATGTCTGCGCTCGTGCTGCACGGGCTCGCGCTGCTACGCGACGGCGGGCTCGAGCCGGCAGCGGTCGGGCTGCACTTCGATCCGCGCAGCGGCCCGTTCCGCGCTGCGATCCGTCACGCCCACCAGGCGACGGTGCTGAACGACCGCGCCGGGATCACGGCTGGCGAGCTGGTCGCCGGCGCACTGCGGCTCGCGCCGGCCGATCCGGAACTGCTGCGTGCCGTGTCCTCGCTGGCGCTGCGCAACGACCTGCCGCCGGGCCTGCTCGCGCGTCTGGGCCTTGCGCTGCACGGCGCCGGCGCTCCCGACGCCGCGCGCCGCTGCCGGCAGAAGTCGGCGCAGGCGGAGTCACCGGCGCAGACCGGCGACCGCCTGCCGGGCGAAGACCCGCTCGCCGTCGCCGCGCTGCAGCTCGAGCTGGACCTGCTGCTCGGCGCCGACCGGGCAACGACCGACCAGCGTGCCGCCGAGCTGCTGCTCGCCTGCCTGCGTGGCCAGGGTTCGACGTATGCACAGGCCTGCGCGCTGACAGCGCTCGCACGTGCGCTGCCCCCCGCGACGCCGCAACCGGGGACGGTCACGCTGCATGCCGGGCCCGAGCAGCGCGAGCTCCGGTTCGACGCAAAGGCGGAGCTCGCAACGACGCGCTTCAGGCAGGCTGCCGACCTGCAGGTCCGCGGCCCGGCCGGAATGCCGCTGTTGGTGCGCGTGACCAGCGAGCGCAGCGCGCGCGCGAGCGACCACCGCGCCTGGGCCACGCCGATCCAGGTCGAACGCGAGCTGTGCTTGCGCCGGGTCCACGCGACGCCGAAGCCAGGCGCAGCCGGGCCGGACCTCGTCGCCGTGGCGGGACCGCTGCAGCTCGGACAGGTGTACGAACTGCGCTTGCGCCTCCGCGCGCCGGTCGCGATGAGCTACGTCGTCGTCGAATGCCCGCTGCCGGCCGGCTTCGAGATCCCGCTCGTGCCAGCCGACGTGGACCGGTTCGACGATCGGGTCGCATTCGCCTGCACGCTGGGTCCAGGGCAGAACTTCACGCGCACGATCCCGGTGCAGCCGACGATGACCGGGCGGGTGCTCTGGCCTCCGACCACCGCGGCGCCGATGTACGCAGCCGGGCTGGATGGCGGGACCGCGGGCGGTTTCGTCACGGTCATCGCCGTGGACGGCGCAGTTGCGGCTCCGAGTGTGGTGACCTGCCGCCCGGCGAAGGAGACGCCCCATCCCCCCGCGCCATGGCCGACCGATCTCCGGTTGCCGACGGCGATCGAAGCGTTCGACGATGCGATCTGGTCCGCCTGGAGCCTGGAACGGACGCCGGACGCCGCCACGCAACGGCAGATCGAGACCCTGCTGGCCGAATGCGCGCGCCTGCAGCCATCGCGCGAGAACCTGCCTTGGCTCGTGCAGCTCGGCAAGCTGCTGAGGTACCTGGATCCTGAGGACCCGGACCTCTCGACGTCGCAGCGGGGCTGGCGCGTGTCGTTGCGCGAGCGGCTCGCAGCACTGCAGCGGCAGTTCACGTCCGCGCTGCTGCGGCAGTTGCGAGCGGACGAGTTCGATTCCTGGACGATCTTCGAGCTCGGGCAGGCGGTCGGCCTCTGGGCCGACCGTGATGCGCGCGAGCGGGCGGTCGCGCTTCTGCTCCCGCGCGCCCTCGAGGAATCGCACCAGCAACGCAGCGACCTGCTCGAGCTGCTCGAAGCGCCCGTGCAGGATCCGGACCTCTGCGCCGCGTTGCTGCGCATGCTCGCCGACCCGGACGTCGACCTGCGTTGGACCGCGTTCACACTGCTGCCTGCCGCGGAGCAGCAGCGGCTGCCGCCGGCCGTGATCCTGGCCTGCCAGTACCTGGAGCTCGACGCCGGGATCATTCCGCTGCTCTGCCGCAGCGAAGCCGGCCGTGCCGAGCTCGCGGTGCGGCTGCGGGATCCGCAGTTCGTCCACGACCAGATCGACATGCTCGAGGCGGAGCTGCCGGAAAAACTCTGGCAGGCGGTGACGCTGGAGGGTTTCCAGCGCATCGGCGAGTCGATCCGTACGGACTTCGACGACGATGCCGGGCCGCACGTGAGGCTCGCCGCGCGCATCGCGGCGTCGCCGATCCCGACCGCCGCGCTGCTGCAGGAGCTCGCGATCGCACCGATGCCGGAGTGGCGGCTGGTGTTGGTGCTGGCCCTGCGCGCACGCGGCGAGACGGCGCTGCCAGCCGCGCTGCGCAACGACCCGACCTGGCAACTCTGGCGCGCCGCAGCGGCGCTCGGCGATCGCGATGCGGCGACGGCAGTGCGGCTGCTGGTCGGGATCGATGCGCTGCCGGAACCGTTCGAGGACGAAGGTGAGCTGCTATGCGCACTCGTGCGTCCAGTGATCGCGCGCGCAGGATCCGTGCCGGAGCTGCTGGCCGCGCAGGATGCGCTGCCCAACTACGCCGAGTGGCGCGTCGTCTACACGCGCCTGCAGCCACGAGAGCTGATCGAGCTGCTCGACCGGGCGCCGCAGGAGCTGCCGACGCTGCCACGGTCCGCGGATGCGGACGTCTGCGCTGCGGTGTGGCGCCATGCCCGGCGCCACGACGACGAAGAGAGCGCAATCGACGCGCTGTGCGAATCGGAAGCAGGCGTCGCATACCTGCTGGCGCAGATCCGCGCCGGCGATGTCGCGCGCGAGCACGTCGCGCAGTTCGCCGGCGAGCTCGGGCTCGACCCGGCGACGCTGGCGCCGCGCACGGACCTGCCGTGGCTCGCGGTGCTCCGGCGCGCGGCCCGCCAGCCGCTCGCGGGTACGTGGACCCCTCGCGAATCGGCGACGCTGCTCGGGATGCGCGCGCTGCGCGGGGTCGGCCCCGCGCAGGCGCGCTGAGAGGCTGTTCAGTTGAGCAGCACGTAGCCGAGCATGATCCCCATCGCGTCCAGCGTCTCCTTCGGATCCTGCTGGTACGTCGCGCGCAGCGTCACGGTCATGTTGGCCGGCAGCACGATCGGCGGACTCGGGATCACGCTCTCGAGCACGGTCGGGCACGGGTTCAGACTCTTGAACTCGTGGATCAGCTTGTTCGCAGCCGTATCGATCAGCTCGAGCTTGACGCCACCGCAGTGCAGGTGCGGCCCCATCGTCAGGATCGTGACCTTGGCCGGCGTCACGTAGTCGCGGCTCTTCTGATGCAGCCCGGTGCCGACCGGAACACCGTAGCTGCTGGTGCAATAGACGACGTCGAGCCACCACGGGCGCACCGGCTTCAGCGGCGCGGTGCCGGGCGAGACGGTCAGCGAGAACTGGTAATAGACCGTCTGCGGAACGAGCGTGTAGTTCTGGATGTGCAGGATGCACAGGATCGGATCGCTCGCACGCAGCCGATAGCCGTGCCCGGCAGGGATCGCGAACGGCACGCGTTCGGCGCCGGCCGCGGCGAACCGCTCACCCGGCATCAGCGCGCAGGTCAGATCGGTCGCGCCACGGTTCACCAGCACGGCGTGATGCAGATACAGCTGGGCCGGATCCTGCGGGACGCGGTTGGTGTCGACGATCCGGCTGTCGAAGTTGGTGACGAACACGTCCCCCGGATTCGGCGCCGGCACGACCTGTTCGTACTGGCCTGGCAGCCGCTTGCCATTCACGTCCTGACCGGCCGGGATCAGGTACGGCCCGATGTGGAAGATCTTGACCGTTCCCTCGACACCAGCGACCGGTGTCGGATCACTGGCGAAGCCCTGCGCGGGGATGGCCGCGCCGAGCAGCAGCGCGAGCGGGAGTGCGAGATGCAAGCGTGACATCAGTGCAGCCTCATCGCCAGCGTCAGCGGCGCGCTGTGCGATGCGACACCCGCATCGCAGAACTCGTGATGGAAGTGCGCGACGTAGCCGCGATACAGCGGCCGCCACGTGCCGAGCCTTGCCTGCACGTTGTTGCTCGTGACCAGGCCGAGCTGGTTGGCGCCGGACTTCACGGCGAGCGCCTGTAGCTGCACGGTCACGCCGTTGAACGCGCTGTCCGCCGGCACGGCCCAGGTCCAGGCCGGCGTGTACGGCTCGATGTTGCCGCCCGGCAGCGCGAGCGTTCGCAGGTCGAGCAGCCAGTCGTTCAGGATCGCGCAGCCGGGCGCGCCGAGACCATCGAGCGGGATCGGCAGTGGGATGCCGCCCCACATCGTGCGCGAGGTGCCAAGCGTCTGGATCGCGAGCTGGCCAGGACCGAAGCCGGAGCCGAACGCCGCGATCTGGCCGCCCGGTGCCAGCTGACCCGCGACACCAAGCACCGCACCGCTGCAGCCGGTGCCGTTCGACGAGGCACTGCCATCCAGCGCACCAGCCTGCGGATCGAGTTCCGCGTCGAGCTGGCAGTTGTGCGGCTGGTTGCCACCGTTGCCGTTGCCGGCGCCAAGCAGCTCGACTGCGAGCGTGCCGCCTTGGTACGCGAACGGCGCCTGGAACAGGAACGACAGCGCGCCGCCCGGGCCGCCCCATGGCGACGGATTCGGGCTCGCGTCGGCGCCGAACACATGGTTCTGCACCGACACCACGCGCGTCGGCGGGACCGACAGGTTCGCCGCGAACTGGCCCGAGCTCTGCGCCGGCGTCACGTTCGTGTTGGCGAGCAGGATCTCGAGGCTCCCGATCACGCCACCCGCTGCACCCAGCGACGGCCCGTCGTAGCGCAGCTCCAGCCGCGTGAAACTGCGCGCGCCGGTGCCGATCTCGCTGGCCGCGAGCAGGAACTGCGCGCGCGACTCGGTGCGCATCAGCGGATAGTTCGAGCGCGCGTTCAGCTCGATCGTGTCCCGGTTGCTGCCGGCGGGGAGGAACACCTGCGCCAGCGCGGTCGGAGCGACCAACGCCAGCGCGAGCATGGAGCGGAGCATGACGACTCCTGTGAGATTTACTGGATCGTGACCCTGAGTCCGTTGCTGGTCACGATACGCGGAGTCCCTTCGATCACGATCGACTGGAAGTACAACACGACGCCGCGGTAGGCGGTGTCGCTCGGGATCGCCCAGGAGTAGGTCGCCGTCCCGCCCCCCGAGCCGCTGCCGCCGGCGACCTGGCTCTGCACGATGAAGTGATCCGTCAGCAGGAAGCAGCCCGGGAATCCGAACAGGCCGAGGTCGAACGGCAGTGGGAGCCCGCTCCAGACCGTCGTGCTGAACCCGACAACGCAGGCCGCGAGCGCACCCGGCAGCATCGCGTGTGCCTCGGTCGTGAACGTCTGCCCGATGCGCGCATCCGCCGCCGCGCCGAGCAGCAGCACATGGTCATCCGCGCCGGCGCAGCCCTTGCCGAATGGAACGACGTTCGCCGAGTTGACGAACAGCCGCCGCAGCGTGCCGGGCTGCGAGCTGTTCGGCCCGAAGAAGCCCCACGAGTCCCCGGTCGGCGTGATGTCGCCGTTGACCGACTGCCCGGCTGCGGTCGCAGTCACGAGCCCAGGTGTCGCCGGCGCGGTCCAGTCGAACGTCCACGAGCTGTTGAAGTTGTTGGTGTGGGTCGCGGCGCGGCCGTTGGGCAGCGTGCGCGTGTTGACGGTCGGGCTGAACGCGCCACCGTTGATCTCGATCGCGAAGCCACCGATCCCCTGGTTGGGACCGCCGGACACCGCCAGCGTGAACTGCGTCTTCTGTCCAGGCGACACCGAGACATCGGCCGGTGTGACCTTCAGCGTCATCGGGCCATTCGCGTTCGGCTGCGGATCGTGGCAGTTGCCGCACGCCGGGAACGCAGACGTCAGGTTGGGAGGGACGAGGAGCTCACCTGGCAGCACGCCGGTGACCCGTGGTGGGACGAACAGCAGCCCGAGGGGCGCGAGAGCGAGGAGGTAACGAGGACGTGAGCTAG
>CAZABP010000035.1:0-48474 GCA_964483245.1 uncultured candidatus Brocadiaceae bacterium | reverse complement strand
TGATCAGCTCGCGCTGGCCGCGGCCGATCGGGATCATCGAGTCGATCGCCTTGATCCCGGTCTGCAGCGGCTCCTTGACCGGCTGGCGCTCCGGCACCGACGGCGCGCGCCCTTCGATCGGGCGGTAGTCGGACTCGGTGACCGCGATCGGACCCTTGCCGTCGACCGCGCGGCCGAGCGTGTCCACGACGCGCCCGACCAGGCTCAGGCCGGTCGGCACCGAGATGATGCGGCCGGTCGTCTTGACCAGGCCGCCTTCCTTGACGGTGCGGTCCGAGCCGAGCAACACGGCGCCGACGTTGTCCTCCTCGAGGTTCAGCGCGAGGCCGAACACGCCGCCGCCGAAGTCGAGCAGCTCGCTCATCATGCACTCGTCGAGACCGTGCACGCGCGCGACGCCGTCACCGACTTGCAGCACGGTGCCGACGTTGGACTTCTTGGTCTGGCGCGCGAATCCCTCGATCTCCTCCTTGAGGACCGCGGTGACTTCGGATGGCTTGAGGTTCATCGGAGTGCGGACGAAGCGGGCAGTGCCGACTGGGTTGTGCGAACTGGTGGGTGCGGGAGGAAAACGTCGAGCCCGGTCAGCCGGGCAGCTCGACCTCGAGCAGGTGTTGGCGCAGGTCGCCGAGCGCGGTCGCCAGCGAGGCGTCGTACAGCGTGTTGCCGACGCGCAGCTGCAGGCCGCCGATCAGGTCCGGCTGCACGACCGGCCGCAGGTGGACGCGACGGCCGGACAGCTGTTCGGCGAGCGTGCTCATGCGCTGCAGCTCGTCGGCTGCCACCGGACGCGGTGAGCGCAGCTCGCCATCCAGCTCGCCGCGCTCGGCGAGCTCGATCGCGCGGAACGCCTCGGCGAGCTCCGGCAGCATGCTCTCGCGGTGGCGGTCGAGCGCCACGCCGACGACGTTGCGCACCAGCGCGTGCGCATCGCCGGTCAGCTTCGCGAGCACCTCGCTGCGCGTGCTCTCCGGTGAATCCGGATCCAACGCCGCGGCGTGGATCTCCGGCTCACGCAGCCGCTCGGCGAGCGCCGTCAGACCGGCACCAACCGGGGCGACGGCGTCCTGGCCCTTGGCGGCCTCGAACAGCGCGGCGGCGTAGCGGCGGGACAGCGCGGAGGTCATCGTCAGTTGCGGGACGCGGGACCGGATACGGCCGGATCGGACAGGAACTGCTGCACGAGCCGGCGCTGGGCGTCGTCGTCGACCTTGGTCTGCATCAGGTGACCGGCCGCGCGGATCGCGAGATCGACCGCCTCGGTGCGCAGCTCGACCAACGCCTTGCGCTTCTCGGCGGTGATCTCCTCGCGCGCCTTCTGCGTCTGGCGTTCGGCTTCGGCCCGCGCGGCGGTGAGCGCCTCGCGGCCCTGCCGCTCGGCACGATCGACGGCCTCTTCGACCATCCGCTTCGCCTCGGCGCGCGCCTGGTCGAGCTCCGCCTTGCCCTGCCGCAGCTGCTCGTCGGCGCGCCGCTGCGCCTCGTCGGCCGCCTTCAGTGCGCGTTCGACCTTGTCGTCGCGCTCCTCCAGCGCCTTCGTGATCGGTCCGTAGACGAACTTCCACATCAGCGGAAGTGCGACCAGGAACGCGGCCCAGGTCCACAGCGTGGCTCCGGTCGCGAACTCGAACGGGTTGAAACCCCCGCCCGGGTCCTCGCCCGCGAGCAGCAGAACTGCGGCGGCGAGGCTCATGCGGTGGTCTTCAGCGCCATCAGCAGGCCGACGACGATGCCGAACAGCGCGGCACCCTCGACGAGCGCCGACAGCAGCAGGCCGTAGCCCTTGATCGTGTCGGCAGCTTCCGGCTGGCGTGCGATGCCCTCATTGGCCGCGGCGCCGATCTGGCCGATGCCGATGCCGGCACCGATCACCGCCCCGCCGGCCGCGATACCGGCGCCGACACCCCAGGAAGCGAGAAGCATGGAAAGCATGAAGGTCTCCTATCGAAACGCTGAGACGCTCGTGGTCTCTCGGGTCAGGTCAGAAGTAGGTCAGAAGAAGGGAACGGAAGCCCGGGCTGGCGGAGCAACGGCTAGTGATCCGGATGCCGGGCGAGATGGATGAAGATGACGCTCAGGTACACGAAGATGTACGCCTGCAGCAGCACGATGAACGACTCCAGCAGGTAGATGAACACGGCGAGGCCGAACGCCGGGATCGCAGTCCCCCACGACAGCACGCCCATGCCGGTCATCTTCGCGAACAGGAAGATCAGGCCGATGAACGAGTACAGCACCAGGTGCCCGGCCAGCATGTTGGCGAACAACCGGATCATCAACGCGAACGGCTTGATGATCAGACCGACCAGCTCGACGGCGGCCATCAGCGGCACCAGCCACAGCGGCAGCCCGTGCGGCAGCAGGTTGACCCAGTACTTGACGACGCCCTGCTTCATCATCCCGCCGACCAGCATGATCAGCAGCGTGATCAGCGCCATCGCGCCGGTCACGAACACGCTCGCGGTCGCGGTCACGCTGCCGGGGACCAGCCCGAGCAGGTTCATCAGCGCGACGAAGAAGAACAGGAACACGAAGAACGGCGCGAACCGCGCGCCCTCCTCCTTGCCCATGACCGCGTAGACCATCTCGTCGCGGATCCACAGGCACCAGCCGCGCAGCACGCGCGTCAGCCACGACACGCCGCTGCGCCCGAAGCTGAACCGCACCGGCAGGAACAGGACCAGGCACAGCCCGATCGCGATCAGCTGGAACAGGTTGATGTCGTAGAACGTGAACAGCCGGTTGGTTTGCGGATCGTCGCTGAGCGCCGGCGTCCACACCTCGTGCGGGTGCAGGTGGACGTACTGATGGATGAAGAAGTCGGCCGCATCCATCTGCGCCGTCGACTGCACCGGTGGATGGTCCGCAGCCACCGGCCCCGGGGCCTCGTGCGTCTGCGCAGCGAGCGGGCACGCCAGCAGCAGCGGCAGCAGCAACCCCAGCAGCACCCGCAGTTGCCGCATCAGTGCGTCCCCCGCGGCAGCGGACCGGTGGCGTCGCGGCGCAGCTCGTCGCGGTGCGTCGGTTGCATCGATGCGTTTCCTGCCTGCCGGGGCTCGGGCGGGTGCTTGGTGGCGGCGCTCTGTTGCCGCAGCAGGGCCCGCGCGCGCAGAGCCCGGCCGAACACGACTGCGGCGGTGAGCTGGAGGGCCAGCACCCCGGCCGCGAACGTGAGCCCGAACGCCGCCAGCGATTCGAATTTCACACCACTCTGCGACAGCAGCAGCAGGCCGGCCCCGACGACGAACATCGGGATCACGAAGCCGGCCGCCAGCGCGACCTGGAACTGCTGCGCCTCGGCCGGCCGGCCGGGAGGTGCCGCCACCGCACGCGCCTGCAGCACGGCGGTCGCCGCGCCGGTCGCGATCGCCAACCCCGCTCCGATCCCGACATGGAGCTGCGCGTCCACCGGCACGATCCCGCTGAGCAGCGCGAGCGCGCAGCCAGCCGCGAGCATCGGGACCGCGAGCAGCAGCGCACGCACGACGAGCCGGTGCGGGATCAGCGTCGGTGGCGGATGGGCGGGAGCGGAAGCAGCGGTCATGGAGGATGTCGGGGCGGTCGTCGGCGCTTGCCTGCAGCAGCGATCAGGTCGAGGGTCGGGGTCGTCGGATCAACGCGCCGCCGGACCGTCGTCTGCCGGCGGATCCTGCGGCGGACGCCGGCGCCATGGCAGCATCTCTGGCGCGAGCCTCGCGATCAGGTGCAGCAGCCCGCCGGTGGCGCCGAGCAGGACCCCGAGCACCAGGAACAGCGGACTCGTGCCGAGCCACTCGTCGGCGCGGATCCCACCGTACGCGAGCAGCCCGACGGACAGCGCCATCGTCAGCGCCGCGCTCAATGCCCGGGTCCCGAAGTCGTTCGACGTGAAGGCCATGCAAGCAAAGAGCGGGAGGTTTTCCTCCGCAGAGGGCGGGGAAGCATAGGAACGCCGCATCCGGCTGCAACCAAAGAGTGGACCAGGTGGCGCGAACCCGCGCGGCGGCCGGCGACGGTGGCGTTGCCACCGATTTGCGCGGATTCCCGACCCGGAATCGACCCCCGCATTCCATTGGCTCCGAACGCAACAACCCAGACCGAAGGAGCCCAGATGACACCACATGTGACTCTCGCCGCGCTCGCCGCGGCCGTTTCGATCCCCTGCCTGACGGCGCAGACCAGCCCAGCCGATCGCGATCGGTTCGAAGGCAACGCGTCGACGTCGTACCCGCTCGGCCGCTGGAACGCGCGGCTGCAGCAGCTGCATGCCGACCTCGGCGCCGCACGCACGCTGCGTGGTCACGGCTACCGCCGCGATGCGCATGCCACCAGCAACGTCGCTGCGTTCCAGAGCGAGCTCGAGGTGACCGCGTCGATCACGACGCGCACACCGGACCAGGCGAGCACGCGGTTCACCGACCAGACCGGACCGAATCCGGCCGTCGTGCTGCCGCGCATCCGCCTCTCGTTCCCGGCGACGGCGCGTCCGCTCGGCGAGCCGGCGCCGCAGTTCGAGCTGGTGGTGCCGTGGCAGCAGCCGTTCTCGTGGACCGGTCAGGACGTGCTGTGCCTGGACGTGGTCTCGTTCGGCAACGTCACGGCGAGCGGCAACGACCGCAACTTCACGGCGAACCTGGACGCGCACGAGTTCTTCAAAGACGGCCGCGCCGAGCAGCCGGGCTACGGCTACGGCACGGGCTGCGTGACGCTGGGCGGGCGCGCGCCGACGCTCGCGGCGGACATGATCCGCACGCCGGCGGATCTGAAGCTGCAGTTCGACGCGCAGTGCCGTTTGCCGAGCGACCAGAACGGGCCGGCGCTGGCGTGGCTGCTGATCGGCGCGCTGCCGGACAAGACCGGGCTGCCGAACCTTCCCGGCTGCTCGCTGTGGGCGCGCGCCGATCTCGTGCTGCCGCTGGGGCAGCTCGATGCGAGCGGCCGGACGACCGGCGGCTTCGGCGGGATCGCGCCGTTCCCGGACGGGACGCAGGCGTTCCTGCAGACGCTGGCGTGGCGCGCCGGCGATCAGCAGCTCGCAGCGACGCCCGGCGTCATGGTGACCGTGCCGCCGCTCGCGCCGGCGAAGCCGCCGGTCGCGCGGATCAGCGCAGCCGACGATCGCACCGCCGCGACCGGCACGGTCGCGACGATCGGCACCGTCACGCGGTTCTGGTGATCGCGCACGGCGGCGGGGGCTGGTGAGGGCGGCGCGGCCCTCGTGCGCCAACGCACACGCGGATACCGTCCTCGCCCCCCGCCTGCGAGGAATCCCGTGAGCTTCGACGATCTGACCCCGCGCGAGATCAAGCGCCGCCTCGACGAGTACATCGTCGGCCAGGACAAGGCGAAGCGCGCCGTCGCGGTCGCCCTGCGCAACCGCTGGCGGCGCCAGCAGCTGCCGCCCGAGCTGGCGGCCGACGTGCATCCGAAGAACATCCTGCTGATCGGGCCGACCGGCGTCGGCAAGACCGAGATCGCGCGGCGGCTCGCGACGTTGGCGCGGGCTCCGTTCGTCAAGGTCGAGGCGACCAAGTACAGCGAAGTCGGCTACCACGGCCGCGACGTCGAGTCGATGGTGCGCGACCTGGTCGAAGCGGCGGTCACGCTGGTGCGGGCCGAGCATGTCGAGAACGTCCGCAGCAAGGCGCAGGAGCTCGCGCAGCAGCGTCTGCAGCTGACGCTCGAAGCACAGGCCGGGCTGCTGGAGATGGACGACGATCCGCGCACGCGGGTGCGCGCCGGCGAGATCTGGCGTGCACCACCGGTCGGCGCCGGTGAGACCGAGGACGCGGCGCTGCAGGAGCGGCTGCGCGCGCGGCACGCGGCGCGCGCCGAGCTGGCACGGCGGCTCACGGCCGGCGAGCTCGAGCAGCAGCTGGTCGACGTCGAGCTGATCGATGTGAGCACGCCCACGCTCGCGATCACCGGCCCGCAGGGTCAGGATGCGATGGGGATCGACGCGCGCGCGCTGCAGGAGATCTGGGGTCGGACCCCGACGCGCCGCACCAAGCTGCGCAAGCTGCCGGTGCACGAGGCGCGCGAGCTGTTGGCACAGGAAGAAGCCGACAAGCTGCTCGACATGGATGCCGTGCAGCGCGAGGCGCTCGAGCGCGCCGAGAATCACGGCATCCTGTTCATCGACGAGATCGACAAGGTGGTCGGTGCCGGTAGCAGCGACGGCCCGGACGTCTCGCGCGAAGGGGTGCAGCGCGACCTGCTGTCGGTCGTCGAGGGCTGCGCTGTCTACACGCGCTACGGCAGCATCCGCACCGACCACGTGCTGTTCATCGCGGCCGGGGCGTTCCACTTCCACAAGCCGAGCGAGCTGATCCCGGAGCTGCAGGGACGCTTCCCGGTCCGCGTCGCGTTGACCGCGCTGACCGAGGAGGACTTCGTGCGCATCCTGCAGGAACCGCGCAACAGTCTGATCAAGCAGTACGTGGCGCTGTTCGGCACCGAAGGCGTCACGCTGCGGTTCACCGACGACGGGATCCGCCGCCTGGCCGGCGTCGCGTTCCGCGCCAACAAGACGACGCAGAACATCGGCGCCCGCCGCCTCTTGACGATCCTCGAGAAGTGCCTCGAGGGGCTGTCGTTCGATGCCTCCGAGCAGCGCGGGCGTGAGATCGTCGTCGATGCGCGGCTGGTCGAGGAGGAGCTCGGTGAGACCGCGGATGACGAAGATCTGATCCCCTATCGCATCTGAGGCTGGTCCGCGCGACCGGCGACTGGCCGCGTCGCCGTCCCGCGGCAGAATCCCGGGAACCGGACCCGCCCCGGATCGAACCAGAGCCCCGACGGAACCCGTCCCGATGATCGAGATCGACCTGCAGACGGTCCGCGCCGCCCAGCGGGGCGACGAGGACGCTGCTCGAACGCTGATCGAGCGTCTGCATCGCCCGATCCTGGCGACGGCGTACCGCTTTCTAGGCCCCCGGTACCGCGAGCAGATCGAGGACATCGGGCAGGAGATCTTCTTGAAGATCTTCCGCGCACTCGACCGGTTCGACGTCGACCGCGGGGTCAAGTTCACGACCTGGGTCTACGCGTTCGTGCGCAACCACTGCTTCGACGTCCAGAAGAAGAAACGCATCCCCGAGACCTCGCTGACCGGCCAGGACGACGAGCAGCTGCAGGTCGAGGCCGATGCGCCCGGCCCGCCCGCGCAGGTGGAGACCAGCGAGCTCGGCGAGCGGATCGAGCAGGCGGTCGCGATGCTCGGCGAGGAGCAGCGGATGGCGTTCATCCTGCGCGAATACGAGGGGTTGGACTATGCGCAGATCGCGGAGGTCATGTCGGTCTCGGAAGGCACGATCAAATCGCGGCTGCACCGCGCGAAGGAAGCGCTTCGCCTGCGCCTCGCCCCCTACCTGCGGACCGGTGCGTGAGATGGAACACGACGATCCGGAGCTGAACCTGCCGCAGGCGCCGCTGCCGCCGATCTCGCCCGACTTCGTCGCGCGCACCTGGCGTCTGGTGATCGAGGATCGGCGGAGCCGGGACGCTCGGCTGGGAGACGGTCGGCTGGGCGGCGGGCACATGCAGAGCGTCATGGCCACCGGGCCGGACGCGACCGAGCGCGATTGGAGCGACGCCGACCCGGAGGAGATCCAGTTCGCACCCAGCGATCTGGCCGCCTGGCAGACGCCGGAGCCTTCGACCGGCTTCGTCGAGGCGACCTGGCTGCAGGTGCAGCGCGAGCTGCGCCCGGCCTGGCGTGCGGTGCCGCAGCGGCAGATGCGACCGTGGCTGCTCGCCGCTGCGGCGGCAGTGTTGTTCGGCCTCCTGGTCTGGCGCTTCGTGCCGGATGCGGCGGAGCCGCAGCAGCCGGTGCCCGGTTACGCGGCATCGGTCGAGTTCACCCCGGCGCGCTGGAGCGCGCGGCTCGCGGCCTTGCAGGGTCTGCCGACCGGACATGGCGAGCCGGATGGATTGGTGCTCGCAGCACGCGTCACGGCGCGGGAGCAGCGGCGTTGAACACCCGCCTGCTCGAAGTGGCCTGCTTGACGGCCGGCGCGGTGCTCGCGCCGTGGTCCATGGGGCAAGCGCCGGCGGCGCCGCAGTCCGGCCAGCAGGCGAAGCCGGATGCGCCGGCGCGGCAGCAGCACGACCAGGCCATGGTCAGCCGGCTGCTGGCCGAGCTGGACCGCGCGTTCACGGCCGGCGATGCCGCGCGCTACGTCGCAGCGTTCGCGCCGGTGCATCCGCGCGAGCTGCAGGCACTGCAGCAACATCTGGCGCGCGCGTTCGCCCCCGGGGCGAAGCTGACGCGCACGAGCAGCTACGAGATCGTGCAGCGCAGCGGGGACCTGCTGGTCGCACTGGTCGATGCCGAAACCCGCTGCGCCGCCGGCAAGGTGCCGATGCAGGTGACCGAGCACTTCCTGCTCGCGTTGCAGGTGCCGCCACAGCAGACCGATCCGCGCGCGATCCTGCAGGTCGAAGTCGATCCGCGCGCCTGGCGCCACGACGTACAGCAGCAGACGTTCCGCTGCGAGGCCTGCAACTACCAGATCGGGGCCGGGGACACCTGGCTGATCGCGCCGATCGAGCGCGGCCGCTCCGGTTGCATGGAGACGCTGGCGCTGTTCTCGCTGACCGACGATCTCGAGGTGGAGGTGTCGGTGTTCGTGACGGCAGAGCCGCGCGCGCCGCGGACCGTGTTGCGGGAGCTGACCGCGACGCAAGCGGAGGCGCAGATCGAGGATTGGGCTCCCGGCGGTTGCGCCGAAGGGCTGCCCGGGGCGCGCACGGTCCTGCAGCAGCCATCCGGCATCGAGGCCCGCCTGCACGTGCTGGCGTTCGGCCGGATGCTGTATCTGCTCGCCGCGACCGGCAGTGCGGCCGCATGGCAGCGGCGCGCCGGTGAGGTGGGAGCGATCGTGGACTCGTTCCGGCTGCTGGATCCGGCGGCCGATCGGGCGCACGTGCACGAGGCGGCGATCCGGGTCCACGGCGGCCGCGTCACGTGGGATGGCCACACGGCCGTCGTCCCGGATCCCGGCATCGAGCTGCAGGGACCGGCTGGGTGGAACTTCCGCGCGCGTCCCGGCCCGCACCTGTTCCGGATCGAGTTCGAGTGCCCGGAAGGGAACCTGCTGCGCGTGTCGGGGCATGCGCCGCCGGTCGGCCTGCCGAAGTGGTGCCCGGATGGCGCCGACGCGATGTGGCAGGGACTCGTCGGCGCGCTGCACGGACCGGTCGAACACGACAGCGACTGGCAGCCATGCCCGACGTTTGGCGCCGGTTGGCAGCATCGGGAGCTGCGGCTGCGCAGCAGCGAGCAGCATCCGCTGCGGCGGCTCGAGGTGATCTGGCGCGGCGACCGGCTGCTGGTGCTCGACGGCCGCGCGTTCACCTCCGAGCGGATGGCGCAGATCGAGCAGGCGCGCGCATCGTTGCGGATGCGCTGATCCGCGTCCTTCACTTGCCGGTCGCGGGTGGCTGCTCGGGAGCTGGCTGAGCTGGCGCCGGCGGTGGCGGTGGCGGTGGCGGTGGCTGTGCGAGCTTCAGCGCGTCGGTCAGCGCCTGCTGCGCGCCGCCGACCTGCAGCAGCAGCTGCTCCGCGGCGGCGATCTGCTGCTGCAGCTCCGCGGCTGCTTTCGCGTGCGCCGCACGCTTGCCATCCAGCGTCCCCGTCAACGTCGCCAGCTCGGTGTCGAGCTGCGCGAGCTCGGTCTTCGCCGCGGCGATCCGCTGTTCGCGCTGCTCGAGCTCGGTGGCCTGCTGCTGCATCGCCGCGATCCGCTGCCGCGCCTGTCCGAGCTCCTGTTCCAGTCGGCCGATCCGATCGAGCGCCTGCTCGAGCTCCCGCTGCAGTCCCTGCTGCCGCGCCGACGCTTCCCGCAACCGCGGCTCCAGCGCCGCGATCCGCCGCTCGGTCTCGGCCAGCGCGAACTCGTGATCCCGCAACATCCGCAGTGCGTCGGCAGCGGCGGCCTGTTGCTCGGTCGCTGCGGCGTCGGCGCGCGCAGCACGGAGTTCTGGCGGATCCGGCGACTGGCAGCCGGTGAGCAGAGTGCAGAGCAGGAAACCGGCGAACCGGCTGCGCGGCGTCGCTATCATGCCGCGCCATTTTCGGTTGGAACCCGCCATGGAACGAACCCTGATCCTGCTCAAGCCGGATGCCGTGCAGCGCGGCCTGGTCGGCCGCATCCTGGCCCGCTTCGAAGACAAAGGTCTCAAGCTCGTCGCGCTGAAGCTGATGACGATCAGCCGCGATCTCGCGGCCAAGCACTACGCCGTGCACAAGGAGCGCCCGTTCTACCAGGGACTGGTCGAGTTCATGACCAGCGGACCGGTCGTCGCCCTGGCGCTCGAGGGCAAGGGCGCGATCAAGATCGCGCGCACGGTCATGGGTGCGACCAACTCGGCCGAAGCCGCACCCGGCACGATCCGCGGCGACTTCGGGGTCAGCCGGTCGTTCAACCTCGTGCACGGTTCGGATGGGCCGGAGACGGCGGCGTTCGAGCTCGGGCTGTTCTTCCCCGAAGGCATCGTCGAGTGGGACCAGCAGCGGATCCGCTGGCTCTACGACGCGAAGGAAGAGCTGGGGAAGGCTTGACCAACCCCGGCGGGCTGACCGCGGCGGAGCTCGCGCTCCTGCTGCCGGAGCTCGCCGCCGCCCTGCGCGGCGCGCGCATCAGCGACGTGGCGCGGCCGGCCGACCGTGACGACCTGCTGCTGTGGTTCGACACGGAGCAGGGTCGGCTCCCGCTGCAGATCGCGCTGGGCGCTGCGCGCGCGCGGCTGTGTCCGACGCAGCGGCGCTGGCGCCGCGACGAGCAGCAGACCGGGCCTCGTCTGGATCGCCTGCGCGAACGGCTGGTCGGCGCGCAGTTCGTAGAACTGCTGCAGCCGGCCGGCGAGCGCCGCTGCTCGCTGGTGCTCCGCCATCCCGAACACGGCCGCAGCACGCTCGAAGTGGAGCTGTTCGGCGCGCGCGGGTTGTGGGCGCTGCTCGATGCCGGTGGGCGGATCCTCGAGTTGTCGCGGCTGCCGGAGTCGAAGGAGCGCGTGCTGCGCCCTGGCGAGGTCTATGCGCCCCCCCCAGCCCGCGCGCGCACCGACGAGCCGGCGCCGCGGTTCACGCCGCCGCTGCTGGACATGGTCGATGCGACGTTCACCGCCGCCGATCTCGCGGCCGAGCAGCAGGAACGCCGCCAGCGCGTACAGACTGCGCTCGATCGCGCCGCGCGCAGCCTGACGCAGCGGATCGCCGGTCTCGAGCAGCAACAACGTGCGGCCCAGGAGGCGCCGGCGCTGCGACAGCGCGCGGATCTGTTGCTCGCCTATGCGAGCCTGTGGCGGCGCGGCGAGAGCGAGCTCGTCGTGCCGGATCCGGACGCTCCGGAGCAGATGCTGCGGCTGCCGGTCGATCCGCAGCAGCCGTTGCCGCGGCAGGCCGAGAAGCTTTATGCCCGCGCGCGGTCGTTGACGGCGGCGCTGGCGATCGGGGCGGAACGGCTCGCTGCCGCGCGCGGCGATCTGCAGCGCCTGCTCGGCTGGCGCGGCGAGCTCGAAGAGGCGGATGCCACGCGGCTCGGCGAACTCGCGCAGCAGTTGCAGCGCGCCGGGCTGCTGCGCGAGCCCGCGCCGAAGCCTGACCCGAAGCCGAAGTCGAAGCCGGCGACGCGCGCCGGCAGCACGCGGGCGAACTTCCGTGAGTTCACGTCGGCGGAGGGACTGACGATCCTGTGCGGCCGCACCAACGAGCAGAACGACCAGCTCTCGGTCCGTGTCGCGCGCGGCAACGATCTGTGGCTGCACGTCGGCGGCGGCCGCGCCGGCAGCCACGTCGTCGTGCGCCTGCCGAAGGGCAAGAGCGCCAGCCTCGAGACGTTGCTGGATGCGGCGACGGTCGCGGTGCACTTCAGCAAGGCGCGCGGCGAGCCGCTGTGTGAGGTCGTCTACACGCAGGCGAAGCACGTGCGCAAGCCGAAGGGGTTCCCCCCCGGGCGGGTCACGATCACGCAGGAGAAGAGCCTGCGCGTGAAGCTGGAGCCGGAGCGACTGCGCCGGCTGCTGCAGAGCAGCGGCGGCGCCGACGACGGCAGCTGATCGGTGCGCGGCGGATAGCGGCCTGCCGCTTGCATCGGCCCCGGGCGATGGCGCAACGCCCGGCGAGACCTGCATTTTTGATCCTGCTGGTCGCCGTCGCGACCGTGCTGCTCGCGTGGATCATCGCCCCGTTCGCCGGGGCCTTGTTCGCCGCCGCGGTGCTGGCGAGCGTGCTGCAGCCATGGCAGCTACGGCTCGCAGAGAAGCTCGGCAACCGCCCCGGCGCCGCCGCAGGTCTGTTGACCGCCGGCGTCGTGTTGATCGTCATCCTCCCGCTCGGCGGCCTGTGCTACTTCGTCGTGGAGCAGGTCCGCGCGCTGGATCGCGAAGTGTCGCAGATCCTGCACGAGCAGGGCGTCGACGGGTTGATCACGCGCGTGCCCGGGCCGCTGCAGGACAGCGCCCGGCGGATCCTCGAATTCGTCGCGCCGCAGGCCGCGCAGGTCACCAGCAATGCCGGCGGCGACGGCGCCAGCGGTCTCGACCTGCAGCAGGCGGCGGCCTGGGCGACGAGCCTGTTCGACGTGCTGTTCACGCTGTTCGTGGACCTCGGCGTGTTGATCCTGGCGCTGTTCTTCCTGCTGTCGCAGGGCCAGAAGCTCGTGCGTTGGATCCAGCAGATGCTGCCGCTGGCCAAGGACCAGTCCGACCGGCTCGTGCGTGAGTTCCGGGACGTCACCCGCGCCGTGTTCGCAGCCACGGTCGCGACGGCCTTCCTGCAGGCGATCGTCGCGGCGATCGGATACTGGATCGCGGGGATCCCGTACCTCGCGGTGGCCTTGCTGGCGACGTTCGTCGCCGGGCTGATCCCGGTCGTCGGCGGCGGGGTCGTCGTCGGCCTGATCGGGGTCCTGCTGCTGCTGTACGGCGAGATCGGCTACGGCATCTTCCTGCTGGTCTGGGCCGTGGTCGCGGTCGGTCTCGTCGACAACTTCGCGAAGCCGTGGCTCGCGCACGGCAAGCTGCGGCTGCCCGGCAGCGTCGTGCTGTTCGCGATGCTCGGCGGACTGGCCGTGTTCGGCCCGATGGGGGTCGTCGCCGGTCCGCTGGTCGTCGCGTTCTTCCTCGCGACGCTGCGCATGCTGCACCAGGCGGGGGTCGGCGTGAACGAGTCCCAGCCGACCGCCGCCAGAGCAGACAGCTAGTTGATCACGCCGGTGAACTGCACGATGAACCCGCCGCCGCTGTTGCCGATCCCGTAGTTGCCGTCGGTCGCGGTCGGGTCGTAGTTCCCGATGTGGTTGATCTTCTGCGCGCCGAGGTCCCCGACGCCGATCGACACCGCATTCGAGAACACGCCGCCGAACTGGTTCGCCTGCCAGTCGACGATCGCCGACTGCGCATAGACCGTGATCCCGACCCAGACGTTCTGGTTCGGCACCGGGATGTTGACGACCGATACCCAGCGTCCGCCGGACTGCGTCCAGTTGTGCGCGATCTGCAGCTCCATCCCGGTGTAGAGGTGGTTGCCCGGTGCGCCGATGCCGGCCAGATCGAGCGGCAGCGGGAGTGACTGCCACAGCGTGTCCGAGCTGCCGAGGAACATGGCGCCCGGGTAGCTCTTGATCGTGGTCGCGGTCGTGACCTGGACGTTGCCACCCGGCACGCACTTGCCGCCACCGTCACCGACCAACGTCAGCGTGTCGTTGCCGCTCGGCTTGCCGGACACGCCGAACTCCGCGGTGAGCCCGCCGGGCCCCTGCGCGTCGGTGTGCCAGCCGCTCTTCTGCGGCGTCGCCGGCGGGGTCTCCAACTCCAGCATCAGGTTGCCCTGCGTGACCGTGTGCACGAACGGCGCGCTGCACGGGATCACGACGTTGAACGGCGCCGGCCCCCTGGTCGGCGGCGTGACTGCCGGCAGGTTCAGGTTCGCGTTGAACACGACGGTCGGCGTGCCGGTGAGGTTCTTGGCGTAGGTCGTCGACATCGCGGCCGCGGTCACGGTCGTGTGCGAGAACGACACCTTGGCGCCACTCAGCGTGAATGCGGTCATCGAGCCCCACGCGGCATCCGCCCGCATCGCGATCGACTGAATCAACGCGACCGAGTTCGCGACGACCCCGGCGTCCCAGATCTGCTGGCAACGCTGCGAGTAGTAGTAGAACGGGAAGCCGCTGCCGGTGTTGCCGTCGGCGTACTTCGCCAGCGTCGGCACGACCTTGGTCTGATTCTGCGCGGCGGCGAAGCCGGCGAGGAGCGGCACGAGGGCGAGGGGAAGCAGTCTGGGATTCATGTTCGTGGTGTGGATGTGGACGGGGCCGTAGATGCTGCGCCGGCCGACGCGGCCGGCGCACGCCGGACGAGTCTCAGCTGATGACGCCGGTGAACTCGACGATGAAACCGCCGCCGGTGTTGCCCATCCCGTAGTTGCCGGTCGCCGCGGTCGGGTCGTAGTTCCCGATGTGGTTGATGCGCTGCGCGCCGGTCTGGCCGACGCCGATCGAAAGGGCATTGGAGAACACGGCGCCGAACTGGTTCGCCTGCCAGTCGATGATCGCCGACTGCGCGTAGACGACGACACCGATCCACACGTTCTGGTTCGGGACCGGCAGCGAGACCTGCGAGACCCAGCGGCCCCCGATCTGCGCCCAGCTATGCGGCACCTGCAGCTCCATGCCGGTGTACAGGTGATTCCCCGGCGCACCGATCCCGTTCAGATCGAGCGGCAGCGGGATCGACAACCACTGCTGGTCCGAGCTGCCGAGGAACAGGGCACCCGGATAGCTCTTGACCATCGTCGCGGTCGTGACCCGCGCGGTGCCGCCCGGCACGCAGCCCGAGCCATCGCCGACGAGCGTCAGTGTGTCGCCGCCGCTCGGCTTGCCGGACGTACCGAACTGCCCGACCAGGCCGCCGGTGCCGTGCGCATCGGTGATCCAACCGCTCTTCTGCGGCATCGACGCCGGCGTCTCCAGCTCCAGCATCAGGTTGCCTTGCGGCACCGTGTAGACGAACGGCGTCGCACACGGGATCAGCACGTTGAACGGCGCCGGGCCGGACGAGGGCGGATTGACCGCCGGGACGTTCAGGTTGGCGTTGAACACCACGGTCGCCGTGCCGGTCCGGTTGTTCGCATACGTCGTCGACATGGACGCGGCGCTGACGGTCGTGTGCGACAGCGAGACCTTCGTCCCGGTCAGCGTGAACGCGCTCATCTGGCCGGACATTGCGTCGCCGCGCAGCGCCATCGACTGGATCAGGGCAACCGTGTTCGCGACGACCCCCGCATCCCAGATCTGCTGGCAACGCTGCGACGTGTATGCGAGCGGGAACGCGCTGCCGCCGCTGCCGTCGGCATACTTCGCGAACGTCGGCACGACCTTGGTCTGCGACTGCGCGGTGGCGATGCCGGCCATGAAGGGAACCAGCGCGAGTGGGAGGAGCTTGGAGTTCATGTCTGCCTGGTGGAAGCGGGTTGGGAGCAGGCGCGGACGAGCTGGCCGGCGCGACCGGCGCGACCGGCGGACCGGCGCGAGCGACCGGCAAGGGTGCCCCAGGCGCGCGCATCCCGCAACCGGCGCCCCGCCACCTCCGGAGTTCCTCCCCGGGAGGCCGCCGCGAGATCCGCTCCCCCCAGCCCCGATCCGGCCGTAGATTCCGCGCCGTCGAGATGAGCGAGAGCCCTGCGATCCGCCGTGCCCGGTCCGAACTGCGTCGCGCCGAGGCGGCGAGCCGCGCTGCCCCCGAAGACGACGAGCTGCTGTTCGAGCTGGCGTTCTGCATCGGCGAGCTCGGCGACCGCTACTGGGACGAGGGATCGCTCGACGCGGCGATGGCGCAGTTCCAGCGCGCGCTCGGCGTGCTGCACGATGGCCTCGAGCGGAACCCGGACGACGACGGCTGGCTGCGCCAGCTCTCGGTCGGACACGAACGGATCGGCGATCTGCTGCGCGAATCCAATCGCTTCGAGGAGGCGCTCGAGCAGTTCCGCGCCGCGCTGGCGGCGGCGGAACGGCTGCGCGAGATGGCCGGTGACGAACCGGAGATCCGCTACGACACGGCGGTCTGCCGCGACCGGATCGGCGAAGTGCAGGGCCTGCTGGGTTTCAACCAGGATGCGCTCGCACAGCACCGCGCGGCGCTGTCGATCTTCCGCGACCTGGCGGCCGATCCGTCGGCGCCGACGCTGTGGCGCCGCGACTGCGGCACCTGCCTGCTGTCGATCTCGCGGATCCACCTCGCGCGCGGCGAGCTCGACGAGGCGTACCGGCACGCTGGTGAAGCCGTGGCGATGTTCCAGGGGATCGTGCACGAGCTGCCGGACGACGAGCAGCAGGCCGGCCCGGCCCTCGAAGACCTGGCGCGCGCGCTCGAGCAGCTCGGCGAGATGCAGATCGAACGCGGCAACCTCGCCGCCGCGCGCGAGCTGCTCGACCGGGCGTTGGCGCACCGCCGCCGGCTGCTGCGCTACGAACCGGACGACGAATCGCGCCAGCGGGAGCTGTGCCTGACACTGAACACGCTGGGCGAGGTCGTGTTCGAGATCGGCCATCTGGAAGCCGCCGCGGCGCGCTTCGAGGAGAGCCTGACGATCGCAGAGCGGCTGTCCAAGACGCACCCGCGCGACGACCTGCTGCTGCAGGATCTCGTGATCGCACGCCAGAACCTCGGCGATGCGTTGCTGCGGCGCGGGCGCATCGAGCAGGCGCTCGAGCACCAGCGCGGCGCGCTCGCCGCCGCCGAGCGCGTGGTCAAGCTGTTCCCCGAGCACGTCGACGCGCGGCGCGACGTCGCGAGCTGCCACAACCGCGTCGGCGAGGTCCTGCTGCAGCAGGATCCGGGCGACACCGGCGCCGAGCGGGCGCTGGTCCACCACCGCAAGGCGCTCGCGATCATGGAAGAGCTCGTGCAGCTCGATCCGACCGTGCTGCGCCGCCAGCAGGAGCTGGCCTCCTGCCATGGCCGCGTCGCGCACGTGCTGCGCGCGCTCGGCCGCGCGGAAGAAGCACGGCCGCACGCGCTCGAGTGCCTGACGATCACCAAGCGGATCGTCGAGCTCGACCGGCGCAGCCCGCAGCTGCGCCGGGATCTGGCGCTGGCACACAACGACGCCGGGCAGCTGCTGGCGGACCTGCAGGACTTCGAAGGTGCGCTGGCCGAGCACTCGGCCGCGCTGTCGATCTGTGAGGAGCTGCACGCACTCGACCCGCACAATGCCGAGTGGCATCGCGATCTCGCGATCTGCCACGAGCGGATGGGGACGACGCTGCGCGACCTCGGCCGGCTCGACCAGGCGATCGCGCATCTGCGCGCCTCGCTGGCGATCAGCGAGCAGCTCGCGGCCGCCGATCCGGCGAACGGCGAGTGGCAGCGCGACCTCGGCCTCGCGCTCGATCAGCTCGCCGAAGGGATGCGCGTACGCGGCGACCGCGGCGCTGCGCTGGCGCATCTGCGCGCCGCGCTCGAGGTCGCCGAGCGCTTGCACGGGCGCGACCCGCGCAACCATCTGTGGCGGAACGATCTGGCGAGCTGCCACGAGCGTGTGGCGACCGCGCTCGATGAAGGCGGCGAACACGCCCAGGCCGAGCGTCACCGCGACACGGCCCGTCGCCTGTTGGCCCGCAAACGGTGACGGAGATCGACGTGACGACGCCTGGCAATCTGTTCACGCAAGCATTGACTCGGCTCGACGAGGTCCGTCGCCATGCCCGCATCGGCCCGGAGACGCTCGAGCGGCTGCGGCATCCGGTCACGACGCTCGAGGTGTCGATCCCGGTGCGGATGGACGACGGGTCGCTGCGGATCTTCACCGGCTGGCGCGTGCGTCACAACGACGTGCGCGGTCCGACCAAGGGTGGGATCCGCTATCACCCGCAGGCGACGCTCGGCGAGGTCAAGGCACTCGCGTTCTGGATGACGCTGAAGTGCGCGGTCGCGAACCTGCCGTATGGCGGCGCCAAGGGCGGGATCGCCGTCGACCCGCGCCAGCTCTCGCGCCTCGAGCTCGAGCGGCTGAGCCGCGGCTACGTGCAGCGGATCGCCGACTTCATCGGTCCCGACACCGACATCCCGGCCCCCGACGTCTACACGAACGCGATGATCATGGGCTGGATGACGGACGAGTACGGCCGCATCCGGCGCGAGAAGGTCCCAGGCGCGTTCACCGGCAAGCCGATCCAGCAAGGCGGCAGCCTCGGCCGCGAGGATGCGACCGGTCGCGGTGCGTTCTATTGCATCGAGGAGGTGGCGAGCCTGCGGAACTGGAACCCGCCCGAGGTGCGCGTCGCGGTGCAGGGGTTCGGCAACGCCGGCCAGCACATCGCGGCGCTGCTCGCCGGCGCCGGCTACCGCGTCGTCGCCGTCAGCGATTCACGCGGCGGGATCTTCGCCGCGGCAGGGCTCGACGTCGCGGCGACGATCGCACACAAGCGGCAGAGCGGACATCTGCCGGACGGCGAGCAGATCAGCAACGAGGAGTTGCTGTGCCTCGACGTCGAGCTGCTGTGTCCGTCGGCCTTGGAGGACCAGATCTCGGCGGCAGTCGCACGCGAGATGCGTGCGCAGGTCATCGTCGAGCTGGCGAACGGCCCGACGATGCCGGAAGCCGACCCGATCCTGGCCGAGCGCGGCATCCTGGTCGTGCCGGACATCCTCGCCAACGCCGGCGGGGTGACCGTCAGCTACTTCGAATGGGTGCAGAACCGCTCCGGGCTCTACTGGCCCGAGCAGGAGGTGCACGACCGGCTGCGCGCGACGATGACGCGTGAGTTCCGCACGGTGTATGCGCGGATGGAGCAGCTCGGTGTCGACCTGCGCACGGCGACCTACGTCACGGCGCTGGAACGACTCGATGCGGCGATCGAGAGTCAGGGGACGAGGGGGTTTTTTGCGACGGGGTAGGGGGATGGGGAGGGGAGGGGTTTTGGACGGGAACGGAACGGGCCCGGGCTGGGGCTTGGGCTGAGGTAGGGCGAGGAAAGGGAAGGGGAAGGGAAAGGGGCGCTCGCGGAGGCTGGCTCGGAGGATGGGAATCGGCGGATGGCGGTTGGTTCTGCGGAGTGGGATCAGTGGATGGCGACGATGGCGGGGTTGCTGAGCTCGGCCGTGGGTGAAGGGCCGCTGAGGGCTTGCAGGCAGAGGGTCAGGCCGATGAGGCGCGGATCGGATGGCAGGGGCCAGCTCTGTTGCCAGTGCTCGGTGGTGTTCTGGACGCCGGTTGCGAGCAGCAGCGGCGGGAGGTCGAGCCAACGTTCGCCGTACGGGGGCAGGATGATGGGGTGGATCGACCAACTGGCGACGAGGAGGAATGGATCGCCGTTGGGGCTGTACAGATCCGCGTCCAGGGTCGTGCCGAGGCTGCCGCCGCTGGCGAGCAGACAAGGGATGCGGCGCGTGATTTCGAGCGGGAAGTCCCAGGCTCCGCCCACCAGCGTCACGGCGGGGTCGCGGAGCAGCGCGCTGGTGCCGTGGCCGCGCAACGCCGGGAACTGCGTGGCGGAGACTCCGCCGCGGAAGATGCTCGTCGCGTCGCCGCGCAGGATCACGATGCTCTCGGCTGCGCTCACCGCGACGCCGGGTGGGAAGTGTGGCAGTGCATCGCCGCCGACGGCGACGCATTGGCTCAGCTCGACCACGGACCGGATCGCACTCACGCCGTGCGTGACCGGACCCGGCGGATAGCTGATGCCGAGGATCGTGCATGCGCTCGCGCTGAGGCGCCCGCCCGTGACGCTGGGCCCCGGTGCGAGCATGCAGCGCTGCATCGTGACCGTGCTGCCGTCGATCCGGACCGACGTGTCGAACCGGCTCGGCTCATGCACCGCGACCTCGACGAGGTGCACGAGTCCAGCACACTGCTCGATCCGCAGCGGACGCGCCGGCGGCGGGATCGGAAGCGACGGATCCTGACCATCCAGCCTGAACCCCTGCATCACGAACGTCTGCCCTGCCGGCACCCCTTGCACGACAAAACTCTCGTACGGCGACACCGCGCGCAGCACCGGCGTGCCACGACCAATCATGCGCACCCCCTTGCCCGTCGTCGCAAACCCGTACACGCCCGCGCGCACCACCAGCACGTCCCCATGCGCCGCGGCCGCCAGCGCCGGCGGCACATCCGTGTAGTCCGTCCCCGGCCCATTCGCCGCATCGACGATCCAGGTCCGCTGCGCCGGCAGCACGGCTACCAGACCGCAGACCCACATCAGGCGAAGCAATCCGCGAATCCAACCCACTTGCGCTTCTCCGTTGCGTTCAGCTTGCATGCTAGCCAGCACACCACACGAGTGAGGGCACCCACCACGCCCCTGCCACCACAACACCACCCGCCCGGCGCCGCGCGCCTCAGCCAGAACCCTTTCCCCTTCCCGTTCCCTTTCCTCGCCCTGACCAAGCCCGAGCCCAGGCCCGGGCCCGTTCCATGCCCGTCCAATCCCTCCCCGTTCCCCCTACTGGACGCGTGCCGTCGCGAGCCGGCTCAAATACGCCGTTCCCCCATTCGGCAGCACGGCCGCCTGCAGCGCCAGCTCGAAGCCGCGCAGGTTCGGGTCGTTCGGGACCTGGAACACCAGCTCGGTCCGTCCGTCCGCGCCGCTGCCTGGCATCGGGAAGATCTGCAACGTGCTCAGGTCCAGCAGCAGCTCACCGAACGGGAGCTGCACCGGCGTCGCCGCGGCACCTGCGCTGGCGAGGCCGGCCAGCAGCGCGACCGTGCCGGTCTGCACCTGCACGTGCAGATAGCTGTCGAGCGGTTGCAGCCGGCGGAACTCGGGGAACTGCGCGTAGGTCGTGATGTCCCCGGTCGCGGCGTAGCCGAGCAGCGCGTTGCTCAACACCACGCGGCCACACTCGGAGTTCGCCTTGACCTCGACCATCGGCGCGCCGAGCACCGCGGTCTCGATCGCGCCATGCTGCACACCGAAGCCGACGGCGACGTTGCCATCCAGTGCAACGGCCGACGTGCGCCAGATCGTGACCCCGGCGGGGTTCGGGCTCTGCCGCGCGTGCTCGAGCCAGACCTGCCGGTGCGGCTCGAAGAACGCGATCGCCTTGGCATCGACGACGCTGAGGATCGAGCTGGCCGGGTCGACGAAGGCCAGGGAAGTACCGGTCGCCGCGCGCGCAACGAACCGCCCGGTCCGGGCCGAGAACGCATAGTGCCCGGTCTGGCTCTCGAGCACGGCACCATTGCTGGCGACGCTCGGCAGCACGTTCACCTTGACGTCGCTCGGCGCGGGCAGCCAGCGGTCGGTGAACACGCTGTAGACGTGCACGGCGCCGGTCCCGTTCACGACCGCCGCAGCCACGGTCTCGGTCGAGGCGTCGTTGATCACCTGCTGCGCCAGCGTCGCGACGTTGCCCGACAGGCTGCCGAACACGTGCAGCGCGGTCGCGTCCTGCAGCACGATCGTGTCGGAACGCAGCCGCAGGATCTGCGCGCCGCCGGCCGGCATCAGCCGCCAGCTCCCGCGCACCGCCGAGTAGAACGCGAACACCCCGGTGCCGGTGACCGCCGCGACCCGCTCGTCGGTCTGCGTGCTCAGGATGCCGGGCAGGACCTGCGTCGCGAACGTCCCGGTCAGGCTGCTGTAGGCGAGCAGGTTCGTCCCGGCCGACCAGATCGCGAGATCGTTGTCGTGTGCATGCGTGGTCGCGCCCGCCAGGCCGGCATGGCTGCTCCAGCGGTCGGACCAGGCGGAGAAGCAGTGCACGCCGGCCGCGTCCTCGAAGCCGCCGACGTTCCCCTGCGCAAACACCCGCGTGACGGTGCCGGACACCGGATGGTTGACCCAGGTCCCCTGGAACGCGCTGAAGGCCTGCGCACCGTTCGTGTCGACCACGACGACCGTGTTGCGCTCGACGACCACCGCCGCCGTCGGCTGCACGCGGCGCAGCGACCAGCGCCCGGTGAACGCGGAGAACGCATGGATCGCGCCGCCGTCCTGGACGACGAGCACGGTGTCGTTGCGCTGCGCCGCCGGATTCACGACGAACGCCGACGTGCTCGGCGTGATCGTGTCCGGGATCCCGCGATACGCGCCGACCGCGGTCACGAAGCCCGGCGTGAACGACAGGAGCCAGTCGTTCGTGATCCGTGTCGTCGTCGCGGTGCCGAGGATCAGGGACCGCCAGTTGCGCGTCGCCGCCGAGAAGTAGTGCAGCGTCGTGTTGTCCTGATAGGCCAGGAACTTGCCCTGTTGCATCAGGCTGCCGAGCTGGACGCCGCCTGGAACCTGGAGCGTCGCCCAGGAGCTGGGACGTTGCGCGGAGAGCGGCGCGAGCAGAGCTGTGGCGAGGGCGAGGGTGGAGTAGCGCATGGGCTCGGTGCGGATTCGGGAGCGGCTCGTCCGGCAGGGCCGGGGAGCCTACCAGAGGATCGCCAGCGCGTGCCGGTGGCAGTCATCCCGACCGCGCAATCCGGCATGAAGATCCACTGCGAGCGCGCACAGGGTCGGGCAGGGTGCCCGGGCTCCACGCACGTCACGGATCCAGCACACCGCTCAGCTGCAGCCCCTCGGCGACGTTCCCCTCACCGACGGCTCTGCCATCGACGGTGACGAACAGCCGTCCCCGCGCGATCCGGATCCCGATCCGGTGCCCGCGATACGGGACGTCGTGCAGCGCGAAATCCGGCAGGCCCAACGCAAGCGGGCGCACCTCGAGGATGGCGTCGTCGCGCGGAGTCAAGCCAGCGGCGTGGCGGATCACGAGGTCCAGCCACGTGCTGTGCAGGTAGTCCGCGCACCCCCAGTTCACGCCGGTCTCGCCGTCGCCGTATTCGCGCAGCAGCGGGCGCGACGGCTCACCGTCCTCGCAGTGGAACTGCGCGAAGCTGCGCAGCAGCTCGCCGAGGTGACCAGGCTGCACGGCACTCGGACCGTAGCTGCGCAGCACGACCGCCATCGTGTCGGCGATCAGCGAGTTCGCGTGCGGCCAGGTCGGTCCGTTCCACATGCACGCGGTCACGAGCCCGCCCGGCCCGGGCCAGCGCTGCACCGCGGCGGAGTAGACCGGCACCTGCTTGCTGCAGCTCGCGACCGGAAACGCGGTCCAGAACTCTGCCGGCGACACGAGGTACGACAGCGCGGCGCGGAACTCCGGCGCGTCCGGCGCCAGCTGGAACCGGAACGGATAGAAGCCGACGACCTCGCGCGCGCGCGCCGGCGCATCGTCACGCTCGCGCACCGAATAGAAGAAGCGGTCCTCGCCGTGCCACAGCTTGCGCAGCGCGCCGGCCTGCAGGCGTCCGGCGAGCGCCTCGAGCCGTGCTGCGGTCTCCGGCTGCTGCTGCGCGCGGGCGACCTGCGCCAGCGCGCGCGCGTTGCCGAACACGTACGCGGTCAGATCCGGACGCTCGAGATCCGCCTGCGGCTTGCGGTTGTCGTAGCCGTCGTGAAACCAGAACGACGGCTGGAACTCCATGCCGGTCGTGTAGTGATCGCCGGTGCACAGCACGCCGTCGGCGTCCTGGTCGTACAGCGCAGCGATCCCCTCGGTGTTGCGCACGAGTGCCGGCAGCCAGTCACGCAGCCAGAACGGGTCCGGGTGGACCTTCAGCGCGTCGACGGTCGCCGCGCCGATCCAGTTCGAGTAGCGGAACCCGGTCCAGTCGACGAGCAGGTTCGGCAGCTCGCCGTCCTCGGCCAGATGCGCGAGGTGAGCTTCGACGTTGCCGCGCCACAGCGTCGGATCGGCGAGCCAGCGCGCCTCGGCGACGATGTGCGGCGTCGAGAACGTGATCACGCGCGGATACCAGCTGCCGTGCCGCCCTTCGTAGAACACCGGCCCACCGCCGAGGTGTCCGGCGCGCGGTTCGGCGAGATTGTGGCGCAGCAGGAAACAGCGGTACGTCCACAAATTGGCGAGCAGCGGATCCGCGCACTCGAACCGCGGGCAGTGCCGCGCGTACCAGGCCGCCTCGCGGCGGCGGTGCGCAGCGAGCGGATCCGGCTCGGCGAGCAACGTCTCGGTCGCCGCACCCGGCAGCGCGGTCCCGCAGAACTCGAGCGCTACCGTGAACGTGCAGCGCTCGCCGGCGCGCAGCGTCAGCCGGTGGTCGGCCGGCAGGCCGGCGACCGTCAGACGCAGCTCGCACGGCACCCCATGCAACACGACGTGGCCGCGCCGTAGTCGCGACGAACCACCAACAACCACCTGCTCCCGCGTCAGCGCGAGCAGCACGCAATCCTGGGCGGTGAGCTCGGCTGCGCCCGACTCCGGCAGCAGCAGCGCGACCGCGATCGGCTCGCGGGCACGCGGCACGGCGATCTGCCGATCGCCGACCGAGAGGCGCGGCGCGGCACCGTCGGGCAGCACGAGCGCGTGCAGCAGCGGGGCTCCTGCCGGCAGCGGCAGCGGCCGCGCTGGACGCAAGCCGGTTGCATGCAGCGGCGACGTCCGCTCCGCGGCAATTTCGAACGGGACCCCGTCGCGCTCGATCGAGCCGGCGCGCAGATCCAGAGCACCGCGCAGCGGATCGAGCGAGTTCCACTGCTCGGGCGGCGGCGGCTGCTCCGCCTGGTCGCGGCGCAGCAGCAGCAGCCCATCGAAATTCGTGTTGGCGCCGTCGTGCTGCGCTTGCAGCGTCAGGTCGAACGGCTGGTCAGGCAGCCGCGGCAGATCGAGCCGCGCCCAAGCGAACTCCTGCGGCTGCCCGCCCCACCCGCCGGTCGGGGCGCACGCCAACTCCCCAGCCGGGGTGTCGTCGATCTGCACGCTCCAGCGCGCCGGTCCCGCCGCAGCCCGCGCGACGCGCGCGAGCAGAGTCCAGCCGTCGCGCCCGTCGCCGCCGAACCGCCAGCTCGCCCGGTGCCCGCGCTTGCCGCCGAAGTCGGAGCCGAGCACTGCGCCCCCGCTCGCACCAGCCTTGCGATCCTGCCCGCGCGAGCCGCTCTGCCGCGTGCAGTGCTCCCCTTCGGCGAACATCGGCGTGTCCGGCGCCACGGGGTGCAGGCCGCGGCTCAGCGCGACGACCTCACCGTGCTCCGGCGCCACACAGGCCAGGGTCGCGAATCTGCTGCGATCCCCGGCGACGCCCGGGGTCAGGCGGCTGCGCACGCGGACCGTCGCATCCAACGGGCCGGTCATCGTCCCGCGCCAGACATAGACGTCGTCGCTCGTGATCCAACGCTGCTCGTAGAGATGCGCGTCCCCCACCCACCCCTGCACCGCGTTGTCGGTCGGCCGCCAGCGGCGCTGGTGCAGCAGCGGTGCGAGCTCCATACCATCCGGTCCGAAGAATTCGATCGCCAGCAGATCGGCCAGCTCCGGTGTGTGGTGCAGCCAGTGCGCCTGGCCCCGCAGGCCCGGCCGCGGATCGTCGCGCGTGATCCACAGCCGGCGCCCGACCGAGCCGAACGTCTCGTGCCGTGCATCCTCGCGGACCAGCACCCTGAGCCGCGCCTCCCACCAGGCGAGCGGGCCTTCCGCGTGCAACGGCTCCTGCTGCACGCACAGCGCGGCGAGGGCAGCGAACGTGGTCAGCATGCCGCACGGAATACTGCATGCCCCGGATGGTTGACATCCCAGAGCGTGGACCGGTACATCCCTCCGCCCCCGGCTCCGTCCGGACCCCGGTTTGCCGATGCGCGCGTACGCCCTGCTGCTCTTCTCGACCCTGACCGCCTGCGGCGTGATCGGCATGTCCGCCCAGCAGCAGGCGCAACTCACGGCGTTCCAACAGAACGCGAAGCTGTACTACGACGGCGGCAACTTCGACCAGGCGCTGCACCAGATCCGCCGCGGACTCGACCTCGACCCGGACAACTACAACCTGCTGCAGCTGCGCGCGTGGTGCTTCCTGCGGATGGCCCGCAACAACAAGACGCTGGTCGAGCGCGCGATCGCCGAGTTCGACAGTCTGATGGCGCTGCGCTCGATCGACAGCCACGGCCCGCAGACGCTGCTCGGGTTCGCCCTGCTGCAGCAGTACCTCGGGCAGGAGCAGCAGGACCAGGCGGACGTGCTGCAGGAGGAGATCGGCCGGATCGAGGCCGGTGGCCCGGAAGCCCTGGGCAAGAAGGCGCGCATGGGCGAGCACCTCGAGCGCGCCGCCGCACGCTACGAGCAGGCGCGCACGATGCTGCAGGAGCTGCTCGACCGCGGCGACGTCGTGCTGCTCGCGCGGTTCCACGCGATGCAGAACGAGGCGCTGACGATGAAGCTGCAGCGCGCGCTCGGCAACGAGGAGGCCGCCCGCCACCACTACGAGCTGGCGCTCGCGCACGGCGGCGACTACCTGCAACGGCTCGAGCGGGAGCAGCGGCGGATGCGCGAGGTCTACGAGCAGACCCGCGACATCGCGCAGGAGCAGACGCTGCAGATGGAGCTGCAGGCGCTGATCGACGACGAGCTGAAGGGGCGCGACTACCTGGCGAACCTGTACTTCAACAACGGCGACTATGCCGCCGCGGTCGCGCAGCAGGACCGCATCCTGACGCTCGATCCGACCCGTTCGGTCGACTACTACAACCGCGGGCGCAGCCTCGAGATGCTCGGCCGCCCCAGCGAAGCGAAGCGCGACTTCGAGCGGTTCCTGGCGACGACCCGGCTGCCGGAGGGGAATCCGCGGATCAGCCACGCCGTCAAGTTCGTGAGTGACCACCGCTGAGCCGAGGCAGGACCAGCGTCTGCCGCGCACGCGGCGGATCCTGGCGACGCGTGACTTCGCGCGGATCTATGCGCAGGGGCAACGCGCCGGCGGCAAGCTGATCACGGTCGTCGCGCGCCGTCGCCGCGAACCGGGTCTGCGCCTGGGAGTCTCGGTCTCGCGCCAGCACGGACCCGCCGTGCGGCGCAACAAGATCAAGCGGCTGCTGCGCGAGGCGTTCCGGCTCGAGCGTGCCGGGCTCCCGGACGGGTTCGATCTGATCCTGATCCCGCGCGTGCGCGAATCGAAGCTCCTGTTGGCGCCGCTGCGCGCCGAGCTGCGCGAGCTCGTGCAACGGATCGCACGCAAGGCGGACGCGGCGCCTCGGCGCCGATCCCCGGAGGAGCCGTGATCGCGTTCCTGCTGCGCCTGCCGATCCTGCTCTACCGCCGCGTGCTGTCGCCGCTGAAGCCGCCGACCTGCCGGTTCGTGCCGAGCTGTTCGCAGTACGCCCTCGATGCGCTGTCGGTCTGGGGTGCGTTCCGCGGCTCGTGGCTCGCACTGCGCCGGATCCTGCGCTGCCATCCGTTCACCGAACCGGGGGAGGACCCGGTGCCGCCGCGCCCTGCGGCACGCGCGCGACGCGGGACCGGCTAATCGGCCGGCAACCGGTAGACGAGCACCGACATGTCCTTCGGTCCGTTCCAGTTCGGCAGATAGCGCACCTGCAGCATCCGCTGGCGCACGGCGTCGCCGAACGTGCGCCCGCCCGGCATCTGCTCGAGCTCCGGCTCGCTGACGACGACCCACAGCGTGACCTCCGCGCGTTTGCTGTGCTCGATCGCCAGCTCGAGGTAGTTCGCTCCGCCGAGTTCCTTGAAGCTCCAGCGGTCGAGCGCCAACACGCTGGCGAGCCGCTCGCTGTGCCCGCGCGGCGGCAGATGATCGTCGCCGTGCCACCGCCCCAGTCCGTCGCGGTCGAGGTAGTAGACGAGGCTCGGCCCGTTCGTCGTGACGACCCACAGCGGACCGGGACTCTGCCGCGTGACGTAGTCGGCCGCTTCGCGCCAGCGCGGCCGGTCCCCGTGCTGGCGGAAGTAGTACAGCCAGCCGGCACCCGCCAGCTCGAGCAGCAGGATCGCGACCGGCAGCGAGCGCAGCAGCAGCCCGCGCAGGCCGCGCGTCGGGATCACGGCGGCGAGCCCTTCGACGAATGCCGCGCCGGCGAGGCAGAACGCCGGCAGCGTGTAGAACGCGTATTGCGCCGTGGTCTGCGTCGCGAACATCGATACGAACTGCAGCACGAGCAGCGGCATCGACATCCAGGCCAGCAGATACGACCCGCAGGCCTCGCCGCGATCCATCAGCCACAACACCCCGCCGAACGCCGCGATCAACAGCGGCATGCGCACGAACCAGACCGTCGTCTGCGCCAGGTGCACGCCGGAGACATCCGGCTTGTTGCGGACGACTGCTTCGAGCAGCGGCAGCATCGCCGGCGTCAATACGATCAACAGCAACATCAGCCACAGCGGCGCCCACTTCGACAGCCGCGTGCCGCGGCGGCCGAGCGCCAGCGCCGCGTACACGCCGTACGCGCCCAGCATCAGGTACGCCGACGGATGGCAGAGGCCGGCGAGCGTCGTCGTCGCGATCGCCGCGAGCACGAGCCACCACGAGCCGCGCTGCACGCCGACGTAGAACAGCCCGGCACCCCACAGCGAGAAGAACAGCACCAACGAGTAGAAGCGCGCGCTCTGGCTCCAGAACAGATGCCATGGGCTCAGCGCCAGCAGCAGCGCCGCGAGCAGCGCTGCGCGCGGCCCGATCATCAGCCGCCCCACCAGCGCCAGCGACGGCACCGCCAGGATCCCGAAGAACGTGAACGGCAGGCGCAGCCAGCCTTCGCCGGTGCTGCCGAGCAGCGGCATCAGCTCGCGCAAGTAGAGATACGACAGCGGATAGGTGCGGATCGACGAGCTCCAGAACTGCTCCGGATCGGTGACTGCGTCACGCAGCGTGTGCGCTTCGTCGATCCACAGCGACCAGTCGCCGAGCGCGAACAGGCGCAGCACCGCGGCGACCAGCGTGATCCCGAGCAGGATCCACAGCTGCGGCCGCGTGAACGGCTGGGTCACGGCAGCCGTCTCGGGCGCGCTCGTACTCATCGGATCGGGCGGCGGAATCATGGCTCCGGGGCGAGCGAAAGCCAGCCGGTGCCGGCGCCGGCGGCGACCGCGCGCGCATGCGCGAGCACCTTCGCCCCGGCGCCGAGCGACGCGAGATCCGCCAGCAGCTCCGCCTGATCCTGCGGCCGCAGTTGCAGCCGGCGCTGCGGATCCGTGACTTCGAGCGACCAGCGCCGCCACGGCGCGACGACGCGGAGCTCGAAGCGCCCGTCCGGCTCCGGCAGCAATGCGACCGGCCCGCGCTCAGGGATCCAGCGGATCGCGGCGCCGGCCAGCGTCGGCTCCGGCGGCGGTGGTGCCGGCAGCAACGCGAGGGACTCCTCGCGCAGATCGAGCAGCGCGTGGCCGGCACGGTGGATCTCGAGCACCAGCGCCTCGTCGTCGAGCAGCCAGACGTCGATCGGCTCCGCCACGAACGGCGGACGCAGGCTGCGCACGAGCAGCTCCCGGTCGCCGACCGGCAGTTCCGCTGCCACGCGCACGAGGAACCGCTGCAGGCCGGTGCCGAGCAGCGGTTCGCGCAGCTGGGCGAACGCCTGCGCAGCATCCCGCATCGCCAGCGCCGCACGCCGCGCGAGCACGATCGGCGCCGCCACCAACAGCGACAACAGCACCAGCGACATGGTGCCGCGCTCGCGGAGCAGCGGCCCCGCCAGCGCGGCGACGAGGCCGATCGCGACGACGGCGGCGCCGAGCCAGGGTCGCAGACCACAGGCGACCGCAACCGCGACCACGACCGCAAACGTGCTGCCGAGCCCGCCGGCGCGCCGGCGCCACGCGCGCGCGGCGAGCAGCACGAGGATCGTGAGTCCCCCGGCCGCCACCGCGGGCCAGGCTGCTGCGAGCCGCGTCGCCAGATCCGGCGCGCGCCCCGCGATCACGTCCGCTGCGGACAGCGGCGCCGACCAGCGCGGCGCCTCGACGAGCCAGACCGTCACCAGCGCGGCCACGACCCACAACATCGGCATCGCGGCGAGCGTACGTTGACGCGAACCGGCAGCCACACTACGCCAAGCCGATGCGCGAGATCTGGCAGCGCCGGCCGACGACCGGCGCATTCGTGCTGCTGCTGCTGGCCCTGCCCGCCGTGCTGCTCGCGCCCGCGCTGTTCGGCGACCGCGTCTACCTGCCGTACGACCTCGCGCAGTTCCCGCCGGCCGCCACGATGCTGACCGCCGAGCAGCTCGAGCGGATCACGGCGCAGCAGAACATGGACGTCACCGAGGTGCCGGCCACGTTCGTCCCGGAGCTGCAGTTCGCGCAGCAGGAGCTCCGCGACGGCCGGCTGCCGCACTGGAACCCGTACGCGCGCGGCGGCGCACCCCTGTTGGCGACGTCGGTCGTCGGCCTGCTGTATCCGCCGAACTGGCCGACGCTGCTGCTCGGGGATCCGATGCACGGGCTCGCGCTCGGGGCGTGGCTGTCGTTCGCGATCGCGGGGCTGCTGGCGTACGGCTTCCTGCGCGAGCTGGGGTTGCGGCAGCAGGCCGCCCTGTTCGGGGCGATCGTGTTCGCGTTCGGCGGCACGATGGCGGTCAACGGGCACTTCTATCAGCGGATCGCCGCACTCGCGTGGCTGCCAGGACAGCTGTGGGCGATCCTGCGGCTGGCGCATCGCAACGGACACGGGCGTGTGCCGAGCTTCGTCGGGCTCGCGGTGGCGAGCGGCATGAGCTGGCTGGCCGGGTTCCCGCCGTATGCGGCGGCATCGATGCTGGTCGCGGCCGGCTTCGCGCTGGTCGTGACCTGCGCCGACCTGCGGCGCAGCGGCTGGCAGCAGGGGCGCGGGCCGGCGCTGCGCGCGCTGGCCTGGAGCGGCGGCGGGCTGGCCGTCGGGTTCGCGATCGCCGGCGCCCAGCTGCTCCCGATGTTCGCGTTCTTCCCGGAGTCGAACCGGACCGTGACCCCGGATCCGGATGCACTGGCGGCGCAATCGCTGAGCGGGATGGCGCTGCTCGGGTATCTCGTGCCGGATGCGTTCGGCCATCCGACGCTGACGAGCCGGCTGCCGTACGAGCTGTCGCCGTTGGCCTGGAGCCTGTTCGACGTCGATGCGTGGCGCAGCGGCCGCCCGCTGCAGCCGAACTACAACTTCAGCGAATACACGCTGTTCGCGGGGACCCTGCCGCTGCTGCTGCTGCCGGCCGGGCTGCTGCTGGCCGGCTCGCGGCTGCGGCTCGGGCTCGGCCTGCTCGCGCTCGCATTGCTGTTGCTCGCGATCGCACCGTGGCCGGTGTCGTGGATCTCGGCGCTGCCGGGCCTGCGCAACGTGCCGCCGATGCGGTTCTCGGCGCCATTGGCGCTGCTGGTCGCGGCGCTGGCGGCGATCGGGCTCGAGCGGATCCTGGATGGCTGGCAACGCCGCATCTGGCTCGGCATCACCGTGACCGCCGGTCTCTGCGCCGTCGTGCTGCTGGGGATCTCGCTGTGGTTCGCGGCGACGCCGCCGCAGGAGTGGATCGATGCGATCGCGCCCGGGATCGTCGAACGCTATCGACCGGTCCGGCCGGACGCCGACGTCGCGGCGGTTCATGCGTTGTTCGATCCGTATGCCGCGGCAGGGCATGCGCAGGCGCTCGGTGCGTTCCGCTACGGCGCGCTGGCGTTCGGGATCGCGTGCGGCTGGCTGCTGCTGCTGCCGCTCGTGCGCGAGCGCCGGCTCGCCCGGAAGCTCTGGCTGCTCGGCACGACGGCGGCGACGACGGTGCAGCTGCTGCTGTTGGCGTACTCGGTCAACATCTGCCGGGAGCTGCCGTTCCCGCTCGAGACCGACGTGCATGCGTTCCTGCGCGAGCGCCGCGACCGGTTCCGCGAACAGGGGGGCTTCATGGTCGCACGCGTCACGACGCAGCAGGCGTCGCTGCCGATCGCGCTTCCCCCGTGCACGCTGGTGCCGCAGCACATCCGCGACCTGAACATCTACACGTTCGTGGATGGGCGCAGCCATCTGCCGTTCGCGCAGGAGTGGCTGGGACCGGAGCACCTGATCCGCGGGTTCACGGTCGGCGCGCTGCCGGACGATCCCGCGGTGCTCGGGCACCCGTATCTCGATCTGCTCGGCGTGCGGTACCTGCTGACGACGGACCGGCTGGCGCACGCGGGACCTCCGGTCGGACCGCAGCTCCGCAATCCCGCGCGCGGGGCGGAGTTCTACGTGCACGAGCGGCGCAGCGCGCTGCCGCGCGCGTTCCTGGTGCCGGCGTTGCGTGAGCTGCCGGACGAGCAGGCGGTCATCGCAGCCCTCGTCGATCCGCAGTTCGACCCGCGGGCGGCCGTGCTGGTGACCGGCGACCAGGTGCCCTCGCTCGGCAGCGTGGCCCCTGCCGAAAACCTCGACAGCCGCAACCTGCGCTTCCTCGCCGAACATCCGACGGAGATCACGCTGGCGTTCGACCCGGGCCCACCTTGTTACGTCGTGCTGGCCGACACCTGGATGTCCGGCTGGAGTGCCTCGATCAATGGCGAGCCGGTGCCGATCGCCCGCGGGAATCTCTGGATGCGCACGCTGCCACTGCCGGCCCGCGGCGGCGAGCTCCGGTTCCGCTATGAGACGCCCGGCCTGCGTGGCGGGCTCGCGCTGACGGCCGGCGCGCTCGGGCTGCTGCTGCTGCTGATGCTGTCGTATTTGACGACACGCAGGCAGCTGGCGCGCAGCGAGCGCGCGGCGTAGCCGCAAGGCGCCGCGGCGGCTGCGAGCCGTCTCAAGCCGGGGTCGCACGAGGACCGATGCAACCGACGGGACGCACCCGTCCACCTACCCAGTCCTCCGTTGAGCCTGTTCGGAACCGGTCGCCGCGAGGGCTGCCTCGCGATCGCGCTGCTCGCGCTGCTCGCATTCGCGGTGCACGCGCGCGGGCTGGTGCTCGGGCAGCCGCGGCTGGCCGTGGATCCGCAGCGCATGCCGCCGCACGCGCGGATCGAACCTGCCGCGCATGCGCGGCTCGATACCGAGGCCGCGGTCAACCAGACGATCCTCGTCCCGGCGATGCAGGCCGCAGGGAACGTGCTGCGCGACGGCGAGCTACCGCTGTGGAACGACACCGCGCGGTTCGGCGAGCCGTTCTCGCTGAGCGGCGCGCCGCTGATGTATCCGCCGTTCTGGGTGTTGATGCTGCCAGAGCCCTGGTGGTGGCTCGAGCTGCTGTGCGCGCTGCACTGCGCCCTCGCCTGCGCGGCGATGTACCTGTTCCTGCGCGCGATGCCGCTGCAGCGGTTCACCGCGTTCCTGGGCGGCGGGTCGTACGGACTCGGCTGGGTCTGGATGGCACAGCTCGACCGGCTGCCCGAAGCGGCCGCTGCCGCCTGGGTGCCGCTCGCGCTGATGGTGAGCTGGCGGACGCTGACGTCGCGGGGCCGCGGCGCGTATCTGCCGTGGCTCGCCCTGGCGCTCGCGGTGCCGTTCTGGACCGGGGGCACGACCGTCGCGTGGCTCGGCGCTCTCGGTTGCGCTGCCGTGTTCGGCTGCAACCTCGGGCTGATCGATTCCTGTGAGCGGCGCCACGCGCTGCGCGTCGCCGGCCTCGCCGCGGCGCTGGCGCTGCCGCTGACCGCGCCGCTGTGGCTCGAGAGCGCCCAGCTGGCCGGCACACGCGCACCACCGACGCTCGAAGCTGGCGGTCACCTGCAACTCGCGGGGCTGCTCGGCCTCGGCTCGGCCCAGGCCTTCGGCGGGCTGCACGGCGCCGCGGGCGACGTGGTCCGCGATCTGAATCCGAACGCCGACCCGATCGAGCTCGTGCTCTATCCCGGGGCCGGCGTGCTGTTCCTGCTGCTGCTCGGCCTGCTGCGCCCCAAGCGACGCTGGTTCAGCCTGTTCTGGATCGTCACCGCCGGGATCGGCGTGCTGCTGGCGATGGACAGCCCGATCACCGGCTGGATCGCGAGCTGGACCGGCCTGCGCACCGGGCTGTCCGGTGCCTCGCTGTGGCTCGCGAACCTCGCGCTCGTGCTGCTGGCCAGCTTCTCGATCGAGAACTTCCTCGACGCCCCGCTGCGGCGGCGCGGCTGGACGTTCGCGACGATCGGGATCTGCGGGGCCGCGTGCGCCGCGGCCGCGATCCTGCTGATGGCCGAGGGTGCAGGCGCCCGGCTGCTGCACCGGCTCGCCGACCATGCCGAAGTGACCGAGATCGGCCCGGCGCAGCGCGCGTTCTTCGCGGGCTTCGTGCGTGCCGCGATCCCCGCCAGCATGCTCGCCATCGCGTTCCTGCTGTGGCACCGGTTCGGGATCCTGCGCTTCAAGCTCGTGCTCGCGACGACGGTGCTCGGGGATCTGGTGCTGCTCGCGCTGTTCGCGACACCCCGCGCCGAAGGGATGCCGGGGGAGAACCGCTATGCGGCCGCGGTCCCGCACACCGAGGGACGCGTGCTGCCGACCGGCCGCGGGATGCTCCCGCCGGCCGGCAACCTGATGGCGGCCGGGCTGCGCACCGTCACGACGGACGGAACTTCGGTGTTGGACCGGACCGCGCGGTTTTTGAACCTCGTCGATCCGACGCTGATCTCAGTCGGGCCGCGTGCGCGCGGCACCGCGCTGACGTCGGCCATGCTGCTCGACCATCCGCTGGTCGGCGCCGCCGGCGTCGACGTCGCGGTCTCCGCGCTGCCGGTCGCCAGCGAATCGCTGGTGCCGCTGACGACCGCGCCGGCCGGCACGATCGACGGCGGCGCACTGTTCGTCGCTACGCGGCCGCAACCGAGCCCGCGCGCGACGATGCGGTTCCATGCGGTGCCGGCCCAGTCGATCGACCAGGCGGCGCAGGTGCTCGGCTCGATGCTGCACGATCCGCGTGAGACCGTCGTCGTCGAACGACCGCCCGAAGGGTTCACCCCGCGGCGGCCCGGCACGCCGGTACGGGTCGAGTTGATCCGCGACTCGGCACGCGAAGTCACGCTCGACGTCGACGTCGGCAACGGCTGCGGCTACCTCGTGCTGGCCGATGCGTTCGCGCCTGGTTGGAGCGCCGAGATCGATGGTGCGGCGACGCCGATCTACGCCGCGAACCTCGCGTTCCGCGCCGTCGCCGTGCCGGAGGGGAAGCACACGGTGCGGTTCCGCTACCGGCCGTGGAGTGCGCTGCTCGGGATTCCGCTGTGCCTGGGCGGGATCGTGCTGGTGCTGGTCAGCGGGGTCTGGTCACTGCGGCGCCGCTGAGCGCGGCCGGCCGCGGGCCGAACAGCAGCCTGCGCAGGAATCCGGCGGTCCACGCTGCGACGGCAGCGCCCACGGCGATCAATCCATACAGCGGAAGTTCCAGGAAGATCAGGTTGTGGCTGCTGGGATCCCGCGCAACATCGACCGCGATCCCCACGAGACTCGGCAGCACCAACGCAGGCGCGCAGATCAACCCCAACCGCGGCGAGGCAAGTCCTGCAGCGGCTCCGATCAGCGTGGTCCACAGCACCGGAGCCGGCGGAACGAATGCCAGCGACTCGCCGAAGAACGGTGAGTCCGGATGCTGCTGCGCGACCCACGGCAAGTGGATCGTGAGCCACCCGGCGATCGCACACAACGCGGCCAGCATGAGCGCGCCGATGGCATGACGCCCGGTGAACTCTTCACGCCCGCGCTTCACGGCCCGAACGGATTCCCCCCACCGAACCCGCCCGGTCCGAACCCGCGGAACGCGCCGCGCGCCAGCGCACGCCGCAGCGCCAGCAGCAGCAGCGTCAGCAGCAGGCCGACCGCGATGAATGCGCCGCCGAGGAAGTAGTGCAGCAGCTCCGGGTTCCAGATGATCAGCAGCCCGACGCCGACCAACAGGAACCCGGGAACGTAGATCAACGGATTCGGTGGGCCCCCGCGGCCGGGGTTGAGTCGCACTTCCATGGCGGCAGCGAAGCAGCCGACCGCGCGCCGCGCCAGTGCTGGCGGTGATCCGGGATCTGAGGTTCCATGCGCCGCTTGCAACGCGCACCGACCTGCCGGCACTTTGGGATCTGCGGCGGCTGCTCGCTGCTCGATCGCAGCATTGCCGAGCAGCTCGCCGGGAAGGCGGCGCGGCTGCAGGCGCTGCTCGCACCCTCGCTCGGCGACGTCGAGCTCGAAGTCGACGTCCCGGAGCACACGCCGCTGCACCACCGCACCAAGCTGCTCTATCCGGTGCGGGCGGACCGCCAGGGTCGCCCGCAGGTCGGGATCTACGCGCGCGGCAGCCATGATCTCGTGCACATCCTCGAGTGCCGGACGCAGGATCGCGCGCTGACCGAGCTCGGGCTGCGCATCGAGCAGGTCCTGCGCGAGCTGCGGCTGGTGCCGTACGACGAGACGACCGGGCGCGGGTTCGTGCGCGCGATCCATGCGCGCCTCGCGCCGGGCACCGGCGAGCTGTTGTGCGGGATCGTGACGACCGGCGGGCTGTTCCCGGCCAGTGCGGAGTTCGCCGCCGGAGTGCGCGCTGCGGCGCAGGACCTGCCCGGACGACCGCGGCTGGTCGGGGTCATGCGCAGCCTGCACGACCGGCCGGGCAACTTCCTGCTCGGCGACCGGCACCTGCCGCTCGCGGGTCGCGATCACCAGATCGACCGTGCGTCCGGCCTCGAGTTCCGGATCACGTTCGGCAGTTTCTATCAGGTGCATCGCGCCGCGGACCGGCTGCTGTATCAGGCCGGGCTCGCGATGGCCGGCAGCGTGCGCGGAATGCGCGTCGTCGATGGGTACGGCGGCGTCGGGGGGTTCGGGCTGCGGCTGGCCGCGGCCGGCGCCGCCGAGGTCCTCGTGGTCGAAGACCATCCGCAGGCAAGCCGTGACGCCGAGCACAATGCGCGGCGCAACCGGCTGGCGCAGGTGCGCGTGATCGCGGCGCCGTTCGCCACTGCCGACCTGCCGGGTGACGTGGATCTGCTGATCGCCGATCCACCACGCTCCGGACTGCAGGAAGCCGGGCTGCAGCGCCTGCTCGCAGCACAGCCGCGGCGCGTGTTGCTGGTCTCCTGCTCCGCCGAGTCGGCGGCGCGTGACCTCACCGGGCTCGTCGCCGGCGGCTACCGCGCCGTGCGCGCGCGGCTCGCGGATCTGTTCCCGCACACCGAGCACGTCGAGTCGCTGGTCTTGCTCACGCGCTGACCGGCACCGACGATGCGGTGCGATGGCTGAGTCCCGACGCATCGCAATCCTCGGCTCCGGCAACGTCGGCCGCGCGCTTGCGCGCGGCTGGTCCGCGCACGGTCACGCCGTCACGTTCGGCGCGCGCGATCCGCAGGCGGCGCGCTCGCAGAAGGCCGCGCGTGAGACGCAGAGCCGGCTCGCGTCGATCGCCGACGCCGCCGCGGGTGCCGAGGTCGTCGTGCTCGCCGTGCCGTGGAGCGGGGTCGACGCGACGCTCACCGCCTGCGGCGACCTGCAGGGGCGGATCCTGGTCGACTGCACCAACCCGTTGGCCAGCGATCTGTCCGGACTCGCCCTCGGCACCACGTCGTCGGCCGGCGAGCAGGTCGCAGCGCGCGCCCGCGGCGCGCGCGTCGTCAAGGCGTTCAACACGACCGGTGCCGCCAACATGGAGAACCCGCGGTTCGACGGGCGCGGGCTCGCGATGTTGATCGCCGGGGACGACCTGGATGCCAAGGAGATCGTCATGCAGCTCGCCGCCGACCTCGGCTTCACGCCGGTCGACTTCGGCCCGCTGGATGGCGCGCGCTACCTCGAGCCGCTGGCGATGGTCTGGATCCGGCTCGCGTACCAGTGCGGGCTCGGCACCGACTTCGGCATCGACGTGGTGCGGCGGAGCTGAGTCAGGATCACTGCTTGTCGGTCTGGGTTGGCGGCGGCGGCGGCGGCTCGGCGCGTGCCGCGGCCGCCTTGACGTAGTTGTCGGCGGCGGCGATCACCGCGTCGGCTGCCTCGACGACGTCCTCCGATGCGCTGCGGACCTTGCCCGCGTTGCGCTGCAGCGAGTTCGCGGCTTCGAAGTTCAGCTCGACCGACAGGTACTGCGCGTGGTCCTTGAGCTGCGCGAGGATCGGCTCGTAGGCCTGGATGCCCTTCTCGACGACGCTGTGGATCTGCTCGTAGCGCTCCTGCGTCTCCTTCATGCGCTCGGCGCTCTTCTCGCGCAGATCCTCGTTGGTGATCTGGGCTGCCTGCGCCTGCCAGTTGGCGAAGTACTGCTGCGCCGTCGCGCGGAGCTGCTCGCGCTGCTGACGCATCGTCGTGCGCCGGTTCTCCATCGTCGCGAGGTTGCGCTGGAAGTCGCCGTACATCGCGTTCAGGTCACCGGTCGTCGCCGTGACGAGCTTGTCGTGGGAGGCGAGCAGGGCTTCGAACTCGGTCTTCGCCTGCGTCATCGACTTGGCGTAGGCGTCGACGCGCTGCGAGAGTTCGTCGGCCTGGCGCTGGCCTTCGGTGCCGGTGCTCTGGCACCCGGCGAGGAGCAGGAGGCAGCCGGCGGTCGCGAGGCTGCGGAGGGATGCGGTTGCGAGGTTCATGGGTCTTCCCGAGGTTCTGGGGGGAGCTGGGGTTCTGCGTCGGCGCCGAACGGTCGGGTCCGACGCGGAATTGCCCAGGGCCAGGAAGGCTAGCGGAGACCGGCCGTGGTACCGACTGACCGCGCGCGGTGGCGCCTTTGCATCCACCATGAGGCGGCCGAGACTCGAGGCATGCAGCGCCTGCTGGCGGCCGTCCTGGAGATTCTGGCGGGCGCTGCGTGTGCCTGGGCCTGCTTCCAGGCAATCAGGATCTACGACTACCACGCCAAGTCTTGGCTGGAGGCCGCGCTTGTCTTTGCCGGACTCCCTGGACTTGCTGGGATGGTCGGTTCCCTCGCTGTCCACTTCGCCCTCCGGCGGCGCAGAATCGCCAAGCGGCCATCCGGATCCGGGCCCGACCGGTAGTGTCCGCGCCGGAGGTCCCGCCGCCGCACACGCCAGCATGAACGAGCCGGACTACTGGCTGCACCTCGCGTATCGCCTGTGCGACGAGATGCGCGGGATCGAGGAGTGCCGGCGGGCCGGGTTGTGGTGCGACGGGATCCTCCCCGACCTCGCCCAGGCCGATCCGACGCGCATCCACGGCGAGGCGTGGATCTTCGGCGGCCGGAATCAGGAGACGCTCTGGCGGTTCACGCTGGTGCTGCCGCAGCGCACCCCGCCAGATGCGCCGATCGCGTGGGCCGAACTGTTGCCGGCCGAGGACGTCACCGGCTGGTTGTCCTTGGACTTCGAAGCGAAGCGCATCGGGATCGATCCTGCGGCGGCGATTGCGGACGCGGAGGTGCCGGAGTCACTGCCGAGCGACGAGACGCACATCCTCGGCATCGTGCACGCGCGCGGTGCCGGCGGAGGGAACACACCACCCGAGCGACGCTGGAGGCTGAAGTTCACGCTCCAGCCCTGGCGAGTGCGCGGCGGACCGCTGCGGCAGTCGCCGATCGAGTTGCACCGGGACGTCGAACAGGCGGAGCTCAGCCGCCTGTTGGAGACGATCCGGCCATACGACGTCGTCGAAGTCATCGCCCGCGGCACGGTCGCTGCGGCTGAGCTGCTACGGATCCCTGTCGCTGTGCCAGAGGACGTGGAGCTGAGTCGCGCAGCCTCCGCCCTGCAGGAGCCGCTCAGCATCGAGGATCCGGAGTTCGGCCGCCTGACGTTCGATCGCCGGCACGACTGGTTCGCGTGTCGTGCCGACTGGTGCGGGCGCCCAATCACGCTGACGCTCGAGGCAGGCAACGACGAACGTCTGCATGCATCGCTGACGACGGCGCGTGCCCTGTGGCGCGATCAATCCGTGTGGGCGGCGCGCATCGAGGAGTTCGCCGTCCAGCGTCTGTTGGCCATCAAGAACGAGGCCTGGCTGGAGCCGGGCGAGGTGCCGATCTCCGCGCAGACGTTCCGCGCGTGCATTGTGTTGGAATCGGTGTCTGCCGCGCCGGACGGCCGGTTCGAGTTCTGGTACGAGGACGGCGACCTGTTCTGGGGTCACGCGATCCTTGTGTCCGGGACGCTGGCAGACGGTCCGACGCTCGCGGATGTGGTCGGCTGATCCGAGGTGCCCACTGGACCAGTGGTCGCCCCCTACTCGATCGGCGCCAGGACGAACCGGCCGTACGCCACGAACGCCATCAGCAGGCCGAGCACGACGCTGAACACGATCGGCGGGAGCTCGCGGTACTTCACGTGCACCCAGGCGAACAGCAGGGTCTCGAGGGCCAGGACGGCAGCGGCGACGGCGGTCAGGCGCGGCTGCCAGGGCAATGCCGCGGGGACGATCAGCCCGACGACGCAGACGAGTTCGAGGAACCCGAGCACCATCCAGACTCCGCGCGGCAGGGCACCGAAGGACGGGACGTCGGCGCTGACCTTGTCGAACAGGAACAGCTTCATGGCGCCCGAAGCGCCGAACAGCAGCGCGGCGAGGACCTGCAACACCCACAGCAGGATGTTCATCGGGTGATGGTTCGCGGGTTACGCAACGGTCCGCGGAATCGGTGCCGCAATCGTGCCGGTCTGCGCGTCAGCTCGCAGAATGCTCGGACGCCACGCGCACACGGCTGGTCACGACGGCCGTGGTGACAGCCGCCGTGATCGAAGCGGTCAGCGCCGCGAGCAGCGTGCGGTCGCCGGTGCCGAGGATCAGCGCGAGCGTCAGGCCACTGATCACGCCGGTGACGACCCCGACTACGACGGTCAGGCCGATGAGGCGGGCGATCGACGCGGAAGGACAGGCTTGCTGCATGTTCGGTGCGACGCCGGGTCGCGCGTTCTGGGTCGTGCTGGTCGGACCGGCGGAGACACCGGCGACAGCACGCAAGAGCGTCGCCGCCCGGACTGCGGAGCGCAAGAGCACGCGAGCACGCTGCAGCCGACTCGGCGCATGCGAGTCGATCTTGCGACCTCATGGCCGTTCTCACGCCGCAGCGCGATGCCTGTCAGCGGCCCGGTCCTGCAACACGTCATCTGCCATCCGCGCGTCTCTTCGGCGGCGAAAGCCACCGCCCCGCCGTCGCGCCGAGAATCATGCCGAGCGGTGCCGCGAAGAAGACGGCGCCGATTCCGCACAAGTTGCTCTCGGGCCACAGCCACGTGCAGGACGCAACCGCGGCAACGAAGTAGAAGAGCGCGCCGCCACCCAGCGTGCAGAGAATCACCACCCAGGAACGCTCACGCTTCATGCCGGCCACGGACGTGCACTCGACAAGGCGGGAGACTACCTGCGATGGCAGCACGCGCACGATCGGCCGAACTGTGCCGGCCCGCCAACGCGGACCAGCACCGTCTCGCCGCCTCCGCGCAACACGCATGGTCTGGGAGACGGCGTGCGGTGAGTCCGTGCGTCGGCGGATACAGTCCGGAGCAGGTTCCACGACTCGGAGACCTGCCCGTGACCAACACCGAAACCCAGCTTGCCGGTTTCTTTGCGAGATACGAGCCGGCGATCGCCAGGCTCGGGAAGGCGCTGCGCACGAAGCTGCGTGCCCGGCTGCCCGGCCTGTTCGAGGTCGTCTACCTGTACGAGCGCCAGAGCTCGCTGATGATCTCGTACTCACCGACCGAGCGCGGCTACGAGGCGGTCTGCTCGCTCGCGCTGTATCCGGAGCAGGTGAAGCTCTTCTTCGCGCGCGGGCCGCAGTTGTCGAAGTCGGATCCGGACAAGCTGCTGCAAGGCAGCGGCAAGATGGTGCGTTACGTCCCGATCGACAAGGCAGCCGACCTCGACCGGCCTGAGATCGAGGCCTTGATGCGCGCCGCCCTGGATCTCGCAGCCGTGCGTCCCGTTCCCGGCGCGAAAAGCTCGGTGATCCTGAAGGCGGAGGAACAGCAAAAGCGCGCGGTCCGCGCGAAGAAGGCCGCGCAGCGGGCCGCTCCTCGCCGCCCGGCCAAGGGCCGGCGCTGATCGAGCCCGCGCGCGTTCGCTGCGAGGCTCAGCACGATTGCGTCCGCATGCCCGGCGGCACGAGCGGCACGTGGATCACTTCTTCCCGTCAGCCGCCTTCGTGCCCGCCCCGAGCTCGAACTTCACCGGCGCGGTGGCTTCGTGCGGACCCCAGCGGATCTTCAGCGTCCCCTGCGTCGGGTGCTTCGAATCCGTCGCGATCTCGATCGCGAGCTGCGCGACGGCGCCCTTGTGCGCGTCCTCGACGAACGCCAGTGGCGCAGCGAGATCCGCCTTCGCAGCCCCCGTGTAGAGCGGCGTCGAGGCCGGCAGCAGCCGCTGTTGCATCGCCTGCTTGCTGTCGAACAGCAGCAGATGGAACGCGCCGTCCCGATCGACTCGCAGGCCGAGGTAGTAGCTGCCGGCTTCGATCCGGATCCCTCCGATCTCGATGGCACCGATCGTGTCCAGCGTGGTCCACCAACCGCTGCCGAGCCGCGAGTAGTTGCTGCCCTTGAGCTGCGCGAGCATCGACCCATAGCTCGCGCGCCACGGGGAAGCGCCGTAGCCGACCGACACGGCGGCCAGCACAGTCGAATCGTCGGCGAGGACCGTGGCGTGGGTTGCCTTCCGATCCGCGTCCTGACCGCTGGACACCTGCTGCGCCGGCAACGGCGCAAAGGTCACGAGCGTGACGAGAACAACAGCGAAGAACGGCTTGTACATAGAGGGCCCTGGGGTCGTGGCGAAGGTGCGCGCAGCGCGGGATCGTTCCCGGCGGCAGCGCCGCGTCGCCCAACGTGGACGAGGCACCCCGAACTCCGATCCCGGGCAACGACGGCGTGCGACGACGGCGCCGGTGACCGGCCGGCCGGGCAGGATTGCTACCTGCGGCGCGTACGCTGCGGTCAGTCCTTCTTCTCGAACACGAACGCCTTCGCCCGGCTGCCGTCGAGCTGGCTGATCGTGGCCGTCATGCCGGCCTCGGTCCGCTCGTAGCGGATCCGCTGCGGGTGGTCGTGCTGCTCGTTCTCGAACACCATCAGCCCGTCCTCGACCTTGACCAGCCGGAACAACGTCGGCGGTGCGCCACCGGGCATCGCGACGTAGGAGATCGAGCCGGCGCGATGGCCGATGCGGAGGAACTCGAAGAAGCTCGACTTCTCGTCATCGAACGTGTGCGACGTGCCGAGGATCGTCGTGCCCTGCAGCGGTCGCCAATGCTCTTCGATCGTGGTCTTGTCCTTGCGCTGCACCCAGGTGCCGCAGACCCACGCCAGCTTCTGCAGCAGCGCGGGGTCCATCTTGCCGGCGACGAGCTCGCCAGACGGCGCAGGCTTCTCGGGATCCTGCGACGCGCCGACGAACAGGACTGCGAGCAGGGGAACGGACGCGAGAAGGCGGATGCGCATGGTGTGGATTCCGCGAACGGGATCGGGTCGCGCGCTGCGAGCGCTGATCGTGGTCGGGGAGAGTGGCGCTGGTTCCAGCCGGTTGCAAACGCTCGCGCCGGGCGGGGCTTCCTGGGTCGCGGGTGTTTTGTCCTCCGACCGCAATCGCTACGGACTCGAACTTGCATCGAGACACCAACGCCCGCGCGGCAACGGTGCGGTGAACCACCACAGCCGCATCGCGGTCATGGACGCTCCGCTGCCATCCTGCATCACGAACCGACCGAAACCACCGCTCCCACGAAGGCGAGGATGGTCGAGGCCACACTGCAGCCAGCCGTTGCCCGGCGCATGCCCTGCGGTGATCAAGATCTCGTTGAACAGCGTGAGGATGCCGAGGTAGCACCAGACCACGCCCCACGGCGCGAACGGCAGGAACAGGTGACCGGTCAGGCTCATGATGCCCGAGTGCCACCAGGCGGCGGCGTAGGCGCGCAGGTTCCTGGCGACGAACGGAACCGTGCGCCAGAGCGCGAATGCGCCCCAGTGGCTGCGACCGAGGGACACCTGCAGGAAACCAGCGGGCACCAAGAACACCAGCAGGGCCCAGACCGCCAGCGCAAGCGCGCACTCGCCCCCACCGACCCAACCACCTCGGGTCAGGAGGAGGGCACCGACCGGAAACGACAGCGGCGAGAAAATGGGAAACGCTGCGAACGCAACGGCGAGCACGATCGTGCCCGATCCCGGCACGAAGCCCCGCTCCAGGGCAAGCCAGGCCACGGCCGCGTACAGCGGTGCGAGGTAGCCGAAGATCACTGCCATCGCCGCAAGCCCCTCGCGCACGAACCCCCAGAACCCTTCCTCCCAATCGGGCAGCGCGGCGGCCGTCGGGTGAAACAGGTGACGCACGAACCGGGCCCGGTAGCCGAGCACGGCAGGCCAGCCGACGAATGGGAGGCAGAGCAGCAGGCCACCGCGCCGGATCTTCGCCCGCCAGTCCGGGTCGAGCACCGGCAGCAGACCAGCGACATGCGGATGCGCCATCACACTCTTCGCGCGAGCCTCCGCACGGCGGCCAGGTCGGCCAGCCCGGACCAGAGCACACCCAACGACATGCCTGCGAGCACGAGGCGGAGCCATGGCTGGGCCTCGACTCCGATCCAACGCAACTCGGAAGGTTCAGCCATCCGGCCGGCGCTCTCGTAGAGCACCGCCGCCACCAATGCACCGAACAGCATCGCCATCAGTACGTGCAGCAGGTATTCCCCGCGCGGCAGCCCGCCGAGGGCGCGGCGACTCGCTGGCTCGAGCCAGAAGTCGGCGATCGAGATGCCGAGGTCGAACGCCAACAGCACCAGCAGTCCGACCAACCATCCGCCGTGGAACGTGAAGTTCGGCACCAGCAGGAACAGCAGGAAGTAGGTCGGGCCGCGCAGGAAGTGCGTGACGAGCTCCGCGCGCGCCGGCGGATGATCGTGCAGGTGATGAGCCCTGGTGTGGAACAACCAGATGTCGGTGGCGCCGAGGATCCCGAGCAGCAACAGCAGATAGGAAGCGGCGACCAACATGCTGCGCGATCATCGGCTGCCCGGCCTTCGCAAACAGCAACCCGCACGGGGCACCTCCCTGCTCCTGCCTCGATCGCCGCCTGCGCGCGGCGGGCGGCGCTCTCCGAACCGTTCCCGCGCATTCCGCGCGAGACACTGGTCGGGGCGACTGGCGCTCGTTTGAATCGTCCGTGGAGGTTCTGACCCCGATCACGGGGCTGTTCCTCGGGCAGCTCGATCGGCACCGGATCGCGGTTCAGAGGCTGATGCTGCGCTCGGCATGACCCTTCGGAGGCGCCGCCTCGGCACCGCCGCAACTGGTAGAGCCCGACCGACGCGTTGAAGGGTAGGCTACGGCGAATGTCGGACCTCAAGGCGCGCGTAAAGAACGGTCGCCTCGTCCTCGACGAACCCACGGATCTGCCCGAGGGCACCGAGGTGGAGTTCGTTCCCGCCGATTGGTGGGACGACCTGACCGACGAAGATCGCCGCCGTCTCGAGGAGGTCCTTGCGCGTTCGGAGCAGGACGCTCGGGCGGGTCGAGTGATCGCGGCGGAGACGGTGCTGCGACGCCTGCGCCCTCGAGCGTGAGGTCACGCTCTTGGACCGTGTCGTTCACAGCCACGGCGGCCGAACAGGCGCAGGGCGTGAACGACTGGTGGATGCAGGAGCGGCCGACTGCACCGGGTCTCTGCTTCGATGAGCTCGCCCGTGCCATCGAACGCCTGACGTCGATGCCGGGATCGGGGGCAGTGTTCGAATCCACGAGCGTGTCCGCTGCCCGCCGAATCCTGCTGCCAAGGTGCGGATACCACGGCTACTACACGCGCGACTCGAAGCAGCGCGAAGTACTCGTTCGCGCCAACTGGCATTCCGCGCGTGGAAGCGGGCCCGAGCTCGGATCGCCCTGACTCCAGACAGCTCTAGCGGTGCAGCGCGAGAAACTGGTCGGGGCGAGAGGATTTGAACCTCCGACCTTTGCGTCCCGAACGCAACGCTCTACCAGGCTGAGCCACGCCCCGACCGCTGCCTGCACGCGTCTGCGCGCCGGCAGGGGGGCGGGAAGGTAGCCACGCATCCACGGACGGTCAAGCGCAGCGCGGCGACCGCGTTGCTCGCGCGCCACGAGCGACCAACAGCCGACGCGCCGGCCCCCACCGCGCGCGGCGCGAAACGCTCCGGCGCGCTTCCTTGCCCTGCGACGGTCCGGTAAAGCCTCCGCCATGCGCAACCCGCTGCTCGCGCCGGAGCTCCGCGAGCTGCTCCAGGAGGGGCAGCGGGAGGATCTCGTCGCGCTGCTCAGCGAGCTGCACCCCAACGACGCGGCGTCGATCCTGTCGGGGCTGGAGCCGGACGAGATCACGGCGATCACGGCGATGCTGCCGATCGACCTCGAACGCGACGTGTTCGAGTACCTCGATCCGGAGCTGCAGGAGAGCATCATCGCCGGGGCGGGGCGCGAGCGGCTGGTGCGCCTGATCCAGGCGATGTCATCGGACGAGCGCGCGGGGTTCGTCGACCGCCTGGACGAACGCGTGCGCGATCAGGTCTTCCCGCTGCTGAACCGCGCGGTGCGCGAGGACCTGATCCGGCGTGAGCAATACGAACCGGACCAGGTCGGCGCGATCCTGTCGACGGAATACTGCGCGCTCGCAGCGAGCCTGACGGTCGTCCGCGCCCTCGAGGAGATCCGGCGCCAGGCCCCGGACAAGGAGACGATCTACGTCAGCTACGTCATCGACCCGGAGCAGCGGCTGCTGGGGCTGGTCTCGCTGCGCGATCTGCTGGTCGCGCGCTCGCACCTGACGGTCGGCGAGATCATGCGCACGGACATCGCAATGGTCGAATCGCGCGCCGACCAGGCGGAAGCGGCGCGGCTGATCCGTGAATACGACCTGATCGCGATCCCGGTCGTCGACCGCGAGCACCGCCTGGTCGGGATCGTCACGCACGACGACGCGGCCGACATCCTGCAGGAGGAGGAGACCGAAGACATCGAGCGGATGGCCGGCATCACGGCCAGCGAGGAGGCGGGCGGCTACGACGACGAAGGCGTGCTGAGCCACTTCCGCCGGCGCGTGCCGTGGATCGCCGCGCTGGCGGTCATGTTCCTCGGCACAGCGGCGGTGATCCGGCACTACGAGTCGGTGCTGTTCGGCACGCTGCTGGCGTTCCTGCCGATGGTGATGTCGACCGGCGGCAACGTCGGCGCGCAGACGAGCACGGTCGTGATCCGCGGGCTCGCCATCGGTCAGATCTCGACGCGCGCACTGCTGTCGGTGATCTGGAAGGAGCTGCGGATCAGCGGCTGCATGGCGGCGGTGCTGGGCCTCGTCGCGTTCCTCGAAGTCACGCTGATCGGCGATCCGATCGAGTCGGCGACGCTGACGCGGATCGCGATCGCGGTCTCGCTGGCGCTGGCGGCGCAGATCGTCGCCGCCGCGCTGTACGGCGCGGCGATTCCGATCTCGCTGTCGGCGCTGCGGATGGACCCGGCCCTCGTCGCGAACCCGGCGCTGACGACGCTGTGCGACCTGTCAGGTGCCCTGATCTACGTCCTGACGATCACGCTGCTGCTGTCCTGACGGATCCGACAGCGCCGGTGCGTCGTTCGGTCCTGACTGTGGCGGCTCGGTCTGCGGCGGCTCAGCCTGCGGGGACTCGTCCTGCGGGGACCCGCTCGTCTCCTGCACTGGCTCGGCGCCACCCGGCTCGACGGCTGCGCTCGCCTCCGCCGCGGCAACCGGCGCCGCCGGGCTCGCGGTCGCCGCGCGCCGCGCCGGCCCCGGCGCCGGCCGTCGCTCCGCCTCAGCCACCGCAGCCGCCTGCTCGGCGTCGACGTCGACGCGCCGCAGCCGGATCCGGAACTCGCCGCGTTCGGCCGGCTCGGCAGCGCGCCAGCGTCCCTGCTGGCGTCGCTTCTCGATGCTGGCGCCGTTCATGACGACGCTGGTGACGTGCTTGCCCGACGGCGTGAACACGTGCACGCGACCGCGCGGACCGAGCACGACGATCGTGCCCTCGACCTCGTCCCACAGCAGGTCACCGTCGCCGGCTTCGCTCGCGTCCGCCCAGGCCTTCGTCGTCGGCCGTTGGCCCTCTTCGGTGCGCTCGTTCGCGTGCCGCGTGCGGCGGTTGCGCCGGCGCGCGGACGCCATCAGCTGGCGCGCGAGATCCTGCAGCAGCGGCAGCACGAACTCCTCGGAGTCGACCTCGGCGCCGCTCGCCTGCTTGCCGGCCAGCTGCAGTGCCGCCTCGTCGATCCGGTGTTGGAACCGGCTCAACAGGAACGCCACCTCCGGATCGGCGAGGTCGGTCAGATCGACCGCGCCGACGGCGTGGATCTTCAGCCGCGGCTTCCCCTCGATCGTCGTCCCGAGCAGCAGCTGGAACGAGAACGCCGCCTTGGCGCTGCCGCTCAGCGTCGGGAACAGCCCGGCGTCGACCTGCCCGAGGATCCGGAACACCGGACTCGCCTTGCCGAACTCGGCGAGCTGCGCGGTCCGCAGCACGCGCCCCATCGTGACTGCGGCGACGACCGACTCCTCGCCGGCCAGCATCTCGTCGATGCCGGGCGCCTTGCTCTCGATCATCCGCGTCACGAAGTCGGTGAACTGCGGCCGCCCGGTGCTCGAGTAGCCCTCGAACACCTGCCGCGGGTCGGCAGGCCGCGCCGAGTCGACGTCGGCACGCTCGTGGAAGAAGCAGTAGACGGCGCCCGGCACGAGCGCCCGCTCGTGCGCGCGCACCTCGTGCACGCGCGCCAGGATCTGCTCGACGACGCGGGCCGAGGCGCGGATCCCGTCGCGCTTGACGTCCAGCGGGATGCGCAGGTTCAGGTCGAGGAAGCGTGGCCGCGACAGCAGATCGACCCCTTCGACCTGCAGCAGGCTCTCCGCCATCGCCGACAACGCGCGCACGGCAGCCAGCGCCTGGTGCTCGCCGTGGCCCCGATGCGGCCGGGGGCGCCCGG